>NZ_JBFPKI010000013.1:0-316510 GCF_040948675.1 Paraburkholderia sp. BR14312
CAAAAACCTGACTTACTTTAGTGTGAGACTCTTGATACTTTTGCTGCTCCCGGCTTCATTCCGAAGAACAAGACCAGGTCGCCACCGCATCAAGCGCCCACACTTATCGGCTGTAAATTTTTAAAGATCGATCGCGAAGTTGCCGTTAAAACTGCTCAACTACCGGCTTCTTTCTGCGTTGCTGCGTCAGCAGCAGAGAAACGAGATTATGAAGACTGTCTGGCGATCTGTCAACAGGTTTTTTACTTCGTTCAACCTGCCGCTCAACTTCGAATCACCCGCAGACCCAGTCACCACAAGGCTTTCGCCCCGGGCTTCCCGTCTCCCCGCGCCTTCATCGAAAGCGCGAAAGACCGGAATTCTAGTCACGCAGATGACATCTTGCAAGCGGTTTTTTGACTCGCGTGAAAATCGGAAAAGCGCGGGAGCGCAATCGCCTCAAACGTGGCGTTGCATGACGCGTTCGACGAGCTGTAAATAGTGGTCGAGATCCGGCGTCGGTTTGCCCGCCACCTTCGCGAGATCGTCCCAGCGGCGCAGGCGCACCGCGTCTTCGGCGTGGGGGCGTGCAGCGAAATCGCGCGCCTCATCTTCATTGAAGATGCCACCCTGCAATTCGAGGCTGCGCACCGAGTCTGCGGAGAGGCAGCCGAAATACGCTTCATCGACGGCACAGAGGTAGCGCTTCGCATCCACATGCAGGCGGATCGGTTCCAGCACGCTATCGGGCAACACGGGCCGCAGGAACGGCAACGCATAGTACTGGTGCAGATCGTCGATGCCGCGTTCGGTCGGCGTTTCGCCCTGACGATTGAGCAGGTGACCCAGATCATGCAGGAACGCCGCGGCGGTCAGTTCTTCGGTCGCGCCATCTTCTTCTGCCAGCGCACCGCTTTGCAGCGCGTGTTCGAGTTGCGTGACCGGTTCGCCGCTATAAGCCAACGCACCATACGTCTCGAACAGCCCACGAATATCCGCGAGGCTCAGTGCCATCTTCTTCAACTCCTCTATGACGTGAATTCGGCGACGGCCCACACCTGAGCGCCGTCCATCGTTCCTTCCGCTCTCAGTCGCCGCAGGACTCGCGCATGCGCCTGGCCGATTCGTCGGCGTCGCGCGATGCGAGCGCGCTCAACAGCGCCCGATGCCCCGCATACGATGCATCCATTGCGCTGTGCGTCGGTGCTGCACGCTGCGAAGAGAGCCGCAATTCGCTCACGGTCCCCTCATAGGTCTCGCGCAGCCTGGCGTTGCCCGCCGCTGCGAAGAGCGACGCGCGAAACGCGTCGCGCGCTTGCAGAAACGCCTCACCCTTCTCGGCGACCACCGCGTCGCGCATCGCGTTGAGATGCTCGCGCAACTCCGCGACCTGCGCCGCGTCGATGCGCGGCGCCAGCATCCGGCACGCCGCTTCGCGCAACGCTGCGCACACTACGCCCAGTTCCTGAGCCTCAGCCGCGCCGACACTGCGCACGAACACACCGCGATGTTTCTCGTTGCGCACGAGACCTGCCTGCTCCAGCGCGCGAAACGCTTCGCGCACCGGTCCGCGCGAGACGGCGAGGCGTGCCGCCCAGTCGGCTTCGTTGAGTTTGTCGCCGGGTGCGAGCACGCCCGCCGCGATGCGTCGCTCGATCTCGTCGCGCACCAGGGCAGTCAGCGAATGCTGGCGCACCATGGCAAGCGGCGTCATGTCGGACAACGCCTCAGGATCGGCCGCGTTGCCGCTACTCGCACGCTCATCGCTCATCGGATCTTGCACGCCCTGCCTTGGCCGTCTGTTGCGCGCCTGCGGCGCATCGAACCGCATGGCATCCATCCGCTCAGTCCGCTCGCCGGCGCGGCACACGCGCCGCGATCAGCAGCAGCGCCCCCAGCGAGACGAGCAACAAGACCAGTGATAGTGCCGATGCCGGCAGGTAATAACCGCGCTCGACTGCGCCCACCACGACGATCGGCACCGTCGCGAACCCCGGCGGATAGACCGTGAGCGTCGCGCCCAGTTCGCCCAGCGACAGCGCGAAGCCCAGCGCGAGACTCGCGCGGATGGCCGGCACGAGCTGCGGCAGCACCACGCGGCGCAGCACCATCGAAGGCGGCGCACCGAGACTCGCTGCCGCTTCGCGCAGCACGGTCAGCTCGGGACGCAGCGCGGCCGAAGCGCATCGATAGCAAAACGGCAGCACCAAAGCCAGCTGCACGAACACGACGATCGCAGCAGAACTCGACAGATCCACAGGCGCCTTGTGATAGGCGATCAACACTGCGAGGCCGAGCACCACGCTCGGCACGCCGTTGGGCACCATCGCGAGCGTGTCGACGACCGCGCCCAAACCGCGCCGGTCGCGTCCTTCGAGCGCGAGTGCGAGCCACAGACCCAGCGCGGTGCCGAGCACCGCCACGCCGAAGCCGACTTCGAGACTCGTTGCGAGCGCATCGAAGTCTGTAGAGCCGAGGCGCTCGAACCAGCGCGTGCTGAAACCGTCGGGCAAGATCGTGCCCGACCAGTGCGACGCGACGCTCGACAGCGCGACGACGATCACCGGCAACACGAAGAGCCAGAAGCACAGCAGCGCCGCGAAGCCAAGCAGAGCCGCGCTGGCAATGCGCGAGAAGAGGCTGCGCTCGACAGGCCGCGCGCGAAGATGCTTGGGCGGCAGCGCGATACGGTCGGAACCGGCGACGGGATTAGTTGACATTGCGCGCGCCTCCATGACTGCGTCGATTCACGCGCCGATACAGCGCATACAGGGAAAGCGACATCGCGAGCATGACCACGGCGCCTGCGGCGGCCGTCGGCAGATCGAGGTCGACCGTGGCCGAACTGTAGATCGCCACCGGCAGCGTGATGAGGTGCGCGCTGCCGAGCACGAGCAGAATGCCGAACTCGTTGAACGTCAGCAGAAAACACAGGATCGTGCCCGCCGCGATACCCGGCCAAGCGAGCGGCAGGATCACGCGCAGGGCGACCATGCGGCTGTTCGCACCGAGACTGCGTGCGGCTTCGATCAGGCGCATGTCGAGCAGCGCGAACGCGGCGAGCGTCGGGCGCACGACGAACGGCGCGTAGAACACCACTTCCGCGAGCACTACCCCGCCGATGCCGAACAGGAAGTCGAGAGGCGGCGCCTGCAAATGAAAGAGCCGTTGCAGCCCGATGCTCACGGAGCCCTGCGAGCCGTACAGAAAGATCAGCGTGAACGCGACGAGAAACGACGGGAACGCCACGAACAGTTCCAGAAAACGCGTGACGAGCTGTGCGCCCGGAAACGGTTTGAAGAACAGCAGCGCGGCGAGCGCGACACCCAGCACGGAAGCCAGACCCGCACTCAGGAACAGAATCCACAGCGTCGTGGCGATCACGCCGCGCGAATCGGGATTGCCGAAGAACGTCTCGTACGCGTGGAAGCTCAAGCCATGCGCGCCAGAAAGACTCAGCAGCACGAGCCGCACGAGCGGATAGACGACCAGCGGCCCGAGCACGAACACGAGCAGAAACGCGATATGCCATTGCGCACGCCGTTCGCGGCGGCGCACGGCGGCCGCGTGCGCATCGGCGCCGGGCAGAGCCTGGGCGGAATCAGGGGTTGATAAGGACGACATCGTCAGCCTCGTAACGCAGGGACACACGCATGCCTTTCGCCGGCGTCATGCCGTGGCCGCGCTGCATGGTGACGAGCACCGGTTCGTTCGGCATCGCGTCGAGCAGCACCGGCACCGACAGCACCGAGCCATACCACTCGACCGATTCGATCGTGCCGTGCAGCGAGCCTTCGCCGAGCGGCACGATGCGCAGGCTTTCGGGACGCAGGCATGCGAGCTTGTCGCGCACGTCATGACGCGCATCGCCCACCGGGAACGCGACGTTCGGTGGCAGCAGGTTCGCCGCGCCCAGATAACGGGCCACGTAGGCGTCGTTGGGCGTGTCGTAGAGTTCCTGCGGCGTGCCCAGCTGCGCGATGTGGCCATCGCGCATGAGCAGCGTACGGTCGGAGAGCACGAGCGCGTCGTCCTGATCGTGCGTCACACAGACGATCGTCAGGTCGGGCAGCCGCTCGTGCAGCGCCTTCAATTCGGAGCGCACCGAGGCGCGCAGATTGGCGTCGAGCGCCGAGAGCGGCTCGTCGAGCAGGAGCACGTCCGGCTCGATCACGAGCGCACGCGCGAGCGCCACGCGCTGCTGCATGCCGCCCGAGAGCTGCGCGGGCATGATGTGCCCCGCGTCGCCGAGCTGCACGAGCTTGAGCGCGTCGGCCACGCGCCGCGCGATGTCGCGCGACGGTACGCGGCGCGCCTTCAACCCGAACGCGACGTTCTCGAACACCGAGAGATGCGGAAAGAGCGCATAGCTTTGGAACAGCAAACCCAGGTTGCGCTGATGCGGCGGCACATGGGTCAGATCGTGGCCCGCCACGGTGAGCGTGCCCGCGAGTCCGTCGGCTTCGATGAACCCCGCGATGAAACGCAGCAAGGTCGTCTTGCCGCAGCCGCTGCGGCCCAGCACGGTCAACAGTTCGCCGCGTCGGATCGTGAGCGACAGATCGTCGAGGACAGTACGCGCGCCGAAGCGCACGCTCAGGTGGTCGATCTGCACGCCCGCAGCGCCGGAGGCGTCCGTGGCGTCAGTCAGTCCGGACACATCCGGCAGCGCGCGGGCCATGCCGGCCGGCGCGAGGCTTGCGGTATTCACCGGGTTCATCTCCTATCGACCGGAGTGGGCGCTTTAACTGTCGACCAGAGTTGGCGCTTTAGCTGTCGACCAGAGTTGGCGCTTTAGCGCTTACTCTGGTCCCATGCAAAGCTCCTTACTCCGGTCCCATGCAAAGCGCCTGACTCTGGTCCTATGCAAAGCTGTCGATGGGACCTGGCGCGGAAGCACCAGGTCCCATCCCATACAAAATTACAAATTGCTGCTGCTTACTTCGGCTTCACGACTTCGAGCTGCTTGCCCGACGAGCCGATCACTTCGGTCTTCCAGCGCGTCGTCCAGTCGGCCTTCTTCGCCATCACCTGATTCCAGTCCACCGGGATCAGCTTCACCCCCTGGATGGCCTGCTTGACGGCTTCGCCGTTCTTGCCCGTGAGCGCCACGTCGGTGCGGCCCGGAATACCGAAGATGTCCGGCACCTTCGACTGCACGTCCGTCGACATCAGGTAGTCGATCAGCTTCTTGCCTTCAGCCTGGTTCGGGCCGTTCTTGATCAGGCCGATGGCGTACGGCAGCTGGAACGTCGTGGGATGACCGCCAGCGTCGGCCGAGAGGAAAATCGGCTTGAGCGAGAGGCCGCCGTTGGCTGCGTCGTCGAGATCCATCTGCAGGTCGCCGTTGGCCACCGCGATTTCGTTGCGCGAGAGCAGCACGTCGAGGTAGCCCGTGCCCTTGGTGTGGAACTTCGCGCTCTGCTCGAGCTTCTTGAGGTAGTCGAACGCCTTGTCTTCGCCCATCAGCGAGGTCGTGAGGATGATCACGGCCATGCCGTCGCCAGCCGTGGCCGGGTTCGAGTACGCGACCTTGCCCGAGTAGTCCGGGTGCAGCAGGTCAGCAAACGTCTTCGGCTCGTTCTTCACGACATCGGGATTGATCGCGAACGAGAAGTAGTTGTTCACGAACGTCGCCCACGAACCGTCGGTCGCCTTCGCGATCGTCGGCACGTTCTTGTAGTTCACGCTCTGGTACGGCTGGAGCAGGCCGCCCTGCTGCGCCGTCTGGATGAACGGCGGCAGCGTGACGATCACGTCGGCCTTCGGCGAGTCCTTCTCGACGTTCGCGCGGTTCACCACTTCGCCGCTGCCCGCCGTGACGATGTTGACCTTGACGCCTTCCTTCTTCTCGAAGGCCGGCAGCACGTCCTTGTAGAGATTTTCGAGGCCGTCGGCCGTGTACAGCACGACGGCGTCGGCGGCATGCGCGCTCGCTGCTGCGCCCAGAAGCGCCGCGGCGGCCGCGATCGGCAGCAGCTTGCGTGCAAAACCCGCGCGATGGGAATTCGTGTGGTTCATGTCACTCTCCGAAGGCAAAACCAGGTGCTCGGGATACCCGATGCGTTTGTTGAATGGATCGAACTGAGCTGAACAATCCGAACTTCGGCGGACTGCGCCGCCTGTCATTGCCCGCCCCGCGGTGGTCTCGTATCGCGGATTGCAGATTGTCTACAATCCGACACTTTCCACCTGAACCGACCGGCCGGGCGAAGCCGCGGAATTGCCGCTCGCCTCGCTGACCGGCCCATCTGGACGGGCCCCGCAAGAATCACAGGTTTTGATGACATGCGCATGACGATTGTGGCGTTTGTCAAAAAATTCCACAATTCGCCTATATTCGACAAGCCACATAGGCGTGCTAATTCTGCCGGGAAGGTGCTGACGGCAGCCATGCAGGCGTGTAGACGGGCAAGCGCAGCGCGCGCCGCGCCGCGCCGCAGGAAGAGTCAGGCGATGACGAGTTCGGGCCCACGCGCCGTAATCGCGCGCGCGATGCTCTTTTCGGGCGCAAGCTCGGTGATGACGTAGCGCGCCTGCTCGAAGCCGTTGATGCGCACGGGCGTGACGCGCCCGAACTTCGAATGGTCGGCGACGACGATCGCGCAGGCCGTGGCCGCGAGCATGCGGCTGCGTACCTCGGCGACCATGCGCGAGTAGTCGGTGAGCCAGCCGTCGGCGGTGATGCCGCCCGCGCCGACGAACGCGAAATCGGCGTGGTATTGGGCAAGCTGCTGCACGGTGTCGAGGCCGAAGGTGGCTTCCTCGTGGTCGGACAGCTCGCCGCCCAGCAGCGTGACGCGGTTCTCGTTGCGGCGGCCGAGCAACAGCGCGATGCGCCAGTCGTTGGTATACACCGTGAGCCGATGGCGGTCCGTGAGCGCGCGCGCGAGCGCATGCGTGGTGCTGCCCGAATCGATGATGACCGAGGCGCCGTCGGGCACGAACTCCGCCGCACGTTCGCCGATTGCGCGCTTGGCGCTCGCGTTGGCGGCTTCACGCACGTCTAGATCGGGCTCCCGGCGGTCGCTCGAGAGCGCGCCGCCGTGGGTCGTGACGAGCAGCCCTCGCTCTGCGAGCGTATTGAGGTCGCGCCGGATCGTCTCGCGCGAGACGCGCAGTTCGCGCACGAGATCCGCCACGGAAAGCGCGCCTGTCCGGTTCACTTGCGAGAGGATGTATTGGTGACGTTGTTCTGCGAGCATCTCGGTGGGCGCGGGGTCGTGCGTGGAAAAAACGCTGGGAATGATGTGAGTCCGACGTGAATCCGGGAAAAGCCGCCGTATTGTATTACGCATGCGCAGAACGAGACTGCCCTGCCATCGCGTCCCCATCCCTGCTAATCTCGTGGGGACCGCGCGCTCACGCGATGACCCTTGAAATTCATGCGTTCACGACTTCGTCAATTGCGTCTGCTGTTTTGTGCACTGCGTTATGGCTTCAGGCTGATCTGGCTCGCCGCGCCCGAGCATCACAAGCTGCACTGGTTCCTCACGCTCGCCTCGAACCTGCACGGCGACCCGCGCCTTGCCTCGCGCCTGCACGGTTCGCTGCCGCGTCTCGCGCCGCTTGCCGCGGCCTTCGCGCAAACGCTCGCCACACGCCCCGAACTCGCGGGCGCGACGTTGCACGACGCGATCGACGCCATTGAGCATTTCGAAGAGCCCCTCGCGGGCGAGGCGCTCGATACCACGCTGCGCGCCGCGCTCGGCAAGCCGCCCCAAACGGTGTTCACGTGGATCGACCCCAAGCCGGCCCATAACGGCTGGTGCGAGCAGACGCACATCGCGCGGCTCGCGCTGCCGGTGAACGGCCATCAGACGATCACGCTGCGCGTGCTGCGCACCAAACAGGTCCAGGAAGTCGACGACGACGCCGCGCTCCTGTGCGCCGTGGCGCGTTGGATAGAGCGCTTTTCCCGCGCCGCGCGCAAGCTGCAGTTGCACACGCTCGCGCAGGCGCTGCGCGACGATCTGCAGCACCGCTTCGACCTGCGCGCCCAGGCCGCCAACCTGAGCCAGAGCGGCCACCAGCTTGGCGACGATCCGCGCATCGTCGTGCCGGACGTGATCTGGGACCTCTGCACCCCCCAGACGATCGCGGTGCAGCACATCGACACCGTGCGCGCGACCGACATCGCCGGGCTTGCCGAACACCACATCAACGTCACGCAGGTGGCGGCCCATCTGATCGAAGTGGTCACGCGCCAGGCGTTCGAGCACGGGTTCTTCCATGCGGCCCTCGACGCCAGCCGGGTCGCGGTGAGCGTCGAACCCGAGACGCGCGGCCGCCTCGTGCTCGCGGGTGCGGCGTTGATGACGAGCCTTTCTTCGCCTGAACGCGAATTCTTCGTGCACGGTGCGACCGCGTTGTTCGAACAGGACTACGGCCGGCTCGCCACGCTGCATCACGTGGCCGGTCATGTGCCCACGCATGCACGCACCGAGCAGATCGAGGCCGAATTGCGCACGCGCAGCGAAGCGCATTTCGCGAGCGACACCGACGAGCGCAGCGCGGGTGCGCTGTTCCATCATCTGCTGCATTCGGTGCAGCCGTTCGGAGGCGAAGTCTCGCCGCGCCTCGTGGCGGCGCAGCGCGCGTTCGGCCAGGCCGAGCAGCTGGCCCGCTCGATTCATCCGGGCGTCGACGCGTGGGGCATCGCACGGCACACGCTCGCCGACATCGCGCGGCGAGATCTCGGCCACCAGGGCTGGATCCGGCGACTCTCGCAGGAGTTGCCCCATCTTGCGCAAATCGCCCCGCGCGTGCCGCAGATGGTGTTCCGCTTCCTCGAACATCAAGCGAAGGGCGGCGGACACGGGCCCGCTGCGGGACAGGCCGCGCAGCAGGCCGCCTTGCTCGATGCCTGGCGCCGCGAGCATCGGCGCACGCGCGCGCTGCTGCTCGCCTGCGCGCTCTGCGGCGGCTTGATCGGCGTGACCGCGGTATTGTTTGGAAGCTAGCGGCCGCTAGCGTTTCCGCCTTGACGTCGTTTGCATTGGCTGGCGTGGCACGGGCTAGGCAGTTAGTTGCATTCAACTCATCTAGCGGCGCCAGCCCGGACCAGTGCAGTCCTGAACAAGACCGCCACCCTCACGTTGCGCGATACTCCGAGCCTTTCGTGTTTCTCCGCGCGCAGCGTCAGCGCGCGTCCACTTCGACACCGATGCTCGCCACCTTCGCACCCACCCTTTTCGTCTTCCTGTGGTCGACGGGTTTCGTCGTCGCGCGCGCCATTGCGCCCTACGCCGATCCCAACCTGTTCCTGCTCGCGCGCTTCGCAGGCACGGCGGCGCTGTTCACGATCGTCGCGCTGGTCATGCGCGCGCCCTGGCCGCGCGGACGCGAAATCGGCAAGCATCTCTTCGCCGGCGCGCTCCTGCAGGGCGTCTATCTGGGCGCGGGCTACTGGGCGGTCGCGCAAGGTTTGAGCGCGGGCGTGATGGCGCTCCTCGGCGCGCTCCAGCCGCTCCTGACGGCCACCATCGCGGCACGCACGTTCGGCGAGCGCCTGCCGCCGCTGCGCTGGACCGGCATGTCGCTCGGGCTCGCCGGCGTCGTGCTCGTGCTGAGCCCGAAGCTGTATGCCGCGATGCACGCAGGCGGCGGCGCGATCGCGGACGCCGCTGCCGCGACCGCGCCCATGCACGCTCATGCGAATCCGCTGCTCGTGGTGGTGGTCGCGGTGGTATCGGTCGGATCGATCACGGCGGGAACGCTCTATCAGAAGACGTCGCTCGCGCAAGCCGACATCCGCAGCGCGAGCGCCGTGCAGAATCTGGGCGCGGCGATCGTCGCCGCCGTGCTCGCGCTCGTGCTCGGCGAGACGCGCTGGATCGCCACGCCGACCCTGTGGTTCTCGCTGGCGTGGGGCATCGCGATGCTCTCGGGCGTGGGCGTGACGCTGCTCGTATGGATGGTGCGCCACGGCGACGCCGCCCGCGCCACGGCGCTGCTCTTTCTCGCGCCGCCGCTTGCGGCGCTCGAAAGCTGGCTGCTGTTCGGCGAAACGCTCACGCCCGTGCAAATGGCGGGCTTCGGCGTCGCGCTAGCGGGCGTGCTGCTCGCGCGGCGCGCGTAGCGCATGCGCTGGCGCGACCGCCCGGATGACACGCTTAGTCAGCGGTGTCGGCGCCGGCCGGCACCTTCGCACGCGCCTTGCCGCCGGGTGCGGGCGACCACGCCGGACGCGTCTTGCGCTCCGAATCGACCACGACGACGAAGCGTCCCGCCCACGGTGTGATCTCGCGGTCCGAGTGGAGCACCCAGAGCGACTTGCCCGCATCGACCAGCGCCTGGTATTCGGCGTCGATGATGCCGTAGTGGTCGATGAACGCGTTGAGCGTCGCGGGTATCCGCACGCAGCCCTTCGAGTGGCGGATGCCGAGCAGCGGCTCGAGGCGGTCGGGGTCGGTGGCGTGCATCTGGAAGCGCATCTGCGAATAACCGCCCTTGCCCCAGCCGCGTTCGCCGTCCACCCAGCCGAAGTCATAGATGCGCATGTCGCGCCGGCCATAGCCGCGGATGTTGTTCTGGTTCATGGTGCCTTCCGCGCGGAAGTCCATGTTCAGCGGCGTGTGCTCGAACACGCCGAGCGGCGTGAGGAAGTGGTCGTACTCGCCGGGGCGTCCCGTCGCGACCGGCGACGCGCCGATCATGAGCCACGGCTCGTCGGGCATCGCGCGGAAGTAGATGAAGAGCGCCTGCACATTCGCGCTGCGATCGACGAGGATAACGAACTCGCCCGCCAGCGCGCCGAGGTTCTTCTCGTCGAGCGCAGCCTGCAGGCGCTGGCCGTAGGCGCGCTGCTCGGCCAGCGGCACATGCAGCCGCCGGTTGACGTCGCGCGCGAAGCGCTTGCGCATTTCGAGCGCGCCGCGGGTTTCCTCTGCGGCTTCCTCCGGCGTGAGCATCCGGTGAACGGGCAGCACCAGCGCGGGAGGCGCGGAAGCGGCCAACGCGGCCGAGGCCGCGGAAGCCGGCTGTGCCGACGAAGCGGCAGACGCACTCGAAACGCCCGAGGCCGCCGAAACAGGCTCGGGCGTGGAAGCAGCGGAAGCTGCCGACGCCGCTGTGGCAACCGGCCGAGCCGCCGGCGCGCCCGAAGCAGCCGATGCAACGGATGCACCCGAAGCGGCCGGCTTCGACGCCGACTGCGCCGGCGCGCTGCGCACGGTGCCAGAGGTAACGTGAGCGCCGGAAGCCGTCGCGGCATCGGAGGCGTAAGCGGCGCTTGCCGCCCACGAAGCGCAAGACAAGGTGCAGAGTACGGTCGCTATTGCGCGGCGCGCCGGTGCGCCCAACCACCGCGTTCTATGATGGGGAAGTTTCGGGGCGTCGCCCCGGACGCCACCGCGTACGCGAGCGCCCATGCGCCGCGAAAAATTGTCGTTCATCGTGAGTCCGGCCGATTGTGCGTCTTGTCTGAAGTCGGATACGTCGGGCGCCGTGCCATGCGGCGTCACTGACAGCGCCACGACCAGCCGACATTAGACCAGACAACGCAGACTGCGCGCGTATGTCGCGTGTGCAGCCAATTGAGGAACCGCTCATGCTCCCCCAATCGGACGCCAACCCGGAAGCCGATCGCCTCGCCCGCCAGCACCGCATCATCGCCGAGCTGAACGTCGCCGCACACTTCGACGCACATGCCGAAATCGAGCAGCGCGTGCGCTTTCTCGGGCAGCGCCTCCTGGCGAGCGGGCTGCACACGCTCGTGCTGGGCATCAGCGGCGGCATCGACTCCGCGACGGCGGGGCGCCTCGCGCAACTGAGCGTGGAAAGGCTGCGCGCGCAGGGCCAGACGTCGGCACGTTTCATCGCGATGCGTCTGCCCTACGGCACCCAGCGCGACGAAGCGGACGCCGCCGCCGCGCTCGCCTTCATCGCGGCGGACGAAATTCTGACCGTCGACATGCGCCCCGCCGCCGACGCGATGCTCGCCTCGCTCGCGGCAAGCGGCCTCGCCTTCGCCGACGGAAGCGAGCAGGACAAGCTCCACGGCAACATCAAGGCGCGCGAGCGGATGATCGCGCAGTACGCGGTGGCCGGCGCGCGAGCGGGACTGGTGATCGGCACGGATCACGCGGCGGAATCGCTAATGGGCTTTTTCACGAAGTTCGGCGACGGCGGCGCCGACGTGCTGCCGCTCGCGGGCCTGAACAAGCGCCGCGTGCGCGCGCTCGCGCGGGCGCTGGGCGTCCCGGCCACGCTGGTGGAGAAAACGCCAACTGCAGATCTGGAAACGTTGCGCCCGCTGCATCCTGACGAAGACGCCTACGGGATCGGCTACGACGAGATCGACGACTTTCTGGAAGGTAAGCCGGTGAGCGAACGCACGTACGAGACGATCTTTCGCTTTTACGAGTCGACGCGCCACAAGCGGGCGTTGCCCTATGCACCGTACGACCGCGCCGACGACGGCCGCTGAAGCGCGGCGCGAACGGCTCAGTTGCGTTGCGGCGGCTCTTCGTCTTCGAACGGCGGCGCGCTCACCCTCAGCGCAACGCCTGCGAGGCGACGGGATTGAAGCTCGCGCGCCACGGCATCGGCCACGTAGGGCACTTCGGAATCGAGTTCGACGTCCGCGTGCGCGTTGGGTGTGCCCGCGTCATAAACGGTAATGCCCTTGGCGTACTTGCCGAGTTCGCGCTCGAAAAAGCTGCGCACGTCCTGCTCGCTGCAGGTTTCGGGAACATTCCAGACGGTCAGATGCATGACGGCCTACCTCGCGGGATTTTCGGACCCGACGTGCAGCGTTTAGCGGAACCGGCGCGGTTGCGTCGCGCGTACGCGCACGGGCTGCAGGCTCGCACGAGCGCGAGCACGGGTCCACGCCACCTGGCCCAGCACGGCAGCGACGCCAAGCAATAAAAGGCTGGACGTAAGCATTGTTGTGACTCCCTGTTGTTGATGAATGTCAGCATAGTCGCATTTGCTGAGCGGTGCGCTGCGGCATATTGTCTGGCGCCAGATCGCTAACCGTTGCCGCCCGATTGTCTGCTGCCCATGTGTGCTCTGGCCGCAATCAGCGTGCCCGAGGGAGGAAAAGTGCGCGCGAAACTGCGCTTCAGGACCCGTCGTCGCGGCTTGCCGAGGTCGTTTCGTCCGCCGACCCGCCGCACTCCATGCGGGTGAGGCGATCGTACTGGTGCACCCAGTTGCCGGTGATCGCGGCCTGCGCCTGGGCCAGCGTCATGCGCCCCGCGCACACGCAACGCTTCAGGCGCACCGTGAGCAGCGACTTGCGGCGCTCGCCGGCGTGGCCGCCCCATGGGATGAGATCGAAGTTGGCGGTGGCGTCCGGCGACCCGCCGAGGACGATCGGCACGTGCCGGTCGAGCGCGTAGCCCACACCGTCGTCGGCGTCGATGCCGCGCGCCGCGAGCATGCGATCCTTCAGTGCCATGGTCTCGTCGAACGGCGGCGCCACGGTGTCGGCGTAGCCCGGACGGCAGATCGTGTCCGTCACCGATTCCTGTGTGACGCGCGTATCGAGTAGCCGAGGATCCTGCGCGAATGCGGACTGTGCCGCGCTGCCAGTCGCGAGCGCCAGCAGCGAGACACGCAACACTCGCGCGCGCCAGTGCGACGCGCCAGTGCGACAAACACTGCCTTCTGCCATGCGGCGCGCGATGCGGCGTATTGCTGCCTTTTCTGCGTTCATGGTTGATCGCATCGTGCAGCACGATGCGCAATGGATGGTTGGTGCCGGGCTATTAAACCACAATCAAATATTGTCAGGGCAATTGCGCACATCGGCCCGTGGGCATGCTGTTTCGCACATCGCGCGCCAGCCCCCAGCGCCTCGCCGCAAGCGCTCGCAACCTCGAGGTTTGACAAGGAATTTTTGCTCTGTAATCCCAGGTAATCCATGCGCCCGCCCAGATGCCTGGCCGTCGCGCTCATGCTGGCCATTTGGCCGATGGCAGCACGCGACGCGATAGCGCATAATGGGCCGCCCGGTCAGCTCCAAAGCGGAGCGTATCGCGCGCATTCGAAGAAACGAGGAAACCCCATGTCCATTTCCATGTATCAAGCATCGGTGCCCGTGCTCGTGCGCGGCCTCACCAATCTGCAAAACATCATCGGCAAGGCGCAGGCGCACGCGGCGGAAAAGCAGATCGACCCCTCCGTGCTGACGGGCGCGCGGCTCTTCCCCGACATGCTGCCGCTCATGCGTCAGATCCACATCGCCACCGACACCGCAAAGGGCTGCGCGGCGCGCCTCGCCGGTGTGGAGGCCCCGAAATTCGAGGACGTCGAGGTCACCTTCGACGAATTGCACGCCCGTATCCAGAAGACCATCGAGTATCTGAACACGTTCAAGCCGGAGCAGATCGACGGCACGGAAGCGCGCAGCATTACGCTCAAGATGCGCAGTGGCCCGATTGAGTTCACGGGCCAGAGCTATCTGCTGGGCTTCGTGCTGCCCAACTTCTTCTTCCATGTCACCACGGCCTACGACATCCTGCGTCACAACGGCGTGGAACTCGGCAAGCTCGACTATCTTGGCGGGCGCTAACGCGCGCCGCGAAACACGAGCAATAAAAAAAAGCGTGCGGCGCCTCGCGCGCCGCACGCCTTCTTGCAACCGCCTTTGCCGGCGGCGGCTTCAATCGAGCGAAAGCCGCAGCGCGAAGCCGATCAACGCGGACGAAAACGCCCACTTCTGGACCGTCTGCGCGAGCGGATTGCCGCGCAGCCACACCGCGATGCGCACGGCGCCCAGCACATAGATCACGTCGAAGAGCGCGCACACGGCAACCAGCAGCACGCCCAGCACCGACACCTGCAGCCAGACCGAGCCCGCCTCCGGTCGGATGAACTGCGGCAGCAGCACCGAGCAGAACAGTAACGCCTTGGGGTTCAGCAGGTTCGTGAGCAGGCCCTTGGCGAAATCGGCGCGGCGCGGGCGCGCCACCGCCCCGCCCTCGTGTTCGGGCATCGCGAACGCCGGCGCGCGGAAGATCTGCACGGCGATCCACGTGAGATACGCTGCCCCCACGTAGCGCACGACTTCATAAAGCCACGGCGCGTTGCGCAGCAAGGCCGCGAGACCACAGGCCGACAGCGTCACGTGGGTCGCGCGCGCGAGCCCCAGGCCGCAGGCCGCCGCGAAGCCGCTGCGCGTGCCGCGGCTCATGCTGGTCTGCATCACGAGCGCCATGTCGGCGCCGGGCAGCGCGCAGACGATAATCAGCGCGACAATGAACATCAACAGCAGGTGGGCGGAAATCATGGTGGGCTCGCGTGAAAGAGGCTCTATCTTGCCGCTACACGCAGAGCGATTTCTGGCGATTTTCATACCACTTTCGCCAGATATTGGTGGAATGCGCTAAGATTTCCGAATCTGCACCAGAATTCCCCAGCCATCATGAGCGACCTCGACAAACTCGACCGGGCGATCCTCGGCGCGCTGCAAACCGATGGGCGCATGCCGAACGCACGCCTCGCCGAAACGGTGGGCCTGAGCGAAACGCCGTGCGCGCGGCGCCTCAAACGCCTCGAGCAGGAGGGCTATATCGAGCGTTACCGGGCCGTGCTGTCGCGCCGCGCGCTCGGCTATGGCGTGGTGGGATTCGTCTCGGTGCGCTTCGCCGTGCACGACCGCGCGCTCGCCGACCGCTTCGAGCGCGAGGTGCTGGCGATCGAGCGCATTCTGTCGTGCCACAACGTATCCGGCACGGCGGACTATATTTTGCAGGTGGTGGCCCGCGATCTCGACGACTATGGCACCTTCATGCGCGACCAGCTGCGCAGCTTGCCCGGTGTCACCTCGGTCGAATCGGCGCTGTCGCTGCGCGAAGTGAAGGCCGAGGGCGGACTGCCCCTGCCCTGAACGCACCCAACCCATTCACGCAATAACGGAGCTTTCGATGACCCCAGAACAGGCACGAGCCGAAGAAGCCGCCGCCATGGAGCGCGTCCTGACCGCGACCCAGCGCGTCAAGTCGGCGTTCACCTCGCTGCAATCGCAGTTTCCGCCGGAAGGCGACGGCAAGCCGTCGCAGTTCGCACTGCAGACCTTCGACATGGCGCTCCAGGAACTGGAAGACGCCCAGGCCGCCTTCGACGAGATGCTCAACGATCTTTTCGACGGCGAACGCTGAGCTTGCCCGCGTTTGCTGCGTGCCCGGCGAAAGACCCGCTAGCGCGTCGCGGCTGCGGCGCGCTCCCGGACAAACGCCGCGATCCGCTCGCAGGCCTCGACGAGCCTCGCTTCGTCCACGACGAAACCCAGCCGCACATAGCCGTTTGCGGTCTCTCCGAACGCGCTCGCGTCGAGCACGGAAACCTTCTGCGCTTCGAACAGCTGCCAGGTGAACGCGTGCGTGTCGAGGCCTGTGCCGCGGATGTCGATCATCATGAACATGCCCGCTTCCGGCAACAGGCACTCGAGCCCCGGTACGCCCGCCAGCCGCGAGTAGACGATGTCGCGCCGGCGGCGATAGATCTCGCGCATTTCAGCGACGATCTGCGCGCGGTTGTCGAGCGCCGTGATCGCCGCCTCCTGGATGAAACCGGGCAACCCGTAGAGCATGCAGAGCGCGAGCCGCGCCAGATGCGCGATCATCGTTTCCGGCGCGATCACCCAGCCGAGGCGCCAGCCCGGCATGGCATGCGACTTCGAGAGACTGCCGAGCGTGACCGTGCGCTCCGCCATGCCGTCGAGCGCCGCGATGCTGACGTGCTCGCGCTCGAACGTGAGGTCGGCGTAGACCTCGTCGGAGAGCACCCACAGGTCGTGCCGCTTCGCCAGTTGCGCGACGCGTTCGAGGTGCGCGCGCGGCATCACCGCGCCGGTGGGGTTGCACGGCGTCGCGAAGAAGATCGCGCGCGTGCGCGGCGTGACCGCTGCATCGAGCGCGTCACAGTCGAGATGAAAACCGTTTCCGGGATCGACGGGCACCGGCACGAGCGTTGCGCCCGACGCGCGGATCGCGGCCTCGTAGGTCAGGTACATCGGCTCGGGCACGAGCACTTCGTCGCCGACCTCCAGCAAACAGAGCGACGATGCGAACAAGCCGTTCTGCGCGCCCGCGCAGAGAATCACGTTGTGCGCCCCGACCACGCGCCCGCTTTGCTGCGTATGCTCGCGAGCAATTGCTTCGCGCAGCGGCTCGCGGCCCATGATGGCCGAGTAGTGCGTATCGCCTTCGCGCAGCGCGGCCACGGCGCGCTCGACGATGGGCGCGGGCGTGCCGAAGTCGGGGTCGCCCACGCTCAGCACGATCACGTCCTCGCCACGCGCAGCGGCCTGCACCGCCGCGTGATGGATCTCCCACGCTGTCGTGCGACGGCCCTGCAACCGCTCGACCAGATTCGAATACTTCATCTTTCGCAACTCTCCCGAACATGCGGCGCGCCTCGCGCGCCATGGCGTTCAAACCGTTCCCGTTGATGCGTGTGTGCAACGATACCAAGGAACGATGCCGCTGAGAAATGTCGATGCGCTCATGCGCGCATCCAACATGGTGTTAGTATTTCCAGCCTGTTGGATGATCTTTTGCCGGCAAACCCGGCACGCAGCTCCATGTCCTCACCCTACGAAGTCCCGGCGCTCCGGCGCATACACGATATTCTCGACGTGCTCGCGCACGCTCAAGGCCCGATGCGCGCGGCGGCAATCGCGCAGGCCACCGGCCTCTCGCGCAGCACGCTCTACCTGATGCTCGACTCGCTCGAGCGCCGCCGCTGGATCGAAAAGCGCGCCGACGGCTATATCGTCGGTCTCACGTTGTTCGAGCTAGGTAGCGCTTACGTGCGGCACGATCGGCTCCAGGAAGTTTTCCGCCAGGAAGCGACCGTTTTCGTCGCGACGCATAACGAAGTGGTTCAGCTTGCGGTGCTGGACGGCGCGGAGGTCGTGTATCTCGCGCGCGAGGACCCCGCGCGACCCGTGCGTCTCGTCTCCGATCTCGGCTCGCGGCTGCCCGCGCACTGCAGCGCGCTGGGCAAGGCGCTGCTCGCCAGTCTTTCCGATGATGAGGTCAACGCCATCCTGCCGCGCCAACTGCCCGCTGTGACGGCCAACACCATCACGCGCAAGCAGGACCTCATTGCGGCGCTCGCGGCGATTCGGCGCTCGGGCCTCGCGCACGAGCGGGAAGAAGTGACGGCGGGCATCGCGTGCTTCGCGGCGTTCGTCGGCGTGACGGCGCTCGGCAAGCGTGTAGCGGTCAGCGCGAGCCTGCCGCTGGAGCGGCTGGACGCGCGGCGCGAAAAGCGGCTCGCCATCGCGGTGGTCGAGATGGCGCAGCGCATCGCCAAGGGACTTTAACGACGCGAGCGCTTGAGCACGCTCGCGTCGCGTGCTCAAGCGCTCTCGCGCGGCATGACGGCGTACTGGATGCGTGTCTTCAAGGGATGCGACGCGCTCGCGCCGTCCACTGCCGCGAGGGCCGCGACGATCGCCTCGCCTGTGCGCTGACCAATGCCGTAGGCATCGACCGAGATCGTGGTGATCGCCGGATGGCAGCACGCCGCGATCTCGAAGTTACCGAAGCCGGCAACCGCCATATCGCGGGGCACGCTGAGGCCGCGCCGCTGGCACTCCATGATCGCGCCGAACGCCGACATGTCGCTCACGCACATCACGGCCTGTGTGTCGGGCCAGCGCTCGAGCAGTTCCGCCATGGCGGGTGCGCCGTGGCTCATCGTGACCGGCGAGTCGCCGAGTTGCACGACGCGGTGCCTTTCGAGCCCGAGCGCCTTCATCTCCATCTGAAAGCCCTTGAGCCGGTCGAGGCCGCGCCGGTCCAGGTCGCCCGCGCCGCCAAGAAAGCCGATGCGGCGATGACCTTTGTCCGCGAGATAGCGCACCATCTCGCGCGCTGCGCTCACGTTGGAAAAGCCCACGGCCATGTCGATCGGCTCCGTCGGCAGGTCCCACATTTCGACGACCGGTACGCCCGAGCGCTGCAGCAGCGTGCGCGTGGCGTCCGTATGCTGCGCGCCCGTGAGCGCGATGCAGCGCGGCTGGTGGCGCAGCATCTGGCGCACGAGACGCTCCTCGCGATCGAGGAAGTAGTCGGTGTCGCCGATCAGCAGTTCGAGCCCTTGCGGTTCGAGCACGGCGGTCAGGCCGCTCACAGTGTCCGAGAAGTTGGAGCTGGAAAGCGACGGCACGAGCACGGCGACGAACGACGAGCGTCCCGAGGAAAGCGCGCCGGCGGCAGCGTCGGCCACGTAGCCCAGCTCGTCGATGGCGCGCTGCACGCGCTCGCGGGTCGCCTCCGACGCGCTGCGCCCTGCCATCACGCGGGACACCGTCATCTTCGAAACGCCCGCGAGACGGGCGACATCGGACATGCGGGGCGGCGTGGCTTTCGGAGCGCTGGTTTTGGACATCGCGGCTGGGCGGCAAAATAAAAAGAACGCATATCATAACGGCTGCGCCCTTCTTTTCCTCGTTTCGCGCCTTTGCATGCCATCGCCTTCGTAGGCGTTCATTTAATTCGCCATCCTTATCTTCACCGAAATCGCGGCGCAGGCGAACGCCGTTCGATTCGGGAATCCAGGAATTCGGTCACAATCGGTGACGGGCGCCAGAGAATACGCACGCCTGCGCAGACACCCCGCCGCCCACCCACGAGCCAGGAGGAAACTTGCCATGTCAGGACCCGCCCGCACCATCGCCGAGAAACGCGCCGAGTTTCGTGCGCTGCACGCCGCCGGTTGCTTCGTGCTGCCGAACCCGTGGGACGTGGGCAGCGCGCGTTATCTCCAGAGTCTCGGCTTCAAGGCGCTCGCGACTACCAGTTCCGGGTTCGCCTGGTCACGCGGCCACGCCGACAACACCTTGCCGCGCGACGCGATCCTCGCGCACCTGCGTGAGATCGTCGCGGCAACCGACCTGCCCGTGAACGCCGACTTCGAAAGCGGCTTTGGCGCCGATCCCGCAGGCGTCGAAGCAAGCGTCGGCCTCGCCGTCGAGACCGGCGTCGCCGGGCTTTCCGTGGAAGATTCGACTGGCGACGACGCAGCGCCGCTGCTGCCGATCGAGATCGCCGTCGAGCGCATGCGGGCGGCGCGGCGCGCCATCGACGCGCGCGGCGGCGACACCGTCCTCGTCGGCCGCGCGGAGAACTTCGTGGCGGGCGTGCCCGATCTCGACGACGCCATCGCTCGCCTGCGGGCGTACGCGCAGGCAGGCGCGGATTGCCTCTATGCGCCCGGCATCCAGACACGCGAGCAGATCGTGGCCGTCGTCACCGCTGTCGCGCCGAAGCCGGTGAACGTGCTGATCGGCGCGAAGTCGGCCTTCACGCTCGACGATCTCGCCGCGCTGGGCGTGCGCCGTGTGAGCGTGGGCGGCGCGCTCGCCCGCACCGCATGGGGCGGCTTCATGCACGCGGCGCAACGGCTCACCGAAGGGCGTTTCGACGGCTTCGAAGGCGCGGCCCCCGGCGCGACGCTCAATGCCGTCTTCCGTAGCGAGAGCTAATCACGCTATGTGCGTTCGGTGCGCGGCTTGCGCGCCGAACGACGAACGAGCGGGGACGCGGGCGCCCGCGCGCCGGCGACGCTGCCCGCTTCGCCAAAGCACGCCAGCGCCCACGCCACGAACGCGCGCTGCTTGGGAGCCTGCGCGCGGCGATCCGCGTAAAGCAGATGCATGGGCCGTACCGGCGCGGCATACGCCTCGAGCAGCGGCACGAGCCGCCCCGCCGCCACCGAAGGCGCGAGGTTCGGCTCGCCCGCCAGCACGATTCCCACTCCCGCCTCCGCCGCCGAGACCAACGCGCGGGTGTCGTTGCTGCGCAGCTGGCCGCGCGGCTCGACTTCGATCTGCGTGTCGCCGTCCTTGAAGATCCACGTTTGGGGCGCCGGAAAGCTGTCGAATGCGTAATCGAGGCACACGTGCTGCGCGAGTTCGCGCGGATGCGCCGGCGTTCCGTGCGCGGCGAGATAGGCCGGCGCGGCACACGGCACGAGCCGATATGGCGCGAGCGGCCGCGCGACCAGTTGCGAGTCGGGCAGCGCGCCGATACGAAACGCGACATCGAAACCATCTTGCAAGAGGTCGAATTGCCGATCGCTCAGCACGAGATCGACTTTCACGTCCGGGCAATCCGAGAGAAAAGCCTTGATTTCATGCGCAAGCCGGAAAGCGCCGAACGAGACGGGCGCCGTCACGCGCAGCGTGCCTTGCGGGTGGCCGGTCTGCGCGAGCGCGACGGCCTCCGCGGCGGCCGCCTCTTCGAGCACACGGCGGCAGGCTTCGAAATAGGCGCGGCCGGCCTCCGTGAGCGCGTGCTTGCGCGTCGAGCGCTGCAGCAGCCGCACGCCTAGCGTCTTTTCCAGCGCGTCGACGTGCTTGCCCGCCATCTGCGGCGTCATCGCGAGCATGCGTGCCGCCGCCGTGAACGATCCGGATTCGGCGGTCTTCACGAACACGGTCATGCTGGTCAATTTGTCCACGATTGGAAATCCCACGTTTCAAGTGTTTCACCCGGGTGTCCGATTATCGCATGACAGTTTCGGCGCTACGCTGGAGGCTCCATTGCAAACCACGGGGCTTCCCATGAACGAACATCGATTGGCTGTCGGCATTCTCGGCGCGGGCGAGATCGGCTCGACGCTGGGCAAACTGCTCGCGCAGGCGGGGCATGAAGTGATGCTCTCGTCGCGTGATCCGAAGGCGCGCGCGGCAGAGGCGGCGGCGCTGGGCTGCGAAATCGGCACGCTGGAGCAAGCCGCGGCGTTCGGCGAAATCGTGATCGCGGCGCTGCCTCTGGCCGCGCTTGGCGAGATACCGGTCAAATCGCTCGCCGGCAAAGTCGTCATCGACACCATGAATTACTATCCGGCCCGCGACGGTGCCATTGCCGCGTTCGACGAACACCGCGAGGCGACGAGCGAACGCGTTGCGCAGCAGTTGAATGGCGCACGGGTGGTCAAGGCGTTCAGTGCGATTCTTGCGTACGACCTGCCGCGCGAAGAGCGGCCGCCTGTTGAAGGCGGACGGCGCGCGCTACCCGTCGCGGCAGACGACGAAGCGGCGAAGGCGCTCGTGGCCGCGCTGCACGCACAGCTCGATTTCGATGTGCTCGACGCAGGTTCGCTTGCCGACAGCTGGCGTTTCGAGCGCGCGAAACCGGCCTATTGCATTCCGCTTAACCAGACGCAACTGCGCGCCGCGCTCACCGCGGCCGAGCGAGACAAGGAACTGCCACATGGCTCGTGGCGCCGCAAACCGCGACAGGATTGACGTTCACCGATACCGGGGAAATCGCCTGCCATACCGAATCAAACAGCACGAAGCCAACGCGGCCAGGCACCCGGATGCGGTCTAGCATAAGCAGGGAGGGAGTTGCGCGCGGGCCAGAACGGCCCGGCGAGCGCCGCGGGATACAGCGGCGCGAAATGACGAGGCGCAGCGGCGCTTAGCCGTTGCGCCCGGCAAGCTGTGCTTAGTCGTAGTGACGGTGCTTGTG
The DNA here is from genome assembly GCF_040948675.1 of Paraburkholderia sp. BR14312. Classification (NCBI taxonomy): domain Bacteria; kingdom Pseudomonadati; phylum Pseudomonadota; class Betaproteobacteria; order Burkholderiales; family Burkholderiaceae; genus Paraburkholderia; species Paraburkholderia sp. BR14312. The sequence continues at coordinate 22,422 of NZ_JBFPKI010000013.1, forward strand.
GTGCTTGCCGTGATAGCCGCGCGAATAGTCGTCGGCGTACGAGTTCGATCGCGAGACATTGCCGCCGAGCGCCGAACCCGCGCCGCCGCCCACGGCCGCGCCGATCAGGCCGCCGGTGCGGCCGCCCATGGCATTGCCCGCGGCAGTGCCAGCGCCGCCGCCGAGCGCGCCGCCGATGATGGCGCCCGTGCGTTCGCGACGATTCGAGGTGACTGCGCCACCCGCGCCGCCGCCCACCGCGCCGCCGATCACCGCGCCGGTGCTGCCGCCCACGGCGCCGCCCAGAGCCGCGCCGGCGACGCCGCCCAGCGCGCCACCCAGTGCGTTGTTCATATCGCCGGCGAGCGCCGGCAGCGAGGCTGCAGCAGTCAGCGCAGCAACGGCAACCATCTGGATGATTTTCTTCGACATAGTTGTTCTCTTACGTTTTTGAGACGGAACCGAGTATAGCGGCCAACGTGAAAGGGCTTTGTAACGCCGGATGCCAAGCGCCGTAAGAGGTGTAACAAAATGGTCTGCTTCGGGGTCGCGCCCCGAAAACGCGTCGCGACGCCGCTCAATCCAGTCTGAACACCTTGACCGCGCTGGCGAGCAAGGCCGTCTGGCGATGCTGCTGCTCGACCTGCTCCACCGTGTCGGCGACATGCGCCGCGTTTTCGCGTATCGCCGCGTCGATGTGGGCGATGTTCTCGCCCATCTGGTCGATGCCCGCGCGCTGCGCGCCGGTGGCCGTCGCCATTTCGTGAACGATGGCCGACAGGCGCGTGACGCTTTCGAGCACCTCGCCCACCGTATTGCCCGCGCTTTCGACGAGACCGTTGCCCGTGCGTGCGCGCTCGACCGACTCCCCGATCAGCGCCCGGATCTCCTTCGCAGCCGAGGCGCTGCGCTGGGCCAGCGTGCGGACCTCCTCCGCCACCACGCCGAATCCCCGCCCCTGATCGCCCGCGCGCGCGGCCTCGACCGACGCGTTGAGCGCGAGAATGTTGGTCTGGAACGCGATGCCGTCGATCACGCCGATGATGTCGGTAATGCGTTCGCACGAACGATAAATGTCGCCCATCGTATCGATCACCGCCTTGATCGCCCCGCGCCCCTGGGTCGCGACTTCGCTCGCGGAGCCCGCCAGCTCGCTGGCCGCCATTGCGTGATCGACGCTCTCATGCACGCTTTGCTTGAGCTGCTCCATCGCCGCGACCATGCCTTCCAGAGAATGGCGCTGTTGCTCGGTCCGCTCGGAAAGGACGGCGTTACGCGCGCTGGTTCTTGCTACGGACTCCGAAACTTCACTCACGCTGTCGCGCACCTGCAGCAGCGTTTTACGCACGGCAGCGAGCGTGGCGTGGAATGCCCCGGCCACATCGCTCGCGGGCCGGCTCGTTTGCTCGCCCAGCGTGATGTAACCCGAGGCCTGGCCGATCCCCTCCGACATGGCCGCGAGTTCGCCCGCGATGTTTGCGTCGCGCTCCTGGCGCGCCGAAATCGCCGCGATGAACAAGGTTTGCAGCCAGAGAAACGCCCAGTGCTGCGCCACGACGTCGAAGCCCGTCTGCGAATAGACCCTGACCGGCCAGCCCCAAGCCTGAAAATAGTTGAACGCGAGTTGCTGGATGGAGATGAAGCCGGTAGCGAGCAGCACCACCTGCACGTCGCGATAGGCGAGCAGCAGCGAGAGCAGGATGAACACGACGAAGTGAAACTCGTCCTGCCCGCCTCCCACGTCGATCAGTACGGCCGCGCCGCCCATGAAGGTGAGCGCGGAACCCATTCTGGTGATCTTGAGCCCCGGCAACGCAAGCGCGAGCGCCGTGGAAACGAGCGCTAGCGGCAACCCGACGACGAGCACGGGCGTGAGCGCGTCGAAGTGCAAGCCGATCCCCAAGGCGCCCGCCAGAAGAATCCAGTTGACCAGCGCGCAAGCCCTGTCGGCTCGTTTGCGCGCGTTCATGAGCGGGCTTTCGACGGCCGCTACCCGTCGAGCGGCATTGGCTGGGGCGTAGGCCTCGCCAAACGGGGCTTCTGCGAAATTGCTGGGCATGGAATTCTCGACTCCTGATTGACAATGCAACTTATGGCCAGAGTGAGGCAGACAGGCCGAATCACATTACGCAGTTATCGGCAGGCGTACCGGCAGCTAGATAAGGGAAATCCATTGAGGAATTATGGTTGACTTATCATCCAATGTCATTTTGACGCCAGCCGTTGTAACGGGACCTAACAAAACTGCATCGCCCGGGGATGTTGCGCAGTGCTGTTTTTGTGGCAGGCTAGGTCAATTCGATCGCGAAAAGGCCCTCTACCATGTCCCGAAGCCCGCAATCCGTTTCTGCGTTGTCGTTCGCACGTCCCACTTATGGCTTGACGCTGCGCGTGCTGCACTGGCTGAGCGCGCTATGCATGTTCGTAGTGATCCCGGTGGCGTGGTACATGACGACGATGGACCGTCATGACCCGTCGCACGGCAGCTGGGTGAATTTCCACAAATCGATTGGCCTGACCGTCCTGCTGCTCACGCTGATCCGCGTGGTGACGCGGCTTGCGGGCAATGCGCCGCCGCTGCCGCAACGCATTCCAGCGTTCGAGCAGAAGCTCGCGCATATCGGCCATGGCCTGCTGTATCTGATTCTCTTTGCCATGCCGATCAGTGGATATATCAACTCGTATGGCGGCGGCCATCCGGTGAACTGGTTCTGGCTGTATCAGGTCCCCGCCGTCGTGCCGGCAGACAAGGCGCTCGGCCATCTCGGCTCGAAGATCCACTATTGGCTGGCGTACCTGACTTACGTACTGATCGCCGGGCACGTGCTCGCGGTGATCTACCATCAACTGGTGCAGCGCGTGGACATCCTGGGACGCATGACGGGGCGCGCGGGCAAGCGCTGAGGCGCCGGTCCTTCACAACGCCCGTTCGATCGCACCGATCAGCGCCCTCAGCACCCCTTCGATGGGGCGTGAAAGCCGCCGGTCGCGCATCGTCATCACACACAGGTTGCGCTGGTTGAGCGTCGGTTCGTCGAAGCGCTTCGCCACCAGCGAAAGATCGTCCGCGAGTCCCGACAGCGAGAGCCGGCTGCCGAGCGTGATCGCGCCCGCCAGCGCAGCGAACGCGTGCAGCGCGCTCGAATTGTTGCTCGTGAGAATGGGTTCGAGCTTGATGCCGTGCCGCGCGCAGCATTCGTCGAATAGCTGGCGCGCCGTGTTGCCGCGTTCGAGCAGCGCGACGGGATAATCGCGCAGGTCCGCGAGCGTGAGCGAGCGGCGCTGCGCCAGCGGATGCCCCGGATCGAGCAGTGCGCAGACCGGCGCCTGTGCGCTGTACTGCACGTAGACCTTCGCGGGGTCTCCGCTCGAAAACGCCAGCCCCAGGTCCGCCTCGCCCGTGGCCACCCACTGCTCGACCTGTGAAGGCGTACCCGAGCGCAGATTGAAATGCACGTGCGGCGCGGCGGCGTGATGCTGCGCGAGCACGTGGGGCAGAAACGAGCGCGTAAAGCCCTCCGTGCAGCCGATTCGGACGATGCCGTGCCCGAGCGCCTTGGCCGTGGCGATCTCGGCGAGCACCGCGTCACCCTCCAGCAGCGCGCGCCGCGCGTGCTCGGCCAGCCGCTCGCCCGATTCGGTCAGCACCATCCCACGCGGCATGCGCTCGAACAGCGCCGTCCCCACGTCCTCCTCCAGCTTGCTGATTTGCCGGCTGATCGCCGAGACGGCGACGTGCAGGTTCTCCGAGGCCGCGGCTAGCGACCCGGTGCGCGCGACCTCGACGAAGTAGCGCAAGGCGATTCCATGAAGCATCGGCTTATCCGTTCAGTGGGCGCTCAGTGGGCGTTGTTTGTGTTGCCGTTTCGGCAATGCTATCCGCAAATTTTGAAATTGTTGCGAATTTTTGGCATTCCTAGACTGCTTTCATTCCCTGCACCCAGGCATGAGAGGAGCCCTTTTGAACGAGACCCGACAAACCGCCATCGACCGCGCCGTGCGCGTCTATGATTCCGGCGCTTTCTTCGCCGACCTCCAGCGCCGCGTGGGCTTTCGCACTGAAAGCCAGAATCCCGAGCAGGCCCGCGCGCTCGTCGCCTATCTCGCCGACGAGGTAATGCCCTCCCTCTCGTCGCTCGGCTTCACGTGCCGCGTGGTCGAGAATCCCGCAGGCGCGCGCGCGCCGTTTCTGATCGCCGAGCGCATCGAAGACCCCGCGCTTCCGAGTGTGCTGACTTACGGCCACGGCGACGTCGTGCGCGGCTACGACGAGCAGTGGCGCGAGGGTCTCGCGCCCTGGACCGTCACCGTGGAAGGCGACCGCTGGTATGGCCGCGGCACCGCCGACAACAAGGGCCAGCACTCCGTGAACTTCGCCGCGCTCGCCGCGGTGCTGGACGCGCGCGGCGGCAAGCTCGGCTACAACGTGAAGGTGATCTTCGAAACCGGCGAGGAAATCGGCTCGCCGGGCCTCGACGCCGTGTGCGCCGCCCATCGCGACACACTTGCGGCGGACGTGTTCATCGCCTCCGACGGCCCCCGCGTGCTGGCCGAACGCCCCACGTTGTTCCTCGGCTCGCGCGGCGGCGTGACGTTCGAACTGCTTGTCGATCTGCGCCGCGGTGCGCATCACTCGGGCAACTGGGGCGGCGCGCTGCGCAATCCAGCCATCGTGCTGTCGCACGCGATCGCGAGCCTCGTCGACCGGCGCGGCGCCATCGCCGTGGACGGGCTGCGTCCGCCGCCCGTGTCCGCAAGCGTGCGCGAGGCGCTTGCCGACATCGTGCTCGGCGGCGACGACGACGCCCCCGCGATCGATCCCGACTGGGGCGAGCCCGGCCTCACGCCCACCGAGCGCGTGATCGCCTGGAACACACTCGAAGTGCTCGCGTTCAAGACCGGCAACCCCGACGCGCCCGTCAACGCGATCCCGCCCACGGCCAAGGCCACTTGCCAGTTGCGCTTCGTGGTGGGCACGGACGCCGCGCGCGTGGGCGAGCATCTCGAAGCGCACTTCGCGCGGCTAGGCTTTGACGATGTGCAGGTGCGCGTCACGCAGACGTCCGCCGCGACGCGGCTCGACCCCGACGATGCCTGGGTGCACTGGGCGCTCGATTCGCTGCGCGCATCGACCGGAAAGAAGCCGGCGCTGTTGCCGAACCTCGGCGGCACGGTGCCGAACGACGTATTCGCGTACACGCTCGGCCTGCCGACGCTCTGGGTTCCGCACTCGTATCCGGCCTGCGCGCAGCACGCGCCGAACGAACACCTGCTCGGCTCCGTCGCACGCGAGGCGCTCGCCGTGATGGCCGGACTCTGGTGGGACCTCGGCGACGACGCCGCGCGTCTCGCCGCAAGCCGCGCATCGGCGCAAGCGCAAGCACGCGCGACGCAACCCGCCGACGCCTTCGCCTGACGACCCAATAAGGTGCATGCCGCCATGTCCGCAAAACAACCCGTGAGCCTTGCGAGGCTCGTCATCGCCACCTCCGCCGGCAACGCGCTCGAATGGTTCGACATCGCCATTTACGGGTTCTTCGCGGTGTATATCGGCAAGCACTTCTTTCCGGCGGTCAACGAGACCGTTTCGATGCTGCTCACGTTCGGCACCTTCGGCGCATCGTATCTCGTGCGGCCGCTCGGCGGCGCGGTACTGGGCGCCTATGCCGACCGTAGCGGACGCAAGGCCGCGCTGATGCTCTCGGTCAGCCTCATGATGGTCGGCACAGCGATCATCGCGCTGATTCCCGACTACGCGACGATAGGCCTTGCCGCGCCGCTCGCGGTGTTCGCCGCGCGGCTCATCCAGGGCTTTTCGGCGGGCGGCGAGTTCGGTGCGTCCACGGCCATGCTGATCGAGCATGCGCCGCACCGTCGCGGTTTTCTCGCGAGCTGGCAGTTCGCGACGCAAGGCCTCGCCACGCTGCTCGCGGCCTCGTTCGGCTATGGACTCGCCCGCCTCATGGCGCCCGCCGACCTCGCCGCCTGGGGCTGGCGTCTGCCGTTTTTCTTCGGATTACTGATTGGTCCGGTGGGCCTCTATCTGCGCCGCTTCATTGAAGACGCCGAGGACTTCAAACGCAGCGCGCGTACCGAAACGCCCGTGCGCGAAGTGCTGGGCCAGCAAAAGCGGCTCGTGCTCACGGCGATCGGCCTGATGACTGTCTCGACGGCGGTCAACTATCTGCTGCAATACATTCCCACGTTCGCGATCCGCCAGTTGCATCTGCCTGCGGCAACCGGCTTCGCGGCGACGATGGCGGGCGGCGTGATCCTCACCGTCGTCACGCCGTTCGCGGGGCATCTGTCCGACCGCATCGGGCGGCGCACGCAGATGACTTGTGTCGCGCTGCTCTTCCTCGCGAGCGCGTACCCGGGCTTCGCCTGGGCGACCGGCCATACGAGTGCGGTTGCGCTCTTCGTGCTGATTGCGTGGCTCGCGCTGCTGAAGTCGATCTATTTCGGCGCCCTGCCCGCGCTCATGGCCGAGATCTTCCCGGCCGCGACGCGCGCCACCGGCATGTCGATCGGCTACAACATCGGCGTGACCGTGTTCGGCGGCTTTACCCCAGCCATCGTCACGTGGATGCTGAGCGCCACCGGCGACAAGAGCGCGCCGAGTTACTGGCTGATTGCGACCGCCATGATCAGTTTGTCCGCGCTGGCGTATGTGAGCCGCGTGCGCGGCAGGCGACGGCTTGAATCGAATGCGTGCGGGTCGCTGCTAACGCAGCGGTGATCTACGCGATGCAATGGGCTCGGGCCGGCGAATTTACCGACTGCCAGGCGTTGTTTCCCGGTGTTTTGCATCGCGCTAGACCACGCGAAAGCGGGGAGCGAACGCGAGATGTACGGACAACCCTATTGAAATCAGTGCCATCGCCCATATCGTAGAAATCCGATATATGATTCGGACAGTTACGATGCAGCCGCGATGAAGAATTCCCCTACCACTCCCGCTCTAGACGTCGACGCGATCTGCAAGGCGCTCTCCAATCCGGTGCGCCGCGAGATTCTTGCGTGCCTGCGCGAGCCGCAGGTGCACTTTGGCGACCAGGAGCTGCCGCTCGAAAACGGCGTTTGCGCGGGCAAGATCGACGCGCATTGCGAGCTTTCGCAATCGACGGTGTCCGCGCATCTGGCCGTTTTGCAGAAGGCGGGACTCGTCACGTCCAAACGCGTGGGGCAGTGGGTGTTCTTCAAGCGCAACGAGCCGGTCATCGAGGCGTTTATCGCCCATATGAACGCGCAGTTGTGATGCTTCAGCGACGAAACATCTGCTGAATACGCATCGTCCGTTTCGATTCCTGTATCGCTTTTCAGCCCGCGGGCCGCGCCCGCAGACAAGGTGACCCTACATGGCAACGCTTTTCGACCCCATCCAGATCGGCGACCTCACGCTGCCGAACCGCATCATCATGGCCCCGCTCACGCGTCAACGCGCCGGTGAAGTGCGCGTGCCCAACGAACTCATGGCGAAATACTACGCCGAACGCGCCACGGCCGGCCTCATCATCAGCGAGGCGACCTCGGTGACGCCGCAAGGCGTCGGCTATGCCGAAACGCCGGGCATCTGGTCGCAGGAGCAAGTGGAAGGCTGGAAGATCGTGACCGATGCGGTGCATGCCGCGGGCGGCCGCATCTTCTTGCAACTGTGGCACGTCGGTCGCGTGTCCGACCCTGTGTTCCTGAACGGCGAACTGCCGGTGGCGCCCAGCGCCATTGCGCCGCAAGGCAACGTGAGCCTCGTGCGTCCGCAACGCGGCTTCGTCACGCCGCGCGCGCTCGCAACCGAAGAGATCGCCGGCGTGATCGCCGCGTTCCGCCAGGGCGCGATCAACGCGAAGGCGGCCGGTTTCGACGGCGTGGAAATTCACGGCGCGAACGGCTATCTGCTCGACCAGTTCCTGCAGGACACCACCAACCAGCGCACGGACGCCTATGGCGGCTCGATCGAAAATCGCGCGCGCCTGCTGCTTGAAATCACCGACGCCTGTATCGATGTGTGGGGCGCGGATCGCGTAGGCATGCACATCGCACCGCGCGGCGACGCTCACACGATGGGCGATTCGAATCCGGCGGCGACGTTCGGGTATGTGGCGCGCGAGCTTGGCAAGCGCAAGATCGCGTTCCTGTTCGCGCGCGAATCGCTTGGCGACAACCGTCTCGGGCCGCAGCTGAAGGCCGAATTCGGCGGTCCGTTCATCGCGAACGAAAAGTTCTCGCTCGAATCGGCGCAAGCGGTGCTCGCGGCAGGCGAAGCCGACGCGGTCGCGTGGGGTCAACTCTTCATCGCCAACCCCGACCTGCCGCGCCGTTTCGAATTGAACGCGCCGCTCAACGCGCCGAATCCGTCGACGTATTACGCGCGCGGCGAAACGGGCTACACGGACTACCCGTCGCTCGAAACCGCGGCGTAAGGTGACATAAGCAGAGCGCGTGCGGCCCATGGCCGCATGCCATCTGGCGGCCACGGCGCAGACATTCTGTCTCGCCGTGGCCGTTTTTGCGCTGGAGGCCCCGAAAATACAGGGCTCGCGCGAGCAAGCGTCAATGCTCAGACAGTTCACGCTTGTGATGCGCGTATGGCGGTTTTGCGCGATAGGTGGATTCAATTGGTATCCCGCGTCCGGATGTCCTTGAATTGAAACCCGCCTGCCAACCCCACCTCGCTGACCGGAGCCAAGTCATGCCGAAGACCGCCGATGCTTCCGAGATCGTCCATACCATCGCCGAAGAAACCAACACGCCGGAGGAAACGGTCGCGCGCATCTACGCCGACACGCTCAATGAATATCGAGCGCAAGCGCGCATCCAGGACTATCTGCCGCTTTTCGCCGCCCGCAAGACGCGTGCGACGCTGCGGCAAAATGGCACGAAACCGCACTAATCGCCGTCTGTCAGCTTGTCTTTGCGCCGGCCACACGCAGGCCGGCCGCTCCGCCCCCACAGCATTTTTCTGGCTGGTGCGCGCCCGCATAGGGCTCGCGCCGGCGCCGCCATCGGCCGTGCCGGTCACACTCGGGCTGCCGGCGCCCAAGCCCCTCTCTTAAGGTTGGTTTAATTCTTTGCTGCAAACATAGGCTCAACCCCTGTTGAGCCGCCGGAACATCGGCGGCGTTTTTTTGCGCGGCAAGCTTAGGAGGAGCGAGGTCATGGTTGAAGACGATGTACTAGTGCACCTGCAGTCCCTGCTGCGCGACGGCGCCGCTTCGACGGTCGCGTCGTGCCGTGTGTCCACGCCGCTCCAGCATCCGTGGGGCCGCGCTTACCGGCTCGTCGAATGGACGACGCCGCTCGATGACAGCGCCCGCCGTCAGGTCGTGCCCGCCGAGAGCACGGCGCTCGATATCGCCCGCCTCGTTGCGCAGCATGTGCCCGGCCGCCGAATTCTGCTGAACGGCGAACCCGCTGCAGTCGAACGCCCTCGCTCGCGCCGCCGCCGCGCGTCCGGCGCCGCAAACGCACGCGCGGCGCGCTAGACGCGCCGCTTCCGGGCGGCGCACAAGAAGCAGCGCACGCCGCACCTGCCCCAGCGTCTCATCCCACCACACACCCTTCCCGCACGGGCAGCGTCAAACCACGAGGCGCGCCAGCGCCGCCTCCAGCTCATCGCTCACACGCGTCATCGGCGCGCGCAGTTCATTGCGGATACGCCCGCACGCAGCGAGCCCCGCCTTCACCGGGCCCGGATTCGGCTCCGCGAACGCCGCACGCACGAGCGGCACGAGTGTGTGCCAGATCGCGCGCGCATCGGCGAGACGCCCTTCCTGCAACGCGCGCGCCATCCCCACGAAACGCTCCGGCCGCCAATGCGCCGACGCCGCAATTGCCCCGCTCGCGCCCGCGCACATCGCGCCGAACATGTCGATGTCCTCGCCGCAGAGCACCTGCAAACGGCCGTCGAGAATCAGCGCGAGCGTCTTGTCGAGCGAGCCGCCGCAGTCCTTCACCGCGACGATGCGCTCGTGCGCGGCGAGTTCGAGCAGGCTCGGCAACTCGATGCGCACGCCCGTGCGCGCGGGAATGTCGTAGACGATCAGGGGCTTGCGGCTTGCATCGGCGAGCGCCGCGAAGTGGCCGATCACACCCGCCTGCGATGGGCGGATGTAGTAAGGCGCGGCCGCCAGCACGCCCGCGACGGGCTGCTCGTTGAGCGCCGCGATCCGCTCGCAGACGGCCGCCGTGTGATTGCCGCTCACGCCCGCCACGACCGGCAGGCGGCCCGCCGACGCCAGCACGGTGGCGAGCACGTCGTCCGCTTCCGCGTCGCTCAGCGCGGCGGGTTCGCCGGTCGTGCCGAGCGCGACGAAGCCGGCCACCCCGGCCTCGACGTAGTGGCGCACAAGCGCGTCGAGCGACGCATGATCGATTGCACCGGCGTTGAACGGCGTGATGAGCGGAATCCAGATACCCGAAAACTCAGACATGACTTTCCCTTGAACTCGACCGTATGGAAGGTCCGTTCAGCGGTGCGCAGGAGGGAAGCAAGCCGTGAGTGAGGCGGAAGGCAGGGCGCCTTCGACTGGCCGTTCCGTCGCACATCTGACGGAACAGCAGACTCCGGTCAGATGAGCGGCTGTTTTTTGGCTTTGGCTTTCACCCACACCGAAGTGGCCTGCGCGAGCGACGACACCGCGCGCGTGGCGGCGGTGAGATTCGGCAGGTCGTGGCGGAGCGGGTTACGTAGCATGTCGCGCAGTTTAACCCGAGATCGCGCAGTTGCGGGCGGGTGCCAGCAAGCGGCGGGCTGCGCGCGCGGTGCAGTCTCACGCGCGCAGAACGGTTTCTCGAGCGCTCCTCCGACAAAAGAACTTGACTTCTCACACCACCGAACTAATATACGCACCGCGTACATTAACCAGAAATCACGGGTGCCAGCATGAGCGTTCCGCAACAAGCCTTCCTCCGTGACGCCATGCGGCGTCTGAACATGACCCGCGACGCATTTGCGAGCCGCATCGGCGTGTCGCGTCGTGCGCTCGACACGTGGCTGCTGCCCGAGGAGTCGCAGGAATCGCGCGCCATGCCGGAGATCGTCGAGCGCTTCGTTTCGGAAATCGTCGGCAACGGCGAGCCGCGCGAAGACTATACGCAAAGCGTAGACTCGGCGCGCTCGCTCGCCAGCCAGATGCAGTTCGAGGGCAAGCCGCAACTGCTTTCCGTGGACCAGTTCTCGCGCGACTCCGTCGAGGCCTTGTTCCGCGTCGCCGACATCATGCAGCCCATCGCGCGCCGCCGGAAAATCTCGCGCGTGCTCGAAGGCGCGGTGCTCGGCAACCTGTTCTTCGAAGCCAGCACGCGTACGCGCGTGAGCTTTGGCGCCGCGTTCTGCCGCCTGGGCGGTTCGGTGTGCGACACGACCGGCTTCACGTTCTCCTCGATGGCCAAGGGCGAATCGATCTACGACACGAGCCGCGTGATGGCCGGCTACGTGGATGCGATGGTGATTCGGCATCCTGATCAAGGCTCGGTGGCCGAATTCGCGCGCGCCGTGAACATCCCCGTGATCAATGGCGGCGACGGTCCCGGCGAGCACCCGAGCCAGGCACTGCTCGATCTCTACACGATCCAGCGCGAGTTCTCGCGTCTGGGCAAGATCGTCGACGGCGCGCATATCGCGCTCGTGGGCGACCTCAAGTACGGCCGCACGGTGCACTCCCTCGTGAAGCTGCTCGCGCTGTATCGCGGCATCAAGTTCACGCTCATTTCGCCGCCGCAGCTCGAAATGCCGGCGTACATCGTCGACAAGATCTCGACCAACGGCCATGTGGTCGAGCAGACGCACGACCTGCGCGCGGGCCTGCGCGGAGCGGATGTGGTGTACGCCACGCGCATCCAGAAGGAGCGCTTCGCCGACGAGTCGTTCGAAGGCTACACGCCCGAATTCCAGATCAACCAGGCAACGATGGACGAGTGCTGCAGCGCTGAAACGCTCGTGATGCACCCGCTGCCGCGCGATAGCCGCCCTGGCGCCAACGATCTCTCGACCGATCTGAACCACGATCCGCGCCTCGCGATCTTCCGCCAGACCGACAACGGCATTCCGGTGCGCATGGCGATCTTCGCGGTGCTGCTGGGCGTGGAAAATCTCGTGCAGCACTCGATGCGCGACGCTGTCTGGCGTCCGCCTGCCTACCTCGGCCCGGACGACGCCGTGTTCCACGGCATCGACTGAACCTCGCTGCACTCGCAACGTCATCGGCCCGCAAGCGTCAATCGCGCTTGCGGGCCGATTTGTTTATGGCGCGCTCAAGCGCCTTGCGAGGTGCAGACCGTCACGCAGGTCAGCCCTTCCGCCTTTTCCGCCGCGTCGATCGCGGTCTCCAGCGCATCGAACGGGTGACGTTGGACTTCGATCGCATCGAGCGGCAGTTGCCCGGACTGCACGAGCGCGATCAGCGCACGGTAGTCCGCACCGCTGTACATGAAGTGGCCCATCAACTCCCAGTTGTTGATGAGCATCTCGCCATACTTGATCGGCAGATCCACCTCCATACTGCCCATCAGCACCATGCGGCCGTTGCGGCGCAGGCTGCGCAGCGCAGCGAGCGTAGCGCCCGGGTCGGTGGCGTGGCCCACCATGTCGAAGGCGAGATCGGCGCCGCCGTTCGCGGCCGCACGGATGGCCTCCACGTCGCGCGCCATCTCACCGCTGAGCGCGACGGTGACCACACGCCCGCCGCCGAGCTTCGCGAGCGGCGCCAGCGCCGCCGCGCGCCGTCCGAGCGCCACCACACGGCCTGCGCCGAGTGCGAGCGCATCGAGCACGGCCGCCGAGCCGAACGCGCCGGCCGCGCCGTTCACCACCACGGTTTCGCCTGCCGCGAGCCGGCCGCGCCGCAGGCCGCCGAACGGCACCACGAGCTTGCCGAGCGCCGCGAGCTGCGCCGAAAGAACATGATCGAGGCCATCGAGCGGAAATACCGTCGAGGCCGGAAACTCGACCGCCTCGCGCAGCGTGCCGTGCGGATAATCGCCGAGCATCGGCCCGCTGTCCGGGCTGATCGCCGTGAGCCCGAGCAGCGCCTGGGCGGGCTCGCGCAGCGCTTCGTCGGCGATCCAGTAGGGGCTCAGCGCCACGCGCTGGCCGACGCGATAGCCGTACACGCCTTCACCGACCGCGAGCACCCGACCGATGCCGTTGGTCCCCGGCGAAAACGGCCCCTGCGGGTAGCCGTAGGGCAGCTTGCCCTGCACGTACTGGCGCGTATAGCTCAGGAGCGGCACGGCCTCCACGCGCACCAGCAGCGCGCCGCGGCGCGGTTCGGGTTGCGGCACGTCGCGCAGTGCGAGCGGTTGACCGGGTTGATCGAGCATCCAGGCTTTCATGGCTTCTCCTAGTGGAAAGGTGTTCATCTGACGGATTGAACTCTAGGCGAGCGAGACGTATTCTTGAAATCAATTGCCGACATTCCACCCATCACCGTGATTGATCTCTCCGGTATCGACCTCAACCTGCTCGTATCACTCGACGCCCTGCTCGCCGAGTTGAACGTGACGCACGCCGCCGCGCGCTTGAATCTCACGCAGCCGGCTGTTTCGGCGCAGCTTGCCCGGCTGCGCCAACTCTTCGACGATCCGCTGCTCCTTCCCGCCGCCAATGGCCGCGGCATGACCCCCACGGCGCGCGCGCTCGAACTGATGGAGCCGCTGCATGCGGCGCTCAAGACGCTCGAAACGGTGGTGCGCCGCGAGAGCGCCTTCGATCCGTTCACGGGTACACGGCGCTTCGTGGTCGCCGCGAGCGACCAGTGCGTGGCCGTGCTCGGCCTGCCGCTGATGATCGCGTGGCCGCGTCTGGCTGGGCCCGGCCTGCAACTGGCGTTCATCGCGATTGAATCCGGCTCGCTCGCCGAGCGCTTCGAGCGCGGCGAAATCGATTTGCTGCTCGGCTCCGCGCAACAGGTGCCGCCAACGCTCAAGGCCAGAAAGCTCTACGACGAACACTTCGTCGTGGCGCAGCGCAAAGGGCACCCGCGCGGCGCAGCCCCGTTCGACCTGGACAGCTATTGCGCGCTCGAGCACGTGCTCGTTTCGACCAGCGGCGCGAGCTTCTTCGGCTTCATGGACGAACATCTCGAAGCGCTCGGCCGACGCCGCCGCGTGGCGCACTCAGTACAGCACTTCACGCTCGTGCCCGAGGTGCTCACTCGCACAGACTACGTGGCAACGCTGCCTTATCGGCTCGCCGCACGCTACCAGGACCGCGTGGATCTGTTCGCGCTGCCGTTCGAGGCACGCGGCTTTTCGATGCATGCGGCATGGCACCCACGCAATCACGCCGATCCGGCGCTCGTGTGGCTGCGCGAGGCCGTGGCTGCGCTGAGCACCGCCGGCATGGTTAGCGATCCTCTCGATTGACTCGTGCGCAATTCCTCAGTCGATCGATAAGGCGAATGTCTGCAAGCGCACCGCCGCTGCGGTCTACGGCGTGTCGGAAGGACTCCGTACCATTGTGGTCGAGCGTGAAGCACCAGATAGCCAGGCCGACACCTCAACTTTCAGGAAGACCGCGCATAGCGTAGGCGTTGCGCGGAACGACTCGTCGCGCAATCATCTTTCAATACCCTTTTCCCGCCTGCCGCATTGCATTTCTGTCCATGGCGCCAGCTTCGCGCCGGAATGGCGCCAGTCATGCGACAGCGTTGCGCCATCAAGCAATATGCAGCGAAAAATTCACACGTAAGCGCTTTACTTTCGTGTTCGAGAAGTGCACTTTGCAGTTCTGCAGTGCCCGGCCGAGCAACCGCGGCATCGGAATTGCTTCACGAAAGAGGCGCGCCGCTGCGCGACGAAGCCCCCGCGCGGCCAGCGCTTGAAGTCCCGGTTTATGTACTGTCTTCATCCTGGAGTCCGCAGATCGCCATGTCCAACGAACGTCCCCTCGATGCGCCGTGCGATTGCGACGACGCCTCCCAAGTTTCCCCCTCCCGCGCGCCCGCCGACGTCACCCGCCGCCGCTTCCTGCAATCGGCGGCCGCCGCTGCCGCGTTGAGCGCGACGCCTCATCTGCATGCACAGAATGCGCCGCCTGCCACCGCCCCCACCGAAGCGCCGCCGCCCGCGCCCGCGCAGCCGGTCAGGCTCGACATCAACGGCCGCGCCTACACGCTGCATATCGAACCGCGCGTCACGCTGCTCGATGCGCTGCGCGACTACGCGGGACTCACCGGCACGAAGAAGGGCTGCGATCGCGGCCAGTGCGGCGCTTGCACGGTGCTCGTCGAAGGACGGCGCATCAACAGTTGCCTCACGCTCGCTGTGATGCACGAAGGCCAGCGCATCACCACGGTCGAAGGGCTCGCGGGCGTGGCCACGCTCAGTCCCGTGCAGCGTGCGTTTATCGAGCACGACGCCTTCCAGTGCGGCTTCTGTACGCCGGGCCAACTGTGTTCGGCCACGGCATGCCTGAGCGAATTCGCGGCAGGCGCAGCGAGCGCCGCTACGCCCGACGTGCGCACGCGCCCCGCCCAACTGAGCGATGCCGAAATACGCGAGCGCATGAGCGGCAACATCTGCCGCTGCGGCGCCTATGTCAACATCGTGGCCGCCGTGCGCGACGCGCACACGGCCGGCGCCTGAGTACGGAGGCACACAAATGGATGCCATCTCGTACCAGCGCGCCGCCGATGTGAACGGCGCGATTGCCGCCGCGCAGCGTCCCGGTGCGGCGTTCATCGGCGGCGGCACGAATCTGCTCGATCTCATGAAAGGCGGCATCGCGCATCCGGTGACGCTCATCGATATCACGCGCATCGAGGCGCTCGATCAAGTTCAAACGCTGCCCAACGGCGGCCTGCGCATCGGCGCGCTCGTGAGCAACAGCGACGCGGCCAATCACACGCTCGTGCGCACGCGTTACCCGCTGCTCTCGCAGGCGCTGCTCGCCGGCGCGTCGCCGCAGCTGCGCAACATGGCCACCGTGGGCGGCAATCTCATGCAACGCACACGCTGCCCGTACTTTTACGACACCGCGTTCACCCAATGCAACAAGCGTGCGCCCGGCAGCGGCTGTGCAGCGATTGAGGGCTTTAACCGCATGCATGCGATCCTCGGCGCAAGCGCGCAATGCGTGGCCGTCAATCCGTCCGATATGAGCGTTGCGCTCGCGGCGCTCGACGCCACCGTGCAAGTGAGCGGACCGGGCGGCGCACGCACCATCCCGTTCGCCTCGTTTCATCGCCTGCCCGGCGACAGGCCCGATCTCGACACGACACTTCAATCAGGTGAACTGATTACCTCGGTCGACCTGCCGCCGCCGTTGTTCAGCGAGCACGCGCACTACCTCAAGATCCGCGACCGCGCGAGCTATGCGTTCGCGCTCGTCTCGGTCGCGAGCGCGCTGCAACTCGACGGCCACCGCATCCGCGCGGCGCATATCGCGCTGGGCGGCGTGGCGCACCGACCGTGGCGCGCGAGCGTGGCGGAACAGCATCTCGCCGGAAAGACGCTCAGCGCGTCGACGCTACGCGAGGCCGCCGCGGCGGAACTCGCGCAGGCGAAGCCGCTGAGCGGCAATGCGTTCAAGGTCGGACTCGCGCAACGCGCGATCATCCGCTCGACGCTGCTCGCCGCCACCGGCACGCAAGGCAACAACACCGGAGATTTCGCATGAGCGCGCTGACCGGACAACCGATGGACCGCATCGACGGCATGCTCAAAGTCACGGGCGGCGCCCTCTACGCGAGCGATTTCCCGGAAACGCGGCTCGCCCATGCCGTGCTCGTGACCAGCACGATTGCGAGCGGCACGATCACGTCGATCGACTCGAGCCCTGCCCAGTCCATGCCCGGCGTGCTGCTCGTCATGACGTACCAGAGCGCGATGCGGCTGCCCAACGGCGGGCGCTCGCCGCTCAAACCACCAGCGGGACGGCACCTCACGCTGCTACAGGACAACGTCGTGCGCTACAGCAACGAGCCCGTTGCAGTCGTGGTTGCCGACACGCTGGAACACGCCACCGATGCCGCGCGTCACGTCGACATCGCCTACGCGCCGACGCAGGCCACGCTCGACTTCAATCGCGCGAAAGGCGACGCGCACGCGCCGCCCAGCCCAATGGGGCGCCCGGTCGAATCGACGCGCGGCAACGTCGAAGCCGGGTTGCATGAAGGCGCGGTGCGCTTCGATGCCGTCTACACCACGCCCACGCAATTCCATAACCCGATGGAGCCGCACGCGACGATGGCGCACTGGGACGGCCCGGATCTCACGCTCTACGACGCCACCCAGGGCGTGAGCGGCGCGCGGGACGCGGTGGCGGCCGTGTTCGGCATCGCGCCGGACAACGTGCGCGTGATCTCGCCGTTCCTCGGCGGCGGCTTCGGCTGCAAGGGTTCGTCGTGGTCGCACGTGAGCCTGTGCGCAATGGCCGCGAAGCAGACGGGACGCCCCGTGAGGCTCGCGCTCGCGCGGCCGCAGATGTTCGGCCCCGTCGGCTCGCGCCCGCACACGGAGCAGCATCTGTCGCTCGCCGCGCGCCCGGACGGCACGCTCACGGGCCTGCGCCACGACACGCTGGCCCACACATCCACGTTCGAAGACTGGCTCGAGATGTGCGGCCTCGTCACGCGCGTGATGTACGCGGTGCCCAATTGCAGCACGGGTCATCGTGTCGTACCCCTGAATGTCGGCACACCGACCTTCATGCGCGCGCCCGGTGAAACCACCGGCTCGTTCGCGCTCGAATCGGCCATGGACGAGCTGGCGTGGCAACTGAAAATGGACCCGGTTGCGCTGCGCCTGAAGAACTACGCGGAAAGCGAGCCGCAGGACGGCAAGCCGTGGTCGTCGAAAGCGCTGCGCCAGTGTTACGAGGCGGGCGCGCAACGCTTCAACTGGTCACGGCGCATCGCCACGCCGCGCGCCATGCGCAACGGGAACACGCTCATCGGCCTCGGCATGGCGAGCGCGACCTATCCCGCGAACCGCAGCGAAGCCGCCGCCGTGGCGCGCATCCTGCCCGACGGCAACGCCATAGTCGCGTCGGGCACCCAGGACATCGGCACCGGCACCTACACGGTGATGACCCAGGTGGCCGCCGACGCGCTGGGCTTCCCGCCCAACCGCATCCGCTTCGCGCTGGGCGATTCGACCTTGCCGATCGCGCCCGTTTCGGGCGGCTCGCAGTCGGCGGCGAGTGTCTCGCCCGCCGTGCAGGCCGCGTGCATGGCCGTACGCGACAAGCTCATTGCGCTCGCGCGCGCCGATCGCGGCTCGCCCGTCTACGGACTCGCTGCCGACGACGTGACCGTGCAGGACGGCTGGGTCGTAAGCCGCAGCGACAGCTCGCGACGCGACCCGGCCGCCGCCGTCATCGCACGCGCGGGCGGCCAGCCGCTCGAGGCGCAGGCCGCGACGAAGCCAGGCGCGGAGAAGCAGCAGTATGCGTTTCACTCATTCGGCGCGGTATTCGCCGAAGTGCACGTCGATGCCGATACCGGCACGATGCGCGTGGCGCACATCGTCGGCGCGTACGACGTGGGACGCGTGCTCAACGAAAAAACGGCACACAGCCAGTTGATGGGCGGCATGGTATGGGGCGTGGGCACGGCCCTGCACGAAGAGGGCCTCTTCGACACGCGCATGGGCCGCATTGCGAATAACAATCTCGCGGAATATCACGTGCCCGTGAACGCGGACATCGGCGAGCTGGACGTGCTGTTCGTCGGCGAACCCGATCTGCGCTTCAATCCGCTTGGCGTGCGCGGCATCGGCGAGATCGGCATTACCGGCGTGCCGGCGGCGATTGCGAATGCCGTGTATCACGCCACGGGCGTGCGCGTACGCGATTTGCCGATCACGCTCGACAAGGTCGTTCCACAGATGAATTCGCTTGCGTGACCGGCACCGGTCTGCACCCGCATAGTGCATGCGCAGTCGGCAAACGCAGGACAGAGCAAGGCCTATGCCGCGCGCGGGGCTTGCCTCACGCGCGCTTGCGCCGCACAATCACTGCTCACCCTCTTCGCGGCGTATCACAGCCATGGCCTATGCTTCGTTCGCCACCGGCGTGTTGCTCGCCGCCGGCACCGGTTCGCGCTTCGATCCCAACGGACTGCGCAACAAGCTCCTCGCCCCCCTCCCTGAAGGCACATGCGTCGCGCGCGAATCCGCGCAACGGCTGCTACGCGTCGTACCCAAAGTGATCGCCGTTGTCCGTCCCGGGGCGGAAACACTCGCGCATGTGCTCAACGACGCGGGCTGCGAGGTGGTGTTCGCCCCCGACGCCGCGCGCGGCATGGGCGCGAGCCTCGCTGCGGGCGTGGAAACCGATCACGAAGCGGAAAGCTGGATCGTCGCGCTGGCCGACATGCCCTGCATTGCCGTCGAATCGATCGAAGCCGTGGCGCGCACACTGGATGGCGGCGCGTCGCTCGTCGCGCCGTTCTATCGCGGGCAGCGCGGACATCCGGTGGGCTTCGGCTACGCGCATCGCGCAGCGCTCGTCGCGCTCGACGGCGACGCGGGCGCACGCGCCCTGCTGAGCACCCACCCGCTCACACGCATCGAAGTCGACGATCCGGGCATTCTGCGCGACGTCGACACGCCGGCCGACCTCGACGGGCTCTGATTCGCACGCACTCGCGCGCGGCGATTGTTCAATTGCGAGTGCCAGGCATGCAATCGATCGCCTACGCTATAGGTTGACGCGCACCACACGTCCGCACGCTTTAGCGCAAGAGGACCTCGCGATGATCTGCTCGCACACGAATCCGCTTCCCGATCCACTCGCCGATCCGACACGGGACCCCGAACGCGACCCGCTCACCCCACCGGCACCGGGCCATCACAAGGACGAACCTCAGCAGCCCGAGGGGCCGCCGGACAAGGACCCCGTGTGATCGCACGCCCGGTCGCCGCGGCCGGGCATCGCGTCTCATGGTCGTAGCGGCGCTCGCGGCGACATCTCGCAAGCGCCGCGTCCGCTTCTGCGCGCTCCGCGCTTCTTCCGCCCCCATATCCTCGCCTTTCGCAAAGCTTGCGCCTTCGACGGTCGATCCGTAGAATGCAAACGATTCCTATTTGCAGTATTTTTCAGGATTGCCGTGAGCCCAATCGTGATTGCGTTCGCCCCCGCGCGCCGGCCGGCGAGCCGAGGTTTTGCATGAGACCGATGCTGGTCCGCCTGCACCGCTGGTTCGGTCTTGGCACCGCAGCCTTCCTGTTCCTCGCCGGACTGACCGGCGCGGTGATCGCGTGGGACCACGAACTCGACGCGCTGCTCAATCCAACGTTCTTCCGTAGCGCGACGCCGGGCACCCCGCTGCCTGCGCTCGAACTCGCGAAGCGTCTCGAGGCCGAAGAACCGCATGCGGTCGTAACCTTCATGCCGCTTTCCGTCGAGCCCGGCCATACCTGGATCGCGCAAGTCGCGCCGCGCCTGAACCCCGGGAGCCAGGCGCCCTATGCGCTCGACTTCAACCAGGTCGCGCTCGACCCCGTCACGGGCGCGGAGCAAGGCCGCCGCATGTGGGGCAAGGCTTCGCTTGCGCGCCAGAACCTGATCCCCTTCCTCTACCAGCTCCACTACACGCTATTCATGCCGACGAAGATGGGCATCGACTTCGGCGTGTGGACGATGGGCGTGGTGGGGATGGTATGGCTGCTGGACGGCTTCATCGCGATCGTCCTCGCGTTCCCGAACCTGAAAAGCTGGCGCAAGTCGCTCGCCTTTCGCGTGAAGCGCGGCGGGTATGCGCTCACGTTCGATCTGCACCGCTCGGGCGGCGTGTGGCTCTGGGGACTCCTGATCGTGGTGGCCGTGACATCGATTTCGATGAACCTCGGCACGCAGGTCGTGCGCCCCGTGGTGTCGGTGTTCTCGACGCTCGCGCCGGACCCGTTCCGCATCGTCGCGCCGAGCCCCGCGCTCACGCCCGCTGAAGCCACCGCCGCGCGCGAACGCATCGTGGCGGAAGCCGCCGGGATGGGCCGCCGGGAAGGCATCACAGCGCCGCCGGGGGGACTCTTCGGGCTGCCCACCTCCGGCGTGTATGGCGTGGGCTACTTCGAGGCGGGCAACGATCACGGCGACGCGGGCCTCGGCAATGCCTGGCTCATCATGAACGCGCGCACGGGCCAGGTGCTCGGCAGGCAGATTCCGGGCCGCGGCAGCGCAGGCGATATCTTCATGCAGGCGCAGTTTCCGTTGCACTCGGGCCGCATTGCCGGGCTGCCGGGACGTATCGCCATCAGCATTACCGGCGTTGTCGTCGCGATGCTCAGCGTGACCGGCGTGCTCATCTGGCTCAAGAAAGCGCGTGCGCGGCGCAAGCCCGCGAAGCAGGCGAAGGCGGCCAGCACGATCGGCACGCGCGAGCGCGCCGCGAACTGACCGCCCGGGTCAGCCACTCAGAACTTGTGGCGGATGCCCGTCACCGCGAGGAACTGGTTGACGTTGCTCGATGCGCCAGACGTCCCTTCGATCTGCGCCACGGCGTTCGTTGCGCGCTGATAGATGAGGTCGAGATAGACATCCGTGCGCTTCGAGAGGAAGTATTGCAGCGCGCTGGTCGTCTGCCAGTAGTGCCAGCTATCCTTCTGGCCGTTCGCATTCACGCCCGTCCAGGTTTCGCCGATCGCGGCATGAATGGACGGCGTGATCGCATAGCGCAGGCTGACTTCCGCGTTCTGATAGTGCTGGTATTGACTTTGCGGCGTCAGCTCGAACGCGACGTTCGTGTACATCGCGCCCACGCCGAGGTTGCCGAAGGTGTACACACCGCCCGCGCCCCAGATGCGCTGCTGCGTAATGCCCTTCAGGAACGTGAAGTAGTTGTCCGAAGGAATCGCGCCGGTCGTGTCCGTGGCCGGATGATCGAGCTGTACATACGCTGCGCCGAACTGCAGCGGCCCGCCCGCATAGCTCGCGCCTACGCTCCATGAACGGTTCGTCCCGAAGTTGCCCGCGTTGTTGCTGAAGCCGTACATCGAGTTGATCGTCAGGCCGTGGAAATTGGGCGTGACGTACTTGACCGAGTTGTCGGTGCGGAACGTGTTGTTCAGGTCGTCGGTGTCGAACGGGTGCGTACCGTACTGCGACGTCTCCACGGCCATTTGCAGCGGTTCGAGCGAGTCCTGCGCCGCGTTGTACTGGCGCCCGAACGTGAGCGAGCCCCAGCGGTCGCTCGCGAGGCCCACCCACGCCTGGCGGCCGAAGATGCGACCGTTCGCACTCGCGGTGCCGGTCTGCAGGTTGAAGCCGTTCTCGAGGCGGAAGATCGCGCGATTGCCGCCGCCCAGATCTTCGCTGCCGAGCAGGCCCCAGCGGGAGCCCTGCTCGCTGCCGGCCGTCGCCTGGAAGTTCGACTTGCCGCCCTGGTTGCTCGTGTAGGTGAAGCCGCCGTCGGCGATGCCGTAGAGCGTGACGCTCGACTGCGCGTTAGCGTGCGAAGCCGCGAGACCGAGACCGCCGATGACGAGTGCGAGGGTGTGCCGGGATGCGTGAAACATGCGTTTTTCTCCTTCTGGCATTCGATGTGCCGTGAATTGACGTTGATCTCCAGATGCGCGCCGCGAGGTGCGATCTATCTTTTGCAGTCCTGATGAAACGGCATCGCTGTGCAGCGCAGAGCGACGGTTGCCTGCTCGTAGTCCCCGTTAGCGATGCTTGCCCCACCCGCTTGTTTTATTGTTTAAAACAGCGTATTATTAATTATTCGGGCCGACTTTCCGTCCCGTCAAGAAGCTGTCAAAAACCCGCGACACGACCCAAGGCGTCGCGGCGTCCGTCAAAATCGCTGTAATCCTTTACAGTTGGTTCGTTTCACCGTTTTTACCGAGCCATTCCAGGGGAAACCCCAATCGGCCCAATTTTTACCGCGCGCTACGCTGTCTCTTGAAATTAAAACGCTGTTTTATTCATTAAAACACGCGACAAGTGACTGACTAGGATGACGAACACCAGCCTTCTTTCCCCCCAGGCAGACGAACACGCGCCCTGCTTCACCGTTGCGGCACAGGCTGCGCCGCTGCCTATCGTGTTCGACTCCCCGCATAGCGGCATTACGCTGCCGGACGACTTCGGCACCGTCGCGCCGCGCGAGGCGATCCTCACCTCGTGGGACGCGTTCGTCGACGAACTGTGGGGCGGCGTTCCCGCGCGCGGCGGCGTGCTGATCGGCGCACGCTTTCCGCGCGCCTATATCGACCCGAACCGCGCCATCACCGACATCGACGCCGAACTGCTCGCCGAGCCCTGGCCCGAGCCGCTCGCGCCCGAGCCGTACACGCGACGCGGCATGGGACTGATCCGCCGCTACGCGCTGCCCGGCATGCCGCTCTACGATCGCAAGCTTTCTGTCGATGAAGTCCGGCACCGCATCGACGCGTATTACCGCCCCTACCGCGCGGCGCTCGCGCAGGCGGCCGAAACGGCTTACGCACAACACGGCGCGCTATGGCACGTGGATTGTCACTCCATGAAATCGCGCGGCAACGAAATGAACGTCGACTCGGGCGAGGCGCGCCCCGATTTCGTCATCAGCGACCGGCGCGGCACGACGTCGGATCCGGCCTTCACGCAATGGGTCGCCGAGCACTTTGCGGCCGCCGGCTATCGCGTGCAGATCAACGAGCCTTACCAGGGCGGCGACCTGCTGCGCGCCGTGAGCGATCCGGCGCGCAACCGGCACAGCATCCAGATCGAACTGAACCGCGCGCTCTACATGGATGAGGCGACGTGTTCGAAGCATGCGGGTTTCGACACGCTCAAGCGCGACCTCGACGCCTTCGCCGACGCCCTCGCCGATTGGGCGCGCGCGCGACTCAACGCAAAGTGAGCATAACCATGACCTATATCGTCGATGCCGTCGACAACGCGCTCAAACTGCTCAGCTACGTGGCCGAGCATCCCGGCCTTGGCGTAACGGAGCTGTCCACGCAGCTGGGTATCAACAAATCGCGTACCTACCGCATGCTCTGCACGCTGGAGCTGCACCGCTATGTCGTACAGGACGCACAAACCTCCACCTACGCGCTCGGTCCGCAAGCCTTCGTGTTAGGCGTGGCGGCCACGCAGCAAAACACGCTCGTACGCTCGGCCTCGCGCCACATGCTCGCGCTCAACCAGGCGATCAACGAGACGATCGTGCTGCGGGTGCGCGAGGGCCTCGAGACGGTTTGCGTCGCGCGTTGCGAGACCACGCACCAGGTGCGAGCAGTAGGCGCGGTGGGCAACCGCCGGTCGATCAACCACGGCGCTTCGGGCAAGGTGTTGCTCGCGTTCGCACCCGGTGCCGTGCGCACCGACTATCTCGCGCGCATGAAGAAGATGCCCGAGGCGCCGGACCTGATCGCGCTTGTCGAGGAACTCGATGCGATCGCGCGCAAGGGCTACGCCGTGAGTCTCGCCGAAGTGACGGCCGGCGCAGTGGCGATCTCCGCGCCGGTGCGCGATATGTCGGGCGCGACGGTGGCGGCCGTCGCCATTTCAGGGCCGGAAATGCGCATCGGCCGCGCCGAGATTCCCGACTACCTCGAACGTCTTCAAGCCTGCGCCGATGCGATCTCCGCCGAACTCGGCTATGCGGGCGCACGCGCCGCGGCGCTTTCCGCCTGAGTACGCACAGAGGAATCCTTATCATGATCGCCGCTCCGCCCTCTTCCCCGCGCGAAGACACGACGCCCACCGAAGACGCAAAACCGGAAACCAGGCCGCACGGCAAGATGCTGCACCCTGTCGTTATGATGCTCTGGGTACTCGCCGCCGCATTGGCGATGACCTGGTTCGTCGACGCGGGCCGCTTCGAGCGCCACGACAAGCTGGTGATTCCGGGCACCTACCACGTGGTGCCGAAAAGCAGCGATCTCGCCACGCTGGTCGCGCCGTCAGTGACAAAGAGCACGCTGGATCATGCGGCGCCCGCGAGCCTCGTCTCCGTGTTCGTCGCCATCCCGAACGGGCTCATCAAGAACGCGCCGCTCATCGTCATGGTGATGTTCGTGGGCGGCATGTTCGGCGTCATGAAACGCACGGGCGTAGTGGACGCCGGCATCGACCGCCTGCTCCAGCTCACCGCCGGCAACGTCTACGTGCTCGCGCCGCTGCTCATGATCCTGATCGGGCTTGGCAGCACCCTGCTCGGATTCATTTCCGAGTACCTGGTCATCATCCCGATGGTGATGCTGCTCGCGAAGCGGCTGGGCCTCTCGAATCTGTTCGCAGTGGCGCTCGTCGCGATCGCGGCGAAGATCGGCTATATCGCGTCGGTTACGAATCCGCTTTCTCTCGCGGTGGCGCAGCCCATCGTCGGCGTGCCGCTCTTCAGCGGGCTGGCGCTGCGGCTCGGCGTATTCGTGGTGTTTCTGACGATCGGCGTCGCGTATCTGCTGCTCTATGTGCGTCGCAGCGGCTATCGGCGCGAGGCCGCCGTCGAGGCGCTGCATGCGCCTACGCCGCTCTCGCGCCGCCACAAGGCGACGCTCGTCATCCTCGCTTTTGCGGCCGCTGCACTCGTGTTCGGCACGCGCGAACTGAATTGGGGCAACGTCGAGCTTTCCGCATTCTATGTGGCGATCAGCATCGTGACAGCGCTCGTCGGGCGGCTCGATTCGCGCAGCGCGTCCGAGGCCTTTGTCGACGGCATGAAGGGCATGGTGCTCGCGGGTCTCCTGATCGGGCTTGCGGCATCGGTCGAATTGATCCTCCAGAACAGCTTCGTGCTCGATACGCTGATCGACTACTTCACGCGCCTCGCGCACGGACGCTCGAGCGTCTGGGTCGCCAACGGACTCATGGCCGTGCAGATGCTGCTCGACGTGTTCATTCCTTCGGTTTCGGGCAAGGCAGCGGTGAGCATGCCGATCATCGGGCCTATCGCACAGCTTTCGGGCGTGAGCGGCCAGACCTCGGTGCTCGCATTCGTGCTGGGCGGCGGCCTCACGAACATGGTCACGCCCACCTCCGGCATGCTGCTCGCGTATCTCGCCACGGCGCGCGTGGGCTTCGGCGAGTGGATACGCTTCATTCTGCCGCTCTTTCTCGTGCTGCTCGTGCTGTCTTCTGCGACCCTTGCGCTTGCGGTAGTCACGGGATATTGAAGCTCGACCAAAAAAGCAAACGGGCGGCCGAAGCCGCCCGTTAGTCGCTTGCGAAATACGCCCTTAACGCGTCACTTCATCGAACGCCGCCAGCAAGCACTCGACATCGGCGGCGTGAATGTCGCCCATCGTCGAGATGCGGAACAGTTCCGCCGACAAGCCGCCCTGCCCCGCATAGATCACGAAACCGCGCGCCTTGAGCGCGTCATGCAGCGCGGGATAATCGACGCCCGCGGGCAAGCGGAACGCGCGCAGCACCACCGACGATTCGTCCTTCGGCAGCACGCTTTCCATGCCGCGCGCAGCGAGCCCCGCGCGCACCTGCTCGGAAAGCGCCGCATAGCGCGCGTGACGCGCCTGCCAGCCGCCTTCTTCAGCGAGTTCGCGCAGCGCCTCGACGAGCGCGTAGTACGCGTGCACCGAAGGCGTGAACGGCGTATTGCGCTGGTCCTGCAGCGTGGCAAGACGCTTGAGATCGAGATAGTACGTGCGGCTATGCGCTTGCGCGAGCGCGGCGCGCCGCACCACGACGAAGGCCGCGCCCGGCACGCCGTGCAGGCACTTGTTCGCCGTGGCCGCCACCGCCGCGATGCTCGCGTCGCCGAAATCGATCGCTTCGGAACCGAAGCTGCTCACGCCGTCCACGAGCATCTGCACGCCGCGCGCGCAACACGCTTCGCCCAGTGTGCGCAGATCGTTCAGGCGCCCCGTGGTCGTTTCGTGATGAATGATCGCGACGTGCGTGACCGACTTGTCGGCGTCGAGCGCGGCCGTGATGCGCGCGAGATCCGGCGCCTGCATCCAGTCGTGCTTAACCACTTCATGCGCGATGCCATACTGCTTCGCGATCGCGGTGATGCGCTCGCCATACACACCGTTCTCGACGATCAGCAGCTTGCCGTTCGCGGGCACGAGCGTCGAGATCATGCTTTCGACCGCAGCCGTGCCGGAGCCCGTTATGAGCACGGCCTGCCATTGCGCGGGGTCGAGATCGTAGACGCCCACGAGACGCGTGCGCGCCTCTTCCTGCACGTCGAAGAACTCGCTTTCGCGATGGCACAGGTCTTCCTGGAGGAGGCTCTGGCGCACGCGTTCGGTGAGCGTGACCGGGCCGGGATTGAGCAACAACATGGTAGTTCCTTATTCAGCGGACGTGACGACAGCGGCGCCGATGTGGCGCATGAGGCGCGTCTTGACATCGGGCGGCGTGATCGTGGGGCGCGGCAGGCCATCGGGCGTACCGCGGCGAATCGTCAGGCGTACGAAGCGCGTGCCTTCGACACCCGAAGCGCGCTTCGCACGTTCGCGCGCGGCGGTGAGCACGCTGTCGAGCATGGCGAGATCGTCGCCTTCCACGGCGTCGGCGTAACCGCACGCGGCGGCCACGTTCGCGAACGACACCTGCCCCGACACGGTGGCCTGGCCACCCGTCGAATCGTGCGCGCCGTTGTCGAGCAGCACGTGCGTGAGGTTCGCGGGGCCATAGGCGCCGAGCGTGGCGAACACGCCCATGCGCATGAGCGCCGCGCCGTCGCCGTCGAGCGCGACCACGTTGAGGTCGGGCCGCGCAAGCGCGAGACCGAGCGCGAACGGCGTGACGCAGCCCATCGAGCCCACCATGTAGAGCTGGTTCGAGCGGTCGTCGAGTGCGTAGAGTTCGCGGCCGCAGAAACCCGTCGAGGCGACGACCACCGTCGACTCGGCAGGCGTCGCCGCGATCACGCGCTCGAGCGCCTGCTGGCGCGTGGGCAGTTGATCAGGCGTCCGCCCGGTCCATTTGACCTGCGCGATCGGCAGCGCGTGCTTCGCCGGCATCGCGCCGCCGCCCTCGAGTTCGTACGGCGCCACGCTGCCCTTCTGCATGACGAGCGCGTACGGGCGGCCCGTTGCGTCCATGTGCTTGATGGCGCGATCGAGCGCCGCCGCGATCTGGTCGGCTTCCGTGGGGAACGTCTCCCACGGAATTTCCATCGTTTCGAGCATCTGCGGCGTAACCGGGCCCATCAGCGCGTGCTGCGGCTCGTCGGGCACGCCCGGCTGGCCGCGCCACGTCACGATCAGCAGTTGCGGCAGACGGAACGTCCATGTCAGCGAAGTGAGCGGGCTCACGGCGTTGCCGAGGCCCGAGTTCTGCATCATCGTGACGCCGCGCTTGCCCGCGAGCGCGACGCCCGCGATGACCGCAACCGCGTCGCCTTCGTTGGCCGCGCTCACGTAGTGCAGCGAGTCGTCCTGCAGCACGTAGTTGATGAACGGCGTGAGGTACGAGCACGGCACGCCGGCGTACCACTCGAAGCCGCGCGAGCGCGCCGCTTCGACGAATTGTGCGGCTTCGATCATGCCTGGCCCTCCGCGCCCAGCGGCGTTTGCGCGTGCGTATAGACGCCCTGAGCGAAATCTCCCGCGCGGCGGAAGTCTTCGAGGTCGTTCACGCCGCGCCAGTGGCCGTGCACGTACTGCACTTCGATTTTCTCGCCGTCTGCGATCAGTGCATTGAGCAGCGCCGGCATGTCGAGCGTGTCGAAGTCGGCGCGCGTCTGCAGCTGCGCGAGCTTCTTCGCGAGCTTCGCACGGCCCGCGCCTCGCACGTTCACGAGGCCGATCCAGCGGCCGTGCGGGGCCGCGCCGTTCGCGGCCGGGTCGCTCGCCACACGCTCGAGGATCACCTTGCTGCCGAACAGATCGCGCTCGTCGGCGGCCGAGCACCATGCGAAGTCGCGCGTGCTGCTGTTCTCCGACTCGGGCGACGAGTCCACCACCACGCTGAAGTCCGCTTCGCTTTCCACGAGATCGCGCAGGATGTAGCTGCGGAACACGAGGTCGCCGTACGAGATCACCGTGTCGTTGTCGAGCGCGCCGACCGCGCACGCGAGCGAAGCGAGTTCGTTCGTCTGCGCGAAGCGCTCGTTGCGCACGAGCTTGATGCCCGCCGTGTCGATGGCTTCGGCCTTGTAGCCGCCCACCACGGTGATGTCGTTGACCGACTGCTTCTTGAACGCGTCGACGAGCCAGCGCAGGAGCGGCTTGCCCGCGACCGGCAGCATGACCTTGGGCTTGTCTTCCGTGTAGGCGTCGAGACCCGAGCCGCGGCTCGCGGCCAGCACGATCGCCGAGCCCGCGCCGCGCGACGTGGCGCTAAGGTAGCGGTCTTCGGCTTCCGAGTATTCGTCGGCGTCCTGCAAGCGAAAAATTTCGTTGACCGTAGCAATGCGGTCTTCGATATCGACGAGCGTTTGCGTGTCGTAAATCGTTTTGGTGACGGCCTGCATGGCCGAAACGGCCGCGCGGATCTGATGGTTCGCCCAGATCACCGTGCTGATGCCCGCCTTGCGGAACACCTCGGTCGGCGTGCTGTAGTACTTGGTCGGCACGATCACGAGCGGGCCGCGGCCCGCCCACTCGCGCGCGAACGTGAGGATCTCGTCAGCTTTCGAAAGCTTGCTGTGGATGAGGATCGCGTCTGCGCCGGCCTGGCGATACGCTTCGGCGCGCTTGAGCGCTTCGTCCATGCCCCAGCCCGCGATCAGCGCCTCGACGCGCGCGACGATCGAAAAGTGCTCGTCGGTCTGCGAATCCTTGCCGGCCTTGATCTTGCCGCAGAACTCGTCGATGTCGGCAAGCGGTTGCGCTTCGCCGCCGATGAAACTGTTGGTCTTCGGGAACACCTTGTCTTCGATGCACACGCCCGCAATACCGCGCTGCTCCAGCTTGCGCACGAGACGGCGCACGTTGTTGAAGTTGCCGTAGCCGGTGTCGCCGTCGAGCAGGATGGGCAGGTCGCTCGCGTCGGCCATGAACTCGAGGTTGTCGACCACCTGGGTCCAGCTCGCCTCGTTGTTGTCGCGCACGCCGAACTGCGCGGAGATCGAGAGGCCCGAGCCCCAGATCGCCTTGAAGCCCGCCTCGCGCGCGATGCGTGCGGAAAGGCCGTTGTGCGCTTCCATCAGGAATTCGAGTTCGTTGCTGGTCAGCATCTGGCGCAGCCGCGCGCTGCGCGATGTGGCAAGAGCGGCGGGGACCAGGGCGGGTTCGCGTGCGTTCATTCTTGTTGCTCCAGTGGACGTCATGCGGGCCGCAGCGGGGCTGCGCCGTGTGCGTCGCATCGTTGGTAAAGGTCCTTCATCCCGGCTTGATCGCAAGCCTCGAAGTCAGACTGGCCGGGGGCAAAGTCGCGACTATATCGGAAATGATTCCTATCCGCAGTCGATCCCTGCAAAGAGTGGCAAATCATGGAGTTGCTGTGAAATTTGTGGCTTTTGTCGGCGCGTTCGCAGGCGTTTCAGCAGCGCGTCATATGCGCCAGATCAAGGACTTTGATTTGTATGAAGAAAAAGCTGCCTAAGCAGGGTTCCCCCTGGGTCTCGCGCACGTTTGCGTGGGCCGTAAACACAGTCTGGCGGCAACGCATCGCCAGTCGCACCGCTCCTGCCCTGTGAAATATCCGACCGACCATGCAGAACATGACCCTCAACAAAAAGCTCCGCTCGATGATCGCGATCCTCTGGATCGGCCTGCTGTTGATCGTCGCCTTTGGCGCCTGGCAAAGCCGCGAAGCGATGATCCGCGAGCGGCGCGCGCAGCTCACCACGCTCGTCGACGAAGCGACGAGCATCGCCAACTACTACTACGGGCTCTCGCAGCGCAACGTCATGCCCGAAGCCGACGCCCAGAAGCAGGCACTGACCGTGATCGGCTCGATCCGCTACAGCACCGACGGCTATCTGAGCATCAACAACTCGCAGTCGGTCATGCTGATGCATCCGATCAAGCCCGAGCTCGACGGCAAGAACCTGAGCGACTTCACCGACCCCGCGGGCACCCATGTGTTCACCGGGCTCGTGAACGCCGCGAGCGGCCCGAACGGCGGCTTCCTCGACTACCTCTGGGCCAAGCCCGGCCACAGCGAGCCCGTTCCCAAGCTGAGCTTCGGACGCCGCTTCGTGCCGTGGGACTGGGTGATCGTGACGGGCATGTACATGGACGACGTGCGCGCCGAGTTCTACGACAGCCTGCTGCGCTGGCTCGGCGTGACCTTCCTGCTGGGCGGGGCCGCCACGGCCGTGATGGTGCTCGTGGTGCGCAGCGTGCGCAGCAGCATCGGCGGCGAACTGGAAGGCGCGGTGGACGCGGCCAATCGCATCGCCGAGGGCGATCTCACCTTGCGGCTGCAGGTGCAGGGCACGAACGAGACCAGCCTGATGCGCGCGCTCGCGACGATGCAGACGGCGCTCGTGCAAACCGTCTCGCGCGTGCGCAGCGGCGCCGAAAACATCAACGTGGGCGCGAACGAGATTGCGGCTGGCAACACGGATCTCTCGCAACGCACCGAGGAGCAGGCGGCGGCGCTGGTGCAGACCGCGTCGAGCATGGATCAGATGACGGCGAACGTGCGCCAGAACGCGGACAGCGCCCAGCATGCGGCGTCGCTCGCGAGCCAGGCCGCCGACGTCGCGACGCGAGGCAGCGCCGTAGTCGACGACGTCGTGCGCACGATGGGCGACATCACGACGAGCTCGCAGCAGATCGGCGACATCATCGGCGTGATCGACGGCATTGCGTTCCAGACCAACATCCTCGCCCTGAACGCCGCTGTGGAAGCGGCGCGCGCGGGCGAGCAAGGCCGCGGCTTCGCGGTGGTGGCCGCCGAAGTGCGCAGCCTCGCGCAGCGCTCCGCCACCGCTGCCAAGGAGATCAAGGCGCTGATCGAAAAGTCGACCGGCACCGTGACCGAAGGTCAGCATCTCGTGACCAACGCAGGCGCGACGATGACCGAGATCGTGCAGTCGGTGCGACGCGTGCACGAGATCCTCGAAGAGATCAGCAACGCTTCGCGCGAGCAGAGCGCCGGCATCGAGCAGGTCAACCGCGCCGTGGGCGAGATGGATCAGGTGACGCAGCAAAACGCGGCGCTCGTGGAACAGGCCGCAGCCGCCGCCCATTCGCTCAAGGATCAGGTGAGCGTGCTGCGCGAGTCGATCGCGAGCTTCCGCTTGCCCGCGCACGCGTAACGCTGTCGCCACGCCGGCTCGCCGCCGGCTCGCCGCCGGTTCGCCGCCGGTTCGCCGCCGGTACGCATGTCTACCCGCCGGGCCGCATTCGCGGCCCGGTTCGCTTTGCGCCTCCCCCGCTCCCCTGCACCGCTCGCGCGCCCAATTGCCTCGCGGCCGTGCGCACCCATCATTTCAATTCAATTACATCATGTTTACAATGTGATTCTGCCTTCCACCCCGCCTTGCCGATGATCCGTTCCAGGAAACCGCCGCGCGACCCGCACGCCACCGCGACCCGTCACCCGATGCTTGCGCCGCGCCTGCCCGCGTGGCGCTCGAAGTTCATCGTGTTCATCACCTTCGCGGCCTTTGCAGCGCTGGCCGGGCGCGCGTTCTGGATTCAGGTCGCCAATCACGGCTTTTACGTGAAGCAGGGCCAAAAGCGCTACCAGCGCACGCTGGAGCTCGACGCGATGCGCGGGCGCATCGTCGACCGCAACGGCGCGCTGCTGGCCGTGAGCCTTGCGACTTTCGAAGTCTGGGTGAATCCGCGGCTTCTCGATGCCGCCGCGCACACGCCGCTCGCGCGCCTGCTCGACATGCCGCTCGCGGAACTGGACCGGCGCGTTGCCGGCGACCGCTCCTTCGTGCTGCTCAAGCGCCAGGTGGACGCCGACACCGCCGCGCACATCGACGAGATGGGCATGGGCGGCATCACCCTGATCGCCGACTCGAAGCGCTATTACCCCGAAGGTGAATCGGCGGCGCACGTGGTGGGCTTCACCGACATCGAAGACGCCGGCCAGGAAGGCGTGGAACTCGCCGCGAACGCACGCCTGCGCGGCACGCCGGGCCAGCGCGAGGTGATCCGCGACCGGCTCGGGCGCGTCGTTTCGGAGCCGAGCGAGCGCGTGCAGCCGCGCAACGGCGACACCGTGCAGCTCACCATCGACCGCCGCGTGCAGCAGCTCGCGTACACGCAGCTCAAGGCGGCCGTGGCGAAGAATCATGCGGAAGCGGGCAGCGTCGTCGTGCTCGACGCGCAGAACGGCGAAATCCTCGCGCTCGCGAACTGGCCGTCGTTCGATCCGAACGACCGCGCGCGGCTCACGGGCAAGCAGCTGCGCAACCGCGCCGTGGTCGACACGTTCGAGCCCGGCTCGACCATCAAGCCCGTGGTCGTTTCGCTGGCGATGGACCTGCACAAGGTCAACGCGAACACGCTCATCGACACCTCGCCGGGCACGTACCGCATCGGCCCCGCGACGATTCACGACACCTCGAATCATGGCCGCATGACTGTGGCGGAGGCGATCCAGAAGTCGAGCAACATCGCGCTCGCCAAGCTCGCGCTGAACCTTCCCGCGCAAACGATCTGGGACAAGTATCAGGAGTACGGGCTCGGGCAGCGGCCCGGCGTCACGTTCCCGGGCGCGGCGCCGGGCCGCGTGCGGCCGTGGGCGCGCTGGCGCCCCATCGAGCAGGCGACGATGGCATATGGCTACGGCCTGTCTACATCGCTATTGCAGATGGCGCAGATCTACACGGCCTACGCCGGCGACGGCACGCTGCATCCGGCCGCCCTCCTGCGCGAAGCGCCGGCCGGCGCGGGCGGTGCCTCCGCGTCGGCGGCGCGCGCGGTCACGACGCCGGCCACGGCCGCCGCCATGCGCAAGATGCTGGAGATGGCGACGAGCGACGGCGGCACGGGGCGCGCCGCGAATGTGGAAGGCTATCGGGTGGGCGGCAAGACCGGCACAGCGCGCAAGCAGATCGGCGCGGGCTATGCGAAGAACCGCTATCGGGCGCTGTTCGTCGGCATGGCGCCGATGAGCGCGCCGCGCGTGATCGTCGCGGTCATGATCGACGATCCGGCGGGCAAGGCATTTTATGGCGGCACGGTTGCGGGGCCGGTATTTTCGGGTGTGACGGCCGGCACACTCCAGTTGCTCGGCGTGCCGCCCGATGTCGCGGCCGGCCCCGAGAGCGCCAAGGGTGCCAGCGGCACCCGGGCCGGCTCAGGGCGCGGTTAGCGCCGCAATCAATGGTGGCGATACGCGGGCGGCGGCTCGCTGCCCGACACGGCGGGCGCCCCCGCTTCTGCATTGGGTGCGGGCGGCGCGCCGTAACCCGATTGCGCGACCTGCTCCTGCGCCAGACGCGCTTCGTTGGCGCGCTTTTCGGCGAGCCGGCGCATGGCGCTCTGCACATCTTCCGGATACGTGGCATCGTTCGCCGAAGCCGGGTTGTAGCCCACCGACTCCAGATCGACCAATTCCTGCAGCACCTGGGCCCGCGTCACCGGACCGTTGTGCGTGCCGGTGGATTGACCGAACGAGACCGCCGGAACGATCGCCATCATCGACACCAGCGCCGCGCGCAGCATTGCGTTTTTCACCATGCTCTCCGTATGAATTCGATGAGCAAAGTCTACGCAGCGCGGCCACGCACAAAAACCGGCTAGCGAGGGAGAGAGTCTTCCATTCCTCGCAAGATTGATAAGGAGTTCTGCGGTCCTCAGATCTGGTCGCGGCCAAATGCGCGCAGCCCGTCGAGATCGAGCACGTCCACACGGTTATACGAGAGCGCGACGAGCCCCTGGCGCTCGAGCGTCTGCAGGGCCTGATTGATCCGTTGACGCGACGCGCCCGCCAGCATGCCGATCTCCTCCTGCGAGATGTCGAGCGCCCGCCCCGTCTCGGGATAAAGATCGGGATTGAACATCTGCGCGAGCGACTGCGCGACGCGCGCATCGACGTCGAGCAAGCGGCTGTTCTGGATCAACGCGATGAACTCGCCCATGCGGTTGTTGAGCTGATGGATCACGAAGCGGTTGAACGGCAGGCTGCAATCCATGAGCCGGTGGAACGTCTCAGTGGCGACGGCCATGACGAGCGACGGCTGCAGCGCGATCACGTCGTACTTGCGCGGCTCGCGCTTGATCACGCTGCCCTCGCCGAACCAGCCGCCGTGCGGCACGCCCGAAAACGTGCAGCCGCGCCCCGATGCATTGAAGATCGCCAGCTTCACGAGGCCGGAACTCACGCCGAGCCACCAGTCGGAGGGCGCTTCACGCGCGGCGACGATCGCGCCCGCGGCATAGCCCTGCGCATGCGACGACGCCAGCACCCACTCGCGATGCTCGGGCGCGAGCCCGCGGAACCACGCGCAGCGCTCGAACAGCGAGGCAAGACGCGCGGCGTTGGCGGCGTCGATGCGCTCGCCTTCGCGCCATGAATCGCGGGCGGCCGGTGTTCCGTCCGGGGGCATAATGGATTGCGACATCGCGCTTTCCTGGGTTAGGTCAATCTTTGGGTCGATCTTGTCAGGCGGACCGTGCGTCGCGGCCCGCTCTGTCGCGCCGGTGACAGACTGGCGTGCGCGGCCCTGCTACGGTAGCGCGAATCCTATCGACACACCAATAACCGTTCGGAGACACCGCCATGTTGCACCCCTACGAAGAAGGGCTCGCGCAACGCGAAGCCAATTATGTGCCGCTCACGCCGGTCGATTTCATCGCCCGCGCCGCTGAGGTCTATGGCGAGCGCCTGGCTGTGGTCCACGGCGACGTCCGCCGCAACTGGCGCGAAACCTATGCGCGCACGCGGCGGCTCGCAAGCGCGCTCGGGCAGGTGGGCATCGGCCGCGGCGACACCGTGGCGGTGCTGCTGCCCAACATCCCCGCGATGGTCGAGGCGCACTTCGGCGTGCCCATGCTCGGCGCGGTGCTCAACACGCTCAACACGCGACTCGATGTCGCAACCATGCTGTTCATGCTGCGCCATGGCGAAGCGAAGGCGTTGATCGTCGATACCGAATTCGCGGCGCTCGCGCAGCGCGCGGCGCTCGAATTCCCCAACCTCAGGATCATCAGCGTGGCCGACATCGCGCCCGCGGACCCCGAGTACTTCCCGCGCGCCACCGACTACGAGGCGTTCCTCGAGCAAGGCGATCCCGAGTTCGCCTGGGAGCCGCCGCGCAACGAATGGGACGCCATTGCGCTGAACTACACGTCGGGCACGACGGGCGACCCCAAGGGCGTGGTCTATCACCATCGCGGCGCGTATCTCAACGCGGTGAGCAATATCCTCGAATGGGACATGCCCAAGCACGCCGTGTATCTCTGGACGCTGCCGCTCTTTCATTGCAACGGCTGGTGCTTTGCGTGGACCGTCGCCGCGCGCGCGGGCGTGAACGTGTGCCTGCGCAAGTTCGACGCGAAGCTCGTGTTCGACCTCATTCGCAGCGAGCGCGTCACGCACTATTGCGGCGCGCCCATCGTGCAGGGCGCGCTCGCCGACGCACCCGCAGAGTACCGCGAAGGCATCGCTCACACGGTGTGCACGATGGTGGCGGGCGCGCCGCCCGCGCCGGCCGTGATCGCGAAGATGAAGGCGATCGGCATCGAACTCACGCATGTCTATGGTCTGACCGAGGTGTACGGCCCCGCTGCCGTATGCGCGGTGCAGGCGGGCTGGCAGACGCTGCCCGACGAGGAGCAGGCGCGCCTCGCCGCACGCCAGGGTGTGCGCTATCACCTCCAAAGCGGCGTCAGCGTGCGCAATGCGCAGACGATGGAGCCCGTTCCCGCCGACGGCGAAACGCTCGGCGAGATCATGTTCCGCGGCAACATCTGCATGAAGGGCTACTTAAAAAACGAGCGCGCGACGGAAGAGGCGTTCCGCGGCGGCTGGTTCCATACGGGCGACCTCGGCGTGATGACGCCCGACGGCTACGTGCGCATTACCGACCGCAGCAAGGACATCATCATCTCCGGCGGCGAGAATATTTCGAGCATCGAGGTGGAAGACACGCTGTATCGCCATCCGGCCGTCGCGCTCGCCGCCGTCGTGGCGATGCCCGATCCGAAGTGGGGCGAAGTGCCTTGCGCGTTCGTCGAACTGCGGCCCGGCGCGAGCGCCACGGCCGAGGAAATCATCGCGCACTGCCGGCTCTTTCTCGCGCACTTCAAGGTGCCACGCGCCGTGCGATTCGGCGAACTGCCGCGCACGGCCACGGGCAAGATCCAGAAATATGAGTTGCGCGCGCAACTAGGTTCGCAAAGCGCGATCGACGTGGCTGGTGCAACACCCGCGCCGAAAACACCTCGGTAAGAACGACATCGGGGCCTGCTGGCCGGTAGACGTGACGCATTCAGGCGGCCCGCGCGGCCTGAATGTAACGTCAGTTGACACCCCGACCCCCTGTGGCTCGGTCGCGATTGTCAGGTGCGGCGCTTAATCCTTTCTGCATCAAGGGCGAACTGTCAAAGCAGCCTTTCTCGCATGAAGAATCGTATGAAACGAAAGCTTACAAGTGGTCACGTTTTCCTTCGCTTCGGGCCGATAAGCTTTGAACCGTGGTCGCAACACAAAGGCATCCCGATGCCGCGTGACTGACGACGCAACCAACGAGGAGGTAACTCATGAACACGAAGAGCTGGAAGACCCCCGCCCGCGCCATCGCCGCAGCACTGATCGCCGGCGGCGCATTGATGGGCGCATCGAGCGCCTTCGCTCAATCCGCACCGTATGGGCTGCGTGCCGAATCGGCGCCGCAATACGGTCAACCGCACATGATGCCGGTGGACGCGCACGTCTCGATCGGCTGGCACGAGAACCGTTATTACGACGGCCACCGCTATTGGGAACACGACGAGTGGATGCACCATCACCCGCACGATCCGGGTCCCCCGCGCTACCGCGAGGACGACCATCGTCCGCCGCCCCCGCCGCGTTACTGATGCGCGTGATGCGCGCGTGATCCAGGGGCCGCCTTCGCTGGAGGCCCCTGAAGCGGCACGCCGAGGCCGGTCTTCCCTCAAGGGAGACCGGCCTCGGCGCATTTCGGCGCCTTACTTCAGCACGCGTGTGCGAACGCATGGATATCGTTCGGCATGCGAAACAATGCGAGCACGATGCCCGCCACATGGCGTATCCGGCCTGCCGTCCCGCGCGCCGGCTGCGGCCGGAAAGGCAGATGTCAGTAATTGCAGGTAATGCGGAAGTGTTGCCGGCCGCACGGCGCGCGGGTAACGTTGATGGGCGTTTCGTTCCCCGGAGCGCACGGTGTATTCTCATTGCCCGGCCAGCGATGGCCGGGATTTTTTTGCGCGCGAATGAGAACACTAGCGCCCTTCGGGTGTCACGCGCACCAGGTTTTTTTTCCGATTGCGGCCGCAATTTTGCGGACGTAAGGTGGGATTGCCTCTTGAGAACAGGCGAGCCTTGTGACCCCCGGTCGTGACACAGTCCGACCGGGGATTTTTTTGGCTTCTGTGCTTTGGAGAATCGCGTCTGCCGGAACATGCAGCGGCGCCGCGAGAGAAGGAACGATGACGGATCACCGAATGAGGAGTTCGGCTTCGCTCCAGCCAGAGCTAGATCCGTCATGCCGTGCATTATCCGGGCTGAAGGCCGGGGCGTCACTAGCATCCGGCGCAAAGAACCATTACGCAAACTGGCAAGATATGGGGACGGACGTCGAAAGCCGGCCCATGAGCATCGGTTAACATGGGGGTTTCGCCAGCAGTGCCACCCCGCTTGTGCCAACTTTCACCCTCGCCCATCCCGTCACCGCGGCACTCGATGTCCGCAAGAGCCGCTTCATCGCGCATGCCATTCCCGTTGCCGACCGCGAAGCGGCCATGGCCGAAATCCGCCGTCTGCGCGACGAACACCCCACCGCCACGCACGTTTGCTGGGCGCTGCTCGCGGGCGGCCAGTCCGGCATGTCCGACGATGGCGAACCCTCCGGCACCGCCGGGCGCCCGATCCTCGAAGTGCTGCGCCATCACGACCTGGACGGCGTACTCGCCGCCGTGGTGCGCTATTACGGCGGCGTGAAGCTCGGCGCGGGCGGCCTCGTGCGCGCCTATACCGACGCCATTGCCAGCGCCCTGCAGGGGGCCGAGCGCGTCGAGCGCATTGCGCAGGCGCGCCTCACCGTCGAACTCGGCTATCCCGACGAAACCCGCGTGCGCCACTGGATCGACCAGGAGCAGTTCACGCTCGTGGAAAGCCAGTACACCATGACGGTCCGCCTCACGATCCAGTTGCCCGCGACCGCCGTGGACGCCGCGCGCACCACGCTCACCGATCTCACGCAAGGCCGCTCGGGCTTCCCCGAGCCCGGCTGAGCGGGCGGCTGGCCGCCGCCGCAGTGCCGATCGCGCACTTTTCAAAAACTTTTCATTTCTTTCATAAAGTTTCATGAAAGCTTGCCGTAATGAAAGCATGGCCGCGCATTCGCGCGTTCCGTCGACTCGACGCACCAGAACGAACGGACTTCTTTCATGGCAAGCACGATCACGAACACCACGACCGCCAGCGCGAACAGCGCGCTGAGCGACGCCGCCCAGTCGATCATCAGCGGCGCGACCAACTCCGCACTTGACGTCAACCAGCTCGTCAAGGCGCTCGTCAACGCGAAGATCGCGGGGCCGAGCGCCATCCTCAGTGCGAAGCAGACCGCCAGCAACACGACGCTGTCGGCGCTCGGCGCGCTGAAGTCGGCGCTCGCTTCGCTCCAGACTGCACTCGAGCCGTTCAAGGACGGCGCCGCGCTGCAGCGCTTCACCGTCACGACGAGCGAGAAGGACAAGGGCTTGAGCGCGGTGGCCGGCAAGAACGCCGTGGCGAGCAGCTTCACGGTCGAAGTCGATCGCCTCGCGACAGCGCATAAGCTCGCCTCGGACAGCTTCGACACGGGCGAGACGCTCGGGGAAGGCAGCCTCGACATCGCGATGGGCGGCAAGTCCATGCATCTGACGATCGCTGCGGGCAGCAACAAGCTCACCGACGTCGTCGCGGCGATCAACCGGGCGAAGGACAACCCAGGCGTCACGGCGTCGATCGTCAACGGCGCCGACGGCCAGCACCTCGTGCTGACCGCGAACAAGACCGGCGCGGCCAACGCGATCGACGTGCAGGCGGGCGCGGGCGTCGACACGCGGCTCGCTTCCTCGCAGATGCGCGAAGTCGAGGCAGCCGGCGACGCCGAACTGCGCATCGACGGCACGCGCGTCACGAGCGCGAGCAACACGCTCGAGGGCATGGTGAGCGACATCACGATCAAGCTTGCAAGCGCCTCGGTGGGCACGAAGCAAACGCTCACCGTCGCTCCCGACACCGAAGCGACGGGCACATCGATCCGCGACTTCGTGAAGGCGTACAACAGTTACGTCGATGCCCTGAACGGGCTGACCTCCTATACGGCCGCAACCGGTTCGACGAGCGCGCAGGCAGGCGCGCTGCTCGGCGACTCGATCGCGCGCACCCTCGCGGCGAGTCTGCCGGCGCTCGTTTCGGCGGGCGTGAAGGGCAGCGACGGCGTGACCCATTCGCTGGGCGAGATCGGCATCAAGCTCGACAAGAGCGGGAAGCTCGAGATCGACGACGAGACGTTCAAGAAGGCGCTGCAACCGGGCAACAGTGCGATTGCGGCGCTGTTCGGCAGCGGCGGCCTGACCACGAAGCTCAACAGCGCCATTACGCCTTACGTGCAGTCGAGCGGCATCATCGAGCGGCGCAGCACGGCCATCAACAAGGAACTCGACGACATCAAAAAGCAGTCGTCGATGCTCGATGTGCGCGCAACCCAGCTCACTGCGAAATTCAACCGCCAGTTCACCGCGCTCAATAACCTCATGTCGATCATGAACAACAACCAGCAATATCTGACACAGCTCTTTGGCGGTGCAAACAGCGCGGGCGCCCTCGCGACGAATCACAAATAAGGCTTGAATACGCCGTGATCGACGCTAGCAAACGTCGACGGCAGACGAAAAAAAAGGCCGCCGAGTGAATCGGCGGCCAACAGGGGACGTGAAGAACAACCGCGAATCGAACTATCGAATCGACCCGACCGCTCCATCATGGCGAGCCAAAATTAAGACAAACTTAAACGCGCGCAAAAAACGATCGGGAATTCCGGCGCGTGAGCGCGCAGGCAATGGAAAGAACGCGTAATAATGGGCTGGCTATACTTGATCTGGTCCGCGCCGCGCAGTCATTCGCGCCCGCATGACCGTCTTCTACCCAACCCGGAAGAGCCGCCATGTTTGATCGACTGCATCGGTTTATGGAAGGCGCAGGTCCCGAGCGGCGCCATCGCGTCTGGAGCAAGGTGCGCATTTTCGTGGCCGCAATGGGCACGCTCGGCTCTGCCGCCGGCATCGCCCTCGCGGTGGTCGGGCTCATCAACTTCGACCACCAGAAGGTGATTGCCGGCGTGGCCGTCATCATCGTCTGCACGGCGATCTACGTGTCGATCCTCGTGCGCGACCGCAATCGCGCCGACTAACGCACGCCGCCCGGGCGTCGCTGCCTCACTGCAGGTTCTGGCCGTCGCGCGTGACATGCACGGCGGTCGCGCCCACGTAGTCGGCGCGAATGCTGTCGCCCACCTTGATCGATTCGAGCGGCACGTCCGGCGGCGCCACCACCACGACCGTGCGGTTCGGTCCGCGCAGCGCGACCTTGCGGCTCTTGCGGTCGATCTTCTCCACCGTCGCGATCACCTGCACGCTACGCGCCGTCGCCGTCATGCCACCGGAAGCGGGCGTGGTCGCGACCGTATCGACGCGCGAGCGGATGCCCCTCGTAGCCAGCTTTTCGGCACGCAGCAGCAACGCCTCCTTGTAGAGGATGTTCACATGATCGCCGGGCTTGAGCTTGCTCACATCGCCGACTGCGGGATCGACGGCGACCGTCACCAGGTTGCGGCGCGCGCCACGCAGCGTGACCGAGTTGGTGGCCGCGTCGATGCTCACGACGGTCGCCGTGGTCTGCACCTCGCCGATCTGCAGCGCGGCGTTGGGCGCACTCCCGGGCGCGGCATCGGACGCCGTCTGCGCAAACAGCGGTACATGCGGCGACACGCCGAGGGCAAGCACGAGTATGGCGCCGAGCAGCGGCGCGGACGAATGGTAGCGCGTGGACATGAAGCCTCCTTGTGTGGATCGTGAATGGCAAGAGAGCGGCATGGTGCCGCTCGCACGCATCAAGCGCTGTTCATGCAGGCTTCTTCCGCCGCACAGCGCAGGTAATGGGCATACACACGCTCACGTTCCTCGTTGGCGAGCTGGCGCTTTTCGGCAAGCCGCAGCATGCGGTGCCGGTCCGCGCCGAGCGTTTCGTAATAGCGCTCGGTATGCAAGCGCTTGAAGCGCGTATAGAAGTCCGGGCCGGGCAGGCCCGAATCGGTCGAGAGCAGCGAGGCATAGTCGGCCTCGTGCGGCGCGCACAACGCGGCCGCGGCCGCTTCG
Organism: Paraburkholderia sp. BR14312; assembly: GCF_040948675.1. Taxonomy (NCBI): domain Bacteria; kingdom Pseudomonadati; phylum Pseudomonadota; class Betaproteobacteria; order Burkholderiales; family Burkholderiaceae; genus Paraburkholderia; species Paraburkholderia sp. BR14312. Next base: position 64,704 of record NZ_JBFPKI010000013.1, read on the forward strand.
AGCTTTTCGTAACGCACCCGCAACGGCACGTCGCCCGCGAACAGGGCATGAAACGCACCGTACGGCACGAGCGAGCGCCGGCTCGCAGCGCGGCGCAACAAACGACCTACCTTTTCGTCGAGTTCTTGATTCATCCGCAGCGGCCAGAAAGCGGGCCGCCGCCCAGGCCGCGCGTCGTTTGACGAAACGCACGGACGCATTTGGCGGCCCGAGGGATTCAGGGACCCGTTTCACCACGCGATACGCTGCGCGGCGAATCCGGCATTCTGCATTCGTTCATTCGAATCCAATCTGCATTGCAATCGATTCGAAATGTTTGCGAAAACCATTCTGCACAAAAAAGCGAAATCACTCCCTGAAATTGCCCCATAGCCGTCATCACCCGCGCTGGACCATGCCATTGTTTGCCGCACACCTCAAAAACGCTAACAAACATCTAAAGGTGCGATCGTCGCTATTAATTCATTTTGGATAAAACCGTTTCAACTCAATATATGCTGAATACCGATTTAGTCATACAAAACAAGAAAAAGTGTTGCTTTCCAATGTTTGAGCAATTAAGTCAGGTTAACTGGCTGCAATGGGAGCAAACTTCGCATTGCGGAGTCCGTGCGAAATGGCGGCACCCATTGTTGACACACGCGAGTCGGTTGTTTTTTCCATTAGTTCAGGATTATCCACAAGTCAAGCAGACTATTTTTCCGCTAGCTATACACATTCCCTACAAAAACAATTATTAATATCCGCTGCGGAACACCGAGGCGTTTCGCAACAAGCGCCCTTCACCGGGCGTCGATTTCGCCGTCCGTCATGACCCCCGCGTCACCGCACCGGCGCCGGGTCCATGGCAAGCGACAAGACCCGCTTGCAGGAAGGGTTACAGGAGCGGCACATCCGCAATGCCGCGTGTCCGGAATCTTTCGTCGACGAGTGAACACATGCTTACCCGAACCGAGAACCTGCCGAGCGTCGCGAGAAGAATGGCCGCCGGCCAGATGTTGATGGAAGGCGCGACCGTGAATAGCGTCGCCGACTCACTCCACCTTTCCGCCCAGACGGTGAGGCGCTACAAGTCCATCGTCGAGGACGGCGGCCTGGCAGCGCTCCAGCAGATGAGCGTGGGCGGCCGGCCTTCAGTGCTCGATCAGGCCGCGCTAGGCTGGATCGCGAGCGCCCTGCACGGCTCCGCGCGAGAGCACGGCTTTGCGAGCGATGCGTGGACCAACAGCCGCGTGCGCGAGCTGATCGGCCGCCAGTTCGGCGTGCACTATTCGCGCGTCTATACCTGGCAGATCGTCTCGAACCTCGGCCTCGGCCACCGGCTGTCGAAGTCCGCGCGCTGAACGGCATGGCGGGCGTCGCGCGTCGCACGAAAGCCGGCGCGCCTCAGCCTCGCGTTGCGGGTGCATCGCGGCCTCGGCTTCCGGCTTCGGAATCCACCAGCGGCTGTGCCCCATCGCCCGTGCATTGCTGCGACCGGACCTGATTGCGGCCCGCTTCCTTGGCCTCGTAGAGCAGGCGGTCGGCGGCGGCCAGCAGCTTCGCGCCGCTGCCGCCCTCCGGCGGATTGCAGCTCGCACACCCCGCGCTCACCGTCACGCACCCATGGTGCGTACCACTCAGCGTGAGATTGTCCGACTCGATGCGTTTGCGGATCTTTTCCGCCATACGCGTCGCGGCGTCGAGCGCCGTGCCCGGCAGCACCACCGCGAACTCTTCGCCGCCAAAGCGTGCGGCGAGATCGGTTGCGCGCCGCGATCCTGCAGCGATGCGCCCGGCCACGAACACCAGCACCTCGTCGCCGGCGGCGTGCCCGTAGGTGTCGTTGAAGAGCTTGAAGTGGTCGATGTCGAAAAACAGCACGGAAAGCGGCGTGCGTTCGCGCACCGCGTGATGCCATTCCTCCGCGAGACGGCTGTCGAGCGCGCGGCGGTTCGCAAGACCCGTGAGCGGGTCGGTCACCGCGAGACGCACGAGCTTGCCCTCGGCCACCACCTTGTCGCGCAGCGCGAAGGCGAGCATCCACGACACCGCGACCCACGCGCCGCCGAACACCGTCGTCATCACGAGGGCGATATAGCTGCGCCGCCGCCAGCCGGCGAGCACGTCCCCCACGGCGGGCGCCACGACGACGATGAACGGCGAGTTGCCCACATGCGCAAAGGTGTAGATGCGCTCGACCCCGTCGATTGCCGAGTGCGACGTGTAGGTGCCGGCGTCGCGACGCGAAAAGAACGCGAAATTCGGCAGGTCCGCGTAGCTCCAGCCGGCGCCGCGCATCGAGGGCGGCTTGCTCGCGAGCAACGTGCCGTCGCGCATCAGAATGAAGAGATGGCCGCCGGGGCCCAGGTCGATGTGCTCGAGCAGTTGCTCGAGATAGTCGAGGCGCACACCGAGCAGCGCGACGCCCGCGAACGAGCCGTCGGGCGCGTTGATGCGGCGCGTGAGGCCGATCGTGAGCGCGCCGCCGCGCAGGCGGGAATGGAACGGCTTCGAAAAGAACAGGCCCGCATGCGGGTCGCGCTGTTGCGCGATGAAGTAATCGCGGTCGGCGAACGAAATGCCGGCGGGTGAAACGTCGAAGGCGTTGCTGTGCGAGGCTATCACATGGCCCTTGGCGTCGATCACATAGGCGCCGCCCAGCCTCGACGCCGCCGTCGCCCGGTCGAACAGCACGCGCTGGCGCAGCGCCTCGGGCATGCTCCAGGTCTGCGGCTGCTGCGCCGCCTGGACCACGGCCTGTAGCGACAGGTCGTAGATCTCGACGTTGCGCGCAATGTCGTTGCTGATGAGCTGCACGAGGTTGCGCGAATTCTCCTGCGCGTGGCGCAACTCCTCGGCACGGCCCTCGTAGAGCGCCGCGTAGGTGAGGATCGCCATCACCGTCGCGACGAGCGTGCCGGAAAGCCCCGCGAAGAAGGGATAGTTGCCGATCAGGCGCGTCGCCGCCTTCGCCCGCCCGTGGGCCCAGCGGTGCACCAGAAGACGCAGCGAAAGAACCCGTTTTGGCATCTGCGCAATCCTCTTGCTGACTGCTGACGGCGCGATTCGAAGGAGCGCCGGTCTGTCGGGCATGCATCGGGCATGGCTGGCACGAATCCGTCATCAAACGGACACCTGGGCAGTTCACGATCGGAGGCGAAACCTTTGCCCACTCCCTCCCCCAGGAGCCCGCCTGCCATGCCAGAATTTTCCCTGTCACCGCAACCGGGCACCGCCCCCGCACGCGGGCGCAACGCCAGCCTGCTCGCCTTCCTCGTCGTCATCGCCGCAGGCACCGTGTACGTGGGGATGCATCTCGCCGACGACCTCTCGCCGGTGCGCGAAAGCTCGGCGATGCCCTGGATCCTGCTCGGCATCGCGCTCCTGATCGCGCTCGGCTTCGAGTTCGTGAACGGCTTCCACGATACCGCGAATGCGGTCGCAACCGTCATCTATACGCACTCGCTTTCGCCCAATATCGCCGTGATGTGGTCGGGCGCGTGGAATTTCCTCGGCGTGCTCACCTCCACCGGCGCGGTGGCCTTCGGCATCCTGCAACTGCTGCCTGTGGAGCTGATCCTGCAGGTGGGCAGCAGCGCGGGCTTCGCCATGGTGTTCGCTCTGCTCATTGCCGCGATCATCTGGAACCTGGGCACGTGGTACTTCGGCCTGCCTTCGTCGAGCTCACATACGCTGATCGGCTCGATCATCGGCGTGGGCCTCATGAACCAGCTCATGCACGGCGCGAATGGCACGAGCGGCGTGGACTGGAGCCAGGCGCTCGGCGTGGGCAAGTCGCTGCTGTTTTCGCCGATCGTCGGCTTTTTGCTGGCCGGCCTGCTGCTGCTCATCCTCAAGGCCGTCGTGCGCGTGCCCGAGCTCTACGCGGAGCCGAAGGGCAAGGAGCCGCCGCCGTTCTGGATCCGCGCGCTGCTGATCCTCACGTGCACGGGCGTGTCGTTCGCGCACGGCTCCAACGACGGCCAGAAGGGCATGGGCCTCATCATGCTGATCCTGATCGGCACGGTGCCCACGGCCTACGCGCTGAACCGCGCCGTCACAGCCGAACAGACGCAGACTTTCATCGCCGTCGCGCACGACGCCACGCGCGCGCTCGAGCGCTATACGAACGGCGTGGCCGCGCCCGCCGATCCGCGCGCCGAAGTGGAACGCTTCATCGGCCGCCGCGCCCTGTCGAGCACGACGGTGCCCGCGCTTGCCGCGCTGTCGAACCAGGTGACCGAACAGGTGCGCGGTTACGGCTCGCTCGCGGCAGTGCCGCAATCGGTCGTCGATAACGTGCGCAACAACATGTACGTGATTTCCGAGGCGATCCGCCTGCTCGACAAACAGAAGGCGGTGCCCTTCTCGGCCGACGACCTGAAGTCCATCAACAACTTCCGCAGCCAGATCGACCACGCGACGAAATTCATCCCGACATGGGTGAAGGTGGCCGTGGCGATCGCGCTGGGGCTCGGCACGATGGTGGGCTGGAAGCGCATCGTGGTGACGGTGGGCGAGCGCATCGGCAAACAGCACCTGACCTACGGCCAGGGCGGCTGCGCGGAGGTCGTGGCGATGGTGACGATCGGCGCGGCGGACGTGTACGGTCTGCCGGTCTCGACCACGCACGTGCTCTCCTCGGGCGTGGCGGGCACGATGGCCGCGAACGGCTCGGGCCTGCAATGGAATACGGTGCGCAGCCTCGTGATGGCATGGGTGCTCACGCTGCCCGCTTCGATCGTGCTGGCTGGCGCGCTCTATTGGGTGTTCAAGCACGTGTTCTGAGTACGAAAGGACCAGAGAAAAGCCGCGCTCCCTGCGAGGGGAGCGCGGCTTTTTGTTGCGTCGTGCGCCTTCGTTCAGACGATCGAGATTTTCAGCGTCTTGCCGCACGCTGTTACTGCGCCAGGGGCATCCCAAAATCGTCGCGCTTGCCCTCGATCAGATCGAAAGCGGCCAACCCCTCAATAAATTTCCGGAATGATCATGTCCTGCGGCACCGGCTGGCGAATGTAATCCGGATGATGCACGCGCGCCGGCAGCGTGACTTGCGGGTGCTCGATCTCGTGATACGGAACCTGGCTCAGCAAGTGGTGAATACAGTTCAGGCGCGCGCGCTTCTTGTCCACGCCCTGCACGACCCACCACGGCGCCTCGGGAATGTGCGAGCGCTGCAGCATCACTTCCTTCACGTGCGTGTAGGCCTCCCAGCGGCGGCGGCTTTCGAGGTCCATCGGCGAGAGCTTCCACTGCTTGAGCGGATCGTCGATGCGGCTCTGGAAGCGCACTTCCTGCTCGTCGTCGGTGATCGAGAACCAGTACTTGACGATCTGGATGCCACTCCTCACGAGCATCTTTTCGAACTCGGGCACGGAGCGAAAGAACTCTTCGTATTCGTCGTCGGTGCAGAAGTTCATCACGCGTTCCACGCCTGCGCGGTTGTACCAGCTGCGATCGAACAGCACCATCTCGCCGCCCGCGGGCAGATGCTGCGCATAGCGCTGGAAATACCATTGCGTGCGCTCGCGGTTGTTCGGCGCAGGCAGCGCCGCCACGCGGCACATGCGCGGGTTCAGCCGCTGCGTGATGCGCTTGATGACACCGCCCTTGCCCGCCGCGTCGCGTCCCTCGAAGATCACGACGAGCCGGTGCCCCGTGCTCACGATCCAGTCCTGCATCTTCACGAGTTCGCCCTGCAGGCGGATCAGCTCGCGGAAATAGACGCGGCGCAGCGCACGCGCCTCGTCGCTGATCTGCAGACCGCTTTCCTGCAGCCGGTCGTCGACCTCCATCTCGAGCTCTTCGTCATAGGCGTCGATGAGCTCTTCATCCAGACGCCGACGACGATGCAGTTCGGCCTCCTGCTCTTGCGCAACCCGTTGTTCGGCATCCATCGTGCGGTCCAGTTCATTCATGGCGACTCTCTCCTTGGTCGATATGCTGTCAACTCGCGCCACTATCGGCGCAGCGAGTGTCACGAATATTTCAAATGCATTGCGGCGGCTCAGGTGAGCGGCCTGGCGAAGCTCAGCTCGTGGCCGTCCGGATCGACGAGATGGAAATAGCGCTCGCCCCATGGCGCGTCGCGCGGTGCGAATTCGGGCTTCGCGCCCGCGGCCAGTGCATGGGCGTAGAACGCGTCCACGTCGGCGACGTGGAGGACCACGCGGCCCCAGCCGTTCACGGCGCCGTGCGGTCCCTCCAGCAGGTTCAGATAGCAGACGCCGGCCGCGCCGCCCAGTTCGAACGACGCGAAGCCCGGCACCGCCGGCCCGGCTCGCTGCTCGAAGCCGAGTGCCTCGTAAAAGGGCGCCGACCGCGCGATGTCGCTGACGGTCAGCGTCACGGCGCTCAACGCTACGATTTGCGCGGCGCGTTCGTTCATCTGCTCCTCCTGCTCATGCGGCCTGGGACTGCCTGCGGCCCGGAATGAGGCCCGTCGGCCCGATCAGCCGACTTTAGCAGCGTTCGCGCGCCCGGCACGGCCCACTGGCGTTTTCTCTCTGCCGCCCGCCACCTTGCGCGCGGCTTTGCGCGCCGGCTTGGCCGCCTGCGCAGCCGCTGGCGCGGCGCGCGGCGCATCGTCACTGGTTGGACCAATTTCCTGCCAGCCGATCTCCTCTCCCACCCGCGTGCGCACGAAGTCGATGTGCGTCTGCATCGCCGTGCGCGCCTCCTCGGGACGCCGCGCAACGATCGCGTCGCACAGCGTGCGGTGATGCAGCAGCAACTGGTCCGGCGCGTCTTCGTTCTGCACGCGCAGCCCCGTGCCGTTGATCGTGATGTGCTCGCGCAGCACGCCCAGCACGCTCGTGTGCAAGTGCAGAAACATCGCGTTGTGCGAGGCCTGCGCGATCACTTCGTGCAGCTTCGCATCGGTATCGGCTTCGGCGGCTTTGTCGTCCACTTCGCGCGTGCGCTCCAGTTCCTGCATGAGCGCGCGAATACGCTCGAGATCCTCGTCGCTCGCGCGCAGCGCCGCAAAATACGCCGTCGCGCCTTCCAGCACGCGGCGAAATTCGAGGATGTCTTCACGCAAGGCCGGATGATCGGCCACGAGCTGCCCCCACGGCGAAGCAAAGCCCGTGCGCAACTGGTCAGTGACGAATACGCCCGCGCCCGGCCGGCTCTGCACGAGGCCGCGCGCGGCCAGGCGCTGGATCGCCTCGCGCACGGTGTTGCGCGCCACGTCGTATTCCATCGCGAGCACGCGCTCGGAAGGCAGCTTCGCTCCCGCGCGCCAGGTGCCGTCGAGCAGCGACGTCTCCATCTGACGCATCACGGTTTCCACGCGCCCGCGCGCGACTGCCCTGTCCCTCATTGTCATACCCGAGTCTCGTTTTAGCTTGTGGCAAGTGGTCCAACCAGTTTGAACCGTTCGCCCGAAGCGGGAATTATGCGCCCAAACCAGCGCTCGTCCTCAACCCGCCCGGCCTCGGGTCCGCGGGAAAGCAGCACGAAAGCGCGCCAAGACACCGAGCGAGACATGAAGCCACGGCAATACCCCACCGAGCGCCCCACCGACGTCTATCTGTTCGCCACCTGCCTCGTCGACCTGTTCGTGCCGCAAGCCGGCCTCGACGCGGTGAAGCTGCTCGAACGCGAGGGCCTGACGGTCCATTTCCCGCGCAGCCAGAGCTGTTGCGGCCAGCCTGCATACAGCAGCGGCAACCCGCGCCAGGCGCGCGAGGTCGCGCTCGCGCAACTCGGACTCTTCGAAAAACCCTGGCCCGTGATCGTCCCTTCGGGTTCGTGCGCGGGCATGATGCGCCACCACTGGCCCGCGCTGTTCGATGGCGACGCGGCCAACGGCGCGCGCGCCGAGGGACTCTCGGAGCGCGTGTACGAACTCACGGAATTCCTCGTGCGCGTGCTGAACGTCGACTTCGACGCGTATGGCGCACAGGGTGCCGTCCGCCAGTCCGACGAGCGCGTCGTACTGCACACCTCGTGCGGCGCGCGGCGCGAGATGGGCACGCGCGTGCACGGCGTCGAAGTCGTCGATGCGCTGCCGGGCGTCACACGCATCGAGCACGAACGCGAATCGGAATGCTGCGGCTTCGGTGGCACGTTCTCGCTCAAGCACCCGGACATTTCCGGCGCGATGGTCGCCGACAAGATCGCCTCAGCCTGCGCCACGGGCTGCGAGCGCCTGGTTTCCGCCGACTGCGGCTGCCTGCTCAACATCGGCCACGCGGCAGCGCACAAGGGCGCGCCGCTCGCCGTGGAGCACCTCGCCTCGTTCCTCTGGCGCCGCACGGGCGGGGAGGCCGCATGAACGTCGATACGATGAGCGCGCGTGCGCGCATGCTGCAACGCCTGCGTGGCCATGCCCCTGCAGCACCCTCCACCACGCTCGAAGCGCTCGACGCGCGCATCGACGCGCATTTCACCGGGCGCCGGGCGCTCGCCCCGCTTGCCTTGAACGAACGCATCGCGCAGTTCCAGCGCATGCTCGAAGCCGCGCACGCAGAAGTGATCTGCGCGAGCGCCGCAACGTGGGCCGCCGATCTCGCCGACCGCCTCGCGGCGGCGGGCGTGCGCAGCCTGCTGCTCGACACCGCCTGCGCCGAAGGCCAGGCGCTCGAGGCGGCACTCCCGCCCGCCGTGCAGGCGCGCAGTTACGCGCAGCCGATCGAGCAGTGGAAGGCCGAACTCTTCGACACCGTCGACGCGGGCTTCACTGTCGCGCGCTCGGGTCTCGCGGCGACGGGCACGCTCGTGGTCGTGCCCGACGCGAACGCGCCGCGCACGGTCTCGCTCGTGCCGCCGCTGCACGTCGCGCTGATCCACGCGAACACGCTGCACGCCGACCTGCACGCCGCCGTGGCCGCGGAGCGCTGGCGTGACGGCATGCCCACCAATCTCGTGATGATCTCGGGTCCTTCGAAGACCTCGGATATCCAGCTGACCACCGCCTACGGCGCGCATGGTCCCCGCGCTCTATGGGTCGTCCTCGTGACCGATGAGGATCGCGCAACGGGCACGCAGCACGGAGCCGCCGAATGAGCACGACCACGCAGAACTCTCAGGAAAACACGCTCCATTTCGTCCCGACTGCGGAATTCCGCCAGCGCGCGCGCACGGCGCTCGACGACCCGCAACTGCGCAAGAGCTTTCGCGGCGCGATGGACTTCCTGCAAGGCAAGCGCGCCGCGCAGTTCCCCGAGGCGGACGAACTCGAAGCCCTGCGCGACCTCGGCGAAGCCGTGCGCCAGCATGCGCTCGCGCGCCTGCCCGAACTCCTCGAGCAACTGGAAACGAAGCTGCGCGCGAACGGCATTCAGGTGCATTGGGCCGAGACCGCCGACGAGGCGAACCGCATCGTCCACGCCATCGCGCAGCGTCACGCGGCCACACGCGTGATCAAGGGCAAGTCGATGGCGAGCGAGGAAATCGAGCTCAACCATTACCTCGCCGAGCACGGCGTCGACTGCATCGAGTCGGACATGGGCGAGTACATCGTGCAGCTCGCGGGCGAGAAACCCTCGCACATCGTGATGCCCGCCATCCACAAGACGAAGGGGGATATCGGGCACTTGTTCGAAGCGCACATTCCCGATACGCCCTTTACGGAAGACGTGGACACGCTCATTCAAACGGGCCGCCGCGCGCTGCGCCGCGCCTTCGTGGATGCGCAGATCGGCCTCTCCGGCGTGAACTTCGCCGCCGCCGACACGGGCACGCTCTGGCTCGTGGAAAACGAAGGCAACGGCCGCCTTTCCACCACGGTGCCCGACGTGCATATCGCGATCATGGGCATGGAAAAGGTGGTGGCAAAGCTCGAGCACATCGTGCCGCTTTCGAGCCTGCTCACGCGCTCGGCCACGGGCCAGCCCATCACGACGTATTTCAACCTGATCAGCAGCCCGCGCCGCGAAGGCGAGAAAGACGGCCCGCGCGAGGTGCATCTCGTCCTGCTCGACAACGGCCGCAGCCAGGCCTACGCCGACGAGCAATTGCGCGCCACGCTGCAATGCATCCGCTGCGGCGCGTGCATGAACCACTGCCCGGTGTACACGCGCATCGGCGGGCATGCGTACGGCACGACCTACCCTGGGCCGATCGGCAAGATCATTTCGCCGCATCTGCTCGGGCTCGACGCGACCGCCGAGCTGCCCACCGCGTCGAGCCTGTGCGGCGCGTGCGGCGAAGTCTGCCCGGTGCGCATTCCGATTCCGCAGCTGCTCGTGCGCCTTCGCACCGAGGCGAACCGCGACCCCGAGGAGAGCGTTGCGCATCCGTTGCGCGGCCAGGGCGCGAATCACAGCAGGAGCGAGCAGTTCATCTGGCGCTTCTGGAGCGGCGCGTTCGCGCATCCGCGCGCCTACCGTGCGCTGCGCTGGGCCGTGACGCGTCTACGCGGCCTCGCGCCCTCGCAGCAAATGGGCTGGACGCAGCATCGCACACCGCTCAAGCCCGCGCCGCGCAGCCTGCACGACCTGCTGCGCGAACGCGATCAGCCGCAATAGCGCTCATGTCGTCAGGTCTACGAAATAACGCTCATAGCAAGCTTGACGAAATCACATAAATTTTCTACCCGCATCATCGGAGGAGACCGTAGTGCAACCCTGGTACCAGATCTACACACCGCTCGGCAGTCTGTGGCTGTCCGCGCTCGTGGCCGCCATTCCCATTCTGTTCTTCTTCGTCGCACTCGCCGGCCTGCGCATGAAGGGCCATGTCGCCGCGGCGATCACCCTGCTGCTCGCGCTCGCCGTGGCGATTTTCGAATACGGCATGCCCGTGCGCCAGGCGCTCATTTCCGCGGGCTTCGGCTTTGCCTACGGCATCTGGCCGATCGCGTGGATCATCGTCACGGCGGTGTTTCTCTACAAGATTGTCGTGAAGACGGGACAGTTCGAGATCATCCGCGCCTCGGTGCTCTCGATCACCGACGACCAGCGCCTGCAGCTGCTGCTGATCGGCTTCTCGTTCGGCGCGTTCCTCGAAGGTGCGGCGGGCTTCGGCGCGCCGGTGGCGATCACCTCGGCGCTGCTCGTCGGCCTCGGCTTCGAGCCGCTCTACGCCGCGGGCCTGTGCCTCATCGCCAATACCGCTCCGGTCGCGTTCGGCGCGATGGGGATTCCCATCATCGTCGCGGGCCAGGTGACGGGCATCGATCCGTTCCTGATCGGCGCGATGGCGGGCCGCCAGTTGCCGCTGCTCTCGCTCTTCGTGCCGTTCTGGCTCGTCTTCATCATGGACGGCAAGCGCGGCGTGAAGGAAACGTGGCCCGCCGCGCTCGTGGCCGGCGGCAGCTTCGCTGTTACGCAGTACTTCACGTCGAACCACATCGGGCCCGAGTTGCCGGACATCACTTCGGCGCTCGTGAGCCTCGTCGCGCTCGCCGCGTTCCTCAACGTGTGGCAACCGCGCCGGGCAACGCAAGGCACGAGCGTGAAGGTGAGCGGCGGCGCCGCTGCGCTGGGCGGTTTCGGCGGCGGCGGTTCGCGTGCGGCGGCTTCGAGCCGCAAGGCGTCGCCGTTCAGCATCGCGCAGACCGTGCGCGCATGGTCGCCGTTCATTCTGCTCACGGCCATCGTGACCGTGTGGAGCGTCAAGCCGTTCAAGGCGCTCTTCGCAGCGAAAGGTCCGCTCGCGGGCACGATTCTGAGCCTGCACGTACCGGGCCTCGATCAGCTCGTGGTGCGCACGGCGCCGATCGTCGCGTCGCCCAAGCCGTACGAAGCCGTGTTCAAGCTCGACTGGCTCTCGGCCGTAGGCACCGCGATCATGATCACCGCGATCCTCTCCGCGATCCTGCTGCGCATGAAGCCGCGCGCCGCCGTGGCCGCGTTCTTCGAGACCCTCGGCGAACTGCGCCGCCCCGTGCTGTCCATCGGTCTCGTGCTCGCCTTCGCATTCGTCGCGAACTACTCGGGCATGTCGTCCACGCTGGCGCTCGCGCTTGCGGGCACGGGCGCAGCCTTCCCGTTCTTCTCGCCGTTCCTTGGCTGGCTCGGCGTGTTCCTCACGGGCTCCGATACGTCGTCGAACGCGCTGTTCTGCTCGCTGCAGCACACCACGGCGCACCAGATCAACGTGTCGGATACCCTGCTCGTCGCGGCCAACACCTCGGGCGGCGTGAGCGGCAAGATGATTTCGCCGCAGTCGATCGCGGTGGCCTGTGCGGCAACCGGCCTCGTCGGCAAGGAGTCGTCGCTGTTCCGCTTCACCGTGCGTCATAGCCTGTTCTTCGCCGCTGTCGTGGGCGTGGTGACGCTGATTCAGGCCTATGTGCTGACCGGCATGATTCCGCAGTGATGGCGGAGTTGCCGGTGCCACGCGCCGTAACAAAGTGATGAGGGCCGTCGCCCGCGCGCGCGGGCGACGAACGTGCCCGTGAAGATCGTCGACGAGCCCCGAGGCCGGAGGACCTGACGCACGGTCATTTCCTGTGGCACCCCGTGGCCGCCTCGATGCCACATGAATGAACTCCGTCCCCGTTTGCGGCTATGATCGTGAACTGCGGCGCGGCGACTCGGCGCCCTGTCGGACCCACGGGGAGTGTCGAATGGCAATGGGGTGGCTCGTCGTATTACCGTTCGTCGCCGCAGCGCTCGTCGCGTTCGCGGGGCCGCTCGCCGGACGCTGGGCGTCCCCCTGCGGCACGTGGATCGCATTCGCGGCCGCGCTCTTCGGCCTGGGACTGCTGGGCAGCGAACGTGTAGGCATGGCCACCCATGGCGTACTGCACTGGCAGGCCGACTGGATCCCGCAGCTCGGCCTCTCGTTCGCTCTGCGTCTGGACGGTCTTTCGTTCATGTTTGCGCTGCTCGTGCTCGCAATCGGCCTGCTCGTTTTTATCTACGCACGCTACTACCTCGCGGGCAGCGAGTCGCTGCCGCGCCTTTACGCGCTGCTGCTGCTCTTCATGGGCGCGATGCTCGGCGTGGTGCTGTCGGACAACCTGCTGCTGCTCGTGATCTTCTGGGAACTCACGAGCATCGTGTCGTTCCTGCTGATCGGCTTCTGGCCGTCGCGCCCCGAAGCGCGGCGCGGCGCGCGCATGGCGCTCACCATCACGGGCGCGGGCGGTCTCGCGCTGCTGGCCGCCGTGCTGCTGCTTGGCCATGTCTGCGGCAGCTACGACCTCGATGTGGTGCTCGCGCATGCGGGTCTCGTACAGCGCAATCCGCTGTATCCCGCAATTCTCCTGCTCGTGCTTTTCGCGGCCTGCACGAAGTCGGCGCAGTTCCCGTTCCACTTCTGGCTGCCGCATGCGATGTCGGCACCCACGCCCGTTTCCGCATACCTGCATTCGGCGACCATGGTCAAGGCGGGCATCTTCCTCATCGCGCGCTTTTACCCCGTGCTCGAAGGCACCGACTGGTTCTTCTACGTGACGAGCCTGATCGGCCTCGTCACGCTCACGGGCGGTGCGGCCATGGCGCTCGTGCAGCGCGATCTCAAGGGACTGCTCGCGTATTCCACCATCAGCCATCTCGGGCTCATCGTGCTGCTGTTCGGCCTCGACACGCAGCTCTCCACCGTCGCCGCGCTCTTTCACACCTTCAATCACGCGGTGTTCAAGGCTTCGCTCTTCATGGCGGCGGGCATCATCGACCATGAGACGGGCACGCGCGACCTGGGCCGCCTGCGTGGCTTGCGCCGCTTCATGCCGCATACCGCCGCGCTAGCCGCCGTGGCATCGCTCGCCATGGCGGGCGTGCCGCTGCTCAACGGCTTCCTCTCGAAGGAGATGTTCTTCGGCGAAACGCTCGCACAAGGACTCCTCGGCGACTTCAACTGGATCATCCCCGCGCTCGCCGTCATCGCGGCGGGGCTCTCGGTCGCGTATTCGCTGCGCTTCGTGTGGGGCGTGTTCTTCGACGGTGAAACCCCGCACGACCTTCCGCACTACCCGCCGCACGAACCGCCGCGTTTCATGAAGCTGCCCGTCGAGATTCTCGTCGTCATCTGTCTGCTCGTGGGCCTCGTGCCGCAGCAGACCATCGGCAGGATGCTCGAGTCCGCGGCATGGTTCGCGCTGGGCGGCAGCGTGCCCACGTACAGCCTGAGCTTGTGGCACGGCATCAATCTGCCGCTCCTGATGAGCTGCGTGTCGTTCGTGGGCGGCGCGCTGCTGTTCTTCTATCGCCGCGACGCGTTCCGCCATCATCGTTCGGTGCTCTCCGAAATGAACGCGAGCGAAGGCTTCGACCGCTTCGTGCAGCAGCTCGAAAAAGGCGCGGGCGTCGTGGTCGATCTCTTCGAAACGCGCTCGCTGCCGGCGTATCTCGCGTGGATGATTGCGGCGATGCTGATCGTGCCGGGCTCGGCGCTCCTCGCGCTTACCTCGCTGGACGGCGCATACCGCTCGGCGCCGCTCGATGCGATGACGCTCGTCGGCCTCGTGCTAATGGCGTTGATGGCGGTAGGCGTCGTGCTCGTGCGCGCCAATACGCTCTATGCGCTCGTGATGCTGAGCACCTGCGGGTTGCTCGTCACACTCGCGTTCGTGCGTTTCTCCGCGCCCGACCTCGCGCTCACGCAAATTTCAGTGGAAGTGGTCACGGTGCTGCTTCTCGTGCTCGCCATCTACTTTTTGCCTGTCGTGCAGCGCGCGCAGGAGCCTCCAGCCGCACGTACCCGCAACGCGGTGCTCGCACTCGCGGGCGGCGCGCTGATCGGCGCCGTGGCATATGCCGTGATGACGCGCGCCCCTATCGGTGGCGTCGGCCAGTTCTTTCTCGCGAACGCGCTGCCGGGCAGCGGCGGCCACAACGTCGTGAACGTGATCCTCGTGGATTTCCGCGGCTTCGACACGATGGTCGAGATCAGCGTGCTGGTGGTGGCGGGGCTCGCCGTCAAGGCGCTGCTGCGCGGCCTGCGCCTGAAATCGCCCGATACGGGCCCGGGCGGCCTGCCGTGGTCTTCGCAGTCGCATCCGCTGCTGCTCGCCATTCTCGCGCGCCTCATGCTGCCGCTCACTCTGCTCGTTGCCGTGTTCATCTTTCTGCGTGGCCACAATCTGCCAGGCGGCGGCTTCATCGCCTCGCTCGTGATCTCCATTGCGCTGCTGCTGCAATACGTGGCGAGCGGCGTGCTGTGGACCGAGTCGCGCATCCGCATCAACTACCGCGGGCTCGCGGGCCTCGGCATTCTCGTCGCGGCCGCGACGGGCGTAGGCGCGATCGTGCTCGGCCACCCGTTCCTCACCAGCGCGTTCGGCCATCTGCACGTGCCGCTGATCGGCGAAATCGAACTAAGTACGGCCATGCTGTTCGACCTCGGCGTGCTCGGCGCCGTGGTCGGCACGACGCTCACGATCGTCTCGCACCTCGGCGTGCGCGACAAGGACATGCAATCCGTGGAGAAAAGCTGATGGAAGCCGCCTTCGCCATTACGCTCGGCGTGCTCTGCGCGAGCGGCCTCTACCTGCTGCTGTGCGCGCGCGTGCTGCCGGTGATCCTCGGCATCACGCTGTTCTCGTATGCGATCAACCTGTTCCTGCTCGCCATGGGCCGGCTCTCCACCGGCAAGCCGCCCGTGATCACGCCGGGGGCACAGTACGCGGACCCGGTGCCGCAGGCACTCGTGCTCACTGCGATCGTGATCGGCTTCGCCATGACGGCCTTCACGGTCGTGCTCGCGCTGCGCGCGCTCGCGATCGACGGCACCGACCACGTGGACGGCGACAACCCGCAGCGCAGCCGCCTGGAGATGCGCAGCGAATGAATCACGCTCTCATCCTCCCCATCCTGATTCCGCTGTTCGCGGCCGGCGCGATCGTTGCGCTGCCGCTGCGCGCGAAGCGCCTGCAGCGTGCGATCAACGTGATTGCCACGCTCGCGCTGCTGCCCATCGCGGCGGCGCTCGCCGAATTCGCGGCGCAAGGACAGATTGCCGGCTATGCACTCGGCGCGTGGCCCGCGCCGTTCGGCATCGTGTTGCAGATCGACCGGCTCGGCGCACTCATGCTCGTGCTGACCGCGCTGCTCGCGTGTTGCTGCCTGCTCGGCACCACGAGCGCCGATGTCCGGCGCGGGCGCTACTATCGCGCGCTCGTGCAGTTCGAGCTGATGGGCCTGAACGGCGCGTTTCTCGCCGGCGATCTCTTCAACCTGTTCGTCTTCTTCGAGCTGCTGCTGATCGCCTCCTACGCGCTGCTGCTGCATGGCGGCGGCCGCCGCCGCGTGCGCAATGGCCTGCACTACATGCTGTTGAACCTCGTGGGCTCGTCGTTCTTCCTGATCGCACTGGGCGTGCTGTACGGCCTCACGGGCACGCTCAACATGGCCGATGCGGGCGAGCGGCTTGCGCATCTGGACCCCGCGTCGCTGCCCCTCGCGCAGTTCGCGGGCGCGACGCTCATGCTCGTATTCGGCCTGAAGGCCGCCGTCTTCCCCATGTCGTTCTGGTTGCCACAGGCGTATCGAAGCGCAATCGGGCCCGTGGCCGCGCTGTTCGCGATCATGACCAAGGTGGGCATCTACGCGATGCTTCGCTGCGACGCGCTCGTGTTCGGCGCGGCGGGCGGCGTACTGGACGCGTTCCTGCATCAATGGGCGTGGTGGCTCGCCATTGCGACGATCGTCTATGGCGCGCTCGGCGCGCTCGCGGTATCGAGCCTCAAGACCACGACCGGTTTTCTCGTGCTGGTCTCGGTCGGCCTGCTGATTGCGGCTGTCACGCTGCAGACCGTGCTCGCCTGGAGCGCGCTGCTGTACTACCTCATCAGCACGACGCTATGCACGGGTGCGCTGTTCATGCTCGCCGATACCCTGGAGTCCGAACCAGGCGATCCGGCGGCCGTGCCCGCTGCAACCGAAACACGCGAGCCCGCCTCGCTAGAATCGCTCGACGACGCCACCGCGCCCGCCATCACACCCGAAGCAGACAGCGAGCCGATCGCAACGGCTCCCAAGGCAACGGCCCCTGAAAAAGCGCCGAAGCCCTGGCCTTCGAACCTCGCCGGTGCGCTCTATCTCGCGGCAGCCGTTGGCGCAGTCGGCCTGCCGCCGCTCTCGGGCTTTCTGGGCAAGGCCATGGTGCTCGCCGCCACGCCGCTTGCGCAGGCCGTCGTGCTCTGGCCCGCCGTGCTGGTCGCGGGGCTGCTGTCGATCGTCGCGCTCAGCCGTACCGGCACACGCCTGTTGTGGGCGATACCCGCTGCACGCGCCTACGACGGCGCACCCGCCACCGCGCCGCGCGGCAGCCGCGCAAAGCTCGCCGCGTGTGCGCTGCTGCTCGCGGGCGTGGTGGCGGCAACGGTGTTTGCCGGCCCGCTCAAGCAGTATCTCGACGCCGCCGCCGCGCAGTTGCTCGACCGCACAGCCTACGTTCACGCGATCCTGCCCGCGCAGGCCGCGCAAACGTCACAGGGCGCAGGAAGCTGACATGCTCAAGAGGCTCTTTCCACACCCCTGGCTCACCGTCGTGCTGCTCGTATGCTGGGTCTTGCTGATGAACGACGTGTCGCCGGGCAACCTGCTCCTTGGCTTCGTGCTCGGGACCGCCATCGCCTACCGCGTGGGCGAAGGGCTATGGCTCGCGCCCGTGCGCTTCGGCAGGCCGTGGCTGCTCGTACGGCTCTTCGGGCATGTGCTCTACGACATCCTCGTGGCGAATCTCGAAGTCGCATTGCTCGTGCTTGGCCCCACGAAGCGCCTGCGCCCCGCCTTCATCGACGTGCCGCTCGACAGCACCCACGAAATCGCGCTCTCGGCGCTCATCAGCATCGTCTCGCTGAGCCCCGGCACGCTGTGCGCCGAGCTTTCCGACGACCGCAGGCGCCTCGTCGTGCACGTGCTCGATCTCGAAGACGAAGCCGCGCTCGTCGCCTTGATCAAGTCCCGTTACGAAGCGCCCCTCATGGAGATCTTCGCATGCTAGCCATCGTCATTCCGGTGTCGTTCGCGATCCTCGGGCTCGCGTTCCTGCTCACGCTCGTGCGCCTCGTGCGCGGGCCTTCGCTGCCCGACCGGCTCGTTGCGCTCGACACGCTCAATATCAACGCGATCGCGCTCATCGTCGTCTACGGCATCATGCTGCGTTCGACGGTCTTCTTCGAAATCGCGCTGCTCATCGCGGTCATGGGGTTCGTGGCAACCGTCGCGTTCACGAAGTACCTGCAGCGCGGCGACATCATCGAACTGAACTAGGGCTTCGCCATGCAAACCGTCATCGAAGCGATTGTCTGCTTGCTGCTCCTGCTCGGCAGCGCATTCACGTTGATCGGCGCGATCGGCCTCGCACGCCTGCCCGACTTCTACATGCGCCTGCACGGGCCGACCAAATCGACCACGCTCGGCGTAGGCGGCGTCGTGCTCGCTTCCGTTGTGTACTTCAGTACGCACAACAATTTCGCGAGCCTG
Organism: Paraburkholderia sp. BR14312; assembly: GCF_040948675.1. Lineage (NCBI taxonomy): Bacteria > Pseudomonadati > Pseudomonadota > Betaproteobacteria > Burkholderiales > Burkholderiaceae > Paraburkholderia > Paraburkholderia sp. BR14312. Next base: position 83,012 of record NZ_JBFPKI010000013.1, read on the forward strand.
CACGAAGTGCTGATTCCAGCGTTCCTGTTTCTCACCGCGCCCATCAGCGCGCATATGCTCTCCAAGGCCGGGATTCAGCAACGCGTCGCCGTTTCGTCTGTCACACGCGGACAGCCGGATGCCGCCGGCGCAAGTGCAGTCGGCAAGCAAGACGCGAACCCGGACAACAATTCCGCACAGGACGCTTGAATATCGGCGCGGATCTTCGCGCCGCCGGTAAAAGCTGCCATCGAACGTCGCAAAAGTCGGGCGCGCCACGCTTCATCCGCGCGCCGCCCCCCATCGCTCCCCCTCCCCTCATCCCGTTGCGCGCGCATGCATCGCGTCGAATCGCCACGCACGGCACACCAATTGCTGATCGTGATCGCCCCTATGCAGCATCGCGCCGGCGTCCCGGCTCGCGCAGGGGCGCGATAACAACGCGCGGCCGCAATCGAGGCCGTACACCGTGCAGCTCGAACGAAACGAATGAGGTCAACAATGAAGACGATACGCACCCTGCTCGCCTTTGCGAGCGCGGCAGCCCTGCTCACGGCATGCGGCGGCGGCAGCAGCAGCAACGACGTCGGCAAGGAAATCGGCGTGCAGAACCCCGAGATACATTTCGTGCATGCGCTCCCCGGCGGCCCGAATGTCGATTTTCTGGTGAATGGCAGCGCCCTGCAGACGAACATCGCGTACAAGCAGGTCACGAACTTCGCCAACATCAACACCGGCAACACCAACGTCTCGTATGCAAGCACGGGCACGACCACGCCGATTGCAAGCGGCGCCTTCGCCGACGTGGCGAAGGGTCACGAGTACACCGTGCTCGCGTTGCCCGCACTCACGGGCGGCGACATCGGCCTGATCGACGATCCGTTCGACAAGGGCCTGCTTTCCAGCAGCGCACGCCTGCGCGCGTTCAACGCCACCGTCAATGCGCAGAATCTCGACATCTACATCGTTGCGCCCGGCACGGATATCAGCGCCGTGCAGCCGACCTTGCCGGCCGTGGGCTACAAGAACGCCGTGCCCGCAAGCGGACAGGACTCGATCTATATGAACGGCGGCAACTACGTGGCGATCGTCACGGCAGCGGGCAGCAAGACGGCGATCTACGAGTCGTCCTCTTTCAACCTCGCGAACAATGCGGACTGGCTCATTACGACCGTGCCGATCTCGGGTACGCTCTCGCAGCTCCTGCCGGGCCAGATTCACCTGCTCGTCGCGCAAGGCGGCAACACCTCGCAGCCCGCCGTGGAGTACAGCAACACGCTCACAGGCCAGTAGTCGGTTGCGCATGCACCTGGCGCGGCGAGTGGCGGCGTGCTACCTGCGCCGCTCACGCGGCCGCGCCGCGCCCGGTTTTGCGGGCCTCGCCCAGCACGTAATCGATGAAGGTGGCCGCCGCCCGCGTGTGGTGGCGGTTCGGCATATAGAGCATGTACATATGCGTGCCGAATATGCTCAAACGCCACGCGTCGAGCGACGTGACGGCAGCGCCCTGGCGAATGTCGTCGTGCATCACGTAGTCGGGCACGATACCCACGCCGAGTCCCGCGAGAATCGACTGGCGCAGAAATAGAAAGTTTTCCGAAATGATCGAGGGTTCGAGCAGCACTTCGTGCCGGTCCTCGTTTAGATAACCCGCAAGGCGCAATTGCCGCCCCACCACCGTTGCCGTAATGACGGGCGCACGCGCCAGATCCTCGAGCGTTTGCGGCATGCCGTGCTGTTCGGCCCACGCCGTACAGGCACATGCGATGTACTTCACCGGCCCCATGTCGCGCGCCACGAGATTCTGCGGCGGCTCGTGCATCACGCGCACGGCAATATCGACTTCGTCGCGCAGCAGGTCTTCCACGCGGTTTTCGAACATCACGTCGAGCACGATGCCGGGGTACATCCGCTTGAACTGGATGAGCCAGTCCGACATCACGAGCTGCCCGTAGCCGCTCGGCACCGAAAGCCGCACGCGCCCCTGCAGGCTCTGGCCGAGGGTGGAAACCGATTCACGCGCGGCGAGCAGCGCGTTCTGGATCGCGCGGCCGTGCTCGTAGAGCTTCAAGCCGATTTCGGTCGGCTCGACACGGCGCGTGGTGCGACGCACGAGCTGCAGGCCGATCGACTTCTCCAGATGGTTGAGGTGGTAGCTGACGTTCGCGCGGCTCATCTTGAGCCGGCGCGCCGCCTCGCTGAGGTTGCCCGCGTCGAGAATTTCGACGAGCAGGGTTAGCGCATTGACGTCCATGGCACATCCACTGTCAAAAATACCTTGACAGTCTGTCAACGAGCGATGGGATTGTCAATTGCCCCTGTCACGCCGAGAATCGACGCGAACATGAAACATTGCCGTCTGGCCCGCCAGTCCGGCCCTCATTATGGAGACAGCATCGCCATGGCATCCGATCCCGTGAACGCCTCCCCCGTCACTCATGAACTGCGCGGCAAGGTGCTGCTCGTTACCGTCGACAATCCGCCCGTCAACGCGCTGGGCGTGGACGTGCGCCGCGGCCTCGCCGCCGCCATCGAGCATGCCGAGGCGAACGACGCCGTGCAGGCCGTGCTGATCGTCGGCGCGGGGCGCAATTTCATTGCCGGCGCGGACATCCGCGAGTTCGGCAAGCCGCCGCAGCCGCCCGCGCTGCCCGACGTGTGCAACCGCATCGAGGCCTGCCACAAGCCGGTGATCGCCGCCATTCACGGCGCGGCGCTCGGAGGCGGCCTCGAAGTGGCGCTCGCGGCGCACTACCGGCTCGTCGTGGCGGGCGCGAAGCTCGGCCTGCCCGAGGTGCAGCTGGGCCTGCTGCCTGGTGCCGGCGGCACACAACGCACGCCGCGCCTGATCGGCGCCGAAGCGGCGCTCTCGCTGATGCTGAGCGGCCGTCACGCGAACGCGCAGGAAGCGCACAAGCTGGGCCTCGTCGACCGCGTGGGCGCGAGCGACGACATTCTCGCCGAAGGCCTGGCCTACGCGCAGGAACTGCTCGCGGGTCACGCGCCGGTGCGACGCACGCGCGACGCCCAGGCGCTCGTCGATCGCGCCCAGGCGCAAGCCGCGATCGACGCCGCCCGCGCCGAAACCGCGAAGAAGTCGCGTGGCCTGTTCTCGCCGCTGAAGATCGTCGATTGCGTGCAGGCCGCGCTCGATCTGTCGTTCGACGAAGGGCTGCGCTTCGAGCGCAAGCAGTTCCTCGAATGCCTCGAAAGCCCCCAGCGCGCGGGTCTCGTGCACGCATTCTTCGCGGAGCGCGAAGTGCAGAAGGCCCCAGAAACGAAGAGCGCGAAGCCGCGCGCGATCGACACCGTCGGCGTGATCGGCGGCGGCACGATGGGCGCGGGCATTGCCGTGGCCGTGCTCGACGCGGGCCTGCCCGTGACGATGATCGAGCGCGACGACGCCTCGCTCGAGCGCGGCCGCGCCCATGTGGAAAAGGTCTACGACGGCCTCATCGCCAAGGGCCGCATGAAGCCCGAAGCGAAAGCGCAGATCCTCGCGCGCTTTAGCGGCAGCACCTCGTACGACGCGCTCGGGAACACCGATCTCGTCATCGAAGCCGTGTTCGAGAACATGGCCGTGAAGCAGGCCGTGTTCGCCGAACTCGACCGCGTGTGCAAGCCCGGCGCCGTGCTCGCGACCAACACCTCGTATCTCGACATCGACGCCATTGCGGCCAGCATCGAACGCACACAAGACGTGGTGGGCCTGCACTTCTTCTCGCCCGCCAACATCATGAAGCTGCTGGAAATCGTGGTGCCGAAGCAGGTGAGCGCCGATGTCGTGGCCACCGCGTTCGAGCTGGCGAAGAAGCTGCGCAAGGTGCCGGTGCGCGCCGGCGTGTGCGACGGCTTCATCGGCAACCGCATTCTCGCGGTGTTCCGCACGGCTGCGGATCATCTGATGGAAGACGGCGCTTCGCCCTATCAGATCGACAAGGCAGTGCGCGACTTCGGTTTTCCGATGGGCCCGTACCAGGTGGTCGATCTCGCAGGCGGCGACATCGGCTGGGCCACGCGCAAGCGCCGCGCCGCCACGCGCGACCCGAAGGCGCGCTACGTGCAGATCGCCGACCACATCTGCGAGCGCGGCTGGTTCGGCCAGAAGACGGGCCGCGGCTTCTATCTCTACCCGGACGGCGCACGCACGGGCACGCCCGATCCCGAAGTCGAGTCCATCATCCGCGCCGAGCGCGAACGCGCCGGCATCGAGCCGCGCAGCTTCAGCGACGAAGCCATCATGCGCCGCTACATGGCTGCAATGATCAACGAAGGCGCGAACGTCGTGCATGAAAAGATCGCCCTGCGCCCGCTCGATGTCGATGTCACGCTGCTTTACGGCTACGGCTTCCCGCGCTATCGCGGCGGCCCGATGAAGTACGCCGATACCGTGGGCCTCGCCAACGTGCTCGCCGATATCCGCGAGTATGCGAAGGCAGATCCGCTGTTCTGGCGTCCTTCGCCGCTGCTCGTCGAACTGGTCGAGCGCGGCGAGAATTTCGCGAGCCTCAATCAATCGGCCTGAATGTGCCCTGAAGGAGCTTTTCACACATGGACCTGAAATTCACCGCCGAAGAAGAGGCGTTTCGCAGCGAAGTGCTCGCGTTCCTGAACGAGCGCCTGCCACAGCGCCTCGCCAGCAAGGTTAGCAATGGGCGGCACCTCACGCGCGACGACATGGCGCAATGGCACGCCATCCTGAACGAAAAAGGCTGGCTCGCGAATCACTGGCCGCAGGAATACGGCGGCCCCGGCTGGAGCGCCGTACAGAAGTTCATCTTCGAGAACGAATGCGCGATTGCGGGCGCGCCGCGCATCGTGCCGTTCGGCGTGAACATGCTCGGGCCTGTGCTCATCAAGTACGGCAGCGAGGCGCAAAAGCGCTACTGGCTGCCGCGCATTCTCGACGGCTCGGACTGGTGGTGCCAGGGCTATTCCGAACCGGGCGCGGGCTCGGACCTCGCCTCGCTGCGCACGACCGCCGTTCGCGACGGCGACCACTATGTGGTGAACGGCCAGAAGACGTGGACCACGCTCGGCCACTACGCGAACATGATTTTCTGCCTCGTGCGCACCGCCGCCGACGTGCGCAAGCAGGAAGGCATCAGCTTCGTGCTGATCGACATGAACACGCCGGGCATCGAGGTTCGCCCCATCGTCACGCTCGACGGAGAACATGAGGTCAACGAAGTGTTCTTCACCGACGTGCGCGTGCCGGTGGCGAACCTCGTTGGAGAAGAAAACCGCGGCTGGACTTACGCGAAATATCTGCTCACTTACGAGCGCACGAATATCGCCGGCGTGGGCTTTTCGGTGGCGGCGCTCGCTCGCCTGAAGCGCGCCGCGCAGAAGATCACGCGCAACGGCAAGCCGCTTGCAGAAGATCCGCAGTTTGCGGCGCGCATCGCAAAGGTCGAGATCGATCTGGAGAACATGAAGACGACCAACCTGCGCGTGATCGCTGCCGTGGCGGGCGGCGGCGTGCCCGGTGCGGAAAGCTCGATGCTCAAGATTCGCGGCACCGAGATCCGCCAGGAGATTTCCTCGCTGCTGCGCCGTGCGATGGGGCCGTATGCCGCGCCGTTCGTCGAAGAAGCGCTCGAAGAAGGGTATGCGGGCGAGGCAATCGGGCCCATTGAGGCCGCCTGCGCCGCCGCGCAGTACTTCAACAACCGCAAGCTGTCGATCTTTGGCGGCTCCAACGAAATTCAGAAGAACATCATCTCCAAGATGATTCTCGGTCTTTGAGATCTTTGAGAGGCACGCCATGGACTTCCAGCACACAGAAGACCGCCGCATGCTCGCGGATACGCTCAATCGTTTCATCACGGAGCAATACGATTTCAATACCCGCGATACAATCGCGCGCTCCGAAGAAGGCTTTAGCGCAGACATGTGGCAGCGCTTCGCCGAACTCGGCGTGATCGGCGCGCTGTTCGACGAGGCCGATGGCGGCTTTGGCGGCGCGGGCTTCGATGTCGCGGTGGTGTTCGAGGCGCTCGGGCGCGGACTCGTGGTCGAGCCGTTCCTCGACACGCTGATCGTCGGCCGCGCGCTCGCCCACGCGGGCAGCGAGGCGCAGCGCGCGCGCATCGCATCGTTCATCGACGGCTCGCAAATCGCCGCGCTCGCGCACGACGAGCCGGGTTCGCATTACGAGGACGCACGCGTGGCGACGCGCGCGGAGAAAAACGGCGATGGCTGGGTGCTGCAGGGCGCGAAGGGCGTCGTGCAGGTCGCCGAACATGCCGACGTGCTGCTCGTTTCGGCGCGTACTTCCGGCGATGCATTCGCCGAAGCAGGCATCTCCCTCTTCCTCGTGCCGCGCGACGCAGCGGGCGTGAGCCTGCGTGGCTACCGCAAGATCGACGGCGGCCGCGCAGCGGAAGTGACGCTCGACAACGTGAAGGTGCATGCCGATGCGCTCGTCGGCGCGCAAGGCAGCGGCTTCGCGACGCTCGAACATGCACGCGGATACGGCATCGTCGCGCTCGCATCGGAGGCCGTGGGCGCGATGGAGATCGCGCGCGACTTCACGCTCGACTACCTGCGCACGCGCAAGCAGTTCGGTTTGCCCATCGGCAGCTTCCAGGCGCTGCAGCACCGCATGGCGGACGTGCTGCTCGATATCGAGCAGGCGCGCTCGGCGGTCATCAACGCAGTGGCGGCGCTCGACGCGCCGCGCGCGCAGCGCGAACGTGCGCTTTCGGCCGCCAAGTACACGATCGGGCGTATTGGCGCGCGCGTGGCCGAAGAGGCGATCCAGCTGCACGGCGGCATCGGCATGACGTGGGAATTGCCGCTCGCGCACTATGCAAAGCGGCTCGTGATGATCGATCATCAGCTTGGCGACGAGGATCATCATCTCGCGCGCTACATCGCATTGGGGCGTGAGGCGGCGTGAGCCATGAGGGGGCGACTGCATACAGTCGCCCCGACAACGAACCAGGAGTACCTGTTGATGCAGACGGACAAAAGCAGCTTGCCCCTGGCGGGCGTGCGCGTGCTCGATCTTTCGCGCGTGCTGGCCGGGCCGTGGAGCGCAATGGTGCTCGGCGACCTCGGCGCGGAAGTCGTCAAGATCGAGCATCCCGACCGCGGCGACGACACGCGCGACTGGGGCGTGCGCGTCGGCAAGACGGAGACTGCGTACTTCAACAGCGTGAATCGCAACAAGCGTTCGATCACCCTCGATCTGCAAACGCCCGAAGGCCAGCAGATCGTGCGCGAGCTGGCGAAAACCAGCGACATCGTCGTGCAGAACTTCAAGTTCGGCGGCGCGGAAAAGCTCGGGCTCGGCTATGAGCAGTTGAGCGCCGAGAATCCGCGTCTCATCTATTGCTCGATTTCCGGCTACGATCGCACGGGACCCGAAGCGACACGCCCCGGCTACGACCTCGTCGTGCAGGGCGAAACGGGCCTCATGGCGATGAACGGCGAAGCCCACCAGCCGCCGCTCAAATTCGGTGTAGCGGCCGTGGATCTTTTCACGGGCATGTATTCCGCACAGGCGATGCTCGCCGCGCTCTACGAGCGCGAGCGCACGGGTCGCGGGCGCCACATCGAGATGGCGCTGTTCGACTGCGGCCTCATGATTACCGCTTACTACGGCCTCGAAGCGCTGCTGATCGGCGAGGACCCGCCGCGTTACGGCAATGCGCACCCGTCGATCGTGCCGTATGGCGTGTTCGATGCAGCCGATGGTCCGCTCGTCATCACCGTGGGCAACAACGCGCAGTTCGAGCGCTTTTGCCGCGAGGTGATCGAGCGCGCCGACCTCGCCGACGACGCCCGCTACAAGACCAACATTCTGCGCGGGCAGAACCGCGAAACGCTCGCGCCCGAACTCACGCGCGAACTGGGCAGCCGCCCGCGCAAACTGCTGCTCGAACGGCTCGCGCGCGCGGGCATTCCGTGCGGCGAAGTGGCGGGCTTGCGCGAGGCGCTGCTTTCGCCGCGCGCAACGCGTGGCGGGCTCGTCACGCAGCAGCCGCATCCGCATACCGAAAGCGGCACGACGCCGGTGCTCGCGCCGCCGTGGCGCTTCGACGGCGAACGCCTGCCCGTGCGGCACGCGCCTCCGCAACTGGGCGAAGGCACGCAGGAGGTCCTGCAATCGATGCTCGGTTATTCGGCGGAACAACTGGCCGGGTTGAAGGAGAAGGGCGTTATCTGAACCTCGTCACGGCCGTACCCGGACTCGCTGGCGCACCCTGCTATACGCCGCGCCCCCTTCCGCGTCGCCGCCGCGCGACGCGGCCGCCGCCTTCGCCCCCTCGCTTCGCCCCGCCCGGCCTCGTGTCGCACGTAGTTGCGCGCGCCCGGTTATATTGCGCCTGATGGTTCCGCACGCCGCTTGCGGCTAGTTGCGCAAGGCCGGTGCGGACCGCCACCCGCCCGATCTCGCGCCCGTCCCGCGAGCCCCAGCAAACGAACCCGCCCCGCTCATGGAGCACGCCTACGATCATCTGCTGCACCTGCTCGCCGCGCACGCGACGTGGACGCTCGCCTTTGTCGTGGTCGCCGCTTTCCTCGAATCGCTCGCGTTCATCGGCACGTTCATTCCCGGCAGCACGGCGATGTTCATTGCCGGCGCGTTCGCCGCCACCGGCACGATCAACCTCGGCTGGCTCTTCGTCTGCGCGATTGCGGGCGCCGTGGCCGGCGACGGCGTCAGCTTCTGGATCGGCCATCGCTACCGCGGCTCGCTGGCCCAGATGTGGCCGTTCAGCCGCCACCCCGCCATTCTCGAGCGCGCACACGCCTACTTCGTGAGCCACGGCACGCGCAGCGTGATCCTCGCGCGCTTCATCGCGCCGCTGCGCGCCGTGGTGCCAATCGTCGCGGGCATGGCCGGCATGAAGCCCATGCGCTTCTTCATGATGAATGTGATTTCCGCGCTCGTCTGGGCGCCCGCGCATATCGTGCCGGGCGTCGTGTTCGGCGCCTCGCTCCAGCTCGCGGGCGCGGTGTCGTTCCGGCTGGTGGTCGTCATCGGCATCGTCGCGCTCGCGGTCTGGCTCATCTGGCGTTTCGTGCGCATGCTGCTACTGCACATCGACAACTGGGCCGGCGCGTCGCGCCGCAGCGCGGCGCAGTGGGCAGCGCAGCATCCCGGGCGCGCCTCGAAGCGCATCGCCCGCCTGCTCGACCCCGCGCAGCCCGCGCTCGGCCCCGTCATCGTGATCACGGGCCTCGTGCCGGTGTGCGCGGCCGTGTTTTCCTATGTGCTCGGCAACTTGCTGCGCGGCGCGCCGCTCGTGCAGATCGATCAGTCCGTGCGCCAGTTCCTGCAGTCGATCCGCACCACGTGGGCCGACGCGGCCCTCGCGCGCGTCGAAACGCTCGGCAGCACCTGGACGCTCGCGGCGCTCATCGCGACGGTGGGCATCTGGATGGTGCTGGAGCGACGTTGGCGCACCATCGCTTACTGGATGATTGCCGCGGCCGTTTCGCAGTTGCTCATCCTCATCCTGCGCTTCGTGATCCACCATACGTCGCCGGGCGGCGGCCAGGCCGTCGAGGCCTATGTGTTCCCGAGCGACCGCGTGTCGTCGATGGTGATCGTCTACGGCTTCGTGATGTTCCTGCTCGTGCGCCGCGCGAGCATGCTGGAGGCCGCGCTCGTCGCCGCGCTCGGCAACGGGATCATCGTGGCGGTGGCGTTCGCGGGGCTCTATTTCGACCGCTTCCTGTTCTCGGATGCCATCGGCGGCGCGGCCTTCGCCGCCATCTGGGTGGCGATCGTGGTGCTCACCTCGCTCTGGCGCTACCCCAAGCGGCCGCCGCAGCGCACCTATGTGCCGCCCATCGTGCTGCTCGTGCTGGTCGGCGCCGTTCTGCTGCAGACGGTGCCGGCCAGGCGCACGCCCGCGCCGCCCACGACCGCTGCGGCGCCGCCTGTCGTCCTCTCGCAAATGCAGTGGAGCGATTCGCTGTGGAGGACGTTTGCGTGCTATCGCTTCGACATGAAAGGCGCGCGCCGCGAGCCGATGACGATCCAGTGGGCAGCGAGCGCCGACGATCTGCGCACGGCGCTGCGTGACGCCGGCTGGGCCGAAGGTCCGCAGATCTCGGTGAGGAGCGTGCTATCGCTCGTCGCACCGAACGTGGATGTGATGTCGCTGCCGCTGCTGCCGAAGCTGAACAACGGCCTGCCCTCGCCGCTCGTGTTCGCCCGCGCGCGCCTCGACGGGAAGCCGAACGACGCGGGCGAGCCGGGCAGCCGCCGCGACGTGCTGCGTTTCTGGCCTTCGGGCTATGCGCTCGCGCCGCGGCGCAATGGAAACGGCACTGACGATGGCCATGCGAGCGACGGGGAGCCCACGCCGATCTGGGTCGGCTCGCTTGTCCATGAGCGGCTGCGGCGCGGGTCGTGGCCGTTCAACGTGGTCACGACCTATCCCGACGACGTCGCTGAACTCAGCGCCCCCGGCCAGCCGGCGGGCTGGCGCACGCTCGCGCTGCCGGGCGAGGTAAGCTGCGAAGGGCGGCCCGTGAAGCTGATCGTGCAGGGCGGCCGCTGAAAGGGAAATTGAAGGCTCAGGCCGTGCTCTCGGCCCAGCTCCCCGTCGCGTGGAAGCGGTCGATGCGCTTGCGGGCGTCGGCGTAGGCTGCGTCGAGCGCGGCGTCGGGACCGGTGTAGTTGCGCATCATGTCGTGAAAGCGCACGCTGCGCCCTTCGACATGGGCGTCCGCGCCGTGGCGGCAGATGTAGCCGCTGTAGTGGAACAGCGGCTCGGGCGCGCGCGGCCCGAACGCCGGAATCGGCAGCACCCAGATCTCGAAGCCTTCATGCTCGGTGTGGTCCCACATGCTGTGTCTCCTGTCGATCCGGAGTTAGCGCTTCAGCGCTTACTCCGGTCCCATGCAAAGCTGTCGATCCGGAGTTAGCGCTTTAGAGCTTACTCCGGTCCCATGCAAAGCTGTCGACCCGGAGTTAGTGCTTCAGCACTTACTCCGGTCCCATGCAACGCTGTCGACCCGGAGTTAGTGCTTCAGCGCTTACTCCGGCCTGCCCATCAGGGCACGTCGATATCACAGTGAATATCCTCGCACGGCACCCACTCGCCTGCAAACGGCCGTTTTCCCCGAGTTTGGCTAAACTATGCGGGCGCAGCAAAACCCAAACCGACTCTGGACTCACGAGCGATACCCCACATCATGACGCCGGCCTCTCTCACGCAGGAACCGCAGTCCGTCTCCAGCGCCGTCACGCGCAATGCCTTCTTCATCGTCGCGACCGTCAACGACGACGCCGCGAGCCGCGCCACCGTACGCGCCTGGTGCGCCGACGTCGCCAACCTCGTGCGCGCGGTCGGCAAGCGCGTGCCCGCCGGCAATCTGTCGTGCGTGGTCGGCTTTTCGTCCGACGCATGGGACAAGCTGTTCGGCGAGCCGCGCCCGGCCGGGCTGCACCCGTTCCGCGAATTCGGCACGGGCGAGCGCAAGGCCATCGCCACGCCCGGCGACATCCTGCTGCATATTCGCGCCGACGAAACCGACCTGTGCTTCGAGCTGGCCACCCAGCTCATGACGCGCCTGGAAGGCGCGGTCACGACCGTGGACGAAGTGCACGGCTTTCGCAACTTCGACATGCGCGCAATGATCGGCTTCGTCGACGGCACCGAGAATCCGACCGGCAACGAAGCCGTCCATTTCACGGTGATCGGCGAAAACGAAGATCCCGAATTCTGCGGCGGCAGCTACGTGCTCGTGCAGAAGTACATGCACGACATGAAAGGCTGGAACGCGCTTTCCGTGGAGGCGCAGGAGCACATCATCGGGCGCACCAAGCTCCAGGACATCGAACTGGACGAAGCCGTGAAGCCGAGCTGGTCGCACAGCTCGCTCACCACGCTCGAAGACGACGCGGGCAACGAGATCAAGATCCTGCGCGACAACATGCCGTTCGGCCGGCCCGGTTCGGCCGAATTCGGCACCTACTTCATCGGCTACGCGCGCTCGCCCGAGCCGATCGAACAGATGCTCGAAAACATGTTCGTCGGCCTGCCGCCCGGCAACTACGACCGGCTGCTCGACTTCAGCCGCGCCGTCACAGGGGGGCTCTTCTTCGTGCCGTCGCAGACGCTGCTCGAAGCGCTCGCCGAGGTCGACCCGGGCGCCGCGCCCACCATCGAGGTGAGCGCCGCCAACGCATCAGAAACAGAAACCGAGTCTGCCGCCGCGCCCAGCGCGGACGGCTCGCTCGCCATCGGATCCCTCAAAGGAGCACCCCGGTATGAATAACCTCCATCGCGAGCTGGCGCCCATTTCCACGGCCGCGTGGTCGCAAATCGAAGAAGAAGTTGCGCGCACCTTCAAGCGCTCGCTCGCGGGCCGCCGCGTCGTGGACGTCGAGGGCCCCGGCGGCCCCGCGCTCGCGGCGGTCGGCACCGGCCACCAGAACGGCATCGAAGCGCCGCTCGAAGGCATCCGCGCGCGCCAGCGCGAAGTGAAGGCGATCGTGGAACTGCGCGTGCCGTTCGAGCTTTCGCGCGAAGCCATCGACGACGTGGAGCGCGGCGCCGAAGACTCCGACTGGCAGCCGGCCAAGGACGCGGCCACGCGCCTCGCGTTCGCGGAAGACCGTGCGATTTTCGACGGCTACACGGCCGCGCAGATCACCGGCATCCGCGAAGGCTCGTCGAACCCGATCCTGCCGATGCCCGCCGATATCGCCGATTACCCGACGGTCATCGCCAAGGCGCTCGAACAGTTGCGCCTGCAAGGCGTGGACGGCCCGTATGCGGTGCTGCTCGGCTCCGATGCGTACACGGCGGTGAGCGAAGCGAGCGACCAGGGTTATCCGATTCTCGAGCACATTCGCCGCCTCGTGAATGGCGAGATCATCTGGGCGCCGGCCATCGAGGGCGGCGCGATCCTGAGCACGCGTGGCGGCGATTTCGCGTTCCACCTCGGGCAGGACGTATCGATCGGCTATTCGTCGCATGACGACAAGAGCGTGAAGCTGTATCTGCAGGAGAGTTTCACGTTCATGATGCTGACCTCCGAGGCTTCGGTGGCGGTGAAGCCGGAGTGAGCCTGCGCTGATTCTCGCGGGCCACGAAAAAGGGGCGTCTCCTCGCGAGCGCCCCTTTTTTCATGCTTCGCCGAACGCGACGTTAGCGGCGCGCGCGATCACTGATAGAAGTTCACCGTCACCACCGCCGAGCGGCCCGGCGCCCAGGTTGCGTAGATCGGATATGCGCTCTGGTAGTACGCCTTGTCGAAGATGTTGTTCACGTTGAGCTGCAGATCGATTTTCTTCGACACACGCCATGTCGCCGCAGCATCGAAGCGCGCATAGCCCGGCGTCCACTTGCGCGACGTCGCCGAAACCGATGCATACGTCAGGCTCGAAACCGTTGCGCCCGCACCCACCGTGAGCTTTGGCAGCACGTCGTAGCTCGTCCACAGCGTGAAGTTGTGCTTGGGCACCATCACCATCGGCAAGCCGGAGAGCGTGGGGCTCGCCGGGCCGGCATCGGTCGTGATCGCATCGAGATACGAATAGCCGCCGAACACGGACCACTTGTTCGTCACGTTGCCCGCGAAACCGAACTCGAAGCCGCGCACGCGTTGCGAGCCCGCGTTGATCGTGCCGCCCAGGCCGTCGCTCACGCGCGCGTTCGTCTTGTCGGTCTGGAACAACGCGGTGGTCAGCGAGAGGCGCTGATCGAGCACGTCCCACTTCGCGCCCACTTCGATATTGCGCGAGCGCTCGGGCGCGAGGTCCTTGTTCGTAGCCGTGATCTGGTCCGTGCCGCCCCCGAGACCCGAATTCGAGCCCGGCGGATTCGCCGAGGTGCCGTACGACGCATAAAGGCTCAAGGTCGGCACGGGCTTGAACACGAGGCCGAACTGGTAGCTGAAGAGATTCGACGTGTTCGACAGATCGGCCACGCCCGCCTGCTGCGCGCTCACGTCGTAGCGGTCGAAACGCAAGCCCGCGTTGAAGATCCAGCGCTCGGAAAGCTGCACGCTGTCGAACATGTACGCCGAAGCGATATTCGTCTGCGTATGCGTGGCAGGTCCCGGGAAGCTCTTGTCGCCATTGAGGACGATGCTGCCCGTCCACGGGTTATTCGGGTTCCAGTTGTTGATCGACGCGCAGTTGTACGCAACCGAGCACGGGCCGCCCGAGCGGATGTTGTTGCCCGCCGAATCGGTCACGAGATAGCCCTCGTACAGGTCCTGCTCGTGGCTGAATTCCACGCCCGCCGTGAACGTGTGGCGCATGCCGTAGAGATCGAACTTGCCGTTCGCCTCGGTCTGGTTCGCGACGCTGTTGGTCGCGTACTTGCCGCTCTTGGCCTGCAGGCTGAGGATGTTCGAGGTCGCGTTCGTCAACTGCGGATTGGTCGCCACGTAGTCGAGTGTAGAGCGGCCGAACATCGTGGTGTTCTTGATCTTCCACGCGTCGTTGATGCGGTGCTCCACCTTCACTTCGCCCGTATCGGTCTGGCCGTAGCGGTAGTCGCGCGAGTTCAGGCCGTAGAACTGGCCGCGGTTGGACGACACCGGCGTGCCGCCCGTCGAGCGGAACGGCACGCTGAAGTCGGGCATGTCGTAGGTGTTCAGGTGGTAGTAGCTCACCGTGACCGTGGTCGGCGTGTTCAGGCCGAACGCGATCGAGGGCGCCACGCCCCAGCGCTTGCTGTACACGTCGGTGCGACCCGCCTGGTCGGCGTCGTGGCCCATGGCGTTCAGGCGGAACGCGGTGGTGTCGTTGAGCGTCTGGTTCCAGTCGATGGTGGCGCGCCTGTAGCTATCGGTGCCAAGCCCCACGCTGCCGTTGATGAAGTTGTCGTCCTGCGGCGTTTTCGTCGTGATGTCGATGCTGCCGCCTACCGACCCGCGCCCGGCATACACCGAGTCCGGACCCTTGATGACGCTGATGTTCTGCACATCGAAGGTTTCGCGGTTCTGCACGCCCGAGTCGCGCATGCCGTCCACGAAGATCGAGTTGCGCGACTCGAAGCCGCGAATCACGGGCCGGTCCGCAGACGGATTCGCCGCCGCGTCGCCGCCCAGGAACGTGATGCCGGGCACCGTGCGCAGCGCGTCCTGGAACGTCGTGACGTTCTTCTGCTTGAGCACCTCCTCAGGAATCACCGTGATGGAGCGCGGCGTGTCGATGAGCGGCGCGGTGAACTTGTACGACCCGAGCGTTTTGGTCTGCATCTCGGAAGGCGCCGAAACGACCTTCACGGCGGGCAGCGTGCTTTCCGTGGCCGCAGTAGACGATGCGGGCGTTGCTGCCGCTGCGCTCGCGGCGGCAGGACTATCGGCGGCGGGCGCGGTTTGCGCGTGAACGAGCGGCGATGCGAAGAAACCGGAGCAATAGAGCGCAGCGACGGAGGCGATGGCGCGCATCCGCGTCGGGAAATGGACGGACATGAGTAGGCGAGTTGGTCGGCGAATTGTCGTAGTTGCAAATGCGCATGATTCTCATTTGTGATAGCGATTGTAATAACTGGTCATTTGTTTGTAAATATCCAATTCGTAAACCGAATGGCTGTACGGCGATGCCATGCGCCCGCCGCGCCCGACTGCCGGTATGATGGCGGCCTCGCCCCGGACGAGAAGTCGTCCCGGCGCCCGGTTCCATTCACGACGACAGAGGAAGACCGCCATGACGGCAGCAGCACAATTCGACCAGGTTTCCGTAATCAAACGCGCCAACGTCTACTTCGACGGCAAGTGCGTGTCGCACACCGTGCTGTTCGCCGACGGCTCACGCAAGACGCTCGGCGTGATCCTGCCGGGCACGCTGAACTTCGGCACCGACGCCGCCGAACTGATGGAAGTGCAGGCCGGCCAGTGCCGCATCCGCCTCGAAGGCACCGACGAGTGGAAGACCTACGGCGCCGGCGAGTCTTTCTCCGTGCCGGGCAAGAGCCGTTTCGACATCGAAGTGGTCGAGACGCTCGACTACGTTTGCAGCTACCTGTAAGCGCTGCATCGATTCGAACGGCCGCCGCGTGACGCGCGGCGGGCGTTTTCGCTTTTGCCGAACCTTTGGGGGGAGACGTGCCGGGCGCGCTGAACGTGCTCGACGCGCCGCCCCCATGCCCTCGCTACAATGGGCGCCAGCCCGTCGCCTGGCGACTCCCACGCCTGTCTTGCCGCCGTGTCATCCTTCCCGCACCAACCCGCGCCCCAACCCGCGCCGCGCCCGCGCGCCACCGCCGTTCGTCCGCCGCCACGCAGCCCGCTCGTCACGCTGGCGATCGTGACCGTGCTCACCGGCATTGGCGCGGGTCTCTCCGGCATGCTGCTCGCGCTGCTGCTGCATGCGATCCAGCACGTCGCCTACGGCTACGGCGCGGGGCACATCATCGGCGAGGAGAGCTTTCTGCAGGGCGTGACCGATACCGCGCCCTCGCGGCGCGTGGCGGTGCTCGTGGCGTGCGGGCTGATCGCCGGAGGGTGATGGTGGGCGCTCTATCGCTACGCGCGCCCGCTCGTGAGCATCAGCGCGGCGATCAAGCCGGGCGGCAAGCGCATGCCCATTTTTGCGACCACCGTGCACGCGCTGCTGCAGATCGTGACCGTCGCGATGGGTTCGCCGCTCGGGCGCGAAGTCGCGCCGCGCGAGATCGGCGCCGCGTTTGCGAGCTGGCTCGCGAAGCGCACCGGCCTCACCGCCGCGGAGCGCCGCGTGATGATCGCGTGCGGCGCGGGCGCGGGGCTCGCGGCTGTCTACAACGTGCCGCTCGGCGGCGCGATGTTCGTGCTCGAAGTGCTGCTCGGCACGTTCGGCTGGTCGGTGGCGGTGCCGGCGATCAGCACCTCGGCCATTGCGGCCGTGATCGCATGGATCGGTCTCGGCGACGCGCAGCAATACCACGTGCCCGCCTACGGCATCAATGCGCAGCTCGTGGTGTGGTCGGTGCTCTGCGGGCCGGTGTTCGGCGCAGCCGCGCACGGTTTCGCGCGCCTGACGAGCCGCGCGCGCGACGCCTCGCCCAAAGACTGGCGGCTGCCGCTCTACACGCTCGTCAATTTCGCGGGCATTGGCCTGCTGGCCGTCTGGTTTCCGCAGTTGCCCGGCAACGGCAAAGGCGCGGCCGGCCTGAGCTTCGACGACAATCTCGGCATTGGCCTCGCGGCGACGCTGCTCGTGCTGCGCGTCTTCATCACGACGACCACGTTGCGCGCAGGCGCCAAGGGCGGCCTGCTCACGCCAGGGCTCGCGAACGGCGCGTTGCTCGCGATCGTGATCGCCGGGCTGGTGAACCATGTTTGGCCGGGTCTATCGCCGGGTGCATTTGCGATCGTCGGCGCGGGTGCGTTTCTCGCGTCCTCGATGCAGATGCCCATCACCGCGACCGTGCTGATTCTCGAATTCACGCACGCGAATCACGATCTCGCGATCCCGCTGCTGCTCGCCGTGGCAGGTTCGGTCGCCACGCTGCGGCTGCTGACGCGTGCGCAGGGCCCCTCCCACGGCACGCCAGCAGTTGGCGCCGAACGTGAACTGCGCCTCGCCGCCCTGCGCGAGCCTTCGGCGCGCGAGTCTTCCGACTGAACCGTTATGCGCCGAGGTCCGCCAGCGGATGCGCCTCGCCGCGCCACGGCGACGCAAGAAAATGCTGCACGCGTTCAGGCCGCACCTCGACGAGCGTGGCGGGCGCCCAGCGCGGCTTGCGATCCTTGTCGACGAGATGCGCGCGCACGCCTTCGCAGAAGTCGCCTTCCTCGATCGCACGGCCAACGATGCCAAGCTCCATGCGGAAGCACTCGGCGAGCGTCATCTGGCGGCCTCGCAACAGCGCTTCGCGCGTGACTTCGAGCATCGTGGGCGAATAGTGCGTGAGCGCTTCGAGTGTGGCTTCGAGCCACGCTCGTTCGGCTTGCGCGTGTTCGCGTTCGAGGTCGGCGCGCAGCGATGCGACGATCTGCTCGACACGCAGACGGCGGTCGAAGTGCCGCACGATGAGCGGCGTGAAGGAAGCGCGCGCACCATCGCTAGCCTCGTGACACGGCGCGACGAATACTTCGCGCAACGAAGCATGCACATCGCCCGACCATTGCGCGGCGAGCAGACGCGCCTCGTAGCCATCGAGCCATTCGCCCGGCACACAGGCATCCGCAAGGCCGCAATGCAGCGCGTCCGCGCCGCTGAGCATTGCGCCGGTCAGGCCCACGTAAAGCGCCATTTCCACCGGCATCTTCGCGAGGAAGTGCGTCGCGCCCACATCGGGCAAGAGCCCGATGCGCGTTTCCGGCATCGCGATCTTCGTGCGCGAAGTCGCCACCCGCAGCGCCGCCGCCTGGCCTAGACCCATGCCGCCGCCCATCGTCACGCCGTCGAGCAGCGCGACGAGCGGCTTGGAAAACGCGTGCAACGCGTAGTCGAGGCGATATTCGTCGACGAAGAATTGTTGCCAGCCATTCGCGCCTTCGCGCGCTTTCTCGCGTGCGAGCCGATAGATCGCGCGCACGTCGCCGCCCGCGCAAAAACCTTTCGGGCCCGCACCTTCCAGCACGAGCGCGACGATGCCGTCGTCTGTGCGCACGCGTTCCAGCAGCACAGCCAGCTCGCGCACCATGGCGTGCGAAAGCGCATTGAGCGCAGCGGGCCGGTTGAGCGTGACGATCGCCACGCGATTGACCACGCGAAACAGCACGTCCTGTTCGGCTTCCGTTGCAGCCTGGGCGGAAGCGGGTGTTGCATTCATTGCCTAGTTCTCCGTTTCAATGTGCCAGCGTGGCTTGCGCTTCTCCAGAAACGCGTTGACGCCCTCGCGCTGGTTGGGCGAATCGAACAGATCGACGAAGCGCTCGCGCTCGACGGCGAGCGCGGCGCTGCGCGGCACGCCGTCGCGCGCCTGATGGATCAGCGATTTGCTGAAGGTGACCGCCTGCGGGCTCAAGCCCGCCACGCGCGCGGCCATGGCGAGCGCGGCCTCGCGCGCGCCGCCGGTTGCGACGACTTCTTCCACGAGACCGATGCGCAGGGCCGTTTGCGCGTCCACGCGTTCGCCCGTGAGGATGATGCGCTTGGCCCAGCCTTCGCCCACGAGCCAGGGCAAGGTCTGCGTGCCGCAGCCGGAGGGCAGCAGCCCCACGGCAGGCTCGGGCAGCGCGAGTTGCGCATGCTCTTCGGCAATGCGGATATCGCACGCAAGCGCGCACTCCAGGCCGCCGCCCATGGCATAGCCGTTGATCGCCGCGATGACCACGGGCCGCGCCTTCTGCAGCGCCTCGAATGCCGCGCCGAACGCGCTCGCCGCCGTGCGTGCGACCTCGCGATCGCCACTGGCGAAGGCGTTGAGGTCAGCGCCCGCGCTGAAGAACTTCGGCCCGCTGCCGGTAATGACGACCGCGCGCACCTGCGGCTCGCGGTCGAACGCCTCGATGACCTGCTGGAGCTGACGCAAGCCGTCGACTGTAAAGGCATTCGCGGGCGGTCGCGAAAGCGTGAGCAGGGCCACCGCGCCCTCATGCGCGTACTCGAATTCGATCATTTCGGACTCCGTGTGGATATCAGCGCAGCTCGGGGAAATCCTCTTCCCAATATTCGTCGGGCTGACGCGCCGGTTCGGCGCTGCGCTCCATTTCGCGCCGGCGCAGCTCGACGCGGCGGATCTTGCCCGAGATGGTCTTGGGCAGGTCGCTGAACTGCAGGCGGCGAATGCGCTTGTACGGCGCGAGCTTTTCACGCGAGAAGCGGAACACCTCGCGTGCGAGTTCGGGGCCTGCCTCAAAGCCCTGACGCACGATGACGAAGGCCTTCGGCACGGACAGGCGCAGCTCGTCCGGACTCGGCACGACCGCGGCCTCGGCAATCGCCTCGTGCTCGATCAGCACGCTCTCCAGTTCGAACGGGCTCAGGCGGTAGTCGGACGACTTGAACACGTCGTCGGCGCGGCCCACGTAGACGTAATAGCCGTCGTCGCGAAGCAAGGCGACATCGGACGTGTGGTAGTAGCCGTTGCGCATGGCGTATTCGCTCGCCTTTGCGTTGTTCGCGTAGCCCGTCATCAGGCCGAGCGGACGCTGCGCCGAATCTCGCCCCACCGGCAGCGCGATTTCGCCCTCGCTTGCGGGCTGATCGTCGGCATCGACGAGTTCCACGCGGTAGCCCGGCAGCGGCCGTCCCATCGAGCCCGCCACCACGGGCTGGCCCGGCGAATTGCCGATCTGGCAGGTCGTTTCGGTCTGGCCGTAGCCGTCGCGGATCGTAATGCCCCACGCGTGGCGCACGCGCTCGATGATCTCGGGATTGAGCGGCTCGCCCGCGCCCACGATCTCGCGCAGCTTCACTGCATAGGTTGCGAGCGGCTCCTGCACGAGCATGCGCCACACCGTGGGCGGCGCGCACAGCGTGGTCACACCGCATTGCACGATGGCGGCGAGCGTGTCTTTCGGCACGAAGCGCGCGTAGTTGTAGACGAACACGCAGGCCTGCGCGTTCCACGGTGCGAAGAAGCAACTCCACGCATGCTTGGCCCAGCCCGGCGAACTGATGTTCCAGTGGACGTCGCCGGGCATGAGGCCGATCCAGTACATCGTCGAAAGGTGGCCTACGGGGTAGCTCTCGTGCGTGTGTTCGACGAGCTTGGGCTTCGAGGTCGTGCCCGAAGTGAAATAGAGCAGCAGCGGGTCGGTGGCGCGCGTCGGGCCGTTGGGTTCGAACGCGGGGCTCGCTTCGTACGCGCGCGAAAGGTCGATCCAGCCTTCGCACGCACCGGGCGCCGCGCCTACCGCAATGCGCTTCACGCTCGGGTCGAGCGCATCGAATTTGCCGAGTTCGGCGGCGTCCACGACGACGCAGCGCGCGCCGCCTGTTTCCACGCGTTCGCGCACGTCGTCGGGCGAGAGCTGCGTCGTGGCAGGCAGCACGATGGCGCCCAGCTTCATCGCCGCCAGCATCACGTCCCAGAGTTCGACGCGATTGGGCAGCATCAACAGCAAGCGGTCGCCTCGCGTCACCCCCTGCTCGCGCAAAAAATTCGCCATGCGCGACGAACGCTCCGACATCTGCGCGAACGAATAACGCGTGCCGCCGTCCGCGAGGTCGTCGACGATCCAGAGCGCCGGGTTGTCATTGCCGCGCGCCATCACGTCGAAGTAGTCGAGCGCCCAGTTGAACGTGTCGAGCTTCGGCCACGCGAATGCTTCATACGCGCGTGCGTAGTCGGTGCGGTGACGCAGCAGCAGCTCGCGTGCGTCGATGAAGGCCTGCGCGGAAGGGGTGAACCCGGTCATCGTCGTCTCCTGTCGAGCCGGAGTTGGTGCAAAGCACTTGCTCCGGTCCCATGCATAGCTATGGCGCATAAGCGCTCGCTTTTTATTGCTTCGTCTTCCTCACTTCACTTCAAAGCTGCCGTGCAATCACCATCCTCTGCACTTCGCTCGTGCCTTCGTAAATCTGCGTGATGCGTGCATCGCGGTAGTGACGCTCCACCGGATAGTCGTTCAGGAAGCCGTAGCCACCGTGAATCTGAATCGCGTGCGAGCACACTTCCTCGGCCATTTCGGAAGCATAAAGCTTGGCCTGTGATGCCTCGGAAAGACACGGCTTGCCAAGCGTACGCAGCCGCGCTGCATGATGCACGAGATGACGCGCGGCGTTGATGCGCGTATGCATGTCAGCAAGCAGGTTGGCCACGCTCTGATGCTTGATGATGGGCTCGCCGAACTGCACGCGTTCGTGCGCATAGGCACGCGCCGCATCGAAGGCCGCGCGCGCGATCCCCAGCGCCTGCGCCGCAATGCCAATGCGTCCGCCTTCGAGGTTCGCAAGCGCGATCTTCAGCCCTTCGCCGCGCTGGCCAAGCAGGTTCGCTTCGGGAATCGCACAGTCGACGAGCGAGATCGGGCAGGTGTCCGACGCGCGGATGCCCATCTTCTTCTCATGGGGCCCGACGTTGAAGCCCGGCGTTTCGGTCGGCACGATGAACGCGGAAATGCCGCGCTTGCCGGCGTCGGGATCGGTCACGGCGAACACGATGGCAATGTTCGCGCGCGAGCCGTTGGTCACGAACTGCTTGTTGCCGTTGAGCACCCACTTGCCGTCGCGCAGCTCGGCGCGCGTGCGCAGGTTGCTCGCCTCGGAGCCTGCCTGCGGCTCTGTGAGGCAAAACGCGCCGATCAGCTCGCCGCTCGCGAGCTTGCCGAGCCAGCGGTCCTTCTGCGCGTCGGTGCCGAACTGCAGGATCGGCCCGCAGCCCACCGAGTTGTGCACGCTCACGAGCGTCGCGCACGAGGCGCAGCCGGCCGCGATCTCTTCCATGGCGAGCGCGTAGGCCACGTAATCGGTGTACGAGCCGCCCTGCTCCTGCGGCACGATCATGCCGAGAAAACCCAGTTCGCCCAGTTGCTTGACGACCTCGTCGGGCAGCCTGCCGTCGCGATCCCATTGCGCCGCATTCGGCGCCAGTTGCCCGCTCGCAAAGTCGCGCGCGGCGTCGCGAATCATGCGCTGATCGTCGGTATAGAACTCGTCCATGTGTGTCCCCTTCCTGTGTCTCTTGCGCTTGCCTTCCACTTTGGCGCGATGCGGCCCCGGCGGCAAGGCTTACGAAAAGTGTAGGCACGCGAGCGGCCGTATTCGATGCCCGCCACGCTCAAACTCGCTGATCGGATTTACCATGTCGGCTGCGACCAACCCTTTGGGAGGCGGTTCTATGCAACCGGCGAGAACCCAGACACTGAGCGAAAAAGGCACGATCTCGATGAGCCTCGTGAACGAGACGCTGGCGCTGGCGCGCGCGGGCGGCCTCGAAACCGCGCCACTCACGGATGCCGCCGGCATCGCGCCGGCCGTGCTGCTCGCGCCCGGCGCGCGCGTGAGTGCGGCGCAATACGGCCAGTTGTGGTCGGGCATCGCGCGCGCGCTCGACGACGAATTCTTCGGCCAGGATTCGCACGCGATGAAAAGCGGCAGCTTCATCGCTATGACGCACTCGGCGCTCGGCGCCAGCACGGGCCGCCAGGCGCTGCAGCGCGCCGTGCACTTCATGCGGCTCGTGCTCGACGATCTGTCGGGCGAAATCGACTTCGACGCCACGCGCGTGCGCGTCACGCTCTCGCACCGCGCGGGCAAACCCACGCCCACCCTGTTCGCGTACGCGACCTGGTTCATCCTCGTCTACGGGCTCGTGTGCTGGCTCGTGGGGCGCCGCATTCCGCTTCTCGCGGCGCGCTTTCGCTGCCCGCAGCCTGCCGCCGCGCACGAATACCAGCTCATGCTCTGCGACGACATGGCATTCGATCAGCCGGCCACATGGTTCGAATTCGCGCCCGGCTTTCTCGAACTGCCCGTGATCCAGACCGCCAGCTCGGCGCGGGCGTTTCTGCGCAACGCGCCCGGCAACTTCGTCGTGAAGTACCGCAATCCGGGCTCGTTCGCGGCGCGCGTGCGACGCGCGCTGCGCGCCCTGCCCGTCGCCGCGTGGCCCGACGCCGACGCCATCGCGCAGCGGCTGAACGTGGCGCCCGCTACGCTGCGCCGGCGGCTGAGCCAGGAAGGCCACAGCTGCCAGTCGATCAAGGACGAATTGCGCCGCGACCTGGCAATCGCGGCGCTGCAGGAGCCGGGCCGCCCGGTCGCCGATGTCGCCGCCGCTGTGGGGTTCGCGGAGCCGAGCGCGTTCCATCGGGCGTTCCGCAAATGGACCGGACAGCGCCCGACCGACTACCGCACGGCAAGCAACCGCCAAGACGCTTCGAAGCACCGCGGGTAGCCCTCGATCCCCCTTTGAGTTAATGAGATAGCGCCTATACTTTTAGGGTTATCCCTAATACGAAAGGCCTTGCCATGAACTCCCTTCCGCGTGTGACGCTCGGCGTCCTCGCCGCAGCGTGCTGCTTCGCGTCGGCTGCGGCGGTGGCCCAACCGTACGATCCCTCGCAACCGCTGACTCGCGCCCAGGTCCGGGCGGATCTGATCGAATGGCGGCAGGCGGGCTACGATCCGCTCGACTGGATCGACTACCCGGAAAACGCGCAACGCGCGGGCGCGATCGTCGCGCAACGGCGTGCGGCGCGCGGCGGCGCCGGATATGGCGCTCCCGCCGGTCAAATGCAGCAGTAATCGCTTGATTGCAGGACAGGCCGCAGTCACCCGGCACCAGGCGAAGCAACGCCCGGCGCCTGTGAGCGGTCGTGTCCATTTCCTCCCGCCACGGGCGCGATTCGCCGCGCCTTCTCACGCTTGCTACCGCAACGCGCGCTGTTGTACCCGTTCCACGCTCACGACGGCTTTTCTGCGCTCGACGGACAATTGTTTACAATCGCGCCCGTAGCCGCGCGCTGCGGCATGCGCGCGTGTGCATGGGCACGTCAAGGACCTGCCTGCGCCGACTACGCGCAAGACACCACACCAACAAGCAGCGAACAACCCGCTCGACTCTCAAGGGCCCGATCTTCATGGACGCCATCAAACGCTATTTCGGTTTCGAAGAAGCAGGCACCAACCTGCGCACCGAAGTGCTCGCCGGTATCACGACTTTCCTCACGATGGCTTACATCATCTTCGTGAATCCGGCCATTCTCGGCGACGCCGGCATGCCGAAGGAAAGCGTATTCGTCGCGACCTGCCTCGTCGCGGCGCTCGCCTCGCTCGTCATGGGCCTCTACGCGAACTACCCGATCGCGCTCGCGCCCGGCATGGGCCTGAACGCGTATTTCGCCTATACGGTCGTGAAGGGCATGGGCTTCACGTGGCAGGCCGCGCTCGGCGCGGTGTTCATCTCCGGGTGCCTGTTCTTCATCGTCACGCTGCTGCGCGTACGCGAGGCCATCGTCAATGGCATTCCACATTCGATCCGCGTGTCGATCACGGCGGGTATCGGTCTGTTCCTCGCGATCATCTCGCTGAAGACCTCGGGCGTGGTGGTCGGCAGCCCGGCCACACTCGTCGAGCTCGGCAACCTGCACGATCCGCACACGATCCTCGCGATCATCGGCTTCTTCGCGATCGTCACGCTCGACGTGCTGAAGGTGCGCGGTGCGATCCTGATCGGCATCGTGGGCGTCACGATTCTTTCGTTCTTCTTCGGCGGCAACCAGTTCCACGGCATCTTCTCGCCGCCGCCGTCGATCATGCCGACTTTCGCGCAGCTCGACATCAAGGCGGCGCTCTCCACGGGCGTGCTCAACGTGGTGCTCGTGTTCTTCCTCGTCGAGCTGTTCGATGCGACCGGCACGCTGATGGGCGTGGCCAACCGCGCCGGCCTGCTCGTGCACGGCAAGATGCACCGCCTGAACCGCGCGCTGCTCGCGGATAGCACCGCGATTCTCGCGGGCTCGGTTCTCGGCACCTCGTCGACCACGGCGTATATCGAAAGCGCCTCGGGTGTGCAGGCGGGCGGCCGCACCGGCATGACCGCACTCACCGTGGCCGTGCTGTTCCTCGCGTGCCTGTTCGTCGCGCCGCTCGCGGGCGTCGTGCCGGGCTACGCCACGGCGCCGGCGCTACTCTACGTCTCGTGCCTGATGCTGCGCGAACTCGCCGATCTGCCCTGGGACGACGCCACCGAAGTCGTGCCCGCCGCTCTCACGGCGCTTGCCATGCCGTTCACCTACTCGATCGCCAACGGTGTGGCGTTCGGCTTCATCTCGTATGCGGGCCTGAAGCTCCTCACGGGCCGTGTGCGCGACGTGAAACTGATCGTGTGGATCATCGCCGCCGTGTTCCTGTTCCGGTTCTTCTATCTCGGCAACGCGTAAAAGCAAAAGGGTGGCTTCGCGCCACCCTTTTTGTTTTGATACGCCGCTGCCGCCCCCTCAGCATCAAACTTCCAGCCGTATCACTGCCCCGCACGGCACGTGCTTCTTATCATAGGGAACTATCGTCAGAATTCCCTGCACACAGGAGCCGCCACGTGGCAACGTACTCCGCCGCATCCGAACGCTACACGAAACCCGCCATCTTCCAGCGGCAACGCGGCAACCGCGTAAACGAACGCCGCGCCCCAACGGGCGCGGCAAGCAAACTCAGCTGAACGGAAAGCGCCCGCGTCCTGCGGGCGCTTTTTTGTCGACTACGCGTTGGCGTGCGCCTGCACGAAACGCACGTAGCCGCTGCGCAGCACGAGACACTGCGCACGTGTTTCGGAGAGCAAACGGCGCGCGCAGGCCTCGATGCGGTCGCGATGATGGTCGAACGCGCTGAGCATGTCTTCGGCGCGCGGCGAAGCCGCCCCGAAGTGATCTTCCAGCGCCGCCGCCGTGATCAGACACTCCACCCGCTCGCCATCGATCATCGCCGGAAACGCCAAGGTCAGGTCTGGGCCCGAGTACTCGGGCACCTCTTTCGGAAACATGATCTGCATGGGGGTCGCCTTTGGTGGAGGGTGAAAAGGCCGCGTTCAACCGCCTTCGGGCTGCCCCAACCTGGTGCCTGAGAACACCCGATCCGGCTCGCGCGGATCAACACCAACCCTTGCAAACTACACGTTCGCGCAGGTTGATTTGATTCACTTTAGACGACTTCCTGCCGCCCGCAAGGTCGACGTTGTCACATGCCTGAAATAGCCGGCGGCGGCGGCGTCCGGGCCCTGTTTCGCGGGTGCAGCAAGCGCGTGCGCCGTTGCGCGCACAGATACTCTCCTCCCGGCCCTGCGCCAACGCGCTGCGCCGTTGCCGCATCGCACCATGCGCGCCACCCAGGCGCGTCAGGATTCGCGATGCCGGTGCTGTTCGAGAGATTCGAGGTCTTTCGGGTGCAGGGTGAGCATCACCACGAACGCGACGACCCCAAGAGCCACGGTCACCATTCCGGAGAGCACGACGTTGTCTTCGTCGAAGATCAATCCGTCAATCGCATACCCGAGGCCAAAGAGCGCAACGAACGTGGCGAGCACCGCCACCACGATCCTCAATTCGCCGTGCACCATGACGAACTCCGCTATTCAGCGGGGGCGCGACGCAAATGCGCCCTCACCTTCATCATGGCACTCGCGCCAGTAAACTCAAGACGCAGTTGAGGCGGCGCCCGCGCGGCTGAAACCGCTGCCTTCAACCCGGCTTCAACCCGAATTGGCAGCCGCCGCGTTTCCTGTACCATGAACTGCCCCAGAGGCCCCGCTCGCGCACCCATGTTGCGTCGCAGCGTAGCGCCCAAAACGACTGGAGACACGAGTGACCCGACGCCCCGTCACGCCGCACGACGCGGCCCGCGCGGACGCCATCGCGCAGGCTCACGCGCGCTCGCGCGCACTCGGACTGCGCGCCACTGAAGCGCCCGACTTCGACGCGCTCGCCGCCGCCGACCTGCGCGAACTGATCGACACGAACCGCACGCTCTATCACCAGGCGCGTCCCGTCATGGACGCCTTACACGCGCAGATCGTCGATACGCAGAGCATGGTGCTGCTTACCGATCGCAACGGCGTGATCCTCCATAGCTGCGCCGACAGCGACTTCGTCGAGAAAGCACAGCGCGTCGCGCTGCGCCCGGGCGTTTCGTGGGCCGAGCAGCATCGCGGCACGAATGCCATCGGCACGGCGCTCGTCGAAGGCCAACCGACCACGGTGCATGCGGGCGAGCACTTTCTGCGCGCCAATCACATCCTCACCTGCTCGTGTGCGCCGATCGCGGATCCGTTTGGCCGCACGCTTGGCGCGCTCGACGTGAGCGGCGAGTCGCGCGGTTTTCACAAGCACACGCTCGCGCTCGTGCGCATGTCGGCGCAGATGATCGAGAACCATCTGTTCAACACCGAATTCGCCGATGCCATCCGGCTCCAGTTTCATGCGCGCGCCGAATTCATTGGTACGCTCTACGAAGGATTGGCCGCATTCTCGGCCGACGGCACGCTGCTCTGCGCGAACCGCAGCGCCCTGTTCCAGTTCGGCGCACCGCTCGCCGAACTGCAGGAGCGCGAGTTCGCGGCGCTCTTCGGTCAGCCGTTCGCGGCGTTCATGCAGCAGATCATGCGCGCGAGCGGCGAGCCGCTCGCGCTCGCACTGCCAAGCGGCGTGCGCGTGATCGCGCGCGCCACGCCCGGCGCGGCCATGTCGGGCGTCCCTACGTTCGCGCGCAGCGCCGTAGCCGACACGTCCCGCTCGCCCTTCACGCCCGCGCCCTCCCAGGCGAAAGCGCCCAACGCCGCCGACACCGCGCCGCAGCCCACGCTCGCCGACCTCGACACCGGCGACGCGCGGCTCGCCGCCGCCCTGCAGCGCGTGGCGCGCGTGCGCGGCCGCGACATTCCGGTGCTCGTGCTCGGCCGCACGGGCACCGGCAAGGAATGGCTCGCGCGGGCGCTGCATCGCGATTCGCCGCGCCGCGACGGGCCGTTCGTCGCGCTCAACTGCGCCGCCCTGCCCGACACGCTGATCGAAGCGGAGCTGTTCGGCTACGAGGACGGCGCGTTCACGGGAGCGAAGCGCCGCGGCAGCGCCGGCAAGATCGCGCAGGCGCATGGCGGCACCCTCTTTCTCGACGAGATCGGCGACATGCCGCTCGCGCAACAGGTGCGGCTCATGCGCGTGTTGCAGGAGCGCGCCGTCGTGCCGCTCGGCGGTACGCGCGCGGTGCCGGTGGATTTGCGCATCGTCTGCGCGACGCACCGCGACCTGCGCGCGATGATCGCCGAAGGTACGTTCCGCGAGGATCTCTACTACCGCATCAACGGCCTCGTCGTCACGCTGCCGGCGCTGGCCGAGCGCACCGACCTCGACCCGCTGGTCGCCCGCATGCTCGAGATTGTGCGGCGCGAGGTGCCGGGCGCGCCCGCGCGTCTGACACCGGCCGTTCGGGCGTGCTTCGCGCGCTGCCGCTGGCCGGGCAATCTGCGTCAGCTCGCGAGCGCGCTGCGCACGGCGGCGATCATGGCCGAAGGCGAAGACGCCATCGACATGGAGCATCTGCCCGAAGACCTCATGCACGATTGCGATCCCGCGAGTGACTGCGCGCAGCCGTGCGCCGATGCCTCGACGGAAGACCAGGCGAGCGACACGGAACGCGAGCCCGCGCGCCTCTCCGTCTGGCAGTCGCGGCTCATCGAGGAGACCCTCGCGCGCCACAGCGGCAATGTATCGGCGGCGGCTCGCGAACTCGGGCTCGCGCGCAACACGGTCTACCGGCATCTGCGTCAGCGCCGCTGAGCGTACCGGCCCGACAGGAGCAAGGCGGGCGTCGACGCGCGGCTTCTGGCCGTTGCCGCGCCAGGGTAAGCTTGGCAGATAACTTCCCGCACCGCGCGCCATGGCCTCCGCTCAGGAAATCAACCGCTTCCGGCGCAATCTCGCCGACGAACTCGACAGCGCCGCCGTCTACGACACGCTATCCGCGGTCGAGAAAGACGACGAGCGCCGCCGCATCTTCGCCGATCTCGCGGCCTCCGAGCGCGAGCACGCGAGCGTCTGGCGCGAGAAGCTCGCGGCCAACGGCGTCACGCCCCGGCCGCATCGGCGCAGCGCGAAAACCCGCCTGCTGCAAACGCTCACGCGCACGTTCGGCCCTTCACTCGTGCTGCCCACCGTCGCCGCTGCCGAGTACGCCGACCGCGACCGCTACGCGCACGAGCCCGGCGCCGAGAAGCTTTCGGCCCAGGAGCAGCAGCACGCGGCCATCGTGCAGGCGATTGCCGCGAAGAAGCGCGAGCCCGAACACGGCCACGGCGAAGCGATCGGCGCGGCCGAGTCGTGGCACAAGGGCGCGATGGCGGGCAACGACCTGCGTGCGGCGGTGCTGGGGGCGAACGACGGGCTCGTCTCGAACTTCTGCCTGATCATGGGCGTGGCGGGCGCGGGCAGCGTCAATCGCACGATTTTGCTCACGGGGCTGGCGGGCCTCGTGGCGGGCGCCTGCTCCATGGCGCTCGGCGAATGGCTCTCGGTGACCAACGCGCGCGAGCTTGCGCGCACGCAGCTTGCGAAGGAAGCCGACGAACTCGAACACACGCCGGACGCCGAGCGTCACGAGCTTGCGCTCATCTATCAGGCGAAGGGCGTCGATCCTGAAGAAGCGCGCCGCGTGGCCGCCCAGATCATGCGCAACAAGGACGAGGCGCTCAATACGCTGGCGCGTGAGGAGCTTGGCATCGATCCGAAGGAGTTGGGCGGCAATCCGTGGTCGGCCGCCGCCGTCTCGTTTTGCCTCTTCTCGCTCGGCGCGGCGTTTCCAACTGCCCCTTTCCTGTGGGCGCACGGCGTCACGGCCATCGCGCAGTCGGTGGCGCTGAGCGCGTGCGGGCTCGCCCTCGTCGGCGTGTTCACGTCGCTCTTCAACGGGCGCAGCGCGACGTTTTCGGCGTTCCGGCAGATCGTGATCGGACTCGCCGCGGCGGCGTTCACGGCCGGCGCGGGGCGCCTGCTCGGAGTGTCGCTTTCATGAGCGACGTGAGCCGCGAAAGCTTGCAGGAGGGCCCGCCGCACGTGCCCGTGGTCCGCGTGGAGCCGCTCGGGCGCAGCTTCGAAGCGCCGCCCGAACTGACCTTGCTGGAAGCGGCGGCGTTCGAAGGCATCCGTTTGCCGCGCATGTGCCGCAACGGCACCTGCCGCGCCTGCCTGTGTCGCGTAGTGAGCGGCGACGTGAGCTTCACGATCGAGTGGCCCGGATTGAGCCGCGAGGAAAAAGCCGAGGGCTATGTGCTGACCTGCGTGGCCGTCGCGCGCACGGATCTCGTGCTCGACGTGCCGGAGGCGGAAGCCATGTAGCGGCAACAAAACGCCGCGCCCAAATGCGAAACGGCCCGCGAAGCGAATTCGCGGGCCGTTTTTATCTGCTGACTGCGGAAAGACTTACTGGCCGCCGAAGTAGACCGATTGCGGACCGGTGCGAGCCGCTTCCGACACATAGCGAGCGCCGGCAACCGACGTCGAGTTGCTCACGCCGCCGAACGAGCCGTCGGTCTGGGCGACTGGCGCGGCCGCCTGCGGGGCGACTGCCGCCTGATTGCGGCTCGTTTGCTGGAATTCGACGAGTTGCTGGCGCACCTGCTCGCGGGTCAGACCTTGATCGGCCTGGGCAAAAGCGGCCAGCGGAGCAGCCATGGCAACGGTAAGGGCAACAGCCTTGAGAAGCGACTTCATGATGACAACCTCCGGAATTATTTAGCATCGATGCGCAACGACGGTGCATACCCTGTCGTGCTCGGCCGGCTCGCTGCGATTCGCCGCATCGGCTGGCTGTGAGTGGATTCTAGGCAAGCGCCACAGCCGGATACAGACCGTTTCGGGCGAATT
The DNA here is from genome assembly GCF_040948675.1 of Paraburkholderia sp. BR14312. Classification (NCBI taxonomy): domain Bacteria; kingdom Pseudomonadati; phylum Pseudomonadota; class Betaproteobacteria; order Burkholderiales; family Burkholderiaceae; genus Paraburkholderia; species Paraburkholderia sp. BR14312. The sequence continues at coordinate 114,146 of NZ_JBFPKI010000013.1, forward strand.
GGAATTACGGATTTCGCAATAATCCGGCGAGATTTCAGGGCCGGATAATCCGCGGCCGTCCGGCCTTATTGCAAGCACGTCGCGCAACCCTTCAGGAGATTCCGAACCCGATTGTTGCCGCCAGAAGAACACTGAATTCGCTTTCCAGGTATTTACCCTGACCCTCCGACCACATACATTGACCAGATGGGCCCCGCCGATGCGATGGCTCCCCACAAAAACATCGGAGGTTAGTCATGAATTCGTTTCTGAAGGCAGCTGTGCTTGCCGCCATCGTCGCCGTGCCCGCCGCTGCGTTCGCGCAGGCACAACCCCAGCAACAACCCGTGACCCGCGCCGAAGTTCGCGCCGATCTCGCGCAACTGCGCGCCGCCGGCTACGATCCGAGCGACTGGATGCACTATCCGGAAAACATTCAGGCTGCCGAAGCCAAGGTCGCAGCGCAGCGCGCGACGGCTTACGGCCCGTCGACGAACGGAACGTCGCAGTCGAGCCAGTAAGTTTCGCGACAACCCCGGCTGTGACGCCGGGTTCTCGTGCAAAGCATCAGGCCCGCCCTCGTGAGAGTGGCGGGCCTGATTCGTTTTGAAGCGCAATTCCGACTCGGCGTGGATCAACGGCCGCCCGGTCCGCCGCCACCGTGACCGCCACCGCCGTGGCCTCCGCCACCATGACCGCCGCCGGGGCCGCCTCCATGACTACCGCCCGGCGGCCCCCAAGGTCCGCCGTGACCGCCACTGTGACCGCCCGGGCCGCCCCCGTGCCAACCACCGCCGCCGCCGTGCCAGTCGCCGCCGTGATAATCGCGACCGCCGCCACCGTCCCAGACGCCGATATTCACGCTGCCATATGTGGGCGCATAGCCCGGCGCGTAGCCGCTGTAATAGCCGGTGGAGTACGGCTGACCATAGCCGCTGTAACCATAGTCGTAGCCCGGGGCCACCGCACACCCGGCGAGGAGCGCGATGGCGCCCACCGTGAGAACGAACTTGAACATAGCTGACTCTCCTTTCTATTTGTAAGAAAGAAAAATCAGCGTTAAGTTCTTATGGAATTGTGAGCACGCGTTAGCGTTGTAACGCGCAACGCGCCTCCGAACGGCGTGTAGACGCCCGCTCAGGGATTTAACCGCGGCGGCCGAGCGCGTCCTCTATTTTCCGGTCGGTCTTGAACTGGCTGAGTGAATACACGGCCCAGATCGCGGCCGGAATCCAGCCGATCAGCGTGACCTGCAGGATCAGGCAGACGATGCCCGCAATCGGACGCCCAATGGTGAAGAACAGGAGCCAGGGCAGAATCAGCGCAATCAGTAAACGCATTCGGCGAAACCCTCTAAAGCGTGGAAGAGACGAGTGTGAAAAGAATCAGTTGACGGGCGCGAAGCGCGGCACGAGTCCGCCTTCATACTCGACGAGTTCGAAGAACACGGTGGAGGGTCGCGTCCAGATCGTACCGTTCGCCGCGCGATACACGATCATCGTGACGGAAGGATCCGATTCGAGCGTCGCCTCGCAAACCAGTTCGTAAATGCCACCCTTGTAGTGCCTGTAGCGCACCATCGTGTTCCCCTCTTCGAGTGCGCAAGCCGTCCCTGCGCGACTGCGCCAGTGTAGCAAGGGAAAGCGGCGTGCGGACCCGTCTGGAGGACGCCGGCAACGTTCAGCGTGACATCACTTCGCGCGCCGCCGCGCCGCACGCGCATCGGCCGCCGTCGGCGCTTCGCCGCAGATCAGCGCGACGCCCGCCACCGCCATGGCGCGCAGCGAGGCCCGCGAATCGCCGGCCCGCGCGCGCAGCGCCATGCTATGCAAGAACGCCGAGGCGAGGCGCGCGAGCATCGGCGCGCTGGCGTCGGGCGGCAGTTCGCCTTGCGCGAGCGCCGCCCGCAGGCGCCGCTCGAAGGCCTTGTCGAATGTGCGCAATCCAGCGGCAAGACGCTCGCGCACCGCCTCGTCGTTGACGGCTTCCACCGCCGCCGTGCCGATCAGCAGGCAGCCGCGCGCCGCGTCGTGCGCAGGCAAATACCAGCCGAGCGCGCCGTCGAATACGCGCATCAGCGCCTCGCGCAGCGGCACTGCGCTGTCAAGCGCGGACTCCATCGCCGTGCGCCCCGCTTCCACGTAACGCTCCATAGTCTGCAGATAGAGCGCGTGCTTGTCGCCGAATGCGCCATAGAGGCTCGGCCGGTTCATGCCGGTCGCCTCGCTCAAGTCGTCGAGCGAAGTGCCTGCGTAGCCGTTGCGCCAGAACGTATCGCGCGCGCGGGCGAGCGCCTCGTGCGGATCGTAGGCGCGCGGCCGCCCGCGCGGGCGGCTATCCTTTTTTGTACTGGATTGCATAGAAATATTGGATCGGCGATTTTTGTTCACTATAGTACAAAAATTCAAAAAAGCCCGAAGCCCGCAAAGGAGGAAGACGATGGAACTGTATTTCGCCCCGCTGGCGTGCTCGCTCGCCACGCGCATCGCGCTCTACGAGGCAGGCGCGCAGGCCCGCTACATCCAGGTCGATACGCTCACGAAGCAGCTCGCCGAAGGCGGTGACTTCTTCGCCGTCAACGCACTCGGTCAGGTGCCGGTGCTGCGCGAGGACGACGGCTGGACGCTCACCGAAAACTCGGCGGTGCTGCCGTGGGTGGCCGACCGTTTTCCCGAAGCGCGGCTCGCACCGCCAGCGGGCACACGCGAGCGCGCGCGCCTGCAACAATGGCTAGGCTTCATCGGCACCGAACTGCACAAGGCCGTGTTCGTGCCGCTGCTCGGCAAGGGCGTGGACGAGGCCGTCAAAGCATATGCGCGCGGCAAGATCCCGCGCCGTTTCGACTTGCTCGCGCATCATCTCGACTCGCGCACCTTCCTGCTCGACGAATTCAGCGTGGCGGACGCCTATCTCGTGACCGTGCTGAACTGGGCGCCGTACGTGGGCATCGATGTATCGCAATGGGAGGCCGTCGCGACCTACGCGCAGCGCGTGCGCGAGCGGCCCGCCGTTGCGAGAGCCTTCGCCGAAGAGTACGAGATATTCAAGCGCACGCGGCACTGAGGCGCGCTTTGCCGGGCATTTTTTCTCGCCTGGCAAGCGTTTTTTTGTCGTGCGATAACGTTGCGGTCGCCACATTCGCCGGAGCCGCACCATGGCCACGCTCGAAGCCTTGCGCATCGTCCTCGACGACCCGCATACGCCCGAAATCATCCGCAACCACGTTATCGACTCGTTGCAGTACGCGCTGCGCAATCATGGCCAGGTATTCGCCGCGAAAGAGATTGAATGGCTCGCCACGTGGGACGATGCGCGCATTCCGCTCGCGGCTTCGAAGGAGTTGCGCCGACGCGTAGACCAGGGCTGACGTTAGCCCCTTGCTTTCAGCCGTTCGTGAGATCCGCGAACACCGTCTTGAGATCGCGTCCGGCGCGCGCACGTGCCTGCTGCACCACCCGCTCCTCCAACTCGCCCAGATGCGCACGCATCGTGGCGAGCGCGGCCGCGAGGTCCCCCGCCTCGAGCGCCTCGATGATCTGCGCGTGCTCGTCGGGTGCGCACATCGACGCCTTCGACGGATCGAACAAGGCCTTGTAAAGCTCCGTCTTCGCGACCAGTTGCGCCAGTGCCTCCACGAGCGCGGTGCCGCCCGCCTGCTCGGACAGCAGCAGATGGAACTGCCCCGCAAGGCGTACCGCTTCGTCCACGCGCGCCTCGCGCAACGCCTTCTTCTCGCTGCGCACGTGAGCCGCGAGCTTGCGCCGCATCGCGGCGTCGAGCGTGCCGCACAGACTCACCATCACGCCCGCTTCGGCCACCTGGCGCGCGCGGTACACCGCGCGGATGTCGTCCTCCGAGGGCGACGGCACGAACGCGCCGCGATTGGGTTCGAGCACGAGCTTGCCCTCGTAGCCGAGGCGCGCCAGCACTTTGCGCAACGCGCCGCGCGTGCAGCCGAACGCCGCCGCGAGTTCGCGCTCCACCAGTTGCTGGCCCGGCGCGAGCTTGCCTTCGAGCAACGCGGAAGAAATCGACGCATAGACACGCGCTTCGACATCGGACGGTTCGTCGGTATCGCGGGGCGGAACGTGGCGGGAGGATTGAGCCATGGGCAGGCGCGCTAGCTGGGTCGGGTCGATGGGTCAGGTCGCATTGTAGCGAGCGGCATGGCGAGGCGATACAGACCCGCGCCCATGCTCGATCGCCCATGCCGGGCATAGCGGGTCGAGCCAGATTGTTGACAATTATCGCGTATAATGGTCAACCGTTCCACTGCAAAAAGGTTGACCGCATTGAACCCTCAAACCCGCTCCAATGATTCCCGGATGCCGTCCGGCGAGGCGGCCAGCGTGCTTGCGTGGTGTGCCGCGATCGTCGCGATCGGCCTGAATCTGCGGCCGCTGCTCACCTCGATCAGCCCGCTCATGACGACCATTCGCAACGACACCGGCCTGAGCTTCTACGGCGCTTCGCTGCTCACGAGCCTGCCTGTCGTCGCGATGGGCCTCGGCGCGTTCGGCGCCGGCCTGCTCGCGCGCCGCCTCGGCGAGACGCGCGGCGTCGCGCTCGGGCTCGTGGCGATTGCGGCGGCATGCGCGGCCCGCGCGTTCGCCGCCAGCGGCGGCGCGCTCATGCTCACGGCGGCCGCGGCCGGCGCGGGCGTCGCGGCCATCCAGGCGCTGCTGCCCGCAGTCATGAAGCAACGCTTCGCCGCGCGGGTGCCGCTCGCAATGGGACTGTTCTCGGCGTCGATCATGGGCGGCGGCGGGCTGGGCGCGAGCCTGAGCCCGCTCGTCGCACGCCTCAGCGGTTCGTGGCATGTGGGACTTGCCGTCTGGGCATTGCCGGCGCTGGCCGCGCTCGCGATCTGGGGCGTGTTGAACGGCGGGTCTGGAGCAGGTCGGCACGCGCAGCACGCCGCCACCGCACCCTCGCAGGCGCATGCCGACACGGCAACGGCGCCAGTCTGGCGCAAGCGCCGGGCGTGGACGCTCGGGCTGCATTTCGGGCTCGTCAACGGGGGTTATACGAGTCTCGTCGCGTGGCTGCCCGCCTACTATCAGCAGCACGGCGCGAGCGTCGAAGCGAGCGGCTCGCTGCTCGCGGCGATGACGGTGTTCCAGGCCGCCAGCGCGCTGCTCCTGCCGCTCGCCGCGGCGGCGTTCACGGACAGGCGTCCGTGGCTCGTTCTGGGCCTGTGCGGCCAGCTCGTCGGTGTGATCGGCCTCGCCGCGTGGCCCGAGGCCGCGCCGCTGCTGTGGGTCGCGGCGGCGGGCGCGGGGCTCGGCGGCACGTTCTCGGTCACGCTCGTCACGGCGCTCGACCATTGCGCGGATCACCGCCTTGCCGCGCGCCTCGTCGCCTTCGTCCAGGGTCTGGGCTTCGTGATCGCCGCGCTCGCCCCCATCGTGGCCGGCCGCGTGCGCGACCTCACGGGCGGCTTTACGGGCGCGTGGATCATGCTCGCCGTATCGATCAGCGCGATGATCGTGCTCACGCTCGCGTTCTCGCCGCGCAGCTACGGGCGCTGGCTCGGCGTCCACGGGCCGGCCGCGGAGCGAGCGATCGCACAAAACCGGGCGGCGCTCGACGCCTGAACCGCCCGCAAACGCCAGACTGAGCGCCGGCGCAAGCCCCGTAAGGCCGCGGCGCGCCCATGCAACACATCGCCCGCAGCACGTCGTGAAACGTTTGCATAAGCGCCTGTATGAATGTACAGTGCGTGGCAGCCGGCCGTTCGTGCCGCCCGGTCGCCGTACCGGGTTACGCCGCCCCATCGCGCCCCGGCGCATGGCGCGGCCCCGGCCTGTACATCGAAACGGAGAACACGACGTGCGATTCTTCATCACGGGGACCTTGCTGGGCGTCCTCGCGTCCACCGCGATCGCCGGGGAACACTACATCGAGATCTGGAATCCGCCGGAAGCGCGCACGCCCTCGGCGCATGCGAGCAATGCCGGCAAGAAGGCGCATCACGGCACGAAGCACAAGCTGGCCTCCACCGACAAACTCACCACTCGCAAGGTCGCCGAACCGGCCGTGCGCGCTCCCGCGCCCACGCTGCCGGCCACGCCGGGCACCCCCGCGCGCACCGCGCCGGGCAACGGGACCCTGCCGGAAATTCCGCCGCAAATCGGCCCCGACGGCAACGTCCTCACGGTTTGAGCTAGCGCGTAGCCGCAGTCAGCGGCGCAAAACACGACCTACAGTGCGGCACGCAGCTGCCGCGATCGTGGCCTCGAAGACCTCGAAGCGCCGCCCGTTCCCGTCTCCAGAAAAAAACAGCCCCGTCACCGGAGAAGTGCGGGGCCGAATCCCATGTCAAGGAGATGTCATGGAGGAGACGGCTCCATCTTAGCCATGGCCCGCTGCGCGTCCAACCAATGGTTTCGCATATGCATTTCGGGCGCATGGCGCCGCGCAACGTAGCGCCGCCGGCATATGGATAGAACAAAAAGTCGTTTCGCGCCGCTCGGCGCGATCTCTAAGATGACCCTTTCCAGGCCTGCAGGCTTCGTGGCGGCGTCACCCGATCACCCACGAGCCAGGTCTCATCGCATTTCAGGGAGCCCCCCTTGAGCATTTCCGATTCGCAACGCCGCCCGCTCGTGGTGGGCATCGGCGGCACGACGCGCGCCGCCTCGTCGACCGAGCGCGCGCTCGCTTTCGCGCTGCGCGGCGCCGAAGACGCCGGCGCGCGCACGCAGTTGTTCGGCGGCACGTTCCTGCACACGCTGCCGCACTACGCGCCCGAAGACCCCGTGCGAACCGACGCCCAGCTCGAGCTGATCGAAGCCGTGCGCGCCGCCGACGCCGTCATCATCGCGACGCCCGGCTATCACGGCGGCGTATCCGGGCTCGTGAAGAACGCGCTCGACACGCTCGAAGAACTGCGTGCCGACAACCGCCCATACCTGGACGGCCGCGCAGTGGGCTGCATCGTCACGGCCTATGGCTGGCAGGCCGCGGGCTCGGTGCTGACCTCGCTGCGCTCGATCGTGCACGCGCTGCGCGGCTGGCCGACACCGTTCGGCGCGGGCATCAACACGCTGGAGACACGCTTCGAGAGCGCGCTGCAGTGCTCCGACGCCAAGGTCGCCGAACAGCTCGCAACGGTCGGCCGCCAGGCGGCGCAGTTCGCGCTCGCGTTCGGCGGCCAGGAACATCGCGCGGCGCCGCCGGCGAGCGCGTTGAACAGCGTCGGCGGCGCGCAGGCCGCCAACGCGCCGCGCACCGAAAAACGTCTGAGCCTCGCGGTCTGACACGCTGCCCGACCTCTGCCGCCTGGCCGCCCGCCCGCGCGTCGAACGTGCGGGGCGGGAAACGTTCCCTAACCCACATTGCCGGCGTCGCGCGGCGCAGATCACGTGCGCCATCCCACAGACGCTGCATTTCGTCCGGTCCACATTGAAGCCGGATTCACCCCTCGCCTCATCCGGATCATCCTGCTGACCGCTCCAGGCCACACGTGATTTGCTTGCGACGAATGATTGGTTCCATCGACATACGGCGGCTCATACGCTGGTCCGTGTCGGTACCGTGAGTGGACAGCAAAACACCCGCGCCACTGAAAACGAGAACCCGAGCAAATCAGCAGAAGATCAGCAGGAAGCGCGGCCATGAACACTTCATTACGCTACAAAGGCTACGTCGTCGCCCCCAGCGCGCGGCAGCTCCCGAACGGCCTTTTCGCCGCCAATCTCACCATTGGCACGCAGCCGGGCGCGCAGCATTCGTTCGACGAACTCGATTACTTCTTCGACGAAAGGCACGCGCTCGCCTACGCCTGCCGCTGGGCGCGCATGTGGATCGAGCAGCAGCGCCGCTGCGCGTGAGGGCGCATGCTTCCTTACGGTTGTGACAGAATAGGAGTCATACCCCCTTCCCGTTAGATGCTCATGTCCGAAACCCTGACGCATCCGGACGAAGGCGCAGCCTTCATCTCCGAGCAGGACGCCGCGCTGCGGCGCTGGACTCACGGCACGCCAGGGCCCATCAAGATCGGATCGGACGAACATCGCAAGATGTTCTGCCGGATGCTGCTCGACACCCACGACCCCTACCGCCCCGCCGTGCTCGACTGGCCGAAGCTCGAGCCCGATGCGCTCGGCCGCCTCACATCGCTGCCGATCTGGGACATGGCGGTGCAGACCGAAGGCCGCGCCTCGATCCGCGTGCTGACTTACGCGCAAACCCTCAGCGACCCGCTACTGCGCGAAGCAATCGAAATGGACGCGGCCGAGGAAGCGCGCCACAAGGTCGTACTCTCGAATCTCGTGCAGGCCTACGGCATCGAACTTGCGCCTGAACCCGAATACCTGCCGCCCAAAAAGGCGGAATGGGCGTGGATGTTCACCGGCTATAGCGAGTGCATCGACAGCTTCTTCGCGTTCGGCCTGTTTCGCTCGGCGCAGCGCTCGGGCTTTTTCCCGCCAGACCTCGTCGAAACCTTCGAACCGGTGATCCAGGAAGAGGCGCGCCACATCCTCTTCTTCGTCAACTGGGTGGCGTGGTATCGCAGGACCATGCCCTCGTGGCGCAGGCCGTGGCACACCGTGCGCGTCGCCGCCATCTGGTTCATGCTGGTATGGGAGCGGCTCGCGATCGCACGAGGCATCGACGCCAGCGGCAATACGCGCGACTCGAATTTTCTGCCCGCGAACCGCGAGGTACTGGGCGACGCGCTCGAACCGCGCGAGATGATCGAACTCTGCCTCGAAGAAAACGACGCGCGCATGAGCGGCTACGACGCGCGCCTCTTGCGGCCGACGCTCGTGCCCACGCTCGCACGCTTCGCGCTGCGCCTCTTGAAGAAGTCGCGCCGCAACGTAAAACGCACGCGTTGTTAGCATGGCTGTATAGCCGCACGAGGAGAACGCTGCATGACCTGGACTGTCGACCAGCAACTGGAACTGAGCGCAACGCAAGCCGTCGAGGCCATCCAGGCCGGACAACTGAAGGCCGCCGACTACGTCGCCACGCTGCTGGCGCGCGCGCAGGCGCTCTCCAACCTCAACGCCCTAACCGTGCTCGACGTGGAAGGCGCGCTCGCCACCGCGCAGCGCATCGACTCGCTCGGCGCCAGCGAGCGCGCGCGTCTGCCGCTCGCCGGGCTGCCCGTAGTCGTCAAGGACAACATCAATACGCGCGGCCTGCAGACCTCGGCGGGCACGCCCGCGCTCGAAGGCTTCGTGCCCGCGCGTCACGCGCCTTCGGTGCAGCGCCTCGTCGATGCCGGCGCGATCCTGCTCGGGAAGGCCAACATGCACGAGCTGGCGTTCGGCATCACCAGCACGAATCTCGCGCCGCATGCGGGGCCCGTACGCAACCCCTGGGGCCCCGAGCGAATTCCCGGCGGCTCCTCCGGCGGCACGGCGGCCGCCATTGCGGCACGCATCGTGCCCGCCGGACTCGGCACCGACACCGGCGGCTCCACGCGCATACCGGCCGCGCTATGCGGCATTGTCGGCCTGCGCCCGAGCGTGGGCGACGGCGGCACGCAACGCCGCTATCACGACCCGCAGGCCGTCGTGCCGATCAGCCATACGCGCGATACGGTCGGGCCGATGGGGCGCACGGTTGCCGATGTCGCGCTGCTCGACGCCGTGATTACCGGGCACGGGCCGCTCTCGCCGGCCGCCGTGACGAATCTGCGCATTGGCCTGCCCGCGCCGCTGTGGGAAGGCCTCGAAGCCGCGCTCGAAGACGTGGCGCGCGCCGCGCTCGCGAAGCTCGAAGCCGCAGGCGTCACGTTCGTACCGGTCGAAATGAGCGAGCTGCTCGCGCTGAACGACCGCGTGAGCTATGCGATCGCGCTGCACGAGCCCATCGACGATCTCACAGCATGGCTCGTTGCGAACCACGCACCGGCACAAACCGTGGCCGAAGTCGCCGCGCGCATTGCGAGTCCCGATGTGCGCGCGGCCTACGACGCCGTGCTCGCCGACGCGCGCGGCGGCGACTATCACAGCGCAATGACGGTGTGGCGGCCGCGTCTGCAGCAGCTCTATGCGCAGACTTTCGCGGCCAGCGGCCTCGACGCGCTGCTCTTTCCTACGACGCGGCTCGCCGCCGTGCCGATCGACGAGCTGAATGGATCGTCTCGCGTGTCGATCGACGGCGCGGCGCCGATCGACGAGATGGAGGCGTATCTGCGCAACACCGATCCCGCGAGCAATGCCGGCATTCCAGGTCTCGCGCTGCCCGTGGGTCTTGTCGACGCGCGCTTGCCCGTCGGGCTCGAACTCGACGGACCGGTCGGCGGCGACCGCAGGCTGCTCGCGATCGGTCTCGCATTCGAAGCGATTCTCGGGACGCTGCCTGCGCCGGAAATTTGAGCGCACACGGCACCGCTACCCCGCCTCGGCCGCGGGTTCCCCGCCCGCATCGACGGAGCCGAGGCGCATTTACCGCCACAATGCCGGCGCTGCGCTACAATGAGAACGGTTCTCATTCGTTATAAGCAAGCCCCCCACCTATGCGTCTGACCGACCTGTCCAAAGGAGCGACCGCCCTCGTGGAGCGTGTCGAGGATATCCGTGCCCCCGACCCGATCGCGCAGCGTCTGCGCGACCTCGGCTTTGTTCCCGGCGAGCCCGTGCGCGTGGTTGCGCGCGCACCCTGGGGCGCGGACCCGCTGCTCGTGCAGATCGGCTCGACCCGCTTTGCATTGCGCCGCGCGGAAGCGCAGCGCGTGAGCGTGACGACGGACGGGGAGGCCGCGCAATGAGCCTGGCTCCGGTTACGCCGCTGCGCGTGGCGCTCGTCGGCAATCCCAACTGCGGCAAGACCGCGCTCTTCAATCTGCTGACCGGCGCGCGCCAGAAGGTCGCCAATTACGCGGGCGTGACGGTCGAGCGCAAGGAAGGGCGCTTCGCCACGCCCTCGGGCCGCAAGGTGCAACTACTCGATCTGCCGGGCGCTTACAGCCTCGACTCGACAAGCCCCGACGAGCGCGTGACGCACGACGTGCTGCTCGGCCGCTACCCGGGCGAGGCCGCGCCGGATCTCATCGTCTGCGTGGCCGATGCGACGAATCTGCGCCTGCATCTGCGCTTCGTGCTTGAAGTACAGCGCATGGGGCGCCCGATGGTGCTCGCGCTGAACATGATGGACGCCGCAAAGCGCCGCGGCGTCGAGGTAAATGTGGGCGAGCTTGCGCGCCAGCTCGGCATGCCCGTGGTCGAAACCGTGGCCGTGCGGCGCGGCGGCGCGCAAGCGCTCATCGAGCTGATCGACCACACGACGCCTGAAAAACCGCAGGCGCAAGCAGCAGCGGCGGCCGACGACCTGCACGGCACGGTGCGCGCCATCCTCGCGAGCGCCGTGACGATGCCGCGCGCCACCGACGCGCGCGACGACGCCATCGACCGCTTCGCACTGCACCCCGTGCTCGGCCCGCTGATCCTCGCGTTCGTGATGTTCCTCGTGTTCCAGGCCGTGTATTCGCTCGGCAAGCCGCTCACCGATGCCATCGGCGACGGCTTCACCTGGCTCGGCGCGGCCGCCGGTACGGCACTGCCCGACGGCCCGCTGCGCAGCCTCGTGACGGACGCGCTGTTCGGCGGCGTCGGCACCGTGCTCGGCTTTTTGCCCGAGATTCTGGTGCTGTTCTTCTTCATCCTCGTACTGGAGGAGTCGGGCTATCTGCCGCGCGCGGCCTTCCTGCTCGATCGCATGATGGTAGCCGTGGGGCTCACCGGGCGCTCGTTCATCCCGCTACTGTCGAGCTTCGCGTGCGCGATTCCCGGCGTGATGGGCACGCGCAGCATCTCCGACCCGCGCGACCGGCTCGCCACGATCCTCGTCGCGCCGCTCATGACGTGCTCGGCGCGCTTGCCAGTGTATGCGCTGCTGATCGGCGCCTTCATTCCGCACCGCATGATCTTCGGCGTATTCAACATGCAGGGCCTGGTGCTCTTCGCGCTTTACGCCGCCGGCATTGCCGGCGCGATGGCGGTGGGCTGGGTCATGAAGAAACTCCGCCGCGACCACCGTGAACACGCGCTGCTGATGGAGTTGCCCTCGTACCGGCTGCCGCGCCCACGCGACGTCGCCATCGGCCTGTGGGAGCGCGGCGCGATCTTCCTCAAGCGCCTGACGGGCATCATCCTCGCGCTCACGGTGCTGATGTGGTTCATCTCCACGTTCCCCTCGCCGCCCGCCGGCGCAACACTGCCCGCCATCGATTACTCCATCGCCGGCTATCTTGGCCGCGCGCTGCAATGGCCGTTCGCGCCGCTCGGCTTCAACTGGCAAATGAGCCTTTCGCTGATCCCCGCTTTCGCCGCACGCGAAACGGCGGTGGCCGCGCTCGCCACCGTGTACTCCGTGGCGGGCGGCGACGCGGACACCGCCGCGCTCGGCCACACGCTCGCGCAGAACTTCTCGCTCGCCAGCGCCCTCTCGCTGATGGTGTGGTTCGCATTCGCGCCGCAATGCATGTCCACGCTCGCCGTGATTCGCCGCGAAACGCGCTCGTGGCGCGCCGTCGTAGTCTCGTTCGGCTACATGTTCGTCGTGGCCTATGCGGCCTCGTTCGTCACGTATCAGGTCGCGAGGCACTTCGTATGAGCGCCGGACTCGTCGCGCAATATGCGGTGATCGCGCTGCTCGTGACCGCGAGCTTCGTCTATACGCTGCGCAAGCTTGCACCGAAAACGACCACGCGCGTGCAGGCCGCGGTGACCGCAAAACTGTTGCGCTCGCAACGTAATGCATTCGCGCAGCGCCTTGGGCGCTTCGTGCAGCCCAAAGGCGCAACCGGCGATTGCGGCGACGGCTGCGGCACCTGCGGCACGTGCGGACCGACGCCTGCGGCAACGGACGCCTCGAACGCGCAACCGGTCACGTTTCATCCGCGCCGCAAATAAGGCTCGGCAACCGCGCACAAGCGACTGTCACGGGCATTGCGCTACACTGCGCGCAGCCGTTGCGCCGCAACGCGTGCAGACTTCGCAGCGCGGCGCGTTTGATCGACTCAACCCAGACACTTCGTGCCGATGCGATCCCTGCGCCTTGCCCCTTTCATGCGGATGTCCCGGCTTGCCGTCGCCACGGCGGCGGTCGTTGCGCTCGCCGCCACCGGCGCGTGCGTGCGCCTCTCCGCGGTCGACTCCAACGGTCTCTGGCAAGTCGTCGGCGGCCAGTGCGTGCCGAATATGCGCGACAAGGGCAAGCCCGGCCCCTGCACCACCGTCGACTTCCAGAAGCGCTATGCCGTGCTCAAGGACATCGCAGGGCGTGCGCAGTATCTCGTGATTCCCACCGACCGCGTGGCCGGCATCGAGAGCCCCGAGATTCTCTACGGCGGCGCGCCTGAGTACTGGGTCGGCGCATGGGGCGCGGGACGTTTCGTGGAAGCGAAGCTCGGCATGCCGCTCGCCGGCAACCAGCTCGGCCTCGAGATCAACTCCTCGGAGCGCCGCACGCAGAATCAACTGCATATCCACGTCGATTGCATGCGCCCCGACATCACCAAAGCGCTCGCGCCGTATGCCGACATCGCGCCGGGCACGTGGCGTTGGACCACGCTCGACGGATCGCGCTACCGCGTCACGCGTGTGACGAGCCTCTCGGACAACAGCAATCCTTTTCGCGTGGTCGAGCGCGATCTCGGCCCGCAACAGACCATGGCCGTGCAGACGATACTCGTGACGGGCGCCGGCCCCGATGCAAAGCACGACGGCTGGCTCGTCGTGAACAGCGGGCTCGATGTCGATGGCGGGACCGGCACGGCGGAAGGCCTGCTCGACCATTCGTGCAGCCTCGCGCAAGCGAAGAGTGCTTCGCAGTAACGCGCGGTGGAGCGCGGCTGCATTCAGCCCACGTCATCCTCGCGCGCGACGCTCACCAGCCAGCGGCGTATCACCTGCTCTTCTTCGGCCGTGAAGCCCGCGGCCATGCGCGCCTCCAGCTTCTTCACGCGCGTGCGGCACTCCCTGAGCAGCGCTTCGCCCTCATCGGTCACGTCGATCTGCTGAATGCGCCCATGCACAGCGTGCGGGCGACGCACGATCGCGCCACCGCGCTCCAGATTCGCGACGATCACGCTCACCGTTTGCGGCGTGAGCGCCGCGAGCCTTGCGAGATCGGCGCCCGAAACGCCGGGGTAGGCGGCCAGCATGGTCAACACGACGAATTGCGGCGGCGTAATGCCGAGATCGTCGAGTGCGCGTTCCATGCGCAAACGGTGCGCCGCGCCCGCCTGGCGCAGCAGGTAGCCGAAATAGCCCGCCTCGCCGCGCTTGCCCTCGCCGACCGCCGGAATAGCGCTCGTGGGTTCGCCCCTTTCCGAAACCGGGTCTTTCTTCACTGTCTTGCGCATGATGTCAGAGTTCGAATATGATGTTCGTGCTCTGATATTAACGCCCAGACTTCGCGAGGTCCAGTCATGTCCAGCACGTCTACCCGCATTGCTTACGAAACCTTCGCGCGCGACGCCGCCCCGGTGGCCGCCGCGCTCTCCGCCATGAGCAAGGCGGTCGATGCCTCGGGGCTCGAAAAGCCGCTGACCGAGCTGCTGAAAATCCGCGCCTCGCAAATCAACGGCTGTGCGTTCTGCATTCAGTACCACCTCAACATTGCGCGCGAGAAAGCCGTGCCGCGCGTCAAGCTCGATCTCGTGGCCGCATGGCACGAGGCGCCGGAATACTTCAGTGAGCGTGAACGCGCCGCGCTGGCTTACACGGAAGCGCTGACCGCGAAGCTCCATGACGGTGTAAGCGACGTGCTCTACGAGGACGTGGCGCGCCAGTTTCCCGGCGAGCAGATGGCATTCTTGACCGCCGCCGTGGCGAATATCAATGCGTGGAACCGCATTGCGGTAGCGCTGCGCTTCGCGCCGCCGGTGCGCGACGCAGCAGCCTGAGGAAAGGAAAAGTAAGGATGGCACCAATTCCTTACCTGAACTCTTTCCTCGAATTACAAAGCCGCCCCCCGCGGCGAAAGACGACATACGATTGCGCCGACTGAGTGGCCTGACCAGCCGTCTCGGTCGGGCATCCACCATTTCGCACATTCACCGGGGGGTTAAACATGTCGATAAGCGCGTTATCCAGCTCAAACTCACTGTACTCGACCTGGGCTGCTTACCAGGCAGAAGGGCAATCCACGAGCACCAGCCAGATGTCGGGCATGCCCATGGCTTCGGACGCCTCGTCGGACTCGAACAACGTCAATCCGCTTGCCGCCGCCATCGCCTCGGCGCTCTCGTCGCTCGGCTTCACCACGGACAGCACGGCCAGCGCGTCCGCGAGCACCACCGGTTCTGATTCTTCGTCCAGCTCCGCCGGTTCGACGTCGAGCACGTCGTCCACATCGCCCGATGCGCTTGCCGCCGCGCTCCAGCAATTCCTCGGCGCGCTGTTTCAGGTCGCCGCGCAACAGAGCGGCGTCACCACGACGGCCACGGGCGATAGCAGCGACAGCAGCAGCGCGGTTTCGTCGGCAAGCGCAACGTCTGCGACTACGGCTTCCAGCTCCAGCACGTCGTCCACATCGAGCGATTCGAGCACGACGACCACTGCCGCAGCGATGATGCCCCCGCCGCCGCCTCCGCCGCCCTCGTCGGCAGGCGGTTACGGCAGCGATCTCGCTTCGGCGATCTCGAACCTCGCGCAGTCGCTCTCGTCGGCTTCGAGCAGCACGTCCTCCGATTCGAGCACGGCAAGCAGTTCGTCGAGCAGCAGCAGTTCGGACAGCGAATTGACGTCCGACTTCCAGAACCTTTTGACGGCAATGGGCGCCTCATCGAGCAGTTCGTCGAGCGGCACGACGTCCGAGCTTCAGCAATTCCTCACGACGCTCGCGAGCAACCTGCAGCAGCAGGGCTCGGGCGCCGCGAGCGGCCTGTTCGTCAGCACGACGGCCTGACCACGACGTCCACGAGCGCCCGCTCTTTCAAGCGTCGGCACGTTTGCGCGCCGGTCCGCGAGGGCTCGGCGCGTTTTTTGGTGTGGCGTATCAGCCGTGAGCGACAGGAAAGCTGAGCTGCACGAGCAGACCGCCATCGGAATGGTTTTTGACGTCGCATTGGCCGCCGCTATCGCGCACGAGCCGCGCGACGATGGCCAGCCCGAGGCCGCAGTGGCCTTCGCCGCCGCGCGCCGCATTCAGGCGTACGAACGGCCTCATCGCGGCGGGAATGC
This sequence comes from Paraburkholderia sp. BR14312, assembly GCF_040948675.1. NCBI lineage: Bacteria > Pseudomonadati > Pseudomonadota > Betaproteobacteria > Burkholderiales > Burkholderiaceae > Paraburkholderia > Paraburkholderia sp. BR14312. The sequence continues at coordinate 130,273 of NZ_JBFPKI010000013.1, forward strand.
GCTCGGGCTCGATGCCGGCGCCGTGATCGCGTACGCGTATCAGGAACGATCCGTCTTCGATCGCCGTCGAGATTTCGATTGGCGGCGCGCCATACTCGAGTGCGTTATCGACGAGATTCGTGACGAGCCGGTCCAGCGAGACCTGGGGCAGCTTGAACCGCGAACCGGCACGCAGATCGAGCACGAACAGCGGCCCGTTGCCGCCCTCGATTTCGTCAGGATTGCCAAACTGGCTTTGCAGAAAGCCGTCGACACTCAATAGCCTGCCCGCGTCGGGCGACTGCTGCGCGAACTCCAGAAACTGCTGGACGATGTGGGTGAGCGAATCGACGTCGCGCAGCATGCCGTTGCGCTCCGCCTCCTCTGCCATCAGGGTCGCGCGCAGCTTGAGCCGCGTGAGCGGCGTCTTCAGATCGTGTGCGATGCCGCTCAGCATCACCACGCGATCGTCTTCGGCCTCGTTCACGCAGCGCATCATGTCGTTGAACGACGCGCTCACGTCGCGCAGTTCGCGCGGCCCCTTGCCTTCGAGCGGCGCAATGCGCTCGCCCGTGCCGAACCGGCGCGCCGCCTGGGCGAGGCTCGCGAGCGGCTTCTGGATCTGCCAGGCAGCGAGGAACGACAGCGTGAGCGCCGCCAGCAGCATCGAAATCCCTTCGATGACAAAGCGCGGCGGCGGCGGAATATCGACCGGCACAACGACCCAGGACGTGCTGCCCGGAAAGCGCACCCACAGCTGCGGCGGGCGCCCGTCATCCACGGCGAACTGCGTGCCGGGCGGCAATTGTTCGCGCAGATGGCGCGTCAAGTCGACCAGCGGCCTGCGCGTCGGTTCGTGCAAGTGAACGTCCTTGGGCACGTTCCACACCGGCACGCGGTGCACGCGCAACACGTCGCTCAGATCGCGGTCCTTCGGCGGCTCGAGCGAACTGCCGAGATGCACCGGGGGCGGCACCGCGCCGCCCCCGACGTGCTCTTCGCTCGCCACGCGTAGCGCGAGCAGGACGCCACGCGCAAAGCCATCGACTTCATGGCGCGGCGGCTGGCGGGCAAGCAGCAAAAACCACCCCAGCTGCATGGAAAGCAAAACCGCGGCCGAGAGCAATGCCATGCGCCCGAACAGCGTATTCAACGGACTTCTCACTGAATTGCTGCGCCGTGCGCCTCCGAATAATTCGCCGGATCCGGCACGAATACATAGCCCTTGCCGCGCACTGTCTGGATATGACGCGGATTCGACGGATCGGCCTCGATCACGCGGCGCAGGCGCCAGATCGGTACGTCGAGGCTGCGTTCGTGGAATTCGCGCTCGTCGCGATGCACGATATCGTGGATCAGCGTGCGCGAAAGCACTTTGTAGGGATGTGTGGCGAATACCTTCAGCAACGCGAATTCGCTCTCCCTCAGCGGGATTTGCGTGTCGCCGCAGGAGAGCGTGCGCATCGTGAAGTCGAGCTCGAAGTCGCCGAACCGGTAGCGCCGGCGTGCCTCAGGCGCGCTCGCGGTGGACGGGCCGCGCCGCCGCAGGATGTTCTGGATCCGCACGAGCAGTTCGTGCGGATCGAAGGGCTTCGGCAAATAGTCGTCCGCCCCCAGCGAGAGCCCGCGAATGCGATCGCTCACGGCGCCGCGCGCAGTGACGAAAATGACGGGAATGTCGTCGCCGGCCGCGCGCAAGGCGGCAATGGCTTCGAGGCCGTCGGTCTCCGGCATCATGATGTCCAGCACCACAATGGACGGACGTTCGCGCTCGAGGCGGCGCTGGAGGTGGACGCCGTCGTGCAGCACGGCGGTATCGAAGTTATGCGAGCGCAAGAAGCGGCTCAGCAGATCGCGCACGACGGGATCGTCGTCGACAATGAGGACGCTGGGGTTCATGCCGCGATTTTAAAGCAGTGCGACGGGCGGAACCTTGCACGGTTTCTTACCAATCCTTTCCTTGCATCGCCTTGAAAAGGGTGGCATCGTTAGATCCCGCCCGGTCAAAGCGATGTCATGCTATCGAGGCTGCCCGTTCACGGGTAACGTTCAACTCTCCTACGCAAACGGCATGGCTTCAATGTGCGAGCCCGGGCGCGACCGGCGCCGGTTGGCTCAGCATCGAACCCGCTGCCCACGCGTCCAGTTGCGCCGCGCCCATGCGCTCGCGCAGCCACGCATCGAAGGTTTCCTGCAATTCCGCATGCCGCAGGGCGAAGTCCACCGTCGCCTGCACATAGCCGAGCTTGGTGCCGCAGTCGTAGCGCTTGCCAACGAACTCATAGGCCAGCACCTGCTCCTCTTCACGCATCGAGTGAATGGCGGGCGTGAGCTCGATTTCGCCGTTGGCATCGGGTTTCAGCGCGCGCAAATGGTGGAAGATGCTCGGCATGAGCACGTAACGTCCGGCCACGCCGAAGCTCGACGGCGCCAGTTCGGGCGTCGGCTTTTCAATGATGCGGCTCACGCTGATCACGCGCTCGTCCCAATGCCGGCCGTCGATCACGCCATGACTCGTCGACTCCCACGACTCGAATTCTTCCACCGCAAGAACCGAGGAATCGTAATGGCTGAAGATATGGACCATTTGCGCGAGAACCGGAGGCTTGCCGTCGAGCAGATCGTCGGCGAGCACGACCGCAAACGGTTCGTCGCCAATCAGCTTTTCCGCGCAAAGCACGGCGTGCCCGAGACCGAGCGGTTCGGCTTGCCGGACATAGACGCACTCCACATTGGCCGGCTTGATGCTCTGCACGAGTTCGACGAGATTCTGCCGGCCGCGCGCCCTAAGCACGTGTTCGACCTCGTAGGACCTGTCGAAGTGATCTTCGATGACGCGCTTTCCGCGGCCCGTCACAAAGATAAGCTCGGTAATGCCTGCACCGATGGCCTCTTCAACGGCATATTGAATGAGCGGTTTGTCGATGACCGGCAGCATTTCCTTCGGGCTCGCCTTCGTTGCCGGCAGAAAGCTCGTATCGATTCCGGCCACCGGGAACACAGCTTTACGAACACCAAGCATGATGACCTCACCTGTCTGGTAGAGGGGCGGTACGGCCATGGTGAAGGGAGCGGGATTTGCCTTCCGACCCCGGATCCCACCATCTAGCGAATCCGCTCCGCGACGCGTTCCCAGGGTTCGGCCTGAAAGGTCGGCCGAAGAGATAACCTAATCATCGCACTGTTTTTGCGCGAAGTGCGCGCGAGTGAAGGCGGCCGAACGCGGCGCGTGCACTGCCTGCGCAACTCGGCGATTACATCGCATGTAATTGGTGAGTCGCGCATGAGCGCCTATCCTCCACTGATGATCGAGTCCGCATCCAACCTCGGAGAACCGATGAACCCCACGCGCCCCGACGTGAACGCACCGCAAAGCGAACTCGGCACCCTGCTGCGCTATTGGCGGGATGCGCGCGGCATGAGCCAACTCGATTTGTCGCTGGACGCGGGGATTTCCCAGCGGCAAATCAGTTTCATTGAAAGCGGACGCAGCGTACCGGGCCGCGACACGCTGCTGACCCTTGCGCAGACGCTCGACGTGCCTCTGCGCGAACGCAACGCCTTGTTGCTCGCCGCCGGCTACGCGCCCGTCTATTCGGATGCGCCGTGGAATGCGCAGGAAATGCAGCATGTCGTGCGGGCGCTCGAGCGGGTCATTCGACAGCACGATCCGTTTCCGGCCATCGTCATGGACCGGCACTGGAACGTGCTGATGTCCAACGACGCCGCGCCGCGCTTCTTCGGCCACTTCTTCGATATGGCCGCGCACCCAGCCCCACGCAACTTGCTGCGTTTGATGTTCGATCCTCAGGGCATGCGCCCATTCCTCGCGGATTGGGAGAACGTTTCGCGAAGCCTTCTGCAACGCGTGTATCGCGAAGCGGTCGGCCGCGTGATCGACGACGAAACACGCACGCTGCTGGACGAATTGCTCGCGTTCCCCGGCGTGCCGGGCGACTGGAAAGCGCATCATGGATCGGGCGGCACGCCCACCATGCCGGTCATTCCGCTCAGTTTCATCGACGACGGCAGTGTGCTGCGCTATTTCTCGATGGTGACGAGCGTGGGCACGCCGCAAAACATCGCCGCCCAGGAATTGCGCCTCGAATGCATGTTCCCCGCCGACGACGCCACCGAAGCGCGACATCGAGAGCTGCTCGCCGCGCATGTGAAGGAACACTGAGCGGTTCTCGTCCGCGAAGCGCGAAAAAAAGGGCGCTCCGCTTTAGCAGAGCGCCCCAGGGCAAAACTCTCACATCGTTCTGCGGCTACAGGGGAGGCCGGAAGGAACTGCCCGGCCCTGCAAGTCAAACCGCTTCAAGCGGGTTAAGGCGGGTTAAAGCGGCATCAAGCAGCCTCGAGCACGAGCAATTGCGCGCCGTCGGCCACCTGGTCGCCTACGCCATACAAGACTTCGGTGACCTTACCAGCCGCAGGGGCGCCGATGGTGTGTTCCATCTTCATCGCCTCCATGACGATGAGCGGTGTGCCCTTCTCGACGACGGCGCCCGGTTCCACCAGCACGGCGATCACCTTGCCCGGCATGGGTGCGGTCAGACGGCCCTCGCCGTGCTCCGCGTCGGCCGCATGCGCGAGCAGGTTCTGCCACTCGAACGCCATCGCCGTGCCGAGACAGAACACATGAAACACATCGCCGTCGATAAATACGCGACCCGTCACGCGCTTGTCGCCGATGGTCGCGCCGTATTCGTCCACGCCCTCGCCGCGCCACCACGTGTAGCGCGCCGCGTGCCCCGCATAGGCGAGGGTTTCCTCGCCACCGTCATGCGTATGGGCCACCATGAACGCGGTATCGCTTTCGACGTCGCGCCAGGAGAGCGATTGCGCAAAACCGCTATTCAGGCGCCAGTGCGAAAGCGCGTGCCACGGTGACGCACCGTGCTCCGCGCCGCCCTCCCGGCCCAGCAGCGCCGCACACGCGAGCGCGAGCGCTTCGCGAACCGGCTTCTGCTGCGGCGAGAACAACGCGTCATGGTTACGCTCGATCAGGCCTGTGTCGAGATCGGCGCTTGCGAATGGCTCACAGGTCACGAGCCGCTGCAGAAACTCGACGTTCGTATGCGGCCCCACCACCTCGCACGCTTCGAGCGCACGCTTCATACGCGCAAGCGCGTCCTCACGCGTGGCGCCGTGTACGATCAGCTTCGCGATCATCGGATCGTAGAACGGCGTGATGGTGTCGCCTTCGCGCACGCCGCTGTCGATGCGCACGCTCGCGCGCTGGCCCGCGTCGCCGAGCCGGAACTCGACGCCCTCCGGTGTGCGCAGATGCTTGAGCGTGCCCGTGGATGGCAGGAAGCCGCGCGCCGGATTTTCCGCGTAAATGCGCGCTTCGAGTGCGTGGCCCGTGATCGAAAGCTCCGACTGCCCGAGCGGCAGCGGCTCGCCCGCCGCCACGCGCAACTGCCATTCGACGAGATCGAGGCCCGTGATCATCTCCGTTACGGGGTGCTCGACCTGCAGGCGCGTATTCATCTCCATGAAGTAGAAGTCGGCGCCCGTCATGATGAATTCGACGGTGCCCGCGCCTTCGTAATGCACCGCGCGCGCCGCGGCCACGGCCGCCTCGCCCATCGCGCGGCGCACGCCGTCTTCGAGGCCCGGCGCGGGCGCTTCTTCGAGCACTTTCTGGTGACGGCGCTGCACCGAACAGTCGCGATCGAACAGGTAGACCGCGCCGCCGTGCTTGTCGGCGAACACCTGGACTTCGACGTGACGCGGCCGCGTGAGGTACTTCTCGATCAGCACGCGGTCGTTGCCGAAGCTGCTGGCCGCCTCGCGCTTGCACGAGGCGAGCGCCGCCGCGAAGTCTTCGCTGCGCTCGACCACACGCATGCCCTTGCCGCCGCCGCCCGCGCTCGCCTTGAGCAGCACGGGGTAGCCCATTGCATCGGCTTCGCGCTGGAGGAGCGCGGGGTCCTGGTCGTCGCCGTGGTAGCCCGGCACGAGCGGCACGGCCGCCGCATGCATCAGCGCCTTCGCGGCCGCTTTCGAGCCCATGGCGGCGATCGCCTCGACCGGCGGCCCGATAAAGACGATGCCGGCCGCTTCGCACGCGCGGGCAAAGTCTTCGTTCTCCGAAAGAAAACCGTAGCCGGGGTGAATCGCTTGCGCACCCGTGGCGCGCGCGGCGTCGATGATGCGCTCATAGCGCAAATAGCTTTGTGCCGCGGCCGCTTCGCCGATATGCACGGCTTCGTCGCAGGCCGCGACGTGCTTGGCGTTCGCGTCGGCGTCCGAGTACACGGCCACGCTCTTCACGCCGAGCCGCCTGCAAGTTGCCGCGACCCGGCATGCAATTTCGCCGCGGTTGGCGATCAGGATTTTGTTGAACATGTGCTGTCCTCGCTTCGTTTCCTGCTTCTTGCCTTATTGATCGCGCCAGCGCGGCGTCCGCTTTTCAAGGAATGACGACACGCCGTCGCGCCCTTCTTCGCTCGCGCGAATACGCGCGATGCGAACGGCGGTGTCTTCGATCAAGGCGTCGTCGATGGTCTGGCCGGCGATGTCCTGCACGAGCTGCTTGCATTCGCGCACCGCATTCGGGCTGTTCGCGCAGAGCGTTTCGGTCATGCGCTGCACGGTGGCGTCGAGGTCTTCGTCGCTCACCGCTTCGCTCACGAGGCCGAGCCGCTGCGCGGTGGCGCAGTCGAACGCCTCAGCCGTGACGAAGTAGCGGCGCGAAGCTTGCTCGCCCAGCGCGCGGATCACGTAAGGCGCGATCGTGGCGGGCATGAGACCGAGGCGCGCTTCGGAAAGGCAGAAGTGCGCACTTTCCACGGCCACCACGATGTCCGCCGCACACACGAGACCCATGCCGCCCGCGTAGGCGTCGCCGTGCACGCGTGCGACGACCGGCTTCGGGCAGCGATAGACCGCCGAAAGCATTTGCGCGAGACGCATGGCGTCCGCGCGATTCTCCGCGTCGGAGTAGCCGGCCATCTTGCGCATCCAGTTCAGGTCCGCGCCTGCGCAAAAGGCCTTGCCGTTGCCGGCGAGCACGATCGCACGCACGTCGTCGCGCGCGCCGAGCGCGGTGAACGCGGCCGTGACGTCTGCAATCATCGCTTCGTTGAACGCGTTGCGGACTTCAGGGCGATTGAGCGTAACAGTGGCCACGTGTCCGACGACTTCTACGGTGAGCGTTTCGTATTGCATTGTCTGGTCCTCAATGCATCACATGCGGAACACGCCGAAGCGCGTCTCTTCGATCGGCGCGTTCATCGTGGCGGAAAGACCGAGACCGAGTACGTCGCGCGTTTGCGCCGGGTCGATCACGCCGTCGTCCCACAGGCGTGCGCTCGCGTAATACGGATGGCCCTGCAGTTCGTATTGATCGCGAATCGGCTGCTTGAATGCGTTTTCCTCTTCGGCACCCCATGTGCCGCCCTTCGCTTCGATGCCGTCGCGGCGCACCGTGGCGAGCACGGATGCGGCCTGCTCGCCGCCCATCACCGAGATACGCGCGTTCGGCCACATCCACAGGAAGCGCGGCGAATACGCGCGGCCGCACATGCCGTAGTTGCCCGCACCGAACGAACCGCCGATGATCACCGTGAACTTCGGCACCTTTGCCGTGGCCACGGCAGTCACCATCTTCGCGCCATTGCGCGCAATGCCCTCGTTTTCGTACTTGCGGCCCACCATGAAGCCCGTGATGTTCTGCAGGAACACCAGTGGGATCTTGCGCTGGCAGCACAGCTCGATGAAGTGCGTGCCCTTTAACGCCGATTCGGAAAACAGAATGCCGTTGTTCGCGACGATGCCGACCGGGTGGCCCCAGATGTGCGCAAAGCCGGTCACGAGCGTGGTGCCGTAGCGCGCCTTGAATTCGTCCAACGCCGAGTCGTCCACGATGCGGGCGATCACCTCGCGCACGTCGAAGGGCTTGCGCGTATCCATTGGAATCACGCCGTACAGGCTTTTCGCGTCGAAGCGCGGCGGCAGCGGCTCGCGCAGCACCACGGGCGGCGTTTTCGTGCGGTTCAGATTGCCGACGATCGAACGCGCAATGGCCAACGCATGCGCATCGTTCTGCGCGAGATGGTCGACCACGCCGGACAGGCGCGTATGGACGTCGCCGCCGCCCAGATCCTCGGCGCTCACTTCCTCGCCCGTCGCCGCCTTCACGAGCGGCGGGCCGCCAAGGAAAATCGTGCCCTGGTTCTTCACGATGATCGACTCGTCGCTCATGGCCGGCACATACGCGCCGCCCGCCGTGCACGAGCCCATCACCACCGCAATCTGCGGAATACCCTGCGCAGAGAGATTCGCCTGGTTGTAAAAGATGCGGCCGAAGTGATCGCGGTCCGGAAACACCTCGTCCTGATTCGGCAGGTTCGCGCCGCCCGAATCGACGAGATACACGCAGGGCAGGTTGTTTTCCTGGGCGATTTCCTGCGCGCGCACGTGCTTCTTCACCGTGACCGGATAGTACGTGCCGCCCTTTACCGTGGCGTCGTTGCAGACGATCACGCATTCCTGCCCCGCAATGCGCCCGATGCCCGTGATGATGCCCGCGCCCGGCGCGTCGTCGTTGTACATGCCGTAGGCCGCGAGCTGCGAGAACTCCAGAAACGGCGTGCCCGGATCGACCAGTTGCGCGATGCGATCGCGCGGCAGCAGCTTGCCGCGCGAGAGGTGCTTGTCGCGCGCGGCCTCGCCGCCGCCCAGCGCAAGCTTCTGGATCTTCTCGCGCAGGTCCGCGACGAGCGCTTCGAGTGCCGCGGTATTGGCCTTGAAGTCGTCCGAACGCGGATTGAGCTTCGATTCGATGACCGGCATCCCGTCCTCCCTTCGTTACCGTGAGTTGCTTAGGATTACATGGTTTCCGCGAACAGCTCGCGGCCGATCAACATGCGGCGAATCTCGCTCGTGCCCGCGCCGATTTCGTAGAGCTTCGCGTCGCGCCAGAGACGTCCGACCGGATACTCGTTGATATAGCCATTGCCGCCCAGAATCTGGATCGCTTCGCCGGCCATCCACGTTGCCTTTTCTGCGGTGTAGAGAATCACGCCCGCGCAGTCCTTGCGCACCTGGCGCACGTGGTCCCGGCCAAGCGTGTCGAGCTGGCGGCCCACCGCGTAGAGATAGGCGCGGCACGCCTGGTAGGTCGTATAGAGGTCCGCGACCTTGCCCTGGATGAGCTGGAATTCGCCGATGGCCTGACCGAACTGCTTGCGATCGTGGATGTACGGCACGACCGCGTCCATGACCGCCGCCATGATGCCGGTGGGGCCGCCCGCCAGCACGGCGCGCTCGTAGTCGAGGCCGCTCATCAGCACTTTCACGCCGCCGTTGAGCTGGCCGAGGATGTTCTCTTCGGGCACTTCCACGTCCTGGAACACCAGTTCGCCCGTGTGCGAACCGCGCATGCCGAGCTTGTCGAGCTTCTGCGCAACCGAAAAGCCCTTCATGCCCTTCTCGACGATGAACGCCGTAATGCCGCGCGAACCCGCTTCAGGATCGGTTTTCGCGTAGACGACCAGCGTGTCGCAATCCGGGCCGTTGGTGATCCACATCTTCGTGCCGTTGAGCACGTAGCGGTCGCCCTTCTTTTCGGCGCGCAGCTTCATGCTCACGACGTCCGAGCCGGCGTTGGGCTCGCTCATGGCGAGTGCGCCGACGTGCTCGCCGGAAACGAGCTTCGGCAGATATTTACGCTTTTGCGCCTCGGTGCCGTTGCGGTGGATCTGGTTCACGCACAGGTTCGAATGCGCGCCGTACGAAAGGCCGACCGATGCGGACGCGCGCGAGATTTCTTCCATCGCGACCATGTGCGCCGTGTAGCCCATATTCGCGCCGCCGTATTCCTCGGAAACCGTCATGCCGAGCACGCCCAGGTCGCCGAACTTGCGCCAGAGGTCCATCGGGAACTGGTCGGTGCGGTCGATTTCGCCCGCGCGCGGCGCGATTTCCTTCGCCGCGAAGCCAGCGATGCTGTCGCGCAGCATTTCGACTTCCTCGCCAAGCGGGAACTGCAAACCGGGTACGTTGCTCATGTGTGTCTCCAGGGAATCTCGAACCGGGCGTAGCTTCGCCCCATGGACGCACATTTCACGCCAGATTTACGTTAACGTCAATAGGTATTTCTGAGTGACGCTCAAGTTTTCATGGCGATGAAATTTCCCTGTCTGGCGGCGTTTTTTTCGCGGATAATCGATTCCATCCTGACGTAAATTGAATCAAGCTCAATATGGAAGCCGTTGCCCGGAAAGCCGTCCTGCCCGCGTCGCGCCGCCAGCCGGCGGGCCGCAAGTCGCAGCAGCGTGTGCGCGAGATCCTGCAGGCGGGGCGCGAAGTGTTCTCGGAAAAAGGGTACGCACGCGCCACCACGGCCGAGATCGCCCAGCGCCTTGGTGTGTCCGAGGCGACGGTGTTCAGCTACTTCCGGGGCAAACGGGAGCTGTGCGCGCGCGTGATCGGCGATTGGTATGACGAATCGATCGCCGCGATCGAAGGCGGCCTGCCGCGCGACGGCACCGTGCGCCAGCAGTTTGCATTCATCGTGCGCATGCATCTGCAGTTGATGCTGGAGAGCGGCACCGGTATCTGCGAACTAGTGCTCTCGGAAGGCCGCACGCGGCACCACGATCTGAGCGAAGCGCTCGTGGAAATGCAGCGCCGCTACACGGCGCCGCTCATGCGCGTGCTGGCGCGCGGCCAGGAAAGCGGACAGATCCGCAACGACCTGCCGCTGCGGCTACTGCGTTCGCTGGTATTCGGGCCCATGGAGCATGTGCTGTGGGACGCGACGCTCGCCAACCGCCGCACGGACATCGACGCTACGGCAGAACGCCTCGTAGACGCACTCTGGTCCGCACTGCAGCCGCCCAACCTCGAACTCGCCGCGCTCGCGCAGTTCAGCCAGGACGTGGGCGAAGCCGTGCGCCGGCTCGAGCGCGAACGCGCCGCGCGCTAGGCGGCGCGCCCTGGCGGTCGATCAGACGGCCGCCTCCTCGGCCACGCGCGCGCAGAGCGAAGCGGGGTCGAGGAGCATCAGCGTGCCCTTGCCCGGCGGTCATAGCCGCCAGCGTCAGGTCGCGGCCCACGACATGAGCAGCGAAGTCGCGACAAGACCAGCAAAACATCTATTCATGTCGGATTCCTTATTAATTGCGAGACCAGGGCGGCGTGCGATAAGGGCGAAGTGCGAAGAGTCGATATCGATCTATCCAATTATTACAGCCCGTCGACGCGCGCTCGCGCCTCATTGCACGCTTTTCTGTGAAATATGGAGCGCGATGCGAGCCGTTGCGCGCCGTACGCACTACGGCCACCCTTCGCGCCCCATCAGCCCCGAGCCTTCTGTAACAACTCGAAAAATCGGTGCAACTCGCGTAATTGCATTGGTTCCCGCAATGTCTTAGCGTTCGATAATCGGCTGGCGCGCGCCGTTGCTCCGGCCTGCCCGTTTCTGGAGATCGTGTGTGAGAAGGTCGAAACTGTTTCTCGGGGCCGCTGCGGCCGCGCTTCTCAGCGTGTGCGGCGTAGCACAGGCGGCGCGTGTCGGCGTGTATTTCGGCGCCGGCGTGCCGTATTACTACCCGGTCGCGCCCGCGCCCTACTATTACGCGCCGGCGCCCGTCATCGTCGCGCCGCCGCCGCAGGCGCCCGACTACATCGAGCAGGGGCAGGCCCCCGCGATGGACCCGCAGCAAGGCCCCGTCAACGCAGCGCCTGGCGATGCAGCGGGCGACCAGCAGGCGAACGCCGACACCTGGTATTACTGCGACGAGTCGAAAACCTACTATCCGTATGTGAAGCAATGTTCGTCGGGCTGGCGCGCGGTTCCCGCCCAGCCGGCGCCGTCGAACTAGAAACCTTGAAAATATCGAGCCGCACATGAAATACACGTATCTCGCGCTACTCGCCACAGCGGGGCTGCTGAGCGCATGCGCCGTGACGCCCACGGGGCCGAGCGTGATGGCCCTACCTGGCACGGGCAAGACTTTCGATCAGTTCCGTGCCGACGACGCGAACTGCCGCCAGTTCGCTTTCCAGCAGGTAGGCGGCGTCACATCGAACCAGGCGGCAACCGGTGCCGGCGTGGGCAGCGCCGTGGTCGGTACGGCGCTCGGCGCTGCCGCGGGCGCCGCATTTGGCGGCGGCCACGGCGCGGCCATCGGCGCGGGCGCGGGCCTGCTGGCGGGCAGCGCGGTGGGCATGGGCAACGCACAGGGTTCCGCATGGGACGTGCAGCGCCGCTACGACTACGCTTATCTGCAATGCATGTACGCCACCGGCAACCGCATCCCGGCGCCCGGCAACATGACGATGTCGCAGCCTCAGCAGTTCCAGGCGCCTCAGCAGCAGTTCCAGACAGCGCCGCAACCGCGTTATTTGCCGCCGCCCCCGCCGGGGTCGCCGCCTCCGCCGCCGAGCGGATACTGAAGCGGATATAGACCGCATTAGGAAGAACGCGAGGCTGACGCAATTGCGTCAGCCTCGCGTTTTGCTTTGGATTCCGAATAAGCTGAATCAGTGCGCGTCGTCGAATTCGAGCGCGTTGCCGTTCCACACCACACGGCGCATTTCGCCCGACTGCGGGTCGATGAGCGTCATCTGCTGCGCGGCGTGGACGGGATCGGGCTTCTCACGGCGGTCCGTCGCCGAGCTGGATTCGAGCAGCGGCTGCAACACCGGCGCGAGCGACTTCAGCAGTTGCACGGACAGCGCACTCGTGAACGTATAGCGCGCCGCGTACGGCTCATGCACCCATGCCGTAAGCGTGCCGTAGAAGCGGTTGCCGATCACGAACACGAAGGTCGCGCTCCGGTTCACCTTGCGCGATTCGATGAGCCGCGCGCCCGGCGCGTACACGTTGAAGCGCTGGTCGCCGGTTCCCGTCTTGCCGTAGACCGGCAGCGTCTTGCCGTCGGGGAGCGTCATACCGTCGGCGAGGCGCTTGGCGGTGCCGCCCTCCACCACCGACGTCAGCAACTCGCGCACCACTTGAGAAATTTCCGGTGAGATCAGCGCTTGCGGCTGCGCGGACGCATGAACGAAGTGCGTCTCGTAAGGCGTGCCGCGCGCGAAGTCGAGCGATTCGAAGCTATGCGTCGGCAGCTTTTCGCCATTGCTCGAAATCAGGCCGATAAGCTGCGCGAGCGCTGCGGGGCGGTCGCCCGAAGCACCGATTGCCGCGCCATAAGAAGGCGTAATGTTGTCGAACGGATAACCGACCGCGCGCCAGGACTTGCCGATCGCGTCATACGCGCGCAGCTCGATCATGTGGCGAATGCGCCGGTTCTGGGTCACGTGATACTTCGTCTTGAAGAGCCAGCTGTAGGTGTAAAGGCGCGTGTCGCGGCTCTCCTGCTGGACCTGCGCAAGCGTTGCATCCGGGTGCAGGCGCATGTAATTCAGCAGCCACAATTCGAGCGGATGAATGCCCGCGATATAGCCGCGGTCGTTGAGGTTGAATTTGTCGACGGCGTACTTGTCGTAGTAGCGCGCAAGGTCTTCGTCATCGAGCCATTGGAACTTCGTGTTCTTGAGTTGCGCGCGCATCTGTGCATCGAACCACGGCAGTTTGCCGTCGGGTTTCACGCTGCGCAGCACGGTCGCAATGCGCGCCGGGCCCTTGCGCGTGTGCTGCAGCAGGATCGCGAGCGCTTCGTCGTTGCTCTTGCCCGCGTAGCGCGTGTAGAAGCGCTTCATGTAGACCTGGCTCTCACCATCGGCAAACTGCGTGAGAAAACGCGTGCGCACGACAGGATCGTCGAGCCATTGCGCGGGCGGCCCCGAAGTCTGGATCATCTCGTAGTGAACGATGTCGCGCATGAGCCGCACGAACACCAGATTCACGGAATGCTGGAACGCGCGATGCACAGTCAGAATCTGCGCGTTGTCGCTCGACTCGAAATTGTTGAAGCTCTGCGCGCCGCCGCCGGTGTAGAACGTCTCGCCGGGACTGGCCGAGTACTTGCGCTCAACGGCCGCTTCCAGCATGGAATGCAGCGAGCGGTCGGAGGTCTTCGAGAGATAGTCGATCGCCCAGCGCGTGAGCGCGTCGCTCGGATCGACTTGCGGCAGCATCGCGCGCAACGACTTTGTGTCGTCGGCCGCGTAGCGCGCGTGCAGCGCGCTCACGATCTGCAGATACGTCACGAGCGTGCGCAGCTTCGCCGTCGACCCCAGATTCAGGCGCGCGCCCGAATTGATGTCGAACGGCTGGTTCACGCTGTCCGTTTGCACGCGCACGAGGTTCTCACCGCTGCTGCGCTCGAACAGCGTGAAGCTATAGGCGATCTTCGAAGGATCGTCGGACGGGCGCAGCATCTCGAAGCCGACCAGACCCGCCTGGCGCGCGCCGTCCTTCGTCGCGGCATCGGCGAGGCGGTCGCTCACGGCCTGCTGCACGCTGTCGACGAGCGTGGCCGTGGCGGTCAGATCGAGGCGGTCGAGGTCGTAAAGCGTCTTCAGCCCCAGCGCCTGCATGAGCTGGGTGCGCAGCGTCAGCACCGCCTTGCGCTCCACGAAGGAAACCGGCACACGCTGCGACGGCTTCGAGCGGTCGAGCGTAAGCTGCGTGCCGAGCGCGGCGTCGCGCAGCGCCGGCGTAATCACGCCGCCGGCGCCGAGCAGGCGGATATAGCTGTCGGTCAGCTTCGCGAGCGCCTCGTTGTTCTTTTGCAGGAAATACGAAGGCGCGCGCTGGGCGATCAGCAGCGAGAGCACCTGGCGGAACGCCAGCGCCTGCGCGTCGAGCGTCTCAGGCGTCAGCGGCGCGCGCAGGATGCGATTGACTTCGCGGAAGTCGCGGCCATACCAGGCGGCGAGGCCGTCGCCGAGACCGTTGACTTCGCCCACGCCCGGCTTGGCGGAGAGCGGCACCGAATTCAGGTAGCGCACGAGAATCTGCTGGCGCGCGGGCATCGTCTGCGGGCCGTCCAGATACGCGCGCAGCGACGCGGACGCGATCTGGCGCAGCTTCTCCGGCGGCGTGGAGGTGCGACCGCCCGTCGAGTGCCGGAACTTCTCGATCTGCGTGGCGAGCGTGCTGCCGCCCGGCGTTTGCTGATGCTGGTTCACGAGGCGCGCACCCTGGTCGACGAGCGCCCGGCTAAAGCGCCCCCAGTCGATGGCCGGGTTGCGGTTCGGCTGGTCCTGGGCGAGCAGATATTTGTCTTCGATGAAAAGCAGCGAGTCGCGCACCACGGCCGGCACCGCGTCGAAATTCTCGTACGCGCGCTGCGGATAACGCGTATGGAAAAGCGTCGCACCGGAAGCGTCGCGCAGCACGATGCCGGCCTGGTCCTTTTCTTCGAATGGCAGGAAAAGCCCCTGGTCGGCGACGGCGATCATGCGATCTGAATCGCGCGCCTGCGCGGCGATCGCGAAACCGCGTTCCGCAAGCCGGTTCTCGAAGGTGGGCAGCTGCGCATAACCGAGCCGCACGTCGTACGGCCCGTTCGTGGTGGGAAAGCGGATGTTGTGGCTCGGCCCGTTCTCGACCGTAAAGCCGATGTCGCGCGTGAGTTCGGAGAGATAGCGCGCCTGCAGGCGCGACGTGTCGATTTCGATCTGAACGATGCGCGCGATGATGACGAGGGCGGCCAGAAACGCGACGACGAATCCCCACTTGACCCACCTGAAGAGTGAGCCAGCGCCAGCGGCGCGAACAGGAAAGCGTACCGATGGGCGGTTCATGCGTATTCTCCTGACGTCACGTCAGATTTCCAGACGGCACCCCTTAAATAGTCTATCTCGCTCCGTAGGTTCTTGCGCGCCAGTATGTAGGGCTTCGCACGCACGTCGCACTGCCGCAACACGGATGCCCGGCGCGTGACAGTTTTGCGGCATGTTGCGCCGGCGCCGTGGCACGGGACATGCTCCCGATATAATGATTGGCTACTTCGTTGGATACCGGGAAATATGAAGAAGCTTGCCGTGCCCCTTGCCCTTTCGCTCGCGCTCGGCGCGTGCGCGTGGTTTCAGAGCAATCCGGACGCCGGTCAGCCGGTCATCGATTCCACAACCAACCGGTCGGTCCAGGATGTCATCTCGTGCCTGACCGTCGAAGCCTCGCGTCACGGCGCCAGCTTCACCACCTCGCCGCTGCCGCAAGGCCAGATGCTCGAGTTCGGCGACTCGAACGTCATCAAGGTTCGCACCGATAACGGCGCGACGACCTACCGTTATTACGCCGGCAAACGCCACGCCTCGAACCTGTGGATCGAAGGCGCGAGTAAAACCTGCGCGCCTTGAACATTTGACAGGCCGTTTTTGCCGGGTCGCTTTGCGCGGCGCTTCGCCGCGCCTTCGCGCCCTTTCAATTACAGCCTTTTACATCGATACGCGCCGTGTAGCGCGATGACACATTTTCGCCGGGCGTTTTAAGAATCGCTTAAGTCTTCGTCCGCATCATCGCTTCACCCAAAAGAAACGAGCGCTGCAGGAGGTTCCGTGAAACAGCAAGACCCGCAAATCCAGGCGACAAACCAGGTCGACAGCGAGGCCGCGCCCGGCGCGAAGCCCGCTCGCCGCACCTTGTTGCGCCGGTTGCTGAGCCACCACGAGCTTGCGACCCTCCTGTTGCTGCTGCATGCGCCGATCGACGCGCACGCCAAACCGGAGATTCCGATGCTCAAGGAAGCCGGCCTCGTCGAGCAAGTCCAGGACGACGCCGGGGACCCGCGCATCCGCCTGACGAAGGAAGGCAACGCCGTGCTGCAAGGACTCGGCCTCGCACGCTGAGGTTGCCGCGCGCGGCGCGTAACGCACCAGCCAAAAAAGACGGCGGCACGCCAAGCGTGCCGCCGTCTTTTTTTATCGAACGACAGAATGATTCGCCGCGCTACCCCTCAAGCCGACTCGAGCCCCGCGCCTTCGGCGGCGAGCGCCTCACTTTCATCCTGCAGGCACAACAGCCGGTAGCCGCTCTTGTACACCGGCTGCAGCCGAAACCCGTTCGGCGTGTCGATCTCCAGCACCAGACGCAGCCGCGACACGTGGCTGTCGATCGTGCGGGTCAAGGTCTGCAACTCGCGCCCCCACACCATCGCGTAGATGTGATCGCGCGAGAGCATGCGCCCGATATTCGAGAAGAACAGCGCAGCCAGCCGGTATTGCGTGGTCGAGAGCAGCACAGGCTTGCCGTGCACGCTGACCGCCTGATGCCGCAAGTCGAAGCGATAGGGGCCGGCGTCGATCGTCAGGTTCTCGAACCGGTCGGGAAACGCGCGGCGCAGGAGCGCGTTCACGCGAGCGCGCAGCACCGAAGGGCAAACCGGCAGGCACACGTAGTCGTCGGCGCCGATAGAAAACGCTCGCACCACGTTCTCGTCGGAGGCGTCCTCCGAGACGAACAGCACCGGAAGCTGGCTGCCGTTCACGGCCCGCAAGGTTCTCAGCAGTTCGGCGCCGGCGATCTGCGAGCCCTGCCAGTCGAGCAGGAGCATATCGACCGTCGATGCGGCCAAGGTCCTGGCAAGCAGGAGTGCGTCGCTGGACGCAACGCAGGCGTGACCGCATTGCGTCAGCACGCGCTCGAGCTGCTGGCGATGGTCAGCGTCGCGCTGGAGGATCGCGATACGCATGGTGGGGGCCCCTGATGGATCGATGATGAAACCGGGCAATTTTGTGGATATGTGCAAAATCTGCCCATCGGACGAGTCCGAATTCCAGAGCGCTTCGCCGTTTTCCCCCAGCGGCGCGCGAGCGTCCTGACGGGCCGCGCATCGGGCAGCTCCCGGGCTTCCTGTAGAATCGCGCACTGGCCTGAAGTCGTCGCACGTCCGCCCACCCTCGCGGACGCGCTGTTGCCGTGCCCCACCCCTGCGCCCGCCTATCCGACGACCGCCGCCCCCGCGCCACGCGCGCACCAGGCAAATTCTGGCCATCCCGGACGTCCACGCGTTCCGCACGCGCTACATACAACGTCGTACATAACAACACCCTGGTTTTTCGGAAATGCAAGCAACAGAAATTGGCGTGCGCACGCCTGCCGCTGCGCGCGCGCTCACCCGCAGCGACTACAAGACGCTCGGGCTCGCCGCACTCGGCGGCGCCCTCGAGTTCTACGACTTCATCATCTTCGTATTCTTCGCGCCGGCTATCGGCCAGTTGTTCTTCCC
Source organism: Paraburkholderia sp. BR14312 (assembly GCF_040948675.1). Taxonomy (NCBI): domain Bacteria; kingdom Pseudomonadati; phylum Pseudomonadota; class Betaproteobacteria; order Burkholderiales; family Burkholderiaceae; genus Paraburkholderia; species Paraburkholderia sp. BR14312. Next base: position 148,353 of record NZ_JBFPKI010000013.1, read on the forward strand.
CGCAACGATTCCCGACTGGCTGCGCCAGTTGCAGACTTTCGGCATCTTCGCGGCGGGCTACCTCGCGCGGCCGCTCGGCGGCATCGTCATGGCGCACTTCGGCGACCTGCTCGGCCGCAAGCGCATGTTCACGCTCTCCGTGCTGCTGATGGCGCTGCCCACGCTCGCCATGGGCTGCCTGCCCACCTACGCGACGATCGGCGTGCTCGCTCCCGTGCTGCTGCTCGCGCTGCGCGTGCTGCAAGGCGCGGCCGTGGGCGGCGAGGTGCCGGGGGCGTGGGTGTTCGTCTCCGAGCACGTGCCGCGCCGCCATATCGGCTATGCATGCGGCACGCTCACGGCGGGCCTCACGTTCGGCATCCTGCTCGGCTCGCTGATCGCCGCGGCGGTCAATCATCACTACGCCCCGGGCGACATCGCCGCGTATGCCTGGCGCATTCCGTTCCTGATTGGCGGGCTGTTCGGCATGTTCTCGGTGTATCTGCGCCAGTGGCTGCACGAAACGCCGGTGTTCGCGGAGATGAAGGCGCGCAAGTCGCTCGCCGACGAAATCCCGCTCAAGGCCGTGCTGCGCGACCACGGCCGCGCCGTGATCGTCTCGATGCTGCTCACGTGGATGCTTTCGGCCGCCATCGTCGTCGTGATCCTGATGACGCCGCCGCTCCTGCAGAAGCAGTTCCATCTCGACGCCACCACGTCGCTGCTCGCGAACTGCCTGGCGACGCTCTTCCTCACGGTGGGCTGCGTGAGCGCGGGCGCGCTCGCGGACCGCTTCGGCGCGCGCCGCGTGCTGGCCATCGGCGGCATCGCTCTCGCGATCGCCTACTACACGATGTTCCGCCAGATCGCCGTGGACAGCTCGATGCTCATGCCGCTCTATGCGCTTTGCGGGCTGCTGGTCGGCACGATCGGCGCGGTGCCCTATGTGATGGTGAACGCGTTTCCGCCCGTGGTGCGCTTCTCGGGCATCTCGTTCTCGTACAACGTGGCATACGCCGTGTTCGGCGGCCTCACGCCGATCGTCGTCGCGCTGCTGATGAAGTCCGCGCCGCTCGCGCCCACCTACTACGTGGCCGCGATCTGCGTGCTCGGTGCGATCACGACGCTGTTCTTCAAGGACGCGCATCGGGTGCAGTAAGTGCGCCCCAGTGCGCACTTACTGCGCACTGAGCGGCCGCCCTTGATCAGACACCATTTTTCGCCGGCTTCGACGATTCACCTCGCGCTGAAACGTCGAAGCCTGCGAGCGCCCTACCATGGGCGCATGAATACCTCACACCCCACCCCAGTCCACTTCACGCCCGCGCTCACGCGTATCGTCGCGACCGTCAGCGTCGGGTTCGTCGTCACGCAGCTCGACGTGACCATCGTCAATATTGCGCTCGCGCGCATCGCAACCGATCTCCACGCGACCGTCGCGGGCCTGCAATGGATCGTCGACGCCTATACGCTCGCCTTCGCCGTGCTGATGCTCTCGGGCGGCGTGCTGGGCGACCGCTACGGCGCACGCCGCCTCTACGCCATCGGGCTCGTGGTGTTCGCCCTCGCCTCGCTGGCCTGCGGGCTCGCGGCCAATCCGGTCATGCTGATTGCCGCCCGCGCGCTGCAGGGCGCGGGCGCGGCGGCCATGCTGCCCAATTCGCTCGCGCTGCTCAACGAAGCGTGCCGCCACGACCGGGCGCTCAGGGCGCGTGCAGTGGGTTTCTGGACCGCCGCCGGCGCCATCTCGATCGCCGCCGGGCCGGTGGCGGGCGGCCTGCTGATCGCGGCGTTCGGCTGGCGCAGCATTTTCCTCGTGAACCTGCCGCTGTGCGCGGCCGGCCTCTGGGCCACGTTCGCCTGGATTCCCGCGCCGCGCCGTCATACGCACGATGCCAGCGCTGCCGGCGCGCCCGCCGTGCGCAGCCTCGACGTGCGCGGCCAGCTGCTCGCCATCGTGGCGCTCACGGCCTTTACCGGCGCCGTGATCGAATGGCGGCCGCTCGGCTTCACGCACTGGGCCGTGGCGGGCGGCTTTGCGCTCGCGCTCGTGGCGGGTCTAGCGTTCGTCTCGCTCGAAGCGCGCGCACACGACCCCATGGTGCCGCTCGCCATGCTGCGCAACCGCACGTTCAGCGCGGCGGTGCTGTTCGGTATCTGCGTGAATCTCACCTATTACGGCACCGTGTTCGTGCTCGCGCTCTATCTGCAGCATGCGCGGGGCGAGACGCCGTTGCAGGCGGGACTCGCGTTCATTCCGCTCACCGCCGGCTTCCTGCTCTCGAACATTGTGAGCGGCCATGTGGTAGCGCATTACGGCACGCGCCGACCGATGATCATCGGCGCGCTGATTGCGGGTGCCGGCTACGCATTGCTGGTCAGCGTGGATGCCGCGACGCCGCTCGCCTTCATGTTGCTCGCCTTCCTGCTGATTCCTTCCGGCATGGGCCTCGCCGTGCCGGCGATGACCACGGCCGTGCTCTCCTCGGTGGAGCCGGCGCGTGCGGGGACGGCCTCGGCGCTGCTCAATACGGCGCGTCAGGCGGGCGGTGCAGTGGGGGTGGCGGCGTTCGGCGCGCTTGCGGGCGGGGCAGGCGCGGCGCAGGTGGTGGCCGGCCTGCGTGCGGAAACCGCGGTCTCGACGGCGCTCCTGCTCACGGCGGCCGGGTTGGCCTGGTTCGTGAGAACCGAACCGGCGCATGCGGACGTGCGCCGCATCGCGCCGGCGCGCGTGAACGAACCGGAATCTCGCTGATGCAACAGCGAACTGGCGTGCCGAACTACAGCGACGCCTCCTGGATCGCACCGGAGTCGATCGCGCGGGCGATCAAACCATCGTTCTGCGCCTTGCGGATGGCGTGAGCGATCAGCTGGTCGGGCTCCTCGAGCTCAGCCTTGAGCGCGCCGATGAGGCCGGTGGCGTCGAGAATCACCAGCGTCTTCGCAGTATCCGCCTCACTGATGAACACGCGCCGCGTGCCGTCTTCCGCAAGGCTCGCGCAGAACTGCCCGGTCTTGCCTGCCACGTTGAAGTCGAAGTTCTGTATCAAGGCCTGCTCCCTCTACACCCGGTTGCCCGGTGGTTGCAATTCGACACTCGCGCTTCGCCACGCGAGGGCGTCAGCCTCGCAGGCCGCCGCCGCGCGGCGCGCGCAGACCATCAATGGAAGCACGTCCCGCGCCCGTCACGGCCAGCAGCAGGAAACCGCCCGCGATCGCCACGTTCTTCCAGAAATGAATGACCGCGTCCTGTTGCGCCGCGGCCTGAGTCATGTTCCAGAAGTCGTGGCCGAGTATCGCCGTCACGATAGCGTACACGGCCAGCAGGAACGCAACCGCGCGCGTGCGCACGCCCAGCACGATCGCAATGCCGCCGAGCAGTTCGACGGCGGTTGCCGCGATCGCGCCATACGAGGCATACGGCACGCCCTTCGAATGCAGGTAGCCGACAAACCCCGCGTATCCCAGCAGCTTCGTGGCACCGCCCCAGAGAAACAGAATGGCGAGCGCGATGCGGGCGATGAAGATGATGAAGGAATCGGCGGGACGGGTCATGGAGGGCTCCGGTATGCAGTATCGGAATGACCGCGGAGCGCACGCTCAGTTCCCTCGACATGAGGCGGCAATGGCAGACGAGCCGGCACGTGGAAAGGCCGCACTGCGTGCCGGAGCGAAACGAACTAACTCGGGAGTTGATTCGGAATGCTATGGAATTTGCCCGCCGCGCCTTGCCGCGATCCGTACGCGATGTACTCGGGCAAACGCCGGGCAAACGCGCAAACCGACGCGGCGCTGGCACGCTCAATGCTTGTGATGCATGCCGTGCGGCCGATGCGCGTCGAGCCAGCGAGTCAGGCGCGCTTCGAGCGTGCCTCTGCTGCGGCGCGACACGGCCCACATAGCCGCACATACCAGCAACATGACGCCTGGTCCGAGCAGATAAGCAACAACGGTTTCCCTCATGGCAGTCTCCTCTGCGCGACGCCACAGTCCGTGAGAATTTTTATTCTAGGCGATAGCGCGGCGCACGGTAAACGTCGTCCACGAATGCAGCAGGGGCGTAAACCCGAGGTTTTCATATATCCGTTGCCGGCCGCTTCTTTACCTCAGACGTAATCGCCTTGTTCTCGCGTTTGGCTAGAATCGGCAGCATGAACACACTCGCTTCCCTCCTCCCCGCCGCGCCGTCCGGCGCCGGGCGCCCCAGCGTCGGCGAGATGCTGCGCGACTGGCGCACGCGCCGGCGCATGAGCCAGTTGCTGCTCGCGACCGAAGCCGAGATTTCGACGCGCCATCTGAGCTTCGTCGAATCGGGCCGCGCGCTGCCGAGCCGCGAGATGGTCATGCATCTGGCCGAGCAGCTCGATGTGCCGCTGCGCGAGCGCAATGCGCTGCTCGTGGCGGCGGGCTATGCGCCGCTCTATCGCGAGCGCGCGCTCGACGACCCGCAACTCGCCGCCGCGCGCGAGGCAGTCGATCTGGTGCTGCGCGGTCACGAACCGTATCCCGCCGTGGCCGTGGACCGCCACTGGAATATCGTCGCGACGAACGGCGCGCTCGCGCCGCTCATCGGCGACGCTTCGCCTGCGCTGCTCGCTGCGCCCATCAACGCGCTGCGTCTATCGCTGCATCCCGAGGGCATGGCGCCGCGCATCGTCAACTGGCACGCGTGGCGAACGCATCTGCTCACGCGCCTGCAACGTCAGATCGACGCGAGCGGCGACCCCGCGCTTGCCGCGCTGCACGAGGAACTCGCGGCGTATTCGCCGCCGCCGGGCGTCGCGAACGTGAGCGCCGAGCCGATCGCGCATCACATTGCCGTGCCGCTGCGCGTGCGCACCGTGCTTGGGGAACTGGCGTTCTATAGCACGACCACCGTGTTCGGCACACCGGTCGACATCACGCTATCGGAGCTAGCGATCGAAGCGTTCTTTCCCGCCGATCCGCAGACCGCTCAGGCATTGCGCGACCGGGCGCCGTGACGCGCGGTCGGCGGCTGCGCCGGGTGCCCCCGATAGCACGTCCGGCGCGGGAGGGCGTGGCGGCGGCGGCTCAGGCCGCCGCTTTCGCGGGCTCCGGGTCCGCCGCGGTAACGACCAGCACGCTGCACGACACGCGGTCGAGCAGCAGGCGGTCGTCGCGCCCATCCCACCAGCGCTTGAGCGGCCCGCGCCGGTGGTGCGCCACCACGATGAGATCGGGCTGGAGTTCCTCGCAGTAGCTTGCGATCACGTCGATCGGCCGGCCCACCACGAAGTGCCCCGTCGCCACGAGCCCCTTGTCCTGCAGGCACGCCACCCCGTCACGCAGAATCTCGCGCGCCGCTTCTTCCGCGGCTTCGAACGGCACGGCGGACGCGATGTCCGTCCCCCATTGCAGCGGCGCCTGGTCGAGCACGGCCAGCAAATGCGTTTGCGCGTGGCATTCGCGTGCAAGGTCGGCACCCTCACGCAAAGCCCGGCGGCCTTCGCGCGTTGCGTCGTAACACAGCAGAATCCTGTTGAACGAGGCCATGATCCCTCCCCCGATGATTCCCGGTGCCGGGCGGGCGAACGCGCCGTACCCGCAATGCCGCTTTATTTATTTTTAGTTATATCACGTTATGATATAACCAGCACATCGACAGTCGTTGTATACGGTATAGGAGGCGCGATGGTTATCGACAACGACTTTGAAATCGCCGGGCCGCTCGTCGCCCGCGTATCGTCGGCGCGCGGGTCGGTCGGGTCGGTCTGTTACTGCCCGGCGCCCTCAACGAAGCAGGGCCCTGGCTGACCTGAAGCGGCAAAAGAACCGCCCCACCCGGATTGCGCGTCGATCGTCGATCGCAAACGTTTCACAAGTGCGATCTTCGCGCAATATCCAGTCCGCATATATTCCGGAAACCAACGGTGCATCCCACCGTCTGCACTCGTAACATCCTGGTTACACATTGCCCTGTTACAGGTCGCCGGGGTCGAAACATCTGTTACAAACTCAATAGTCATAGGTATTAATCGAAAGAGCCGTATTTTTTACCTGTCAACCCAACTCCTTTCTAAACGTTTATTCCACCGGGCGGGCGATTTTTGTCCTTCGATGATTCGTTGCGCACGCAGCGGCGCGTTGGCGAAAACCCTGATAAACCAAGGTGCTACGGCCAGTTTTGGCACCCCGATCAGTGTCACGACGGCTTGTCGCCACCCGGCTTTCAAATTGCAGCAAAACTTACCGAAAATAATTTACAACAGTACGATTATTTTTGATCCGAGGGATTGATTTCTGAGATAAGCCCTCATACAATTCCCTCCAAGGTTGTTACGAGATGTAACAACCTGTATCAAAGAGTCAGATCGAGCCAACGAGCGAAGATCGACCACAAGATCAGAAAAGATACAACGGCGAAAAAGCCGGGGGGTTAAATTCGGGGCTTCGGAAACTAGAGAAATGGACCGTAGCAGCGAGACGCTGGAATCTATCCGCGAAATTAATTTGTCGTATCTGATGCTCGCACAGCGCATGCTGCGCGAGGACAAGCCAGTCGGCATGTTCCGACTGGGACTGTCGTCGGAACTGGCCGATCTGCTTGGCGCTCTGTCGCTCGCGCAGATCGTCAGGTTGGCCTCTTCCGACCAACTTCTCTGTTTTTTCCGCTTCGACGATCATGCAATGTTGTCCGCGCTCACGCAGACTTCGAAGCATGCCGACGTGGCGGCTACCCATGCGGCCATCCTGCTTGCGGGACAGCCGGCTGGTCAATTCGCCTGAGGGTGACGTCCATGACTACGCGGCGCAGCCTCACCGAAGACGCTCAGGAAGTATTCCGCGCGATCGCACTGATCGAGCTGGGCGCGCGCATGCAGGTGCTCGAAAGCGAACTCACGCTCTCGCGCGACCGCATGATCCGCCTGTATCGCGAGATCCGTGGCGTATCGCCGCCCAAAGGTATGCTGCCGTTCTCGGCGGACTGGTACATGACGTGGCTGGCCAACATCCACGCCTCGCTGTTCTATAACACGTACCTGTTCCTCAAGAACGAAGCGCGTTGCTCGCATCTCGACGCGCTCACCAAGGGGTTCCGGCTGTATCTGGAACACTGCCGCCACAGCGGGGCCGAGCCGGCGCTCGACCTCACGCGTGCGTGGACCCTGGTGCGATTTTTCGATGCCGATATTCTGCAGTTGACGCTTTGCTGCCGTTGCGGCGGTAAGTTCGTCGCGCATCGCCACGACCTTCAGCACAACGTCGTGTGCGGCGCATGCCAGCCTCCTTCGCGAGCCGGCAAGACGAAAAAGGCGGCTGCAGCGCGACGGGGCGCCGAGCAGACCGAGAGCGACCTTCCGGCAGTGGTAACGTCGGATGGCATTGCCGAGGCTGCGTAAGCGTAGGAGAGCAGATCCGGACTAACCGGACGCGAGACCAAGACGCGAACCCGTCCGGTGCCTGAGCGCACCGGACGGCGAAGCGCTTTCCGATTGCCGCTTTTGCTTGCCGCCTCTGCGTGCCACCTCTATGGCGCGCGCCTGTTACACCTTTCCCTTCTTTAGTTTCCGCTGAACGTCTGCCAGACGAGCCACAGGTTCGCCGCCGAGATCACGACGAACAGGAACCACGCCAGCAACCGCGTGGGGAGCCGGTTCACGAACTCGCCCATCAGCGCACGATCGTTCGTCATGCGAATGAGCGGCCAGAGTGCGAACGGCAGTTGCAGACTCAGCACCACCTGGCTTGCGACCAGCAGCTTGCCCACCGCGCCGTTGCCGAGCAGCGCGACGCCCGCTAAGGCGGGGATCAACGCGAGCACGCGCGTAATGAGCCGCCGCTGGTAGCACGGAATTTTCATTTGCAGGAAGCCTTCCATGATGACCTGGCCCGCCACGGTGCCCGTGAACGTCGAGCTTTGCCCGGAGGCAAGCAGCGTAATCGCGAACAGCACCGCCGCCGCGCCCGTACCGACGATCGGTGCGAGCAGCTTGTAGGCCTGTTCGATATCGGTGACCTGGGTGTGCCCGTTGGCGTGAAAGGCTGCCGCAGCCAGAATCAGGATGGCCGCGTTGATGAGCAGCGCGATCAGCAGCGAGACGATCGTGTCGAGGCGCGACAGGCCGATGGCCTGAGCGAGGCTCGCACGGTCGCGCTTGACGGCGCGCGTCTGCACGATCGACGAATGCAGGTAGAGGTTGTGCGGCATGATGGTCGCGCCGAGAATGCCGATCGCCAGATACAGCGGCTCCGCCGAGGAAATCGCGTGCCACGACGGCACCGCGCCCGCGAATACCGACGGCCAGTGCGGCTTCACGAGCGCGAGCTGGATCACGTAGCCCAAGCCTATCGTGGCGATGAGCCCGGCCATGATCGCCTCGAGCGAGCGGAAGTTCTTGCCCTTCAAGCCCAGCACGATGAGCGTGTCGAACGCCGTGAGCACCACGCCCACCATCAGCGAGCAGCCCAGCAGCAGGTGGAACGCGAGCGCGCCGCCCAGCACCTCGGCAAGATCGCAGGCGATGATCGAAAGCTCGGCGAGCACCCACTGGCCGAGCGCCACGGGCCTTGAATAGCGCTCGCGCGAAAGCTCCGCGAGATCGCGTTGCGTGACGATGCCAAGACGCATGGAAAGGCATTGCAGCGCGATCGCCGCGAGGCTCGAGAGGACGACCACGAACAACAGGCTGTAACCGAAGCGCGAGCCCGCCTCGATGTCGGTGGCCCAGTTGCCCGGGTCCATGTAGCCGATCGACACCAGCAGGCCAGGACCAGCGAATTGCCAGAACTTCTTCCAGAACGGCGCACGCGGCGAAACCTCGATACTGCCCTGCACTTCGCAAGGGCAAAACGGCGCCGTTGCCGTGGTCGGTAATCGGAACTCCAACGGTTCGATCCTCAAGGGTTGACGCGTCGCGGCACGTGCCGCGATCGAGCCCTCAAGTGTACAGCGTCGGCTGCGGCACTTCTCTCAAGAGCGTATAGCGGCCCACGTCGCGCAGACGGTAGTCGAGCGGATCGTGCAGCGTATGCACGCGCGCATTGCGCCAGAAACGGTCGAGCGCGAGCGCCGCGCCCGTGGCGCGTGCGCCGCACGCCTCGAAAAGCTGCTCGCCGCCCTGGAGCGCGGCGCGGTGCGCGACGATCTTCGCCTCCGAAATCGCCAGCGAGACGCCGGCGCGCGTGGCCGCGCTCAACGCCTCGCCTTCGTCCCACGCGGCGTCGAGCAGCGCGCCCGCACGATCGGCCAGCACCGCCGCCGCGAGCGACTGCACGCGCATTTCGCCGAAGCGCTGCTGCAGGAACGGGTCGTCGGCCACGTGCTGCACGCCCGAATTGACCCACGGGCGGCCGTTCGCGAGCACGTAGGCGCGCGCCTCTTCGAGCGCGCCTTCGGCGAGCCCCACGAAGAGATTCGTCAGCACGCCTTGCGAGACCAGTGTGCGCAGCGTGGCGCGCGGTGTGTCGGGGCGCTGCAATACTTCGGCGGCGCGGACCTCCACGTTCTCGAAAGACACGGTGCCGCTATCGGTCTGACGCTGGCCGATCGGGTCCCAGTCGTCGTGCACCGTGATCCCGGCGCGCGTGGTGGGCACGACCGCGAACACCGGACTGCCCGTGGCGGGATCGTGCGCGCTCACGGTCATCATCTGCGAACCGTAGGTGCCCGAGCAGAATCCTTTCCTGCCATGCAGACGCCAGCCGCCTTCCTTGTCCGGTTGCGCGACGAGCCGTGTGTCGATGGGATTCACGGCATTGCCCCACCACCAGCGATGCTCGACGGTGCCTTGCAGCCAGTTCGTGCGCTGCGCGGCGCTGCCCCACAATGCGACGCTCGCTATTTGCAAACACTGGAAGCCGAGCAGATGCGCAAGCGCGCTGTCGACGCGCGCGAGCGCGCGGATCGTCGCGTAGATATCGCTCCAGCGCACGCCGTCCTCGCCGAACTGCCCGCCGAATTCGCGCGGCACCGCGAGCGTGAGCAGCCCGGCGTCGGCTATGCGCTGCTTTTCGGCGGCCGCGTGGCCGCCTGCGAGATCGCGTTGCGCGGCGCTCGCGCGCAGCGCTTCGAGCAGCGCGGCGAAACGCGCGTCCTGTTCCTGCCCGCGTGGGCGCTGTGCCTCGTTCATACCCATAGTTCCCGAATGTGATGCCCGAAAAACGAAGCGCGCAGCAAGGGCGCTGCGCGCGTCATGTCGAACGGCTTGCGCCGCTCAGGTTCGCCGCAAAAGACGCCGCACCAGCGCGTCGCCCGTGAACTGCACCGCCGCGACGATCGCGATCAGCAGCACGATCACGGTGACCATGACCGTCGTGTCGAAGCGCTGATAGCCGTAGCGTATCGCGAGATCGCCGAGACCACCCGCGCCGACGGCGCCCGCCATCGCCGAAGAGCCGATCATGGCCACCACGGTGATCGTGAAGCCGCCGAGCATGCCGGGCAGCGCCTCGGGCAGCAGCACATGCCATACGATGTGGCGGCGCTGTGCGCCCATGGCCTGGGCCGCCTCGATCAAACCGCGATCGACTTCGCGCAAGCTCACTTCGGCCACGCGCGCGAAGAACGGAATGGCGGCGATGGAAAGCGGCACCACGGCGGCCCACACGCCGATGGTCGTACCCACAAGGAAGCGCGTAAGCGGCAGCAGCGCGACCAGCAGGATGATGAAAGGCGTGGAGCGGAACGCATTGACGAGCGCGCCCAGCGTGGTGTTGAGCGCGGGTCGCTCCAGAATGCCGCCGCGCGCGGTCGTGACGAGCAGCAGCGCGATCGGAATACCGATCAGGAGTGCGAATATCGCCGAAACGCCGACCATCAGCAACGTGTCGCGTATGCCTTCGAGGAGCTCGGTGATCCACACGTCAGACATAGCCCAGCACCTCCACGCGGCTCGCATGACCACGTGCCCGCTCGGCGAGCGACGCGGCCTCGGCGGCGTTCTGCACCGGCGCGGAAACGACTAGCCGCCCTTGCGCACGCCCCTGGATACGCTCGATACCGCCATGCACGAAGCGCACGCCCTGCGCGCCGAACGCCTGCGCGAGCGTGGCGAGGTCGGGCTCTTGCGCCTCGTCGCCGGTGAAGCGCACGTCGAACAGTGCGTGCGCGCCTGCTTGCGGTTCAGCGTGAATACGCGCCGCCAGATCGTCGGGCAACTCGTGGCCGGGCGTGTGCAAGAGCGCGCGCGTCGCTTCGTGCCGCGGATCGCCGAACACGCGCCACACGGGCCCCTGTTCCACCACCTCGCCGCGCTCGATCACCGCGACCGTGTCGCAAACGTCGCGGATCACCTCCATCTCGTGCGTAATGAGCACGATGGTGACGCCGAGCCGCCGGTTGATATCGCGCAGCAGCGCAAGAATGGCGCGCGTGGTTTCCGGGTCGAGCGCCGAAGTCGCCTCGTCGCAGAGCAGGATGTCGGGCTCGTGCACGAGCGCGCGTGCAATACCCACGCGCTGCTTCTGGCCGCCGGAAAGGCGCGCGGGCCACGCGTCGCGTCGTTCGCTCAAGCCGACGAGATCGAGCAGCACGTTCACGCGCGCCTCGATGTCGGCCTTCGGCACACCCGCAATTTTCAGCGGCAGTGCGATGTTGTCGTGCACGGTCTTGGCGGAAAGCAGATTGAAGTGCTGGAACACCATGCCGATGCGCCGCCGTAGCGCCACCAGGGCGCGCTCGTCGAGTCCGCCCACGTCGACGCCGTTCACTCGCACGCCGCCGCTCGTGGGCTTTTCGAGACCGTTCACGAGCCGCAGCAGCGTGGACTTGCCCGCGCCGCTGCGCCCGATGATGCCGAACACTTCGCCGCGCGCCACCTGCAAGTCGACGCCCGCGAGCGCCGCCGGCGCGCCTGGCGCGTAGGTCTTGCTCACGTTTTCGAACACCACCGCAGGCAGCGATGCATCGGCATTGCCCTGTGCCTCACCCGCCGCGGGCCCCGCCTCGATAAAGCGCGCCGCTCCGAACCATTTCATCATCGCTGCTCTCCTCGTGCGTAGATTGCGCGCGCTTTACCAGGCGACCGCGTAGAGGTTGCCGAAGGCTTTGTCGAGCTCCTTGCGCACGGCCGGCGAATGCTGGTAGATGTCGATGAACTTGCGAATGCGCGGATCGTTCACGCTCTCGGGCCGCACGACGAACTGGATCGCAAACGCCTTGTTCTCGACGCCGTCGAAGAGCAGCGCACTGTTCGGATCGGTAGTGCCCGCGAGCTTGATGAAGCTCGGGTAGCCCTGTGCGAGATCGACGTCGTCGAGCGAGCGCGCGAGTTGCGACGCTTCGAGTTGCACGATCTTGAGGTGTTTGGGATTCGAGACGATGTCGAGCGTCGTGGCGCGATAGTCCACGCCCGGCTTGAGCTTGATGAGGCCCGCGCGCTGCAGCAGCAGGAGGCCGCGGCCGCCGTTCACGGGATCGTTTGCGATCGCGACCGTCGCGCCATCCTTCAGGTCTTCGAAGCGTTTCACCTTCTTCGAATACAGGCCGATCTTCATGATCGTGCCCGGCGCGATGGCGACGAACTTGTAGCCGCCCTGCTGTTCGGCGTTTTCCAGAAACGGCTTGTGCTGGAAGTAGTTGGCGTCGATATCCTTGTTCGCCAGCGCGGCGTTGGGCGTGTTCCAGTCGGTGAATTCGATGATCTTCACGTCCACGCCCTGCGCCTTCGCCTCGCGCGCCGCTTCCTGGAGGGCGGGCGTTTGTGGCGTGGTGGCAATGCCGATTTTGAGCGTAGCGGTGTCGGCGTGCGCGTCGAGCGCCGCCGCCGCAAGCGACACGGCGATTGCCGTCAGCAGGCCGAAGCGCTGGAAAAAGGAAGGGCGCCCCACGGCGCGCACGGCACGGATCATCGCGTTCCTCGATGGAAGTTGGACTTCGTTCAGTGAGGAGCGACGCGATGAGGGCCCATCGCGTTGGCTCCAGATGGGTCCAGACGATGATAGGGGGGCGGCGGGGCCGGGTCTACGAAGCGATTGCGCAAAGGAAATCGCCGCCTGCGATATGCACAGGCGGCGAGCGTTGCGGCTAGTTATGCGGGCTGTAAGGCGCGGCTTAGCGCGCCGCGAGCGGCGCCGGCGGAGGCGGCGTACCGTCGCCGGGCTTCGCGTCGCCCCAGCCGCCGCCGAGCGCGCGGATCAGGTTGACCGTCGCCACGGCCTGCGAGCCCTGCAGATGGCTGGCCTGCAACTGCGACACGAGCACCGTCCGTTCGCTGTCGATCACGTTCAGATAGCTGACCTCGCCTTCCTCGTACTGCGTGCGCGAAAGCTGCGCCGACTGCCGCGAAGCGCTCACCGCGTCGTTCTGCTCGCGGATCTGGTCGTCGAGCAGGCGCAGGTCGGAGAGATTGTCCTCGACCTCGCGGAAGGCCACGAGCACCTGCTGGCGGTATTGCGCAACATCTTCTTCATACTTGCCGCGCGACTGGGCGAGATTCGCCTTGCGCCGGCCGCCGTCGAACAGCGGCAGCGTGAGCGCCGTACCCGCGAGCGGCCCGAGCAGGAACGCGCGGCTCGACCACATGAACAGGTCGCCGAGCGTGGCCGACTCGAAGCCCGCTGCACCCGTGATGTTGAGCTGCGGGAAGAACGCCGACTTCGCGAGCCCCACGCGTGCGTTCGCGGCCGCCATGGCGCGCTCGGCGGCGGCCACGTCGGGGCGGCGCTCCAGCAGCGTGGAGGGCAAACCCGGCGGCACCTGCACGACGACCGGTGCGAGCGGCGTTTCGGGGAACGTGAAGTCCGCGGGAGCCTTGCCGAGCAGGATCGCGAGGCTGTGCTCCGAAGCCGCGCGCTGACGCGCGACGCCCACCGCGTCGGCGCGTGCGCTCGCGAGTTCGTTGCGCGCCTGAGCCACGTCCAGCGCGCTGATGTCGCCTTCCTTGAAGCGGCGATCGACGAGCTTGAGCGCGTCTTCGCGCAGCGCCACCGTGCGACGGTACAGATCGACGTCGGAGTCGAACTGGCGCAGCTGGAAGTAGTTCTGCGCGACATCGGCCTGCAAGGCGAGCTGCACCGAGAGGAACAGGGCTTCGCTTTGCTGGGCGTCCGCCTGCGCCGCGTGAACGTTCGAACTCACACGGCCGAACAAGTCGACTTCATAGCTTGCCGTAGCCTGTGCGCGCCACAGCGTTTGAGCGGGCACATTGTAATTTTGCGGGTAATACAGCGAAGCCGGCGAGGCGCGCTGATACGTCGGGCCGAAGCCCGCATCGATCGACGGGAACCACGAGGCGCGCGCAGCCTGTGTCACGGCGCGCGCCTGCTGCACGCGCGCGGCCGCCGCCTTGAGGTCCTGGTTCGCTTCCAGCGCCTGCTGCTCGAGCTTGTCGAGTGTCGGGTCGCCGAACACCGTCCACCATTCGCCGCGATGGGTGCCGTCGGCGGGCTGCGCCGGCGTCCACGTGCCCACATCGTGCGGATTCGTGCTCTGCGTTTGCTGCGGCGCTTCCTTGTAGGCCGCGGGCACGGCGGCGTCGGGCACCTTGTAGGTCGGCTCGACCGAGCATGCCGCGAGCCAGGCAAAAAGCGCGACGCTCGCCGCGATTCGTGTGATACGCGCGAGATGCCCGCCTCCCGGCGCGGCATTCGCGCGATAGCGCAAGATCGATTCGTTAGTCATGTTGTTCATTTTCCCTTGTCGCCTTACGCGTCGACCATCGATTGCGGCTTGCGCGCATTGTCCTTCTGCGCGACGTGAATCTTGCCGCCCGCGAGTGTGCGCAGCACCACGTAGAACACCGGCGTCAGCAACAGGCCGAACGCGGTCACGCCGAGCATGCCGAAGAACACGGCCACGCCCATCGCGTGACGCATTTCCGAACCCGCGCCGCTGGAGAGCACGAGCGGCACCACGCCCATGATGAACGCGATGGACGTCATCAGGATCGGGCGCAGACGCAAGCGGCTCGCCTCGATGGCAGCGGTAAGCGGCGTGTGTCCGTCATGCTCCAGCTCGCGCGCAAACTCGACGATCAGAATCGCGTTCTTCGAAGCGAGTCCCACCAGCACCATCAGGCCGATCTGCGTGAAGATGTTGTTGTCGCCCTGCGTGAGCCACACGCCCGTTAGTGCACACAGCACGCTCATCGGCACGATCAGGATCACCGCGAGCGGCAGTGTCAGGCTCTCATAGAGCGCCGCCAGCACGAGGAACACGAGCAGCACGCTGATCGGGAACACCCAGATGCCCGCATTGCCCGCCAGCACCTGCTGGTAGGTGAGGTCGGTCCATTCGAACTTCACGCCGCGCGGCAGCACTTCAGCCGCAATGCGTTCCGCCGCCGCCTGTGCCTGGCCCGACGAATAACCGGGCGCCGGGCCGCCGTTGATGTCGGCAGCGGTGTAGCCGTTGTAGCGCACCACCATCTCGGGGCCGTACGTGGGCGTCACCGTGACGAGCGACGAGAGCGGCACCATCTCGCCCGCGGCGTTGCGCGTCTTCAGTTGCAGAATGTCGTCGGCGCGCTGGCGGAACGGCGCATCGGCCTGCACGCGCACCTGATACACGCGTCCGAAGCGGTTGAAGTCGTTCACGTAGAGCGAACCCAGATAGATCTGCATCGTGTCGAAGACGTCGGTGACCGGCACGCCGAGCTGCTTCGCCTTCGTGCGGTCGAGATCGACGTTCAGCTGCGGTACGTTGATCTGATAGTTCGTGAACGTCGGGCCCAGCTCCGGCGTTTGCGCCGCGCGCTTGACGAAGTCCTGGGTCGCGCGGTTGAGCGCCTCGTAGCCGAGCGCACCATGGTCCTCCAGCTGCAACTTGAAGCCGCCCAGCGTACCGAGGCCGAGCACCGGCGGCGGCGGGAACACGGCGATGAACGAATCCTTGATGCTGGCGTACTGCTGGTTCAGCGCACCCGCAATCGCACCGGCCGACAGCGCCTTGCCCTTGCGTTCCTTGAACGGCTTGAGCGTGACGAACACAATGCCCGCGCTCGAACTATTCGTGAAGCCGTTCACCGACAGGCCGGGGAACGCCACGGCGCTTTCCACGCCGGGCTGCTTGAGCGCAATGGCGCTCATGTCGCGAATCACGTTCTCGGTGCGGTCGAGCGCGGCGCCGTTGGGCAATTGCGCGAACGCGATCAGATACTCCTTGTCCTGCGCGGGCACGAAGCCGCCCGGCACGATACGCGCCATCAGCACCGTGGCGGCGATCAGCACCACGTAGACCGCGAGCATCGCGCCCTTGTGGCGCAGCACGCCGTTCACGCCGCGCCCATAGCTTTCCGAGCCGCGATGAAACACCCGGTTGAAGCGGCGGAAAAAGCCGCCCAGCACGAGGTTCATGCCACGCGTGAGCCAGTCTTCCTTCTCGCCGTGACCACGCAGCAGCAGCGCCGAAAGCGCGGGCGAAAGGGTGAGCGAGTTGAACGCCGAGATCACCGTGGAAATCGCGATGGTCATGGCGAACTGCTTGTAGAACTGGCCCGTGAGACCACTCATGAACGCGAGCGGCACGAACACGGCCACGAGCGTGAGCGCAATGGCGATGATCGGCCCGCTCACCTCCTGCATGGCCTTGTAGGTCGCATCGCGCGCGGATAACCCACTAGCGATATTGCGCTCCACGTTTTCGACGACCACGATCGCGTCGTCAACCACGATGCCGATGGCGAGCACCATCCCGAACAGCGATAGCGCGTTGATCGAGAACCCAAACGCAAGCAGCAAGGAGAACGTCCCGACGATCGACACTGGCACTGCGATCAACGGAATGATCGAGGCACGCCACGTTTGCAGGAACACGATCACCACGATCACCACGAGCGCGATCGCTTCGAGCAGCGTATGCACGACGGCTTCGATACTGGAGCGCACGAACTGCGTGGGGTCGTAGACAATCTTGTAATCCACGCCCGCGGGCATGTCCTGCTTGAGCTCCTTCATCGCCGCGCGCACCTGGTCCGAAATCGCGAGCGAGTTCGCCCCCGGCGCCTGGTTGATGGCGAGCGCTACGGCAGGCTTGTTGTCGAGCAGCGAACGCAGGCCATATTCGGAGGCCGCCAGTTCGATACGCGCGATATCGCGCAGGTACGTCACGCCGCCATCGGGATTCGTCTTGACGATGATGTTGCCGAACTCGCTTTCCGTGCGCAGACGGCCCTGGGCATTCACGTTGAGCTGGAACGGCGTGCCAGGCACGCTAGGCGAGGCGCCGATCACGCCGGCCGCCACCTGCACGTTCTGCTCGCGAATCGCGTTGACCACGTCGTTCGCGGTGAGATTGCGCTGTGCCACCTTCTGCGGATCGAGCCAGATGCGCATGGCGTAGTCGCCCGAGCCCCACAGCTGCACCTCGCCCACGCCCTGGATGTTCGAGAGTCGGTCCTTCACGTTGAGCAGCGCGTAGTTGCGCAGGTACGTCATGTCGTACCGGTTGTCCGGCGAGATCAGGTGCACCACCATCGTGAGCGTGGGCGAGCTCTTGATGGTCGTGATGCCGAGGCGCTGCACGTCTTCCGGCAGGCGCGGCAGCGCCTGGTTCACGCGGTTCTGCACGAGCTGCGTGGCCTTGTCCGGGTCGGTGCCGAGGCGAAACGTGACCGTGAGCGTGAGATTGCCGTCGCTATTGGCCTGCGACTGCATGTACAGCATGTTCTCGACGCCGTTGATCTGCTCTTCGAGCGGCGCGGCGACGGCCTCGGCGATCACCTTCGGGTTCGCACCCGGATACTGCGCGTGGACCACCACCGAAGGCGGCACGACCTCGGGATACTCGGAGATCGGCAACTGGAACAGCGCGATCACGCCGGCCAGCAGGATCAGCACGGACAGCACGCCCGCGAAGATCGGCCGGTCGATGAAGAATTTCGATATGTTCATGGGTTGCTCTTGTTCATGACGCTCAATTTGACGCGAAGCTTCCTGCTTAGTCATCCTGACGGAAGCACAGGCGCAGGCCGCGATCGCCTACGCCCGCCGCTCGTCAGGACGTTTTCGCTGCCTTGGCGCCGGGGTTCGCTGCCGCGCTGGACGAATCGGCGTCGGGGTCGCCATTCATCGGCACCATGTGCGAGCGCACGGCTTCACCGGGGCGCACGCGCTGCGTGCCGTTCACCACCACGTGGTCGCCCGCCTTCAGGCCGCCCAGAATTACGCGCAGGTTGCCCTGCTGGCCGCCCGTTTGCACCGTGCGGTAGGCGATCTTGCCGCTGTTATCGACGACGTAAACAAACTTCTTGTCCTGGTCGGTGCCGATGGCGGCGTCGTCCACGAGCAGCGCCGGGTGCGGGGCGCTGCCGCTCACCTTGATGCGTGCGTAAAGCCCCGGCACCAGCGCGCCGTCGGCGTTGTCGAAGCGCGCGCGCACGCGGATGGTGCCCGACGTGGTGTCGAGACGGTTGTCCACCGACTCGATCGTGCCCGTGCGCGAATAGCCCGATTCGTTCGCCAGACCCAGTTCCACCGGCACCTTCGAGCCGTTCTTCATGTGGCTGATGTAGTCGAGATAGGTCTGCTCGTCGGCGTCGAATTCGGCGTAGATGGGCGAAACGGAAACGAGCGTCGTGAGCGGCGCGGCGCTTGCCCCTGCCGATACGACGTTGCCCACCGTGATCTCGGCGCGCGACACACGTCCGGCAACCGGCGCGACGATGCGCGTGTAACCCAGGTTGATCTGCGCGGCTTCGAGCGCGGCCTGCGCGGCCTTGAGATTCGCGTTCGCTTCGCGCGAGGCGTTCTGCTTCTCGTCGTAATCGCGCTTGGCGATGGCGTTATCGCCAATCAGACGCTGAGCGCGCTCCCAGTCGCTTTGCGCGTAGCCCGTGCGCGCCTGCGCGGCGGCAAGTTGCGCAGCGGCCTGATCGACGGCCGCCTGGTACGGGCGCGGGTCGATCACGAACAGGGTCTCGCCCTGCTTCACGAGCGCGCCGTCACGGAAGTTCACGGAGACGATCGTGCCGGATACCTGCGGACGTATCTCCACTTTCTCGACGGCGGCCATGCGGCCCGAGTAGGTCTGCCAGTCGGTGATCGTGCGATTGAGCACGGGTGCGACGTCGACCTCGGGTGCGGGCGGCGCTTCAGCGGCAACGGCAGGGTGCGAGTCGAGGCGGATGGCACCGAGGGTGCCGAGGCCCGCGACCACCAGCACGCCAATGACCGCTAGCGCGATACGGGTTCGGGATTGCGAAAAAAGTGACATGTCGGACTCCAGAAATAATGGTTGATTGTTCTTCACTGGTTCGGCAGCACCGCCGCAAGGGTGCTTCGTCTATGACGCCCCCGCGTCGAAGCAACATTGGAAAAACCGTACGGCTTCGCTGAGCGCGGCCGGATGCGCCGCGAGATTCGCGTGCGAGACGCTCGGGTAGCGCACCACCTGGGTGCGCACGCCCGCGTCGATCAGGCGGCTCGCGTACTTCTCCGCTTCGATGTGCAGCACGTCGTTCTGTGCGGTCACGATGAGCGTGGGCGGCAAGCCGCCAAGACGCAGCGATTCGAGCGGCGCCGCGTACGGATGCATGCGCTGCGTCGCATCGGGCAGATACGCGCGATAACACGCCGCGCATTCGCTTGCGGTGATATCGGAGCCCAGGCGCGCCTCGTCGCCAAGACGCGTGAGGCTCGGATCGAGCATCGGCGCAAACAATGCCTGCGCCGCGAGTTTCACGTCGCCGCGATCGCGGCCCATGAAGGCGAGCACGTTGGCGATCTGGCCGCCCGCGTCGTGGCCCGCCGCGATCACGCGCTTCGGGTTGCCGCCGAACGCGCGGGCCCGCGTAAGCGCCCACAGCGCCGCGCGATGCGCATCTTCGGGGGCGGCGGGAAACGGGTGCCTGGGCGCGAGCGAATACCCGACGCTCACCACGAGCGCTGGTAAGCGTTCTGCGAGAAACCGCCCCACCGCATCCGCTTCCTCGATGGACCCGCGCACAAAGCCGCCGCCGTGGAAATACAGCAACACCGGCAGACCATTCGCGGCTTCGGGACGGTACAGCCGCAGCGGAATCTGCTGGGCGTAGCCTTCGATTGCCACGTCGGTCGTGAGCACCGCGCGCACCTTGCCAGGCTTGGCGGACGCGGTAGCAGGCAAGGCCGCGGGCACTTCGGCCAGCGGCGCTTCCTCCGCGGAGGTCCAAGACGTTGGGCGTTTAAAGACATCCATGTCAAATCGGCGCAATGCGCGAGAGTAGATTCGAATGAGGCGAATTGTGGGTTCGGCAGACTTGCAAATAAATGCCTATAATCCGGCAACACAATTCGGCGCACCTGAACAATCTGTCTCCTCTTTCTGCGCGGGCGTTAGTCTCGAACGCCGCGCGCCGTGCGACCGAAGCTTTTTGGAGAGTGGCAATGGACCGCCTTCAGGCCATGCAGGTGTTCACCCGCGTCGTCGATACCAACAGCTTCACGCGTGCTGCCGAAACGCTCGACATGCCGCGCGCGTCGGTCACGACGATCATTCAGAATCTCGAAGCGTTTCTCGGCGTGCGCCTCATGCACCGCACCACGCGCCGTCTGTCGCTCACGCCCGATGGCGCCGCGTACTACGAGCGCTGCGTGCGCATTCTCGCGGACGTCGAGGAAACGGAAACCACATTCCAGGATCGCAACCGCAAACCGCACGGCAAGCTGCGCATCGACATGCCCGGCTCGATCGGGCGGCTCATCGTGATTCCGTCGCTGTGCGAATTCCACGGGCGCTATCCGGACATCGACCTGCAACTCGGGCTATCCGATCGCCCCGTGGACTTGCTGCAGGAAGGCGTGGACTGCGTGGTGCGCGTGGGTGCGCTGCAGGATTCGTCGCTGGTCGCGCGGCGCATCGGCATTTTCGAAGGCGTGTCGTGCGCGGCGCCGTCGTATCTGGAGCGCCACGGCATGCCGCAGACGCTCGAAGAACTGGCCGAACATCGCGCCGTGAATTACTTCTCGTCGCGTACGGGGCGCGTGATGGACTGGGCGTTTCTCGTCGACGGCAAGGAAGTGGAGGTCAAGCTCAAGAGCATGGTCTCGGTAAACGACGCGGACGCTTATGTGACCTGCGGCATCGAAGGCTTCGGCCTGATCCAGGGGCCGCGCTACATGGTGCTGCCGCACCTGAAGTCGGGTGCGCTCGTCGAGGTCCTGCCCGATTACAAGCCGCTGCCCATGCCGATTTCGGCCGTCTATCCGCACAGCCGCCATCTGTCACCCAAAGTGCGTGTGTTCGTGGACTGGATCGCCGAAGTGTTCGACCGCTGCCCGCTGCTGAGCGGCCGCGCCTCGCTCGACAAGGCCTGCACGATGCGCACGCTCGAAGAGCGCGAAAACGCGCCAGCGCTCGAAACGCCTGTCATTTCGGAATGGGCCGCATAAGCTCAGCGGCGTAACGCCGTCGCGCTGCGTCAACCCTCGAAGCCGCGCCCGCAGAGGCTTTCGCGGGCGCGGCGCAGCGATTGTTCCGGATTTTCGACAATTGCTTTCGCGTTCCGGCCGTTTATCGCAAACGGCTGCGCAACTACATTTGCTCCTGTCGCCGCGACCCACGTGGCACCAGTACAAAAGGAGCAGATCATGAAACGCACTCTCGCAACTGCCATTGGCGCCACGCTCGTCCTCTCGCTCGCCGCAAGCGCCTCGGTCTTCGCCCAGGACAACAGCGCGCCGAAAACCCGCGCTGAAGTGAAGGCGGAAATTGCCGCCGCGTATCGCGACGGCACGCTGCCCTCGCTTAACAAGACGAGCTATCCCGAGCAAAGCCTGATCGGCCGCACGCAAGCGCAACGCATCGCGCTGCAGGAAAGCCGCGCGAACCACGCCCAGCGCGTCGCGCAGGCGGGCGAATAAGCCCGCAAGACGCACCGGCATTTCGATTGCAAGACAAAAAACGTAGGAGTCCAACATGAATCCGACCGTACCTTCCGAACTCGAGCAGTGGGACAACACCACGCCCGTGTGGACGCCGTTTCGGCACTGAAATGTAAAGCGCGCGTGAAGATGTGACTCGTGTGCAAGGGCCCGGCGGTTTTGCAACCGCCGGGCCCTTGCATTACCGGTTCACGAAATCCGGCTCGAAAAACACCCAGCGCACAAGAGGAAAGCGCGCCTGCAGGTCGGCTTCGATCTCGTTGATCGCCTCGACCATGGTGCGGCTGTGGTCGTACTCGAGCATTTCGCACTGCACCGCCACCATCACCTCCTTGCCCCATTGCAGGGTAATGAGGCTGATGATGCTTTGAATTTCGGGCCGCGCGCGCAGGAACGATTCGATATCGCGCCGCATTTCCGGGCCGGCCGATTCGCCGACGATCATCGACTTCACTTCACGCGCGATGAACCACGCAATCAGCATGAGCAAAATGCCCACGCCGATCGAGCCGCACGCATCCCATACCGGATTGCCCGTGATGACCGTGAGCAGCACGGCGGCGAACGCAATGGCGAGACCCGCCAGCGCCGCGATGTCTTCACCCGCCACGACGAGCAGGTCGGAATCGCGCGTTTCGCGCGCCCAGCGCCACAGCGATTTCGTGGGCGCGCCCTTGCGAATTTCACGCATCGCGCCATAAAGCGAAAACGCTTCGAGCACCACGGAAATGCCGAGCACGACGAGCGCCACATAGACGAATCGCAACGGCTCGCGCGCGATCAGCCGATGCACGCCCTCGTAGACCGAGAACGCGCCGCCCACGAAAAACAGCAGCAGCGCCACGAGCAGCGAATAGAAGTTGATCGCGCGGCCCGTGCCCATGGGATGCAGCGGCGTGGGCGGCTCGCGCGACTGGCGCAGGCCGAACAGCAAAAGCAGTTGATTGCCGCAGTCGGCCGTGGAGTGAATCGCCTCCGCGAACATCGATCCCGAGCCCGTGAACGCCGCGGCAGCGTACTTGCAGACCGCTATGCCGAAGTTCGCAGCGAGCGCGTAGAAGATGGCTTTAGGCGATTCTCCGCTCATACGGCCCTCACGCGACGTCCACGCGCGCCGGGCCTTCGCTCAGTTCGCCGATCACACGGGCGTCGCCAAAGCCTTCCGCGCGGAAGATCGCCAGCAGGTCGTCCACGCTTTCCGGCGCGCAGGCCACGAGCAGGCCGCCCGAGGTTTGCGGGTCGGTGAGCAGCGTGCGCGCGCTTTCGGGCAGGCTGGGCGCGAGCGTGACGGCGTCGCCGTACGAGGCCCAGTTGCGGCCCGAGGCGCCCGTGTACACGCCGTCGTCGACGAACTTCTGCACGCCCGGCAGCCACGGCAGCTCGGCGTAGTGCACGCGCGCGGTGAGATTCGCGCCACGCGCGATTTCGAGCGTGTGGCCGAGCAGGCCGAAGCCCGTTACGTCGGTCATGGCGTGCACGCCCGGCAGTTCCGCGAGCGTTGCGCCCGGCTTGTTGAGCAGGGTCGCGGCGGCGACCATCGCCTTGTAGCCCGCGTCGCCGAGCATTTCCTTCTTGAGCGCGGCGGAAAGTACGCCCACGCCGAGCGGCTTGCCGAGCACGAGGACGTCGCCGGCTTTTGCCGATGCGTTGCGCTTCACGCGCGAGGGATGCACGACGCCGAGCGCCGCGAGGCCGTAAATGGGCTCCACGGAGTCGATCGAATGGCCGCCCGCCACGGGAATGCCCGCCGCCGCGCACACATCCTCGCCTCCGCGCAGCACCTGCGCGATCACATCGTGCGGCAGCACGTTGATCGGCATACCCACGAGTGCCAGCGCGAGGATCGGCTTGCCGCCCATGGCGTAGACGTCCGAAAGCGCATTGGTCGCGGCGATGCGGCCGAAGTCGTACGGATCGTCGACGATCGGCATGAAAAAGTCCGTCGTCGCGACGATGGCCTGCTCGTCGTTGAGCTTGTAGACGGCGGCGTCGTCGGCGGTCTCGGTGCCGACCAGCAGGTTCGGAAACGCGGTGGTGAGCGGGGTGCTGCGGGCGAGCAGCGCAGAAAGCACGCCCGGCGCGATCTTGCAGCCGCAGCCGCCGCCGTGCGAAAGGCTCGTGAGGCGCGGCACGGCGGCGCCAATGGCGGGTTTGTCGTTCATGTCTGGAAATCGTCCTGAAAGTGCCGGATGAGTTTTCGTATTATGGGGCAATCGCCGGACTGGCGATGCGGGCGGCGCGCACGCGCCGCGGCACCGCTCAGCCGCGCCCGGCGGCCTGGCCCGCCGCGTTCCCGGCGACGTCGCCCGCGTGGAGCGTATCGACGAGCCATTGCGGATCGTCGTGCGGCAGATCGTGCCCCGCCCAGGGATGCGCCACGTGCGGCGCGCCCCAGGCCCGCGCGAGCCGCGCGGAGCAAACGGGGTTCACAAGCCGGTCGCCGCGCGACGACACCACCAGCACCGCGCAGCGCGGCACGGCGCGCGCCTTGAAGCGTGCGGCGGCGGCGAGCTGGCGCAGCGCGTTCGCGCGGCTCACTTGGGCGCTTGCGCGGATCGCGCGCCACGTTTCGAGGTCGGCAGCGAGCGTGTCGCGGCGCGCACAGGTGAGCCCGTGGATCAGCGTCTCGGCAATGCCGCCGGTGTCGCCGCCATCCCAATGCTGCGCCACGCGCACGAGTGCGGCCCACGCCGACGGCCGCAAGCGCTCGTCTACGCGGCTGAACGGCCGCATGCTCGTGTTCACGAGCACGAGCCGCCCAATTTCGTCGGGGTAGCGCAGCGCCCACGCCGTCGCCACCATGCCGCCCAGCGACATCGCCAGCACGCGGTATGGCGGGCGCGCCCCGTACCGCAGCGCCTGGGCGCGCAGCGTGTCCACGTAGTCGTCCACCGCGAGCGGCGAGCGTTCGTGCACCGCCGTGCCGTTGCCCGGCAGGTCGATGGGCAGCACGCCGTCACGGGCCGCAAGCAGCGTGGCGAACGCGCCCCAGTGGCGCGATTCGCGCGTGAGGCCGCGCAGCAGGATCCACGGTTCGCTCATGTGCCCGGCTTGCGATACCAGTGCCCGATCGCGCTTTTCAGCACCTCATCGCGGATCACACCCTCGGGCAGCCAGCGCTGCGAGGAATACGCGGCGCGCGTGAGGAACTCGAACAGATTCGCGTGGCGCCGCAACACACGCGCGGTGCGATGCTGCAAGAGCGGATTGAACATGCCCTGGCGCGAAAAGATCTGACGCGGGTTCTTCTTGATCCACAACCACGAGCCCAATTCGAGCGTGAGCGGCAGGAAGATGTTGCTGTCGGGCGCCCGATCGTATGCGCAATCCCACAAGTCGCCGTGCAGCAAATACTGGTGACTCTGCGGCTCGAAGGTGTAGCCGTGATGCGGATGCGCGCGCTCGAACATCGTCTTGAGTACGTACATTTCGGGCAGATGGCGGATGAGACGGCGCGTACGTGCGTATGGAAACCAGATGCTGTCGGTCCAGCCGTAACCGGAATGGCAGTCGAGCGCGAAGGAAAGCGGGCGCCGCGTGAGTTCTTCGTCGACGATCTTCAGGAGCGCCTGCGCCTCGATCTCCATGGCCGCGCCGCGCCGCCCCCGATACCACGGCAGCCACGAGCCGACGCGCTGGCCGCCCGCAAGAAAGGGCACGCGCTCGTCGGCGTCCTGCGGCGCGTTGCGCATGAGGTCGACGCCGTTCGGATTTGCACGCGTGGCGAGCCACATGCCGCCGGGATTGAGAATCGGCGCGAAGACGATGCGCACGGACTCGAGTTGGCGCAGGAGCAGTTCGTCCCAGGCAAGACGCCCCACGAGCGCGCGCATGTAGTCGAGCACGAGCTGCGAGCCAATGCGCTCGAGCCCATGGATGCCCCCGAAAAAACCAATGCCGGGCGCGGCCGGATCGCGCGAGCCGATGGCCGCCACGTAGAGAGGAAACGTGCGGCCGCGCACCTCGACTTCGCCCTCGCTGCGAATGTCGAGCCAGCGTGCGCCGGCATCGAGGATCATCTTGAGATCCTCGTATTCCTCGAAGCTATCGGGTAGGAAGCTCAGTGCCTGCATATGGCGCCGGGTTTCGTCGCTTGTTTGGATGGGGCCGCCTAGGTGGGGCCGCCCAGGTCGCGCCGCCGCGTGCGGCCGCTTTGTCTACAACTGCCTTCCGAGTGCCACCTCTGTCGACAATGAGTCAGCAATAAGTCAGGAAAACCAGGGACAGCACGTACGTTGCCCACCAATATAGCCGCTTCCCATGATATTGAGCATGACAGATGTTTGGCGTCATGTGGCTGTCACATCTCTCGCGATTTTTTCGCGGCCAGAAGGCCGCAAGACATGTAGTCGTCTAGACGTCGCGACACCTTCACTCAACCGTCACAGTCCCTTCCTAGAATGAGCCCTCGACTACACAGCGACGGATTGTTATGGACGCCATACGCATCGAACGCCTCTCGAAAAGCTTCGACAGCGGCCGCAAGGCACTCGACGAAATCAACCTGCGCGTAGGCGTTGGCGAAATGGTCGCGCTGATCGGCGCATCGGGCTCGGGCAAATCGACCCTGCTCCGCCATATTGCGGGCTTCACGGCTTCCGACCCGCAGCCTTCGCGCATCGAGATTCTTGGTCGTCCTATTCAGCAGGACGGCCGCATCGTGCGCGAAGTGCGCCGCATTCGCCGCGACATCGGCTTCGTGTTTCAGCAGTTCAATCTCGTGCATCGCCTCACGGTCGAAACGAATGTGCTGATCGGCGCGCTGTCGCGGCTGCCGTTGTGGCGACGCCTCACGGGCCGCTTTCCGCGCGCCGAACGCGAGCTGATGCTGGCCGCGCTCGGCGAGGTCGGCATCGCGCACAAGGCCGCCGAGCGCGCTTCGAACCTCTCGGGCGGCCAGCAGCAGCGCGCGGCGCTCGCCCGCGCACTCGTGCAGCGCGCGCGCCTGATTCTCGCCGACGAACCCATCGCCTCGCTCGACCCCGCATCGTCGCGCCGCGTGATGGACATGATGCGCATGCTCAATCGCGATCACGGCTTGACGGTGGTCGTCTCGCTGCATCAGGTGGATATCGCCATGGAGTACTGCCCGCGCACCATCGCGCTGCGCGACGGGCGCGTGGTGTACGACGGCGCATCGTCGGCGCTCACGCCCGCGCTGCTGCAACAGCTTTATGGCAACGCCGCGCGCGAGTTGCTCGAACCCGATGCTGCGCCGTCCGCGGCAACGTGCTTCGGCGCGCAGCCTCGCGCGGCCTGATCACGCAACCCAACCCTTTTCCAACCCGCAACGTTTTTACTCACCACGGACCGCCCCAATGAACCTGTTCCGCTCCATGCTCTCCTGGTGCGCCGCCGGCGCCGTCGCGTTTGCCTCGCTCGGCAGCGCGGCCGCTCACGCGGAAGATCTCAGCTTCGGCATCATCTCGACCGACTCGTCGGCGGTGCTCAAGCAACGCTGGCAACCGTTCATCGACGACCTGAACAAGCAGACCGGCCTGCATGTGAATGCGTTCTTTGCTACGGACTACTCGGGCATCATCGAAGCCATGCGCTTCAACAAGGTGCAGATCGGCTACTTCGGCAACGCTTCGGCCATGGAAGCCGTGGACCGCTCGAATGGCGAGATCTTCGCGAAGGTGCTCTACGCGAACGGCGATGCCGGCTACAAGTCGGTGCTCATCACCAACGTGAACAGCCGTGTGAAGTCGATCGACGATGTGTTCAAGAATACGAAGGATCTGACGCTCGGCTGGGGCGACCCCAATTCGACTTCGGGCACGCTGATTCCGGGCTATTACCTCTTCGCGAAGCACGGCGTTTCGGTGAACGCGACGAACTTCAAGACCGTGCTGCCTTCGAGCCACGAAGCGAACCTGCTCGCCGTGGTGAACAACAAGGTGGACATCGCCACCAACAACACCATCGAGCTTTCCACGCTGCAACAGAAGCACCCGGACCGCTTTGCCCAGGTGCGCGTGCTGTGGACCTCGCCGCTCATTCCGTCCGATCCGCTCGTGTATCGCAAGGATCTGCCTGAGGCCACCAAGCAGAAGCTGCGCGACTTCTTCTACCACTACGCCAAGACCGATCCGCGCGAGCAGAAGATCATGGCCGATATCACCGGCTACGCAGGCTTCGCGCCCGCCACCGACGCGCAGCTCCTGCCGATCCGCCAGGTCGCGCTGTTCCAGCAGAAAGAGAAGATCGCCGCCGACACGCATCTCTCCGACGACGACCGCAAGAGCCAGATCGCGGCCATCGACGCGAAGATCGGCGCGCTCGCCGCACCTGCGAAGCAGTAATGGGCGCGATGGATTTCGACAGCTCACGCGCCGTGCCGCAGGCAGAAGTCGCAAGGCCCGCTGCCGGGCCGGCGGCGACGCCGAACGTCGCCGCCGCGCCGCAAGCGGCCGCCCTGGCGGCGCGCGGCCTCACAGGCAAGCGCAGCTGGTCCTCGCTCGCGCTTTGGGCCATCGTGTTCGTGCTCCTCGGTGTGGCGTGGCGCGGCGCCGACATGCGCCCGCTCGACCTCTTCTCCGACTCAGCGAATATGAGCACGTTCGCGCGCGGCTTCTTCCCGCCGGACTTTACGGAATGGCGCACGTATGCCCAGGAGATGTGGGTCACGATCGCGGTGGCGCTGTGGGGCACGGCACTCGCCATCGTCTGCGCAGTGCCGTTCGGGCTCATGTCGGCGCACAATCTCGCGCCCGCGTGGGTGCTGCATCCCGTGCGCCGTTTGATGGACGCGTGCCGCGCCATCAACGAGATGGTGTTCGCGATGCTCTTCATCGTAGCCGTGGGCCTCGGGCCGTTCGCCGGTGTGCTCGCCTTGTGGGTGCACACGACAGGCGTGCTCGCGAAGCTCTTTGCGGAAGCGGTGGAAGCCATCGACCCACGCCCCGTGGAAGGCGTGCGCGCGACGGGCGCCTCGCCGCTCGACGAGATCGTCTACGGCGTGCTGCCCCAGGTCATGCCGCTGTGGATCTCGTATGCGCTCTACCGCTTCGAGTCGAATGTGCGCTCGGCGATGGTGGTGGGCATGGTGGGCGCGGGCGGCATCGGCGTCGTGCTGTATGAGGAAATCCGCTCGTTCGATTATCAGCAGACCAGCGCCGTGCTCATCATGGTGATCGTCGTGGTCACGGCCATCGATCTGATCTCCGCAAGACTGCGTGCGCGCGTGACCTGACGCGCTCCCTCGAAAGCCGCGCGAGCCGAATAGAAACACAACCACGGCTCGTGCGGCTTTTCCCTATTTCTGGCGGCCAGACGCGTTCGCTGGAATGATCACACGATTGCGGCCTCAACGGCACGCGCTTCGCCGTGCTGATCGGCTGGCTCTTCATGAACGAGAAGCTCACGGCGCGCCGCATGGTGGCTTGCGCGCTCGTGACTTGCGGGGCGGTGCTGATCCGGCTGTGATTGGCGTGCGCCGCAGCGACCGCTTCGCTCATACGAACGCGGGCAACGTCGTATCGATCGCCTCGGCGAGCGTGTCGAACGCCGGTGCAATCTCCTCGTCGGGCACGCAGGCGTAGCCGATCAGCAAGCCCGGATTCGCACGCTCGCGCGACGAGTAATACCCCGAAAGCGGCCGCACCACGATATTGCGCGCGAGCGCGGCTTCGGCCACGGCGCGGTCGTCGCTGCCTTCGGGCAACTGCATCACGACGTGCAGGCCCGCGTCGCCGCCCATCGCGGGCAACGCGTCGCCGTAGCGGCGCGCAACGGCGTCCAGCAGCACCTGGCGGCGCTGGCCGTAAAGCGCGCGCATCTTGCGGATGTGCGAGGTGAAATGGCCTTCGGCGATGAACTCTGCGAGCACAGCCTGCTGCAGCAATTGCCCCTCGCGATACAGCTCGGCGCTCGCGGTCGCGAAGCTTTCCGCCAGCGCTTCCGGCGCGACGAGATAACCCACGCGCAGGCCCGGAAACAGCGTCTTGCCGAAGCTGCCCACGTAGATCACCTGCCCCGCCGTATCGAGTCCCTGCAACGACGCAAGCGGGCGGCTGCCGTAACGGAACTCGCTGTCGTAGTCGTCCTCGATGATCCAGCACTGATGCTGGCGCGCGTACTCGAGCAACATGCGCCGGCGTGCGAGGCTCATCACCATGCCGAGCGGGTACTGGTGCGAAGGCGTGACGAGCATGAGCCGCGGCGGCGGCGCGGCGAAGTCGCCGGCCGACGGGTTGAGCCCTTCGCTGTCCACGGCGATCGGCCGCGTGTTGAGGCCCGAGACATGCAGCACGCTGCGTACGCCCCAGTAGCACGGGTCTTCGGTCCAGATGGTGTCGCCGGGATCGGAGAGCAGACGCACGGCCAGGTCGATGGACTGATGAATACCCGTCGTGATGATGATCTGCTCCGGCGAGCAGCGCACCGAGCGCGAAGTGCGCAGGTAGTCGGCCAGTACGTGGCGAAGCAGCGCGAGGCCGCCGCCGGGTGCGTAGGTCAGCAGGTCCGGGCGCAGACTGCGCCAGTACTTGTTGTGCAGACGCGTCCATACGCGCGCCGGGAAGCGGGAGACATCGGGCACGCCGGGCATGAACGCGCCGCCCTGGCGCTTCGAGACGCCCGCGCTGGTAATCAGGCGCGTGCCGCGTGCCGAGAGGGCGCGCGCCGTTGGGCGTTGCGTCTGCGTGGCGGCTTCCATTCCGCTTGTCGACGCGGCTCCGGGCGCCGCCGCGGCAAGCGCGTCCGCGCCCTTTGCGCTCTGGCTGTTAGTTGCGACTTTCCCCGCCGGTAGCGCGGCTCCTGAAGCGCCTCCATTTGTCCGCGTCTGCATAGAGCCAATTTCAGTCGCCCCCACGATTTCGTCGGGGGACGTGTCCGCCACGAAAGTGCCGCGCCCGGTCGCCGATGTGACATAGCCTTCGAGCACCAATTGTTCGTAGACCTGCGTCACGGTATTGCGTGCAATTCCCAGCTCGGCCGCCAGCAGCCGCGACGACGGCACCCGCGCCCCGGCCGGCAGTTCGCGCGAGAGGATCGCCTGCTGCAGCAGCTTGTGCAGTTGCCGGTACACCGGCTGGGCGCTTCCGCGGTCGAGCCGTTGCGCCAGCCAATCGGACAGAACACTCGCACGCATCGAAATTGGCTCCTAAAGATTGCACTGAATGGCTCTGAAAGTTAGAGCCAAACGTGAGTATAGTCGCGACATGGACTGCTTGCCGGTCCGCCAACCAACTTCAGAACTGACATCGATTCCACAGGAGATGAACGTGAGCAAGAACGCCGATCTGCAAAGCCGCAAGAACGCCATTACCCCGCGCGGCGTGGGCGTGATGTGCGACTTCTACGCCGAGCGCGCCGAAAACGCCGAGCTGTGGGACGTGGAAGGCCGCCGCTTCATCGACTTTGCCGCCGGTATCGCCGTGTGCAACACGGGCCACCGCCATCCGAAGATCGTCGCCGCCATCAAGGCGCAGCTCGACCAGTTCACGCACACGGCCTACCAGATCGTGCCGTACGAGTCGTACGTCTCGCTGGCCGAAAAGGTCGCCCAGCGCGCGCCGGGCAGCTTCGCCAAGAAGGCCGCCTTCTTCACGACGGGCGCCGAAGCCGTCGAAAACGCCGTCAAGATCGCACGTGCCCATACGGGCCGTCCGGGCGTGATCGCCTTCGCGGGCGGCTTCCACGGCCGCACGATGATGGGCATGGCGCTCACGGGCAAGGTCGCCCCTTACAAGCTCGCGTTCGGCCCGTTCCCGGCCGACGTGTACCACGCCCCCTACCCGAACTCGGTCCACGGCATCAGCACGGCCGACTCGCTCAAGCACATCGAGATGCTGTTCAAGGCCGACATCGATCCGAAGCGCGTCGCCGCGATCATCTTCGAACCAGTGCAGGGCGAAGGGGGCTTCTATCAGGCGCCGGCCGATTTCGTGCGCGGGCTGCGCAAGATCTGCGACACGCACGGCATCCTGCTGATCGCCGACGAAGTGCAAACGGGCTTCGCGCGCACCGGCAAGCTGTTCGCGATGGAACACTACGACGTCACGCCGGACCTCATGACGATCGCCAAGAGCCTGGCAGGCGGCATGCCCCTCTCGGGCGTGGTGGGCCGCGCGGAAGTGATGGACGCGGCGGCGCCTGGCGGCCTCGGCGGCACGTACGCGGGCAACCCGCTGGCTGTGGCATCGGCGCACGCGGTGATCGAGATCATCGAAGAGGAAAAGCTCTGCGAGCGTGCCACGAAGCTCGGCGACAAGCTCAAGGCCAGACTCAACGCGATGAAGGCCGACGTGCCGCAGATCGCCGACGTGCGTGGCCCCGGCGCGATGAACGCAGTTGAGTTCTGCAAACCAGGCACGAGCGAAGCCGACGCCGACTTCACGAAGCGCGTGCAAACGGCAGCCCTGAATCGCGGTCTGCTGCTGCTCGTGTGCGGTGTGTATTCGAACGTCGTGCGTTTCCTGTTCCCGCTGACGATTCAGGACGCCGTGTTCGACGAAGCGCTCGCGATCCTCGAAGAGGCGGTCAAGGAAGCCGTGGGCGTGCCGGCGTAAGCCTCCACCACATGCTGGCCCGCGAGCAGCGGGCCATCCGCGAAACGGCACACCGGCGCTTGCCGCTGTGCCGTTCGTCGTTCTAAATGAATCGAAGTCAGTCCGGAGTGCAAGCATGAATCTGAAAGACGCATCGCTGCTGCAAACCAGCGCCTTTATCAACGGCGAATGGCAAGGCGCCGAAG
The DNA here is from genome assembly GCF_040948675.1 of Paraburkholderia sp. BR14312. Lineage (NCBI taxonomy): Bacteria > Pseudomonadati > Pseudomonadota > Betaproteobacteria > Burkholderiales > Burkholderiaceae > Paraburkholderia > Paraburkholderia sp. BR14312. The sequence continues at coordinate 180,790 of NZ_JBFPKI010000013.1, forward strand.
ACGGCGCCACGTTCGAAGTCAAGAACCCCGCCACCGGCGCGGTGATCGGCACGGTGCCGCGCATGGGCGCCGCCGAAACGCGCCGCGCGATTTCCGCCGCGAACGCCGCATGGCCCGCATGGCGCGCGAAGACCGCGAAGGAGCGCAGTGTCATCCTGCGCAAGTGGCACGACCTGATGATGGAAAACGCCGACGACCTCGCGCTCATCCTCACCACGGAACAAGGCAAGCCGCTCGCCGAGGCGAAGGGCGAGATCGGCTATGCCGCGTCGTTCCTCGAATGGTTCGCGGAGGAAGGCAAGCGTATTTATGGCGACACGATCCCCACGCCCGCCAACGACAAGCGCATCGTCGTGACGAAGGAACCCGTGGGCGTGTGCGCCGCGATCACGCCGTGGAATTTCCCCGCCGCGATGATCACCCGCAAGGTCGGCCCCGCGCTCGCGGCAGGCTGCCCGATCGTGCTCAAGCCCGCCGAAGCCACGCCGTTCTCGGCACTCGCGCTCGCTGTGCTGGCCGAGCGTGCGGGCGTCCCGCGCGGCGTGTTCAGCGTCGTGACGGGCGACCCGAAGGCGATCGGCGGCGAGCTCACGAGCAACCCGACCGTGCGCAAGCTCTCCTTCACGGGCTCGACGCCGGTTGGCCGCCTGCTCATGAGCCAGTGCGCCTCGACGGTCAAGAAGGTCTCGCTGGAACTGGGCGGCAACGCGCCGTTCATCGTGTTCGAAGACGCCGATCTCGATGCGGCCGTCGCCGGCGCCATCGCCTCGAAGTATCGCAACAGCGGCCAGACCTGCGTATGCACGAACCGCTTCTACGTGCACGACGCCGTGTACGACGCGTTCGCGGCCAAACTGCGCGACGCGGTGGAAAAGCTCAAGGTCGGCCTCGGCACGGAGGCCGGCGTGACGCAAGGCCCGCTCATCAATGAAGCAGCTGTGCTGAAGGTGGAGTCGCATATCGAAGATGCGCTCGCGAAAGGCGCTCAGGTGACCACGGGCGGCAAGCGCCACGCACTCGGCCACGGCTTTTTCGAGCCGACCATCCTCACCGGCGTCACGCCCGCGATGAAGGTCGCGCGCGACGAAACCTTCGGGCCGCTCGCACCGCTGTTCCGCTTCTCGTCCGATGACGAAGTGATCAGGATGGCGAACGATACCGAATTCGGTCTCGCCGCTTACTTCTACAGCCGCGACATCGGCCGCGTGTGGCGCGTGGCCGAAGCGCTCGAATACGGCATGGTGGGCATCAACACCGGCCTGATCTCGAACGAAGTCGCGCCGTTTGGCGGCGTGAAGCAGTCAGGCCTCGGCCGCGAAGGCTCGCACTACGGCGTGGACGACTACGTGGTGATCAAGTATATGTGCATGGCGGGCATGTAACGACCAGCGAAAACGGGCGCCTTCCGAGGCGCCCGTTCGGGTCGCAAAAGGAAGCCGGCGCTGCAATGCGCCGGCTTTTTTACGTGCTTACTGCGTGGCGGCAACCGGCGTCACCTGCGTCGCATAAGCGGAAACGAACACGGCGTGAACCGTGTCGCCGACCTTCAGGGTCTTGAGGTCGATATCGGGGGTAGCTTGCAGCGTGACGGTCTGATAAGCGCCGCGCAGCGTCACTTCGCGCTTCTTCGCGTTGATGTGCTGCACCGTGGCCTGAACTTCAACCTGGCGCGCGGCGTCGTAGCCCGACGACGCGGGCAGATAGACATTCGTATCCACACGCTTGCGAATACCCTTGTCCTTTCCCGTTACTTTGTCGGCCGTCATGAGGAGCGCGTTCTTGTAGAGCGCGTCGACAGTGTCGCCCACGTGGAGCTGGTCGAAGTTGCTGACCTGCGGGCTAAGCGCGATATCGACGTCATTGCCGCGCGGCCCGCGCAACGTGACGACGCGCGCAGCGCGATCGATGCCGACGATCTTCGCGTGGATATGCACCGGCTCCGCGTTGGCAATCGCTTGCTGCGCCGCGCTGGCGAGCGCGCTTTGCCCCTGCGGCGCCGAAGCCGCCGCGTCGTTTTGCGCAAACGCCCCCTGCGAGAGGCCAACGCCCACCACCCATGCCGCCGCCAGAATCGCTGCCTTCGTCATTCACATTCTCCTCGTCAAACGGGTTTGAAATGATTGCCGTATTCGCATCGGCGTGTGGTGCCGAAGTGCGGCCGATTCTACGCGCGGCTTTTAGAACGCGGACGTTGCCTGCCCGGAAGCGGGTCAACTTACCGCAACCCAATACGGCTAATTGCCGAGGGGTTTGCTGAGGCTCAAATTCCCGTGCGATTACGTGGTGAAATGGATCGCGCAATTGTTGCGTAGCGCGAAATTTCTAACGAAAAAGCCGCGGGTCAAATCGACCCGCGGCTTTCAATTCAGGGCGACGAAAAATCAGACGCGCTCGATAGCGATCGCAATCCCCTGCCCCACGCCGATACACATCGTGCAAAGCGCAAAGCGCCCTTGCGTGCGATGGAGCTGATACGTGGCGGTCGTCACGAGACGTGCGCCGCTCATCCCGAGCGGGTGCCCAAGCGCGATCGCGCCGCCGTTCGGGTTGACGCGAGGATCATCATCGGCGACGCCGAGCATGCGCAGCACGGCGAGGCCTTGCGAAGCAAAAGCTTCGTTCAACTCGATAACATCGAACTGATCGATGGTCATGTTCAACCGCGCGAGGAGCTTCTGCGTAGCGGGTGCGGGACCAATACCCATCACACGCGGCGCGACGCCGGCCGTCGCGATACCGAGCACGCGCGCACGCGGCACGAGCCCAAAACGCTTGGCGTTTTCCTCATTGGCGAGGAGCAGCGCGCAAGCGCCGTCATTCACACCCGAAGCATTGCCAGCCGTCACCGAGCCATCCGGGCGCACGACGCCCTTGAGCTTGGCAAGCGCTTCGAGGCTCGTCTCACGCGGATGCTCGTCGCGCGAGAAAACAATCGGATCGCCCTTCTTCTGCGCAATCGTCACTGCGACGATCTCTTGCGCCAGCGTGCCATCCGCCTGGGCACGAGCCGCCTTCTGCTGGCTGCGAACCGCAAACGCATCCTGATCGGCGCGGCTCACGTTGTAGTCGACGGCGACGTTCTCGCCCGTTTCCGGCATCGAGTCCACACCATACTGCTGCTTCATCAGCGGATTGACGAAGCGCCAGCCAATCGTCGTGTCGTAAATCGCGGCGTCGCGAGCGAAGGCACTCGTCGACTTGCCCATGACGAACGGCGCGCGGCTCATGCTTTCCACACCGCCCGCAATCATCAGCCCCGTTTCGCCCGACTTGAGCGCGCGCGCGGCAATGCCCACGGCGTCCATGCCGGAGCCGCACAGGCGGTTCACCGTCGAGCCCGGCACGGCCTGCGGCAAGCCCGCCAGCAGCGAGGACATGCGCGCGACGTTACGGTTGTCCTCGCCCGCCTGGTTCGCGCAGCCGTAGATGACGTCATCGATCGCCGTCCAGTCCACGTCCTTGTTGCGCTCCATCAGCGCCTTGAGCGGCACGGCGCCGAGGTCGTCGGCGCGAACCTGGGCAAGGGCGCCCGCGTAGCGGCCGATAGGTGTGCGAACCGCGTCGCAGATGAATGCTTCCGTCATGTGAGTCTCCTTTCGATCGCACGCACTTGATGCGATCCCATGCAAAGATGATTGAGATTGACGGACTGCGCGGGCGAAAATGGGAGATCGAGCGCGCACGTCGTCGTGCGATTTGTTCGAATACCGAACCGATGATCGTTGATCGAACAATTTGACGGCCATAATAGGCGCGTCCTGGGACGAGTGTCAAGCACGCGGACCTGGCTACAAAAACGAAAAAGCCGCACAGGACGGTTGGCCCGTGCGGCTTTTGCGAGTTCAGGCGGGCGCGAGGCGCCAGCCAGTGAGGCGAACGCTTAACGCGACATCATGAGCGCGCCGACATTGTGCATGACCCAGATCGTGCCGAAGATCAGGAACGCGGCGGCCAGCACCGTGTACGCCAGCGACAGGACGTTCCAGCCCTGCCCCGGCGACGTGTTCAAATGCAGGAAGAACACGAGGTGCACGACCACCTGCACGAAGGCGAGCACCGCGATCACGATCAAGGCCGCGGAGGCATCGAGCGTGCCGTGCAGGACAACGCCGAATGCGCCCGCGGTAAGCAGCACCGAAAGAATGAAGCCCGCCACATAGCTGCCGAGGCTGCCGTGCGACTCTGCATGAGATTGAGCCATTTAGAGCACGCTCCCGAGATAGACAAAAGTAAACACGCAGATCCACACCACGTCGAGAAAGTGCCAGAAGAGGCTCAGGCACGTGAGGCGGCGGATTTCCTGCTCGCCCAGCTCCCGTGCGCGAACCACCTGGATCATCATCACGAGCATCCACAGCAGGCCGAAGAACACGTGCAGTCCGTGCGTGGCGACCAGCGTGAAGAACGACGACAGGAACGCGCTGCGCTGCGGGCCGGCGCCTTCTGCGATCAGGTGCGAAAACTCGCGCAGTTCGAGCACGAGGAACGACGCACCCAGAATGAAGGTGACGGCGAGCCAGCCGAGCACCACGCCGTTCTTGCGCTGATGCGCGCCGAGCATCGCGAAACCGTATGTGATGCTCGAAAACAGCAGCACGGCCGTTTCGAGCGCCACGCCCTGAATATCGAACAGGTCCTTGCCCGTGGGGCCGCCCGCAAACTGCTGGCTCAACACGCCGAACGTGGCGAACAGCGCCGCGAACAGCAGGCAGTCGGTCATCAGGTAGACCCAGAAGCCGAATACCGAGTGCGACTGCGGGTGATCGTGCTGATCGAGTTCGGCAAGGGTTGCCGCATTGGTTTTCTGTAACATCAGACTGCCTCCTCGGCGACCAGGTCGCGCTTGGCCACGGCGGCGCCGGTGCCAAAGCGGCTTTCTTCGATCTCGCGGACCTTCGCGGCCGGAATGTAGTAACCGTCGTTGTTGCCGAAGCTCTTGAGGATGACCGTCAGCACGACGCCGACGAACCCGAGCACCGCAAGCCACGTGATGTGCCACACGGCCGCGAAACCCAGCACGAGGCTGAACATGCCGATGAAGAGGCCCGCCGACGTGTTCGACGGCATGTGGATGTCGCTGTATTTCGCGGCGAGGCCCGGAGCGCGGCCCGCTTCCTTCATGTGCGCGAAAGCGTCGATGTCGTCCACGTGCGGAATGACCGCGAAGTTATAGACCGCCGGCGGCGACGACGTTGCCCATTCGAGCGTGCGGCCGTCCCACGGATCGCCGGTCACGTCCTTGCATTCGGCCTTGTTGCGGTTCACGAAGGCCATGACCCACAGCAGGACCTGGAACACGACGCCGACCGCGATGATCGCAGAGCCAATCGCGGCGACCACGAAGTACGGATGCCATTCGGGCACATCGTAGTGGTTGGTACGACGCGTTGCGCCCATGAAGCCGAGCACGTAGAGCGGCACGAAGGCCACGTAGAAGCCGACGAACCAGCACCAGAACGACGCCTTGCCGAGCTTTTCGCTGGGCTTCAGGCCGAACACCTTCGGGAACCAGTACTGCAGGCCCGCGAGGTAGCCGAACACCACGCCGCCGATAATCGCGTTGTGGAAGTGAGCGACCAGGAAGAGCGAGTTGTGGAGCACGAAGTCCGCGCCCGGAATCGCGAGCATCACGCCGGTCATGCCGGCGATCGAGAACGTCACCATGAAGCCGACGGTCCAGAGCACGGGCGCGGTGAAGTGCACACGGCCGCGATACATCGTGAACAGCCAGTTGAAGATCTTCACGCCGGTGGGAATGGCGATGATCATCGTCGCGATACCGAAGAACGCGTTGACATCGGCGCCCGCACCCATCGTGAAGAAGTGGTGCGCCCACACGAGGAACGCCAGCACCATGATCGCGCACGAGGCGTAGACCATCGTCTTGTAGCCGAACAACGGCTTCTTGCAGAACGTGGCCATCACTTCCGAGTAGATGCCGAACGCAGGCAGCACGAGGATGTACACCTCGGGGTGGCCCCACGCCCAGATCAGGTTCAGATACAGCATGGCGTTGCCGCCCAGCTCGTTCGTGAAGAAGTGCGTGCCGACGTAGCGGTCGAGGCCGAGCAGCGCCACCGCGATCGTGAGGATCGGGAACGTGGCCATGATGAGCACGTTCGAGCACAGCGCGGTCCACGTGAACACGGGCATCTTCATGAGCGTCATGCCGGGCGCGCGCATCTTGACGATCGTGACGAAGAAGTTCACGGCCGTGATCAGCGTGCCGACACCGGAAAGCTGCACTGCCCAGATGTAGTAGTCCACCCCCACGTCTGGACTGAACTGGAGCTCGGAGAGCGGCGGATACGCGAGCCAGCCCACCTTCGCGAACTCGCCGACCACGAGCGAAATGTTGACGAGGATCGCGCTGATCGCCGTCATCCAGAACGAGAGCGAGTTCAGGAACGGGAACGCCACGTCGCGCGCGCCGATCTGCAGGGGCACGACGAGGTTGAAGAAGCCGACCATGAGCGCCATCGCCATGAAGAAGATCATAATGACGCCGTGCGCCGTGAAGATCTGGTCGAAGTGATGCGGCGGGAGATAGCCGGGCGAGTCGAACGCCATGGCCTGCTGGATACGCATCATGACCGCGTCGGCGAAGCCGCGCACGAGCATGAGCACCGCCACGATCATGTACATCACGCCGATGCGTTTGTGGTCCACGCTCGTGAGCCACTCGGTCCAGATGTACTTCCACTTGCCGGTCACGGTGACGAGACCGAGCACGCCGACGACGATCAGCGCCATGAACGCCGCCGCGCCCATGATGATGGGCTGATCGAACGGGATCGCCTCTAATGTGAGTTTTCCGAACATGCTGCTTACCCCTTGGTCACGCAGGACGGGTCGAAATTCGTGACGTGCCCGTTGTTGTACTTCGCGATGATGTTATTGAAGAGCTTCGGGTCGACGGTCGAGAAGTACTGCACCGGCGCCTTCTCCCGCGGCTTCGCGACCGTTGCGTACTCGTCCATCGAAAGCTGGGTGGACGACGTCTTCACCTTCTGCACCCACGCGTCGAAGTCCTGCTGGCTCGTGGCGAGCGTGCGGAACTTCATGTCCGAGAAACCCTTGCCGCTGTAGTTGGACGAGAGCCCGTCGAAATCGCCCGCTTCGTCGGCGATCAGGTGCAGACGCGTTTGCATGCCCGCCATCGCGTAGACCTGGGTGCCCAGTTGCGGGATGAAGAACGAGTTCATCACAGCGTCCGACGTGATGCGGAAGTTGACCGGCGTGCCCACCGGAACGGCGAGCTGGTTCACCGAAGCAATGCCGAGGTCGGGGTAGATGAAGAGCCACTTCCAGTCGAGCGCGACGACTTCGACGTTGATGGGCTTCACGCTCGACTCCAGCGGCTTGTACGGGTCGAGTTCGTGCGAGGTGCGCCACGTGAGGATGGCGAGGAACAAGATGATCGCGGCCGGAATGGCCCAGACCACCACTTCGATTGCCGTGGAGTGGGCCCACTTCGGCGCGTAGGTCGCGTTGCGGTTCGAGGCGCGGTAGCGCCACGCGAACAGGAGCGTCAGGATGATGACGGGCACCACGACCAGCAGCATGGCCCATGTGGCCGTGAGGATGAGCGACTTCTCGGCCGCGCCCACGCTGCCCTTCGGGTCCAGCACGGCAAAATTGCCGCTGCACCCCGCAAGAGAAACGAGCAGCCCGCTGCCGAGGGGGATTAACCACCTTTTAAAGGCTTTTCTGTCTTTCATGTTTGCCTGTTCTTCCGTTGTCCACCAAAACGCGTAACACCCAACACATTTGCATCGCAAATTCGCCACGCAAAATGCACCCGTATCGTATTCAGCGCGATTCTACGGAAACCCCAATCTCAAAATTTGATCTTTGCTAAGGATTGGCCAGCGGGACAAAGCACGCCCAGGCAAGCGCGACGGAAAGCCGCAAATATCTTTCCAATAGCTTTCATCTCGCAAACGCCCGCCGCACAGTGGTTTCAGCGTGATTCCCCAGTGCGCGGGCAAGCGAGGATGGGCACCGGCGACACGCGCGGCGCGGTCGAAGAATCGTCAGAAAGTGTGCCGATTCATTCGAATTTCGACATGGCTCTTATCTCGTTTTAATTTCAGGAATTTCCGATATTCAGACATAAACAATCGACTCACGAATCAATCATTTTTCGACAAAATCCAATTGACTGAAATCAAATAACTGACGGCCAAATGATCTGATGTGCGCATTTGACGCATGTCACGCGACGCCGCACTATCGATGTTGACGCAGGCGCCATGCCCCGACAGTGAGCGGCCGCCCGACCTCGCCGCTTGTTGGCGAAACCGATCCCTTGGGTTATCTTGATAGGTTCTCCAAGCGCCGCAGCAAGACCGAACGCCACGCCCATGAATTCCGCTTCCAGTGCCTCGCCAGACCGCTCCGCCGACCAGCACGAGATTCCCGAAAAACCGGGCGACTCCTATGTGCAGTCGTTCGCGCGCGGGCTTTCGGTGATCCGCGCATTCAACGCGGAGCATCCCGAACAGACCCTCACCGACGTCGCCGCCGCCACGGGCCTCACGCGCGCCGGGGCGCGCCGCATTCTGCTCACGCTGCAGACGCTCGGCTACGTCGAAGCCGAAGGGCGGCTCTTTCGCCTCACCCCGCGCATTCTCGACCTGGGCTTCGCGTACCTCACGTCGATGCCGTTCTGGAACCTCGCCGAGCCGGTGATGGAAGAGCTGTCGCAGGAAGTGCACGAGAGCTGCTCGGCGGCCGTGCTCGACCGCACCGAGATCGTCTATGTGCTGCGCGTGCCCACGCACAAGATCATGACGATCAACCTCTCGATCGGCAGTCGTCTGCCCGCGTACTGCACCTCCATGGGGCGCGTGCTGCTGGCCTCGCTCGACGAAGCCGCGCTCGACGAAACGCTCGGCTCCTCGCCGCTCTATGCGCATACGGGGCGCACGGTCACCGACGTCGGCGAACTCAAGAAGATCATCGCCCAGGTGCGCCAGCAGGGCTGGGCCATCGTCGATCAGGAACTGGAAGGCGGACTCATCTCGATCTCCGCGCCTATCCGCAACCGGCAGGGCCGCGTGATCGCCGCGATGAACATCAGCGGCAACGCGCAGCGCACGTCCGCCAGGCAGATGGTCAAGACCTTCCTCGAACCGCTTCAGCAAGCCGCGGCGCGTGTGTCCGGCATGGTCGCGCGGCGCACGTAAAAACAACGGATCGCAAGCGGGCGCGCCTGGGCAAGCCGCCCCGGCTGCGCTCGAGCCATTTCAGGCAACTTCGGCGAACACCTGCACGAGCCAGTCGGCGAAAGCGCGCACGCGCAGCGACAACTGGCGGTTCTGCGGGTAAAGCACCGAGACCGGCAAGGGCGGCGGCGGATGCGCGGGCAGCACGACGCACAGCTCGCCGTTGGCGAGCAGGTCGCGCACGCGGTAGCGCGGCACCTGCACGATGCCGAGCCCCGCCAGCGCGCCCGCCGTATAGAGTTCCGCGCCGTTCACGGCCACCGGGCCCGGCAGCGTCACGCGGGCGATACCGTCGGCTGTCGTGAATTCGAGCGGAAGCGCGCGGCCCGTGGCCGGCGACACATAGTTCACGGCCCGATGGCCGGGCCGGCCAGGATTGTCCGTGTGCGTGCCGGCGAGCGCCTCGATCGACTCCGGGTCGCCGTGCCGTTCCAGATACGCGGGGCTCGCGCAGGTCACCTGCTCGAGCAGCGCCACGCGCCGCGCGATCATCGAAGAGTCGGCCAGCTCGCCCGCGCGCAGCACGCAGTCCACGCCCTCGCGCACGAGATCGACGAAGTGATCGCCCGAGCCGATGAAGAGCTCGACGCGCGGATAGCGCGCGAGAAAGTCGGCCAGGCGCGGCATCACGAAATACTGCGTGAGCGTGCCCTGCATGTTCACGCGCAAACGCCCCTGCGGATCGGTGTCGCGAAACGCCTCCTCGGTTTCCTCGAGGTCGGCGAGCAGGCGCATGCAGCGCTGGTAGTAGGCGTCGCCATCGAGCGTCGGCTTGACCTGGCGCGTGGTGCGTTCGAGCAGACGCACGCCGAGGCGCGCTTCGAGACGCTTGATCGAGTTGGTGACCGTCGCGCGCGGCAGGTTCAGGTCCTCGGCCGCCTGCGTGAAGCTGCGGCGGTCGACGATGCGCGTGAAAATTTGCATCTCCTGGAAACGGTCCAAGGGCATTCTCGTTGAGTTCTCGGGTCGCCTGCATCTTCTCACGGCAACCACGCCCAACCAAAAATCCCCCCGCCCATTCGAGCCCTTAAGCGACTGTTAAGCGGCGCTCGAGGACGGCGCGGAGACTATCCGGCCGCCACCTGCAGCACGAGCTTGACGAACGCCCCGCCCGCCTCCTCCAGGTGCCCGGAGTTGTCGATGCGCGCAAACGCGGCGCCCGACGGCACCTCGAACGGCGCGCGCCGCGCAAGACGCAACGCGACCTGCTCGGGCGTTTCACGCGCCCGGGAAGCGAGGCGCGCGGCGAGTACGTGCTGCGCGGCCTCGATGTGCACGAGCGTCATGCGCGGGTAGCGCTCGAACGCCTCGCCCGCGTAGGCGCGCGAACCGTTCACCACGACGGTGCAGCCGAGCGCCATCCATTGGTCGATCTCCACGCCCACGCCGTAGCGCAGCGCGTGGCTGCGCCATTGCAACGCGAAGAGGCCGCGCTGCGAGCGCGCCTCGAATTCGGCCTCGGTGAGCGCGATGTGGTTCTCGCCGCCGCTGTCTTCGCGCGTGATGTAGCGATGCGCGAAGACGACGTCTTCACCGGAGAGGCGCTCGCGCGCGTAACGCAGCAACGTGTCCTTGCCCGCACCCGAAGGCCCCATTACGTAGATCAGGCCGCCCTTCATGCGCGGGCCCCCGCGAACGGCAAGCGGCGCCACAGCGCGAAAGGCGCGCCCGGCTCGGGCTCGACGAAGAGCGCCGCGCCCTCCACCGGCAACGGGTTGGCACCCTGCATCTGCGTGTTCCAGGCATCGACGAGTTGCGCGCACGTTTGCGCGTCGTTCAGCGAATCGGATAGCGTCATGTGAAAGCGGAATTCTTCGAACACGTACGGATAGCCCCACGCTTCGACGTAAGCGCGCTGACGCTGCGTGAGCGGCGCGTCGAGGCGCTTCGCGAGTTCGGCGGGCGTTTGCGGGGCGCGCAGCGAGCCGAGCGCGCGCAGTGCGTCGGCAGCCAGTTCGCGCAGGGCGGTTTCGCCGGCATCGTCGGCGGGGCGCAGCGCCACGAAGCGGCCGAGCAGCGCCGCCTCGACATTGGCGTCGAAGCGCGCCTGCCCCTGCGTCCACTGCTGCGCGGCGGCGAGGAGCGCAGCGGGCGTCACACCCGGCGCGAGACGGAACGGCGGCACGAGGGTGCCGTGCCAGCCATAGCGACGTGGCGCGACCGTGAGCGTTTCCAGCGGCTGCGGCAGGCCTGCGAGCCACGGCGGCGGCGCGAGCGTGTCGCCCGTCTCCGGATCGCGGCCAAGCCACGCGCAGCCCGCCTGCCACCACGCCGACTCGCGCGGCGGCGCATAGTAAAGCGCGAAGCGCGCGGCTTCGCTCCAGTCTTCGTGCAGCACGCTCATATGTCGTGCTCCACCATCAGCTGCACGCGGTCGGCGGCGAAGTGCGTGATACCGTACTTGATCGGCACGCCATCAAGGTCGACGTCGACGTTTTCCACCCACAGCACCGGCTGTTGCCGGTTGATGTTCAGGCGCCGCGCCACCTCGGCCTCGGGCAGCACGCTGCCGATACGGCTCCACTTGCGCAGATAGTCGGTCACGCCGTATTCGGCCAGGGCCTTCGAGGTGCTGTCGACGCGCTCCATGACCACGGGCAGATCGGCGAAGCGCGCGGCGGGATACCAGCTGCGCGCGTAAGTGAGCGGCACGCCGTCCGACTCGTGCAGCGTTTCGAGCCGGTAGACGAGCGCGCCCGCGCGCAGCCCCAGGGCCTTGGCGACCGTGGGGTCCGCCTTGCCACGCGACGACGACAGCAGCTTGCCCGCCGCCGAATGCTGATGGCGCTTCAGGTTCTCGGTAAAGCGCGTGCGCTTGCCGATGGTGTAGTCGATCGCGCCGGGCTGCACGAAAGTGCCGCGCCCCTGTTCCACGCTTACGAGCCCCAGCGCCGCGAGGCCCAGCATCGCGCGCCGCACCGTGTGGCGGTTTACGTCGAAGCGGCGCGCAAGCTCGCCTTCGCTAGGCAGCCGGCCGTCTTCGCCGAAACCCTTCGCGGCGATCTCGGCCGCGAGGATCTGCTCGATCTGCCGCCACACCGCCACACCCGCGCCGCGCTCAAGCAGGCTGGACGGCGCCTCGTCGTTCGATGTCATGGTGCTGTCATTCCTCTCGGTTCCAATAGCGTTTTGTGCATTGTAGTGCGCAGGGCGTGATGGAAATATGAAAACCTTCATTGCGTCCGCACTGGACGACTGTACCATTAAACGTCTAGACGTTTAGATGAATAGATGGTTCAATCGAGATCCAGACAAGGCTGTTCGAAAGGCGCAGTTGCCATGTCCGTTCCCCCCGTTCACGACACAGGAACTCCGATGAACGCTTCCTCCACCCCATCCTCCGCGTCGGCGACCCGCCGCGCATGGATGGCCGTTCTCGCGCATACCCCGCGCGCCGAGCTTGAGGCGGCGCTGAGCGCCGCGCTCGCCGGTGCGCCCGAGCCCGCTTTCGACTGGCTGCGTCCGCCACAAACCGGACTGGCCATGGTACGTGGGCGCATTGGCGGCACCGGCGACGCCTTCAATCTGGGCGAAGCCACCGTCACGCGCGCCACGCTGCGCCTGCGCGCCTCGGGCATTGAGCGCACCGCAGGCGGCGATGCCGGCCAGTCCGGCCCGGTCGGCGTGGCCTGCCATCTGGGCCGCGACAAGCGCCGCGCCGAGCTGGCGGCCCTCGCCGACGCGCTGCTGCAACTCCCCGCGCGCCACGACCAGTTGCACGCCCGGTTGATCGAGCCGCTCGCCGCGCGTCTCGCCGCACAACGCGACGCGCGCCGCGCCGACGCCGCCAGCACGCGGGTCGAGTTCTTCACGATGGTTCGAGGTGACGCATGAGCGACCAACGCAATGCGATGACGCCCGATCTGCTCGCGGCGCTCGCGCCCGGCTTCGGCGATCCGGTTCACGACACGCAGACGGTGTTCCGCACGCTGCTCGACGCGCTCGCGCGACCCGGCACGATCGGCGTGATCGAAACGCCGCTGCCGGCGGCCACGGCGGCGGATGCGTCCCCCGCGCGCGCCGGCCTCGCTGCCTTCGCCTCGCTGCTCGCACTCGCAGACTACGCCACGCCGGTGTGGCTCGCCCAGCCCGACGCCGCACTCGCGGCCGCGCTGCGCTTTCATGCAGGCGCGCCGCTTGCACAGCAGGCGCGCGAAGCCGCGTTCGCCTATGTGCACGACGCCGCCGCCCTGCCGCCGCTCGACGACTTCGCGAGCGGCACGCCCGAGTCGCCGGAGCAGTCGGCCACGGTGTTCGCGCGTGTCGATTCGCTCACCGGCGGCGCACCGCTCACGCTGCGCGGCCCCGGCATCGAAACGACCTGCAGCATCGCGCCCGTCGGTCTGCCCGAGCGCTTCTGGCGCGAACGCGCCGCCCTCGCGCCGCACTTCCCGTGCGGCATCGACTTCTATCTCGTGTGCGGCGACCGCCTGATGGGCCTGCCGCGCACCACTCTCGTGGAGATGCACTGATGTACGTCGCCGTCAAAGGAGGAGAGCGCGCGATCGAAGCGTCGTGGCGTCTGCTCGACGAGGCTCGCCGCGGCGATACGCGCGTGCCCGAGCTGAGCGTCGCGCAGATCCGCGAACAGATGCGTCTGGCCGTGGCGCGTGTGATGGCCGAAGGTTCGGTCTACGACGAAGAACTTGCCGCGCTCGCCATCAAGCAGGCCGCTGGCGATCTCGTCGAAGCAATCTTTTTGCTGCGCGCCTATCGCACCACGCTGCCGCGTTTTGGTTACACACAACCGGTCGAAACGGAAAACATGGTGGTGGAGCGCCGCATTTCCGCGACCTTCAAGGACGTGCCCGGCGGCCAGGTGCTTGGCGCGACCTACGATTACACGCAGCGCCTGCTCGACTTCGCGCTGCTGGCCGAAGGCGACGATGCCGCGAGCGCCGAGCCCCAGGCGCCGCGAGCCACCCCGCCCGAAGAAGCGATGCCGCGCGTGGTCTCCCTGCTCGACAAGGAAGGCCTGATCGAGCAGGAAACGCGCTCGACGCAAGCACGCGAGCCCGGCGACCTCTCGCGTGAGCCGCTTGCGTTCCCTGCCGATCGCACCGTGCGCCTGCAAAATCTCGCACGCGGCGACGAAGGCTTCCTGCTCGCGATGGGCTATGCCACGCAGCGCGGCTACGCGCATTCGCACCCGTTCGCGGGCGAGATCCGCTTTGGTTCGGTGTGCGTAGAAATGATGCTGGACGAACTCGATGAAGCCGTGGAAATCGGCGAGATCGACTTGACCGAGTGCCAGATGATCAACCAGTTCGCGGGCGCGAAAGACGTGCCGCCGCAATTCACGCAAGGCTACGGTCTCGCGTTCGGCCACGCGGAACGTAAGGCCATGGCGATGGCGCTGGTGGATCGTGCGCTGCGCGCCGAGGAGCTGGGCGAGACGATCGCCTCGCCGACTCAGGACATCGAATTCATGCTCTCGCACAGCGATAACGTGGAAGCCTCGGGCTTCGTTCAACACCTGAAGCTGCCGCACTACGTGGACTTCCAGGCTGAGCTGGAGCTCGTGCGCAAGCTGCGCGCGCAGCACGAAAGCGACAGCGACGCGAATGCCGACGCGCAAAACAAGGAGGCTGCATGAACGCGCCCGATACCTTGCAATCCACCGCAGCCGAAGTCGCCTCGCACGAAACTCAGGCCGTCTCGGGTTACAACTTCGCGTACCTCGACGAGCAGACCAAGCGGATGCTGCGCCGCGCCCTCCTCAAGGCCGTGGCCGTGCCGGGCTACCAGGTGCCGTTCGCCTCGCGCGAAATGCCGCTGCCGTATGGCTGGGGCACGGGCGGCATCCAGGTGACGGCGGCGATCATCGGCGCGAAGGACACGCTCAAGGTGATCGACCAGGGCTCGGACGACACCACGAACGCCGTGAACATCCGTCGCTTTTTCGCGCGCACCACGGGGGTGGCCACCACGCGCCGCACGAGCGAGGCGTCGATCGTGCAGACGCGGCACCGTATTCCAGAAACGCCGCTCACGGACAAGCAGATTCTCGTGTATCAGGTGCCGATGCCCGAGCCGCTGTTCCGGCTCGAGCCGCGCGTGGCCGAATGCAAGAAGCTCCATGCACTGGCCGACTATGGCCTGATCAGCGTGAAGCTTTATGAGGACATCGTGCAGCACGGCAGCATCGCCACGACGTACGACTACCCGGTGACCGTGAACGGCCGTTATCTGACGTCGCCCTCGCCGATTCCGAAGTTCGACAACCCAAAGCTGCATATGAACGCCGCGCTGCAATTGTTCGGCGCCGGTCGCGAGCGCCGCATCTACGCGATTCCGCCGTACACGCCGGTGAAGAGCCTCGACTTCGACGACCATCCGTTCGAAGTGCAGCGCTGGGAGCATGCGTGCGCCCTGTGCGGCTCGCGCGAGAGTTTCCTCGACGAGATGATTGTCGACGACGCAGGCAAACGCATGTTCGTCTGCTCGGACAGCGACTACTGCCACGACCGCCGCGAGCAGATCGATGCGCACGCAACGAATGAAGCAGGAGAGAAAGCATGACGCCGCTGTTAAGCGCAAGATCGCTCACGAAGCAGTACGGCGGCCGCAACGGCTGCCGCGACGTGAGCTTCGACCTGTATCCCGGCGAGGTGTTGTGCATCGTCGGCGAATCGGGCTCGGGCAAGACCACGCTGCTCAACACGCTCGCACTGCGCACCGAATCCGACTCGGGCGCGCTGCACTACACGAGCGCGAACGGCGAAACGCTCGACCTGCGCACGCTTTCCGAGCCGCGCCGGCGCCTGCTTGCGCGCACCGAATGGGGCTTCGTGCAGCAGAATCCGCGTGACGGGCTGCGTGCGGGCGTCTCGGCCGGGGCCAATATCGGCGAGCCGCTGATGGCCGTCGGCGCACGTCACTACGGTCAAATCCGCAACACGGCGCAGCAGTGGATGCAGCGCGTGGAGCTGGACGCGCAGCGCATCGACGAATTGCCGTCGGCGTTTTCGGGCGGCATGCAGCAGCGCCTGCAAATCGCGCGCAATCTCGTCACGGGGCCACGCCTCGTCTTCATGGACGAGCCCACAGCGGGTCTCGACGTGTCCGTGCAGGCGCGCCTGCTCGACCTCCTGCGCACGCTCACGACCAACCTGCACCTTTCGGTGTTGATCGTCACGCACGACATCGGCGTGGCGCGGCTGCTCGCGCACCGCTTGATGGTGATGCAAGGCGGCACGGTGGTCGAATCGGGCCTGACCGACCAGGTGCTGGACGACCCGCAACATCCCTATACGCAGACGCTGGTGGCGTCCGTGCTGCCGGTCTAGGATGAAAGACATGACTCTGAACTCATCACCGGGCACTCGCGCGTTCCTCGAAAGACCGGCGCTCATGCTGCGCGCCGAAGACGTGCGCAAGACTTTCACGCTGCACGGCCAGGGCGGCATCGGCATCGAAGCGCTCGCGGGCGTGTCGCTCGACGTGGAGCGCGGCGAATGCATCGTGCTGGTCGGCCCCTCGGGCGCGGGCAAGAGCACTTTCTTGCGCTGCCTGTACGGCAACTACCTCGCCAGCGGCGGCTCGATTGCGATCCGGGACGAGGGCGCGCCGCTCGAGCATCTGGAGATCACGGGCGCAGCGCCCCACGACATCCTGCGCCTGCGCCGCAACGTCGTGGGCTACGTGAGCCAGTTTCTGCGCGTGATTCCGCGCGTGAGCGCGCTCGACATCGTGGCCGCGCCGCTCGTTTCGCGCGGCGTGGAGGAAGACGAAGCACGCGAGCGCGCGCAAACGCTGCTGGCACGCCTGAACGTGCCGCAGCGCCTCTGGCCGCTCGCGCCCGCCACGTTTTCGGGCGGCGAGCAGCAGCGCGTGAACATCGCCCGGGGCCTGATCGCGCAGCACCGCGTGCTGTTGCTGGACGAACCCACGGCCTCGCTCGACGCAGAAAACCGCGAAGTCGTCGCGAGCCTGATTGGCGAAGCGCGCGAGCGCGGCGCGGCGATTGTCGGCGTATTCCACGACGAGGACACGCGCCAGCGCGTCGCCACCCGCGTACTCGAACTCAGCGCGCCGCGCGCGCAAGCGCCGCTCAGCGCCGCAGCCTGAAACCCGCCTGAACGGCGCAAACCGATATCTGATACGGAGCCTGACGATGTTGATCAAGAACGCTCGCATCGTGACGCGAGACGAAGTTTTCACCGGCACGCTAAGCGTGGCAGACGGCAAGATCCGCGACATCTCGCGCGGCTCGACCGCCGCGCCCGAAGCCGAAGACTGGGAAGGCGACTTCCTGCTGCCCGGTCTCGTCGAACTGCACACCGACAACCTGGAAAAGCACCTCGCGCCGCGCCCCGGCGTGCACTGGAACACCGACGCTGCATTCGTGATTCACGACGCGCAGATCGCAGCCGCCGGCATCACCACGGTATTCGACGCGCTGGCCATCGGCACGCGCCTCGCCGTGGGCGTGCGTGGCCGCGACGTGCAGCTCGCGAGCGCCAAGGCGCTCACGCGCTTTTCCGAGCGCAACCTGCTGCGCGCCGAGCACTTCCTGCACTTGCGCTGCGAAATCGCCACCGAAGACGTGATCGAGCTGTTCGACATGCTGAGCGACCACCCGCTGCTGCGCCTCGCCTCGGTGATGGACCACACGCCGGGCCAGCGCCAGTGGCACGACCGCGAGCAATGGCGCAAATTTCAGGAGCGCCACGGCAAGTGGACCGACGAGCAGACCAACACCATGCTCACCGAAATGGCCACGGAGCAGGAACGCTACGCCGACGCGCACCGCCTCGAAATCGTGCAGCGCTGCCGCACGCGCAACATCCCGCTCGCGAGCCACGACGACACGCTCGTGGAGCACGTCGAGCAGGCCGCGGCCGAAGGCATCGTGCTCGCCGAATTCCCGACCACGCGCGTGGCCGCCGAGGAAGCGAAAAAGCGCGATATCGCGACGATCATGGGTGCGCCGAACGTGGTGCGCGGCGGCTCGCACTCGGGCAACGTCTCGGCGCTGGAGCTGGCGCAGGCCGGTTTGCTCGACATCCTCTCGTCCGACTACGTGCCGTCGAGCCTCCTGACCGCCGCGTTCGACCTCGTGACCAAGGCCGACTGGACGCTGCCGCGCGCGCTCGCTACGGTCTCGTGGGAACCCGCCAGCAAGTCGGGCCTGCACGATCGCGGCGCGATCGAGCCGGGCCTGCGCGCGGACTTCGTGCGGGTGACGATGCTCGATTCGCTGCCCGTGCCGCGCGCGACGTGGCGCGCGGGCGTGCGCGTGGTCTGACGTCATCCACGCGGTGCAGCCGATGTGTCTGCTGCACCGCGACAAAAAACGGTGCGCTGTCTGGCCCTATTCGGGCCGAAAACCAACGGCGCGCCGTCGAATCGATTTCAATTTCCATTCAGACTGCTGACGATGCCGCGACCGCGCGGCATCGCATTCTTCCGACTGTTGCGGCCGAGCATCGCGCAGCCCATCCCAAGCCCCCGCATTGGCCTGTCCCCATTGGCCCGTTCGCCTTGCCCGACAAGGCTTTGCGTTAAATCGTACAAGCGCACGGGCGTACACTTACCGGCACCCTTTCCCGCTATCCGGTATTACACTAGCGACGCAGCAATTTTGACCTGGTAAGCTTGCGCGCGCTTCGCTGGCCGCAGGCTGGCAGGTCCAACAATAATCCGGCGCGAGCCGCGCCGGGAAATGCGCCATGGCGGCACAACCGCACGCGGCGCGCCCTGAACCATCTCGAGGAGTACCCATAGTGAAGAAACTGCTTGCCACCCTCACGGTTGCCGTGCTCGCCGTCTCGGCCGGCGTCGCCCATGCGAAGGACTGGTCCACCGTGCGTTTCGGCGTTGACGCCAGCTACGCACCGTTCGAATCCAAAGCACCCGATGGCAAGCTGGTCGGCTTCGACATCGACCTCGGCAACGAAATCTGCAAGCGCCTGAACGCCAAGTGCGTGTGGGTCGAGCAAGATTTCGACGGCATGATCCCGGGCCTGAAGGCCAAGAAATTCGACGGCGTGCTCTCGTCGATGACGATCACCCCGCAGCGCGAGCAGCAGATCGCCTTCTCGGCGAAGCTGTTCAACACGCCGACGCGCCTCGTCGCCAAGAAGGGCTCGAGCCTCGCCCCGACGGCCGACTCGCTCAAGGGCAAGTCGGTTGGCGTCGAGCAAGGCACGATCCAGGAAACCTACGCGAAGGAAAACTGGGCACCGAAGGGCGTGAACGTCGTTCCTTACCAGAACCAGGACCAGGTCTACGCCGACCTGATCTCGGGCCGTCTGGACGCCGCGCTGCAGGATGAAGTGCAGGCGGATCTGGGCTTCCTGAAGACGCCGCGCGGCGCTGGCTTCCAGTTCGCCGGCAAGGAAATCCCGACGGGCGCTGCCGCCATCGGCCTGCGCAAGGAAGACGCCGACCTGAAGGGCAAGATCGACAAGGCGATCGCCGACATGATCAAGGACGGTACCTATAAAAAGATCGAATCCAGGTACTTCGACTTCGACGTGTACGGCGGCTAAGCACCGCATCGCGCCGGCGCTGCATCACGGCGCACGAAGCCCGGGCTTTGTGTCCGGGCTTTTTCATTTCCGGATTTTTATTTCGGATTCCGTATTTTCAGATGATGCCGCAGGCGCGTGAGCGCGCGCCGGTTCCGGCGGCGCGTCGAATCGGCTAAGATCGGTATACGGCCCCCTGCATGTGCTTACGGGGCCATCGTTCACTCCAACACCTTTGCGGGCCGCCGCGCCTCGCGCATCCATCATGCAAACCCGAAACCACCCGTTGATCGCGCCCGCCCTCGGTACCACGCGGGAACTTGCCAGTTTCCACTACGGCAAGGCCGGCGGTCCCAAGGTCTACATCCAGTCCTCGCTCCACGCCGACGAACTGCCGGGCATGCTCGTCTCGTGGGCGCTGCGCCGCAAGCTCGCGGAGCTGGAAGCTGCGGGCCGCCTTCGCGGCGAGATCGTGATCGTGCCGGTGCCGAACCCCGTGGGCCTGAATCAGCACTGGCTCGGGCATATGATCGGCCGCTTCGAATCGAACACGGCGCAGAACTTCAACCGCAATTTCCACGAGCTCACCGCGCTCGTGCTGCCCAGCATCGAGGCGCGTCTCGGGCCCGACGAAGCCGCGAACCGCACGGCCATCCGTGCGGCCATGGGCGAAGCGCTGGCCGCTCAGAAGCCGAAAACCGAACTCGATTCGATGCGCCTCGCGCTCCAGCGCCTTTCGTACGACGCCGACATCGTGCTGGATCTGCATTGCGACTGGGAAGCCGCCATGCACATCTACACGAACCCCGAGCTGTGGCCCGAAGTCGAGCCGCTCGCGCGCTATCTCGATGCCAAGGCGTCGCTCCTCGCGCTCAACTCGATCGGCAACCCGTTCGACGAGATTCACAGCTTCTGCTGGTCGGAGCTGCGCGAGCAATTCGGCACGCGCTTCCCCATCCCGTACGGCTCGATTTCGGTAACGGTCGAGCTGCGCGGCCAGCGCGACGTCTCGCACGAGCTCGCAGAGCACGACGCCCAGGCCATCGTCGACTATCTGATCGGGCGCGGCGTCATCGAAGGCACGGCCGCGCCGCTGCCGCCACTCGCCCATGCAGCCACGCCGCTCGCGGGCACGGAGCCGATCGTGGCGCCTGCCAGCGGCGTGCTCGTGTTTCGCGTGGATTGCGGCACGTGGGTGGAACGCGGCGCGGCCATTGCCGATGTCATCGACCCGCTCGCCGACACCGTGACGACGCTGCACGCGGGCGTGAGCGGCGTGATGTATGCACGCCATAGCGCGCGCTTCGCCACGGCCGGCATGGAAGTCGCACGCATTGCCGGCGAAAAGCCCATTCGCAGCGGCTCGCTTCTTTCGCTGTAACCTGCAACGCCTTGTCGTAAAAGGGCTCGCGCCATAGGTGCGAGCCTTTTTTATAGGCGTTTCCCGGTCATTTCAATTATTTCGGGTAACTAATTTTCCACTTCAATGAATCGATGGCAAGCAGACGTGTAAAGCGCGCATTGATCGGGCCGTTAATGCGCCCTTGAGATGAATCAAACTCAGCTTGAAGTCAGGTTCAAAAGATGGCCTAACCCGGCAAATAGAAGAAAGCTTAGGAAAAATTTTTATAAGGCCGATTGCCGCAGTCCAGTCTTTCAAATTGACAGGAAAATTGCCCGCGAAGCCAATAACGACGGGCTTCGGGCGCCGCTCTCCGCGGGTGCAACCCGTGTGTCGCTTCCACACAACAGAATGGCGACATTTTGCCTACAAAGTCTTACTGTCACATTCCTTTCGTTATCGACCCTTAAATTGCAGCCCGTCGCATTGACCGGCCCATAAGAGGCCGGAGTAGTCATCTCGTCCTTTACCCGGAGAAACAGTTGAATAAGAAAATTCTGACCACCGCTATTCTGGCCTCGATCGCAGGCGTTGCCCACGCACAAAGCAGCGTAACGCTGTACGGCGTGATCGACGCGGGTGTGAATTACATCAGCAACGTGAAGAACTCGAACGGTACGAACGGCAGTTCGCATCAGTTCTCGTACGGTGACGGCGTGGCGCAGGGCAGCCGTTGGGGCCTGCGCGGCACGGAAGACCTGGGCGGCGGCCTGAAGGCGATCTTCGTGCTCGAAAACGGCTTCAACAGCGGTAACGGCACGGCAGGCCAGGGCGGCGCGATGTTCGGCCGTCAAGCATTCGTCGGTCTGACGCAGTCGAACATCGGTTCGCTGACGTTCGGCCGTCAATACTCGCTCAACACGGACATTCTCGGCGCGCAGTACTCGACCGGTGGCAACACGGTTTCGGGTAACTGGGCGTACCACTTCAACGACATCGACCAGCTGACGTCGAGCCGCATCAACAACGCGGTCAAGTTCCAGAGCGTGAACTTCTCGGGCTTCACGTTCGGCGCGTTGTACGGCTTCTCGAACTCGACCTCGTTCGCCGGCGCACCGGCAACGGGTCCGGCGGCCAGCCCGATCGCCGGCTCGTCGCGCGCGTACAGCTTCGGCGCGAACTACGGCTACGGCCCGTTCAGCATCGGCGCTGCCTACTTCAACCAGACGTACCCGGGCCAGACCACGCCGTCGACGACGACCACGATCGCCAACGTTGCACAGGGCACGCTGCGCGACACGCGCTCGTTCGGTGTTGGTGGCCGTTACATCGTCGGCCCGGCAACGCTGTGGGCCCTGTGGACCAACACGCTGCTTTCGCCGATCGCCGGTTCCTCGACGCTCTACAACGCGTACGAAGCAGGCGGCAAGTACGCCTTCACGCCGGCTCTCGCGGCTGGCCTTGGCTACACGTACTCGCGCACCTCGGGCAGCCAGACGGCTCACTGGAACCAGGTCAACGCATCGCTCGACTACGCGCTCAGCAAGCGCACCGACGTCTACGGCCTCGTGTCGTACCAGGACGCATCGGGCACGCTCGCGAACGGCCAGAAGGTTCAGGCGCAGATCGGCGACTCGAGCTCGAGCATCTACCAGCCGTCGGGCACGGGTTCGCAGGATCAAGTCGCGGTTCGCGTCGGTATCCGCCACAAGTTCTAAGCAGCGTCACTCGCGCAACAGCGGCGGCCGGCGACTCATAGCGCCGGCTCTGCTCGGCGCGCCGCAGCTCGCGCTGCGCGCCGCGCCTTACCGGACGGGGCATCCCTTGGGATGCCCCGCTTTTTTTGGTCCATCGCAGTCGATGCGCGACGCCTTTCGTCACGCCTTCCTGACGAATTCCGATTTGAGGCTCATGGCGCCGAAGCCATCGATCTTGCAATCGATATCGTGGTCGCTGTCCACCAGCCGGATATTCTTTACTTTGGTGCCCATCTTGATCACGCCACCCGAACCCTTGAGTTTCAGGTCCTTGATGACCGTGACGGTATCCCCGTCCTGGAGGACATTGCCGGCCGAATCGCGATACACCTTGCCCGCTGTTTCAGCCGGCGCGGTGGCTAGCGCCGACCATTCATGTGCACACTCCGGGCAGATGTAGACGTCACCGTCTTCGTAGGTGAACTCGGAATTGCATTTCGGACAGCGTGGCAGTGCGCTCATGGAGAATCCCTGGTGCCGACGGGGGCATTAAAAGCGCGCAAGTATAGCGGCTCCGGCAGACGGCCCACCCCGCCATGCGTGCGGCCTGCGACGTTATGTCCGCCGCGACCCCGCCCTGGCCCCGCTTCTGGTACGCTGCGCTCTCTCACCTCGCAGCGATCGAACCGATGGAACTCCCTTTCAACGAAGCCGCCGTCTCGGTGACGCGCAACGCGCTTTCCGCAGCCGGCCAGGTCTTCCCCATGCGCGACATCGAGGACGTGCGTATCGTCATCGGGCGGCGCAGCCGCGTGGTGCCGATCGCGATCAGCCTGGTCGGCGCCGCCGGCGCTGTCGTGGGCGGTGTGCTCGGCTCGGCGTCCGGTCTCGCGTGCGGCGTGATGGTGATCGTGGTGGGCTGGCTCGCGTGGCTCTGGCAGGAAGCCGTGCACCGGCTCTATGTCGTGACGGGCGGAGAATCGCGCGAGGCGGTCACGAGCCTCGACCCGGCATTCCTCGAACGTGTGCAGGAAGCGGTGCGCATCGCCAAGGCCGCGCAAGCGGCGCAGGCCGAAGGCGGCACGACGCGGCCCTCAGCGCCCTGATACCGCCGGAAGTACTAACGGAAGTACTGCCGGAAGCACCGCGGGCGCTCGCCCCTCACTCCATCTCGATCGACTTCACGTGCCAGATATCTCGGGCGTATTCCGCGATCGCACGGTCTGACGAGAATTTCCCCATCCCCGCCACGTTTTCGATCGCGCTCGCGGTCCACGCGGGGACGTCCAGGAAACGCTGGTCGGCGGCGTCCTGCGCCTCGATGAAGGCCGAGTAGTCGGCCAGCACGAGGTAGTGGTCGCCCCAGTCCACGAGCGTGTGGAAGATGTCCGTGTAGCGTGCCGAATCGTGCGGTGAGAAGAAGCCCGTGCGGATCTGGTCGAGCGCGCGGCGCAGCTCGGCGTTTTCCTCGTAGACCTGGCGCGGCCGGTAGCCCGCGCAACGCAGCTGATCGACCTGGTCGGACGTGTGGCCGAAGATGAAAATGTTGTCCTGCCCCACGGCCTCGCCGATCTCGATGTTCGCGCCGTCGAGCGTGCCCATGGTGAGCGCGCCGTTGAGCGCGAGCTTCATGTTGCCGGTGCCCGACGCTTCGGTGCCCGCGGTCGAGATCTGCTCGGACAGGTCCGCTGCGGGAATCAGCGCCTCGGCCACGCTCACGCCGTAATTCGGCACGAACACCACCTTGAGCCGATCGCCCACTACGGGATCGTTGTTGATCTTCGTGGCCACGTCGTTGATGAGGTGGATGATCATCTTCGCCATGCGGTACGCCGACGCGGCCTTGCCCGCGAACAGCACGACGCGTGGCACCCAGTCACGCTCCGGCGCTTCGAGAATGCGGTTGTAGCGCGTGATCACGTGCAGCACGTTGAGCAACTGGCGCTTGTACTCGTGAATGCGCTTGACCTGCATGTCGAACAGCGCGTCGGGATTGAAGACGATGCCCGTGCGCTGCAGGGCGCGATGTGCGAGGCGCACCTTGTTGCTGCGCTTGGCCGCACGGAAGGCGGCTTCGAACGACGCGTCGCCGCGCAGTTTGCGCAGCGCGCCCAGCTCGAAGAGATCGCTGCGCCAGCGCGGCCCGATCGCTTCGTCCACGAGGCGCGCGAGCGGCGCGCTCGCCTGCGCGAGCCAGCGTCGCGGCGTGATGCCGTTGGTCACGTTCGTGAAGCGGTCGGGAAAGAGACGAGCAAAGTCGGCGAAGATATCGCGCGTCATCAGTTGCGAGTGCAGCTTCGAGACACCGTTCACCTTGTGGCTCGCCACGATCGCGAGATAGGCCATACGCACGCGGCGCTGACCGTATTCGTCCACGAGCGAGATGCGGCGGATCAGATCGAGGTCGTGCGCGCCGCGGTCGCTCGCTTCGCGCAGGAACGCGGCGTTGATGTCGAAGATGATTTCGAGGTGGCGCGGCAAGAGGCGCGCCAATAGTTCGACGTCCCAGGTTTCCAGCGCTTCGGGCATCAGCGTGTGGTTGGTGTACGAGAACACACGGCGCACGTGGCCCATCGCCTCGTCCCACGGCAGATGATGCACGTCCACGAGCAGGCGGATCAGTTCGGGAATGGCCAGCACCGGGTGCGTGTCGTTCAGGTGCACCGCGACCTTTTCGGAGAAGCGCCCGAACGTGCTGTGCGTGCGCAGGTAGCGGCGAATCAGGTCCTGCATCGTCGCGGAGACGAAAAAGTATTCCTGGCGCAGACGCAGTTCGCGCCCGGCCATCGTCGAGTCGTCGGGATAGAGCAGCCGCGAGACGTTCTCGGAGATGTTGCGCGCTTCCACCGCACGCTGATAGTCGCCCTGGTTGAACGCCGAGAGGTCGAGTTCTTCGTCCGCGCGCGCGGACCATAGCCGCAGCGTGTTGGTCGCGCTGGTGGCGTAGCCGGGAATCACCGTGTCGTAGGCCATGGCGTTCACATGCTGCGCGTCGACCCATTCCACATGGCCGTTGCGCTGCATGGTGCGCCCGCCGAAGCGCACGGGATACTGGACCTCGGGCCGCGGAAACTCCCACGGATTGCCATAGCGCAGCCAGTAGTCGGGCGCTTCGACCTGTTCGCCGTTCACGACCTGCTGGCGAAACATGCCGTAGTCATAGCGAATGCCATAGCCGAAACCCGGAATGCCGAGCGTCGCCATCGAATCGAGAAAGCACGCCGCGAGCCGGCCGAGACCGCCGTTGCCGAGCGCCGCGTCGGGCTCGTAGTCGAGCACCGTGTCCATGTCGACGCCCACGCTCGCCAGCGCCTCTTTCATCTGGTCGTGGATGCCGAGCGCGATCAGCGCGTTCGAGAATGTGCGGCCGATGAGAAATTCCATCGACAGGTAATAGACGCGTTTGACGTCCTGATCGTACTGGCGGCGCGTGGTGATCATCCAGCGCTCGACGAGCCGGTCGCGCACGGCGAGCGCCGCAGCATGCAGCCAGTCCTGCGGACGGGCTGTCACGGCGTCCTTGCCGACACCGTACATCAGGCGATTGGAGAGGGAACGACGCAGCGCTTCGACGCTGCTTTGCAACTGATCGAACTCGAGACCGATGGCTGTCATCTACTGACTCCTGTCGACCGCACCTGGCAACGAGCGCCTGGTGCGGTCCCATGCAATGCGCCGGAAATGGCGGCGCGCCCATAAAAGGTGCAGGGCGCGCGGTTGTTCTGGGCCTGCGCCGCACGTGACGGAACGGGACAATGACGCGTCGGCGCCGCGGCGCAAAAGGCCGGCACCGCTCGCCAGCGAGCGCAGATCAATTTGCAGAGTAGTGCATTTTCAAATGGCGTGCGGCGGCGCGCCAGCCGGGCACGGAGCACGGCCGCCGGCCACGCGGAACCCGCCGTCCGCCTCGATCCCTTGCCATGCGGTGGGTTGCGCGCGCGCAGCGCGGCGTCACGTCTGCGCGTGACGGGCCTGGCGGTTAGTTGCGATTGCTGAGCCGTGATGAACGATCGAGTGCTACCCAAGGCCTTACAGTCACCCCACGCCCTGAGGCTTCCCCTGCAGAACCGGGCGGGCTCTGTAACAATCGCAAAATTCGTCCGCGCGGCCCGCGCCGCAGCCTTCATCGTCCATCCGCCCGAGACTGTCTTGTCCGAAACCTTTTCCGCGGCGCGCGAAACCCGCAACACCAGCGATATCGAGTCGCCCGACGCGCCCATGTCCGCGAAGAACCGCCGCGCCATGGGCGCGGTGATGCTCGCCGTTGCGCTCGCCACGCTCGACACCGCCATCGCCAACACCGCGCTGCCGGCCATCGCCACCGACCTGCACGCGGCCCCCGCCGCCTCGGTGTGGATCATCAACGCATACCAGCTCGCGATGGTCGCCACGCTGCTGCCGCTCGCCGCGCTCGGCGACATCATCGGCCACCGGCGTATCTATATCAGCGGCCTCGCGATCTTCACGGTCGCTTCGCTCGCCTGCGCGCTCGCACCTACGCTGACCGCGCTCGCCGGGGCGCGCGTGCTGCAGGGGCTCGGCGCGAGCGCCATCATGAGCGTGAACACGGCGCTGATCCGCTTTCTCTACCCGCCGCACCGGCTCGGGCGCGGGCTCGGCATGAACGCGCTGATCGTGGGCGTTTCGTTCGCCGTGGGTCCGACCATGGCCTCGCTGATCCTCTCCGCGGGCACCTGGCCGTGGCTCTTCGCGATCAACGTGCCGCTCGGCGTGCTCGCGCTCGTGTTCGCGCTGCCCGCGCTGCCGCAGACGGCGCGCGGCAAGCACGCCTTCGATCCCGTCGCGGCGGTGCTCAATGTGATTACGTTCGCGGCGCTGATCTTCGCGCTCGGCGAGGCCGCGCAGCGCGCGCCCGGCATCGAAGTGGGCATTGCGGCCGTCGTGGCGCTGGTGTTCGGCGCGCTGCTGATCCGGCGCGAAGCCGGCCATCCCGCGCCCATGCTGCCCGTGGATCTGTTCCGCCGGCCGGTTTTCGCGCTTTCGTCGGTCACCGCGATCTGCTCATTCGCGGCGCAGGGCCTCGCGTTCGTCTCCCTGCCGTTCTATTTCGAAACCGTGCTGATGCGCAGCCAGGTGGAGACCGGCTTCCTGATGACGCCCTGGCCCGTGGTCGTGGCCGCCGCCGCGCCCATTGCGGGGCGCCTCTCCGACCGCTATCCGCCGGGCCTGCTCGGTGCGATCGGGCTCGCCATTCTCTCGGCCGGCATGGCGTCGCTGGCGCTGCTGCCCGCGCACCCCACGGTGACTGACATCGTCGTGCGGATGGCGATCTGCGGCGCGGGCTTCGGCTTTTTCCAGTCGCCGAACCTGCGGGCGATCATGGCGAGCGCGCCGCCCGAGCGCAGCGGTGGCGCGAGCGGCACGGTCGCGGTCTCGCGTCTGCTCGGGCAGACCACGGGCGCTGCGTTGGTGGCGCTGTGCTTCCAGATCGTGGGCCGGCACGGCCCGACGCTCGCCTTAAGCCTTGGCTGCGCCTTTGCGGGCGCGGCGGCCATTGCGAGCGGGCTGCGGCTTTTCGCGCCGTCGCACCGGGCGGTGCAGCGCGGGTGATGGGATTGATGCGGTCCGTGCGGACGGCTGAAGTCTGACGCAAAGGCACGCGGGAAAAGCGCGCCTTCGCCAGCCCGTCTACCGGCTTATCGCGCGAAGTAGCCCTTCACCGCCGCCACGAACGTGTCGATATCGGCGGCCGTCACGTCGAGGTGCGTGACGAAGCGCGACGCGTACAGCATCTGCGTGAGGATGCCGCGCTCCTTGAGATATGCCTCCAGCGGCGCGCAGTGCTCCTGCGGGAACTGCACGAACACCATGTTCGTCGCCTGCGACATCACCTTCACCTGCTCGATCTGCGCAAGACCGGCGGCGAGACGCGCGGCGTTCGCATGGTCGTCGGCGAGACGCGCGACGTTGTGATCGAGCGCGTAAAGGCACGCGGCCGCGAGCACGCCCGACTGGCGCATACCGCCGCCCAGCACCTTGCGCCAGCGATGCGCAGCGTCGATGAGCGCGCGGCTGCCGACCAGCACCGATCCCACCGGCGTGCCCAACCCCTTCGAAAAACAGATCGACACCGAGTCGAAGCCCGCCGTGAGCGCCTCGAGCGGCTGGCCCGAGGCGACCGTCGCGTTGTACACGCGCGCACCGTCGAGGTGCGTGGCGAGGCCGCGCTCATGCGCAAGCCGTGTGGCCTTCGCGACGTAATCCGCCGGCAGGACCTTGCCGCCGATGGTGTTTTCGAGCGCGAGCAGACGCGTGCGCGCGAAATGGTCGTCGAACGGCTTGATCGCTGCAGCGATGCGCTCGAGCGGGATCGAGCCGTCTTCGGCGTTGTCGAGCGGCTGCGGCTGGATGCTGCCCAGCACGGCCGCGCCACCGCCTTCGTACTTATAGGTGTGGGCCGCCTGGCCGACGATGTACTCGTCGCCGCGCGCGCAATGCGCCATCAGCGCGGCGAGGTTGCTCTGCGTGCCGCTCGGGAAGAAGAGTCCCGCCTCCTTGCCCGCCTCTTGCGCCACGCGCGCCTGCAGGCGCAGCACGGTCGGGTCGTCGCCCCATACGTCGTCGCCGGTTTCGGCGCGGGTCATGGCAGCGAGCATGGCTTCGCTCGGACGGGTGACGGTGTCACTGCGCAGGTCGATCATTGCGATGAAATCCTCGTGGTTGAAGCACGCGCGGGACGCACGGGCGCGCGCCTGGTCGGGCGCGCGCCCGTGCGGCGTGGAACCATCGAGTGTATTTTCAAACGGCGGCCCAGCGCAATGCCGGGCCGGGCACGGAGCGCGCTTTCGCCGTGGCTAGTGCGCGAGCAGCGGCAGCGGATCGACGGGCTTGCCGTCGCTACGGACTTCGAACTGAACGCCGCCGGTGCCCATTTCCGCGATCGGCTGGCCTTGCGACACGGCGTCGTCTTCCTTCACGAGCAGCTTGCCGTTGCGGCCATAGGCCGTCACGACCTGGTCGTTGTGCTTGATGATCACCAGCGGCCCATAGGCCTCGATACCCGTACCCGCGTAGACCACGCGGCCGGCGGCGGCGGCCTTGACCTCCTCGCCGGGCGAGCCGCCGATCACGATGCCAGTGGACTTGCCCGGCACGAAGCGCTGCAGGATCGGCCCGCGCGCAGGCCACGCGAGCGCGATGCCCGGCGCAACGGGTGCGGGCATGGCTACGCCAGCGGCGGCCGGTGCGCCGCCAGGCATCTGCGCCTGCGGCGCAGCCGTTGCGTAGTTGGGCGGGGGCGCGACGCGCAGCACCTGGCCTGGCAGGATCTGGGCGTTGGCGGAAGGCAGCTGGTTCCAGCTCGCGATGTCCTGGGGACGCTGGCCGAAGGCCCCGGCGACGCGCGAGAGCGTGTCGCCCGGATTGACGCGGTAGTAGCCCGCGGGCACGCCGCTCGTGGACATTGGGGGGGCGCTTTGGGATTCCCATGGCGCGAAGGTACTGCTACAGGCGCTGCAGACGAGCGTGAGGGCGGCCAGCGCCGCATACGCGCCCGGGTTTCGCCGTTGTCGATTCATCTTGCTGTTCCTCGCTTGGTCCTCGCGTATGACGCAAAAATACGCATGTGGAGTGCGCGGCGGGCCGCAGGCGTTCGCTTGCGCGCCACCTTCCGCGCGAATGAAGACGGAATAAGCCGGAAATGGCGAACGTCCCCATTATATCGTTCATGCTCCAGCCGCCTTTTTTCGCCGGCATGCTCGCCCGGCCTGCGTTTGCGCGGGTCTACGCCTATACTGGTTCACGCGTCACCCGATAATCAGATGAAAGGCCTCTCGCTGCAGTCCCATGGCCCTGAGGGATCCGAGAATGAACAAAGCCACCTTTCTTTCGCTGCAGCTCAACGTCGAAGATGTCACGTCGTCGCCGGGCCTCGTCGAATTGTTGAACAACCATCTCGTCTTTGCGGCCGACGTGGCCGAAGCCGCCGACGAACTGGTCCAGCACGCCAGCATCGCACGGCTTTCCGGCGCCACCGAGGCGTCCGTGGAAATTCCCGCCGTAGTCATCGAGCGCTTGCGCGACGCGCTCGATACGCTGAGCGGCTATGACGAAACCTGGCTTTTCGCGCTCGAGCCCGGCCGTGCGCTCTTCGACGACATCGCACGCCGGCCTCGCCTGCTTCACTAGTACGCGAACCCGGAGCGGACGGCGCCCTACCCGCATCGCCCGCCCCATTTGCCTGCGCGCCGGCGCCCGTGTGCCACGCTGCCGCGCGCGGAGCGCCTTGTTTTTGGCGCGCCAAACTGGGGGAACCGCCGTGAAATCCATTCTGAACCGCCGTAACACCGCGCTCTCTGGCGCGCCATCACGAATCCTGGCCGTCGCCCATGATGCCGCCACGCAGCGCGCCGTCGCAAGCGAAGCCGCGAGCCGCGTCTCGCAATCCGCGCCCGAGCCCACCGTTACGCCGCCCGAGGCTCCCGTCGAGGTCGAGTCGCGCGGGGAGCCTTCCGCAGGCGCAGCCGTGCAGCCCGAAGGCGCCGGCGGGCCTCGGCCAGTGTCCACACTCCATCCGGTGCCGGTCATGCCCGCGCACCTCAATGGCCGCCCCGTGCAGATCGCCGACGGCGCCGCATTCGAAGCGCTCCACGCTGCCGACGAGCTCCTGACCTTCCGCGTCTATCGCTGCTTCGCCTATACGGTCAGCCTCTTCTTCCATCCGCCCACGCTCGGCTACTTCGTCGCGCTCCATCAAGAAAGCGTACTGTGGCGCGCGCTGAAAGCCAACGACCTCGACGCGGCCGGCTCGGCATTTCACCTGATGCAGGAGCAAGCCACGCGCCTCGCCGACGGCGAAACGCGCCGCGTGCAACTCGTCGCGCAAAATGCGGAGCTCACACGGCAGATCGAGGAGTCGGAAGCCCAGGCCGAACGCCTGCGCGTGGATCTGCAGCGCCACGCGGAACAAGAGCAGACGGTGACGGGCCGCCAGCACCAGATACGAAAGGACGTCGCTCAGCTGGAGGCGCAGCGCATTGCCGCGCAGGCCCAGTTGAACAAGGCGCACCGGGCGCTGCATCAGCTCAAGGTCGCGACGAGCGAGGGCGTGCCCCATCTGCATGCGCGCTGATCACGCGAGCGGGCCGAGCTGCCGCGCGAATCGCCGGGCGGCTTCGAGGCCGAAACTACTCGGCGCCAGCTTCACGTCGCGCTCATAGTCGACGTCGATGCCCATGCGCCACGCCGCAATGCGCTTGCCGTAGCAAATCAGCGTATCGAGCGACTGCATGACGAAGACGATGGCGGGCAGCACCTGCTGGTACAGGGCTTGCGCGCGCTCGAGATCGCCTGCGCAATACGCGGCGTAGACCTGCTGCTGCCAGTCGAAGCAGTCCGGTGCGACGATCATCCCCGCACAGCCGGCGCGCAGGTTGTCGAGCAATTCCAGGCCGCCGCGGCCGTTGAGCACGGGCATCAGGTCGCCGATCTGCGCGATCGTTTCGGCGATCGTCACCGCCGGGCCTTCGCCCTTGAGCACGCGGAAGTTCGGGCATTGCGCAGCAAGCGCGCGCAAACTGCCCGGCGAGAGCCCGACGCCCAGATACCCTGGCGCGTTCTGTATGCCGACCGTCACGTCGAGCCCTGCCATCACGTCAGCGAAGAAGTCGAAATAGAACGATTCGGAATGCGCAGGCTCGCCTTGAGCGCGCACGGGAGGCTGGAGGATCAGCCATGCCGCGCCGCGTTCGATCGCGTGTTGCGCGAATTCGCGCTGCGCCTGAACCGTGGGACCGCTCACCGTGACGGCGAGCGGCAGCGCGCCGCCGCTGTCCTCCTGCGCCCAGCCGATCACCTGCTCGCGTTCGGCGCGCGAAAGCTTGTTGACCTCGGTCGCGAGCCCGAGCACCGCAATGCCCGGCGCGCCGCCGCGCACGGCCGCTTCGACCTGGCGCCGCATGGCGGCGCGGTCGAGGCGGTTATCGCGATCGAAGTACGCATAGAGGATCGGGTAGATGCCGGCGATCGCACCGGCGGATTTGGCTGGCGCGCTCATCGTGTGCTCCTGCGCGATCAGTGGGAGTCGCGCGGCACGGCCGCGCCGCTCGCGCCGACCAGAAAGTCCAGGTCCGCACCCTTGTCGGCCTGCAGCACGTGCTCGACGTAAAGCCGGTAATAGCCGCGCTCGGGCAGCTCGGGCGCCGTCCACTCGGTCTTGCGGCGCGCGAGTTCTGCGTCGGAGACTTCCAGATGCAGGCGCCGCGCCGCGACGTCCAGCTCGATCATGTCGCCCGTGCGCACGAGCGCGAGCGGGCCGCCCGCAGCCGCTTCGGGCGACACGTGCAGCACGACCGCACCATACGCCGTGCCGCTCATGCGGCCGTCCGAAATGCGCACCATGTCGGTAATGCCCTTTTGCAGCACCTTCTTCGGCAGCGGCATGTTGCCGACCTCGGCGAAGCCCGGATAGCCCTTGGGTCCGGCGCCTTTGAGGACCATGACGCAGTGCTCGTCGATATCGAGCGATGCGTCGTCGACCTTCGCGTGCAGTTCCTCGACGTCCTCGAACACCACCGCGCGGCCGCGATGCCGCAACAGCGCCGGCGTGGCGGCCGAAGGCTTGATGACCGCGCCGTCGGGCGCGAGGTTGCCCTTGAGCACGGCGATGCCGGCTTTGGGCTTGAACGGCTGCGCAAACGAGGTGATGACTTCGGGGTTGTAGTTCGGCGCGTCGGCCACGTTTTCCCAGAGGGTTTTACCGTTGACCGTCAACGCGTCCCGATGCAGCAGCCCTTGCTCGCCCAGTTGCCGCAGCACCGCGGGCAGACCGCCCGCGTAATAAAAGTCCTCCATCAGATGATGGCCGGAAGGCTGCAGATTCACGAGGCACGGAACATCGGAGCCGAGTTCCCAGTCATCGAGCGAAAGCGGCACGCCAATGCGCCGCGCGAGCGCGATCAGATGCACGACGGCGTTGGTCGAGCCGCCGATGGCCGCGTTGGTGCGGATCGCGTTTTCGAACGCCGCGCGGGTGAGGATCTTCGACATCGTGAGGTCCTCGCGCACCATCTCGACGATGCGCCGCCCGGCGAGTTGCGCGAGCACCTGGCGGCGCGCATCGACAGCGGGAATGGCCGCATTGTGGGGCAGCCCCATGCCCAGCGATTCGACCATCGAGGCCATCGTGGACGCCGTGCCCATGGTCATGCAGTGGCCGCGCGAGCGGTTCATGCACGACTCCGCTTCGACGAATTCGGCCTGCGACATTGTCCCCGCGCGCACTTCCTCCGACATTTGCCACACCCCCGTGCCCGAGCCGATCTCATGGCCCCGGAAACGCCCGTTGAGCATTGGGCCGCCGGAGACGGCGAGCGCGGGCAAGTTGCACGACGCTGCGCCCATCAGCAAGGCCGGCGTGGTCTTGTCGCAGCCGACGAGCAAAATCGTGCCGTCGATCGGATTCCCGCGAATCGACTCCTCGACGTCCATGGAGGCGAGGTTGCGAAACAGCATTGCGGTGGGCCGCAAGTTCGATTCGCCGAGCGACATCACGGGAAACTCGAGTGGCAGACCGCCGGCTTCGTACACGCCTTTTTTCACGTACTCCGCGAGTTCGCGAAAATGCGCGTTGCACGGCGTGAGTTCCGACCACGTATTGCAAATGCCGATGACGGGGCGGCCGTCGAACGCGTCGTGAGGGATGCCCTGATTCTTCATCCACGAGCGGTGAATGAAGCCGTCCTTGTCGGCTTTGCCGAACCAGGCCTGACTGCGCAAGGGCTTGCGGGGGGAGCGGGTCATGGGGGGGCGTCTCCTGTAGCGGGGCAACTTCAGGGAAACTGCCGCCCGATCATAGGAGTGACGTTCGGACCCGTCAATGTTCGGTATGGCGTCCTTAGATATGGACAAAGCGCGCCACAAAAAAGTACGGGCCGGTGGAGAACCGGCCCGTGCTGGACTGCCTGTTGCAACAACGTACTGCATACTGCGTTCTGCTACTGCACGGCTGCACCTCTCACTGCGCCAGCCAACTTCAACTACCTTCTGCTCTCTGCGTACTTCCTGACTGCAACAACTCACCTACTGCGTACTGCGTACTGCAACTGCACACTGCGAACTGCACCTTCTACTGCAACCACTCACTGCGTCTTGCAACTGCAACTTCTAGTGCACTCACTGCTTTACTTCTGCTGCAACAACTGACTGCGTACGGCGACAACTCACTACAGGGGGTAGCTTGCCGGAACCGCCTGAAGCGGTTCCGTTCGGTCAGGGCTTAGTGGCCGAAGTAAATGCGCTGGTTCGGGGCGACTTGCGCCGGTTGCACCGCGGCACCCGACTGCGACGTGCCGACTGCCGGAGCGCCGTAGCCGCTGGTGTCGCCGGCGGCGAGCTTTTCCTGGGTCACGCGCGCTTGCGCGGCCTGCAGGTTTTCCGGGTAGTTCACATGGTCAGCCGACGGGTTGTAGCCAGCGTGCTCGAGTTGAACCAGTTCCGCACGCACCTGGGCGCGGGTCAGGCCTTGTTCGCTCGATTGGGCGAACGAGATTGCCGGGATGGCAAGCGCGGCGGCGACGACAACTGCGGGGATAAGCTTGTTCATGATCGGACCTCCATCTGTTTTATTTCCACTTCAGAACACCGTGTTCGTCAGCGATTGATTACAGTGTAGGCGTCCGATCACGCTAGGGAAAACCCTAATTCGTCAAAACACCATTGCGATTTCGGTAATAAAAAAGGTGAGCCCTGCGGACTCACCTTACGATTCCAACAAAGACCGCAACGACAATGCGGCCTTCTGTCTTGCGACCTTACGACCAGTCCGCGTGGAAGCTGCCCGGCTTGTCGATGCGCTCGAACGTGTGTGCGCCGAAGAAGTCGCGCTGTGCCTGCACGAGGTTGGCGGGCACGCGCTCCGAGCGGTAGCCGTCGAAGTACGCAATGGCCGACGAGAACGCCGGCACCGGCACGCCCGCGCTTACCGCCTGGATCACCACGTCGCGCAGCGCCGACTGATAGTTGGCCGCGATGTCACGGAAATAGGGATCGAGCAGAAGGTTATCGAGCTGAGGGTCCTTCGCGTAGGCGTCCGTGATCTTCTGCAGGAAGCGCGCGCGGATGATGCAGCCCGCGCGGAAGATCTTGGCGATCGTGCCGTATTGCAGGTCCCACTTGTACTCGTCGGAAGCCATGCGCAGTTGCGAGAAGCCTTGCGCGTACGAAATCACCTTCGAGAAATACAGCGCGCGGCGCACCGACTCGATGAACGCCTTGCGCTCGCCCGAGAACGGCTTCGCGTCCGGGCCCGAAAGCACCTTGCTCGCGGCCACGCGCTGCGTCTTGAGCGACGAGAGCACGCGCGCGAACACGGCTTCGGTGATGAGCGGCAGCGGCGCGCCGATATCCAGCGCATTTTGGCTCGTCCACTTGCCGGTGCCCTTTTGTGCGGCGCGGTCGAGAATCACGTCGACGAGATCCTTGCCGGTTTCCTCGTCCTTCTTGCCGAAGATCTTCGAGGTGATCTCGATCAGATAGCTGTCGAGCTCGCCTTCATTCCATTCGGTGTAGACCTTGCCCAGTTCTTCGTTCGAGAGGCCGAGCACCTGCTTGAGCACCGCGTAGCTTTCGGCGATCAGCTGCATGTCGCCGTATTC
Source organism: Paraburkholderia sp. BR14312 (assembly GCF_040948675.1). Lineage (NCBI taxonomy): Bacteria > Pseudomonadati > Pseudomonadota > Betaproteobacteria > Burkholderiales > Burkholderiaceae > Paraburkholderia > Paraburkholderia sp. BR14312. Next base: position 217,147 of record NZ_JBFPKI010000013.1, read on the forward strand.
GATGCCGTTGTGCACCATCTTCACGAAATGGCCCGCGCCGTCCGGGCCCATGTAGGCCACGCACGGCTCGCCGTCCGTCGGCGCCTTCGCGGCGATTTCAGTGAGGATCGGTGCAACCAGATCGTAAGCATCGCGCTGGCCGCCCGGCATGATCGACGGACCCTTGAGCGCGCCTTCCTCGCCGCCCGACACGCCCGTGCCGATGAAGTGCAGGCCCGACTTCGCGAGTTCCTGGTTGCGGCGGATAGTGTCGGTGAAGTGCGTATTGCCGCCGTCGATCAGGATGTCGCCCTTCTCCAGCAGCGGCTTGAGCGCGGCGATGGTGTCGTCGGTGGGCGCGCCGGCCTTCACCATCATCAGAATGCGGCGCGGCTTTTCCAGCGAATCCACGAACTCTTCGAGCGTGTACGCCGGCACGAGCTTGCGATCCGGATACTCGGCGATCAGCTCGTCGGTTCGGGCGCGGCTGCGATTGAACACCGAGACCGCGTGGCCGCGGCTTTCGATGTTGAGCGCCAGATTGCTACCCATCACGGCCAGACCTACAACGCCGATTGGCTGTTTGCTCATGTTGTTTCTCCACTTCATTCATTGACGGCGCCGCAACGGGGCGCCAACCGTGCAAGCATAAGGGAAACGTAGCGGCGCTGCGCGAACGCGCGCATGCGCGCCGGACGTTTGCCGACCTCGCTTACTGTTTTCGGAACACCAGGCTGAAATTGTTCGCGGGCATCGGCACGCGCGCTTCGCACGCGAAGCCTCGCGCCTGCGCCAGCGCCTCCACTTCCTCCATGTCGCGCACGCCCCAGGACGGGTCGCGCGCGCGCAAGTCGGCGTCGAAGGCCTCGTTGCTCGGCGCCGTGTGCGCGCCTTCGCGCCGGTACGGCCCGTAGAGCACGAGCGCTCCGCCCGAAGCAACGCGCGCGCCCGCGCCTTTCATGAGCGCCTGCGCCGCTTCCCACGGCGCGATGTGAATCATGTTGATGCAGACGATGGCGTCCACACCGTCGATCGGCCAGGGCTCGCGGCACACGTCGAGATCGAGCGGCGCACGCAGGTTGGCGAGACCCGAGTGCTCGCGCCAGGCCTCGATCGAGGCGCGGGCGCGCGCGTCGGCGTCGCTCGGCTGCCACGCGAGGTCAGGAAACGCGGCCGCGAAGTGGACGGCATGCTGGCCGGTGCCGCTCGCGATTTCGAGCACGGTGCCCCGCGCGGGCAGCGCGCCGCGCAGCACCTCCAGGATCGGCGCGGCGTTGCGCTCGGCGGCGGGCGCGGACAGGCGTTGGGCGGCTTGCGGTTCGTTCATCGTCTTGCGGTCTTTCGGCGTTTGGTTGACGTTCAGTCGGCCTTCAATCAGTACAGCGAGTTCTTGATGCGCTCGGCGAGACCGGCTTCGTAAGTCTCGGCGTCGAACGTCTCGCCATATTGCTCCTCATTCACGCGGCGTAGCATCTCGCCCGCGCTCGGCAGGTGCGAGCGTTCGACGTGGTGCGACGGGTCCCACAGCTTCGAGCGCACGATGGCCTTGGAGCAATGGAAGTACACGCTTTCCACGTCGATCACGAGCACCGAGCGCGGCGGCTTGCCATCCACGGCGAAGCTCGCGAGGAGCGCGGGGTCGGTACTCACGCGGCCACGCCCGTTCACGCGCAGCATCTCGCCCACGCCCGGCACCATGAACAGCAGCCCCACCTGCGACGAAGCGACCACGTTGCGCAGACTGTCCACGCGATTGTTGCCGGGCCGGTCGGGCAACGCGAGCGTGTGCTCGTCGAGAATGCGCACGAAGCCGGGTGCATCGCCGCGCGGCGAGCAGTCGAGGCCATCCGGGCCGCCCGTGGCGAGCACGACGAACGGCGAGCTTTCGATGAAGCGCCGGTAATCCGCGTTGACGTGATCGATTTCCTTGCGCAACGCGCGTTCGTGCGGCGTGCCGTAGTGCGCTTCGAGTTCGGCTGGCGTGGTCAGCATGTCGTCGGTTCCGTGAGGTCGTGGAGTGTCAGGGGACGAGGCGCGCGCCCAGCGCGTCGAGCACGGCGGCGCAGGGGGCTTCGAGTTTGAGGGCGAGCAGCGGGTCGGCGCGCGTCTTGCCCATGTTGATCGCGGCCACGGGTTTGCCGCGCTGCTGCGCCCAGGCGCAGAAGCGGTAGCCCGAGTACACCATTAGCGAGGAGCCGACTACGAGCACGGCGTCGGCCTCGTCGAGCGCGTTCGAGGCGCTCGCCACGCGCTCGCGCGGCACGTTCTCGCCGAAGAAGACCACCGAAGGCTTGAGCATGCCGCCACACGCGGCGCACGCGGGCACGTGGAAGGCGTTCGCGCCGTCGAAGTCGAGATGGGCGTCGCCGTCGGCGGCGGGTTCCGCGCTCGCGCCCGCAATGGCCGGATTGCGTGCTTCGAGTTCCGGCTGGATCGAGGCGCGCGAATACTGCGCGCCGCAGTCGAGGCAATGCACGTGCGCGATGCTGCCGTGCAGCTCGATCACGTCGCGGCTGCCCGCGCGCTGATGCAGGCCGTCCACGTTCTGCGTGACGAGCGTGCGCGCGTAGCCCGCCGCACCGAGGCGCGCGAGCGCGTGGTGCGCGCCATTGGGCTGCGCGAGACCCACCGTGGGCCAGCCGATCAGGCTGCGCGCCCAGTAGCGGCGCCGCATGCTCTCGGAGCCGAGGAATTCCTGCAGCGTGATGGGCGGCGAGCGCTTCCAGGCGCCGTTCTCGTCGCGGTAGCCCGGAATGCCCGAATCCGTGCTGATGCCCGCGCCCGTCAGCACGAACAGGCGCGGATGGCGCTCGACGAACGCCTGCAGCGCGTCGAGGGCGGCGGCGTCGAGGACGGGAGCGTTGGGAACGAGGATGGATTCGGTCATGGCGGCAGGCAGCAATGCAGTTCAGCGCGAGGGCTTGCCGCCCGACGGCGCGGCCGTTGGCGAAGCCGGTTTTGCGGGATGCTTGCGCGGGGCTTTCGCCTGCGCCTGCCGTTCCGCTTCGCGCGCTTCCCACGCGGCCAGCGCGGCGCGGTAGCGGCCGAACTCCTCGTCGTACAGATCGAAGATGCAGGGGTCGCAGCCGCTATGGCAGCAGTCGTCGTTATCGGGGCATACGGGCGGCTGGGGGCGCGGATCGTCGTCCGGACGCGGGGGCAAAGGCATGGGCGCTCGGGCGTCGTGGTGGTTCAGCAGCCAGTATACGGGACGCGGCGGCCGAGCGTGCGACAGCGCCCGCCCGGCCTGCGCGCTCAGCCGCGCCCTACGAACGGCATCTTCGTCGCCATGATCGTCATGAACTGGACGTTCGCTTCGAGCGGCAGTTGCGCCATGTGCAGCAGCGCGTCGGCCACGAGTTCCACGTCCATCAGCGGCTCGACGGCGATTTCGCCGTTCGCCTGCGGCACACCGCGCGCCATGCGCTCGGCCATCTCGGTCGCCGCGTTGCCGATGTCGATCTGCCCGCACGCGATGTCGTAGCGCCGGCCATCGAGCGAAACGGTTTTCGTGAGGCCCGTGATGGCGTGCTTGGTCGCCGTGTAGGCGGCACTGAACGGCCGCGGCGCGTGCGCCGAAATCGAACCGTTGTTGATGATGCGCCCGCCGCGCGGCGTCTGCCGCTTCATGAGCCCGAACGCCGCGCGCGTGCACAGGAACACACCGGTGAGGTTCGTATCGACCACGGCGCGCCAGTCGTCCACGGAAAGCTCGTCGATGTCCACGGCCGGCGCGTTGCGGCCCGCGTTGTTGAAGAGCAGATCGAGCCGGCCGTAGCGAGTGCGGATCGTCTCGAAGAGCGCCTCGACGGCCGCCGCGTCGGTCACGTCGCAAGGCGCCGCCAGCGCTTCTTGCCCGCGCGCGCGGGCCTCGCCCTCGAGCGCTTCGAGCGGCGCGGGCCGCCGGCCCGCCAGCACGACGGCGAAGCCGCTGGCCAGCAGCTTTTGCGCGCACACGCGGCCAATGCCGCTGCCCGCGCCCGTCACCAGTGCGATCTTGCGTTGTTGCGTATCACTCATCGTTGCCTCTTTCTTTCGGTTGAGCCTTCAATCGAGCGGCTGGTCGTTAGGATTGGCGAAAAGCGCCTTCATCGGCTCCGAGATCGGATAGTCGAGGTTCACGCCCGCGGGCGGAATGGGCGACTCGAACCAGCGTCGGTAAAGTGCGAGCGCCTCGCCCGAGCGCTCCATCTTCGCGATGGTGTCGTCGGTAATGCGCTTGAAGGCCGTGTCGCCGCGCCGGAACATGCAGCCGTACACCTCCGACCTGGCCGGCCTGCCGACGATCGCAAAAGCGTGCGCGTCGTTCCGGGTACGCGCGCTTTGCGCGACCGGCGCGCCCGGCGTTTCGCTCGCCATGTAGCCGGTCGCGAGCGCGGCGTGCAGCAGCGGCTCGTCCATCACGAAGGCAACGGCGCGTCCCGAGCGCACGGCTTCGACGCAGTCGCCGTGAGTCTTCGCGACGACGATGCGCATGTTCATCGCGCGGTCCATGTTCCAGCGGCGCAGCAGGCGCTCTTCCGACGTGCCCGCCGTCGTGACCACCGTACGGCCCGCGAGATCGCCGAAGTCCTTGACCGGCGAGCCGCGCTTCACGAGCATGCGCACGCCGTACTCGAAGATGCTGTTGGAGAACGCGACGTCGTTCTCGCGCTCGCGCGTATGCGTCGTGGTGCTGCACTCGAGGTCGATCGTGCCGTTCTGCACGAGCGTGATGCGGTTCTGCGGCGTGACGACGAGTTCGCGCACGCGGAGTTCGGGGAGCTTGAGCGTCTCGCGCACGTTCTCCACGATGCGCTGAGTGATCTCGTACGAGTAGCCCGTTGCGTGCTCGCCGCCGGCCATATAGGAAAACGGCACGGTGGCCTCGCGCACGCCGATGACGATCGTCCCGGTGTCGCGAATCTTGCGCAGCGTGGGGCTTTCCAGTTCATCGGCATGCACCGCGCCTGCAAACGCGCAGGCGCTCGCGAGCGCGACGTAGCGCATGTGGCCGCACAGCCTTCTGACGATACCCAACGGCTTCGACTCGCGCTTCAACCGTGTCTCCCCTGGATCTCTCGTTCGTTCGCATGAAACGCACGCACAGCAACGCTCCCCTCTGCGCGCGATTGTACCGGCGCCCGTGCCGGCTCGCGTCTTGCGGCCTTGGCTCCCGTGTCCTGGCGCTCTCACGCCGTGCACGTAGCGGAGAGGCAACCGCGCAGCACCTCCACGAACGCATTGCCTGCCTGCGAGTCCATGCCGCCTTCGCGCCACATCGCGAACACGCCGACCGTGAGTGCCGGTTCGACGCGCCGGATCGACACCGGATCGCCCGCCCCGCGCGCGCTGAGTTCGTCGAGCAGCACGCGGCCGATGCCGCGCGCCGCGAGTGCGCGCGCGACGTGCCACGTCTGCGCCTCGACGGCCGCGAGCCGGTCGTCCACGCCTTCGGCTTCGAGCAGGTTGCCGATCGCCTCGCCAAGCGGATCGACATTGCCGATGCTGATCCACTCGCCATCGACCAGATCGCGCAACGCGAGCGGCATGTGTTCCGGCGTCGGGTCGTCGGGCGGCGCGACGCAGACCACGGCCGTGCGCGCCAGTTCGACCGCGGCAATGCCCGGCCGCGTGGGTGGATTGAGCGCGACGCCCAGATCGAGTTCGCGTGTGAGCAGCGCGTTGAGCAGTTCCGCGGTGTGGCGCGTCTGGATCCTGAGCGACACCTCGGGATAACCCGCGCGAAACGTCTGCACGGCAGCAGGGATCAGGCTCATGCCGAGGCTCGGCAGACAGCCGATGCGCAACAGCCCTTGCGGACGCAACACAAGATTGCGCGCGAGATCGCGAATGCTGTCGAGGTTCGATTGCAGCTTCTGCGTTTCGGCGAACAGCAACTCGGCCTCGCGCGTGGGCTGCAGGCGGCCGTGCGCGCGGCTGAAGAGCTTGAGGCCCGCACTGCGCTCCGCATGCGCGAGCACCTTGCTGACCGCAGGCTGCGAAACGCAAAGCAGCTCGGCCGCCTTGGACAGCGAGCCGGTGCGCATGATCGCGTGAAAGACTTCGATATGACGTAGACGCATGGGGCGCGTGCCGTGCATGCGTACGAGGCTCATGCGCGGCGCGATGAAAGAAAAGCGCAAGGATAGCGCGTTCCGCAGCACGCTTGGGCCTCGGCCTGCAGGTTCGACTCAGCCTTTGCTCATACGCGGAAATCGGCGGCCATGTCGTCGTCGCTGCGCGCGACGATCGCGCCGCTGCGCGCGGCCTTGAGGAACACGTCGTAATCGCGCTCCACCTGGTCGGCATAGCTGAATGCGTAGCCCGTGAGCGCCTCCGCGAACTGGTCGCTGCGGCCGATGTACGAAGAGATTTCGATGGCGGCGCTGCCCGACTTCGCGTGCGCACGCGCGAGCGCCCAGCCGCACAGACGCGCATAGCCGCAGAGCAGGGGACTGTCGAGCAGCTGCAGATCGACCGAGAGCTTCATGTCGCGCAACTGGCGCACGTAGAAATGACGTCCGTTGGGCCCCGTGGTCCAGCCGAGGAAGATATCGCTCGCCGCCTGCAGCAGCCGCTGGCCGTGCACGACGCGCGCGCCTTCGTGCTTGATCGACGGCGACTTGAAGTACTGCGAAACGACCGAGCGGCGCGCCTCTTTCACCTGCAGGAAGAGCGGCTTCTCGTGATGATCGACGAGCAGCATCACGAGGCAGCGCGTGCCCACGCTGCCCACGCCCACCACCTTGAACACCAGGTCCTGAATCGCGAAGTGATCGAGCAGTTCGCGCCGGTCGGGTGCGAGCGTCTTCGCGTAAGCCTCGTACATGGGCTCGATCAGCGTGCGCCAGTCGCCAAGCGCGAACCAGTCGTCTTCGGGTTCGAATAGCGTGTTGACGCCGTGCACGTGAAAGAGCGCGGGCGGTGCGTCGTGAATCGTCCAGTGGTCGCCGTCGCGCTCCGCGAGCTTTTCGAGCAGATTCTCGTGCGTGCGGTTCGCGGCCTTCTCCATGCCGCGCCGGATCAGGCGCCGGCCTTCGGGCGTGAGCGCGGTTTCGACCATGCGGTCGAAGGTGATTTTGTCGTACCAGAGATCGAGTGCGCCGTACTCCGCGTACTGGCGCAGCCGGTCGCGATAGCTGGTCACCGCCGTCATCACCAGTTCCTCGGCCACGCCGCGCGAGTAGCGCATGTGCCGCGCCGCCACGACGAAGCTCGCCACGAGCCGCTTCACGTCCCACTCCCAAGGGCCGGGCGCGACCTCGTCGAAGTCGTTGAGATCGAAGACGAGCTGGCGCTCGGGCGTAGCGAAGGCGCCGAAGTTCAGCAGATGCGCGTCGCCGCAAATCTCCATCGTCATGCCGGTGTTAGGCACACCCGCGAGGTCGTGCGCCTGGAGGATGGCGCTGCCGCGGAAGAACGTGAAGGGCGAGACGATCATGCGCCCGTAGCGCAGTTGCACGAGGTTCGGCACGCGGCCTTCGCTGCTCGAGCGCAGCAGTGCGAGCGGATCGCGCTTGATGGTGCCGGTTTCCTTGTGGCTCGAACGCTTCGAGCGCTCGCGCGCGGCACGCCCGGCCGCCTCGCGTTCAGCAACGGTGCTCCCATTCATGACCTTCTCCGGTTCTTGTACGGTCTCGCGCCATCGTGGCAAACGGGGAAATGCGCGGGTATTCGTCCTGCATGGGCGGCGGCTTTGCGCTTGAGAATGCCTGCCAATTTAAGCGTGGGGCCCCGTTTCGTGCAAGCAACGCGGCCGGAACCGGCACCTGCCTGCGCACCATGCGCGCAATGCGCAGGCGCCTGGTGTACCGTGCGCGAAAGATGCGCCGCCAGCCTGGCCCTCTCATCGCCCCGCCGGACACCCGCCATGAACGTCAAAGTCTACGGAACGCTCGTCGTCGCATCGCTCGTGCTGCTGGTCGGCCAGTGGCTCGTCGCCGCCGTGCCGATCCTGCGCAAATGGACGATACCGGAACCCGTGGCAGGCGGCATCGTCGCCGCGCTGATCGTGTTCGGCCTGCACAGCTTCGCGCACACGGACGTGGTCTTCGACACCTCGCTGCAGGCGCCGCTCATGCAAGCGTTCTTCGCCACGATCGGCCTCAATGCGAATCTCGCCAACCTGAAACACGGCGGCCCGGTGCTCGTGCGCTTTCTCGCTGTCGTGGTCGCCCTGCTCGTGCTGCAAAACGTGTTGGGCATCGCACTCGCCATGGCGTTCGGCGTCGATCCGCTGTTCGGGCTGCTGGGCGGCTCGGTCTCGCTCGCGGGCGGGCATGGCACGGGCGCCGCATGGGGCGCAGTGTTCACCGAGCATCACGGGCTGCAGTCCGCGACCGAAGCGGCCATTGCGTGCGCCACCTTCGGGCTGGTCATGGGCGGCATTCTTGGCGGACCCGTTGCGCAGCACCTCATGAAACGCATCGGCGCACAGGCGGGCGCCGATACGCCTGGCGCCGGCGGCGCGGCAACGCCCGATCCCTACGCATTCGAGGAGCCGAAAGCCGAGCAGCCCACCACGCCGGGCGCGTTCATCAACACGCTCACGCTCATCGCCGTCAGCCTCGCCGTGGGCGAAGCGCTTTCCGTGCTGATCGCGGGCACCGCGTTCGAATTGCCGACCTTCGTGTGCGTGCTGTTCGTCGGCGTGCTGCTCGCCAACGGGCTCGCGCTCATCGAGCGGCCCGTGGCCGAGCATGCCGTCGCGCTGATCGGAAACGTGAGCCTCGCGCTCTTTCTCGCCATGGCGCTCATGACGCTGCGCCTGTGGGACCTCGCCGCGCTCGCGCTGCCGGTGTTTACGATCCTCGCCGCGCAAACACTGCTCATGGTGGTCTACGCGATCTTCGTGACGTTCCGCGCGATGGGCGCGAACTACGACGCTGTCGTGCTTACGGCGGGGCACTGCGGCTTCGGCCTCGGTGCAACGCCCACGGCGATTGCGAACATGCAGGCGGTCACGGCGCGCTTCGGCCATTCCCATCTGGCGTTTCTCGTGGTGCCGATGGTGGCCGCGTTCTTCATCGACATTGCCAACGCCATTACCATCAAGCTCTTTCTCATGCTGCCGATTTTCCATTGAGCGGCCTGGTGGCCCGCGCGAGGCGCGCTAGAATGTGCCGATTCACGCGCGCCGCGCACGGCGCTAACGTTCTTCGAGCGTCATCATGTCCCTCACCGCCTGGCTCTTCTTCCTGCCCGCCTGCTTCGCCCTGAATATGGCGCCAGGCCCGAACAATCTCCTCTCGATCAATGTGGCCGCGCGGCACGGTTTTCTGCGCGCCTTCCTCGGCGGCACGGGCCGGCTCGTTTCGTTCGCCGCCATGATCGCGCTCGCGGCCACGGGTCTGGCCGTGGTGCTGCGCGCTTCCGAGGCGGTCTTCTTCGTCATCAAGCTTGCGGGCGCCGCTTACCTCGTGTGGCTCGCCATACAGCTCTGGCGCAGCGACGCCAACCCCATCGGCGAAAGCATGGATGGCGACGCCTCGCTCGCGCGTCTCGCATGGCGCGAATGCCTCGTGGCGGCGGGCAACCCCAAAGCGATTCTCGTTTTCACGGCTTTCCTGCCGCAATTCGTCGATGTCGCCAGGCCCATCGCCCCGCAGTTCGGCGTGCTCGGCGCGAGCTTTCTCGTGCTCGAATGCGTGGCCATCGCGCTCTACTCGCTCGCCGGCATGTACCTCGGCCGCTGGCTCACCCGCACCACCGTGCGCCGCTGGTTCAATCGCACCTGCGGTGCATTTCTCGGTCTGATCGGCGTGAGTTTTCTGCTCGTGCGGCGCGCCTGAACAGCCTCCTCAGGCGCCCCTTATCCATAAGCTTCTCTTGATGATTTTCCCGACAAACTTTAACTGTCGTTAATCGACAGCGCCCCCTATGCTCAAACCATCGTCCGGGGGCGCGGCGAGCGGGCAGCTTCCCCATCGCTCGCGAAACGCCCTGCGGACAAGCGGTTTTCAACGTCATTGGGGTTTCAACATGAAGATCTGCATCTTTGGAGCGGGCGCTATCGGAGGCATGATGGGCGTGCAACTCGCCCGTGCAGGCGCCGACGTGAGCTTCGTCGCTCGCGGCCCGCATCTGGCCGCCATGCGCGAGAACGGCGCGCGTCTGCTGATGGACGGCGAAGAGTACGTGGCGAAGGTGCGCTGCACGTCCGATCCGCGCGAACTGGGCGTGCAGGACGTCGTCATCATTACGCTCAAGGCGCATTCGGTGGCGGGCGTGATCGACGCGATGCAGCCGCTCCTCGGCAAGCACACGGCCATCGTCACGGGCACCAACGGCATTCCCTACTGGTACTTCCACCAGCATGGCGGCAAGTTCGCGGGTACCCGCCTCGAAAGCATCGACCCGGACGGCGCGCAATGGAACCGTCTCACGCCCGAGCGCGCGATTGGCTGCGTGCTCTATCCGGCGGCCGAAATCGACGCGCCTGGCGTGATTCGCCACGTCTACGGCAAGAAGTTTCCGATCGGCGAGCCTTCGGGCGAGCGCACGCCGCGCATCGTCCAGCTTCATGAAGCCATGGAGGCCGCCGGGTTCGACGCGCCGATCCGCGAGAACATCCGCGACGAAATCTGGCTCAAGCTGTGGGGCAATCTCTGCTTCAACCCGATCAGCGCACTCACGCACGCCACGCTCGACGTCATCACCAGCGACCCGGCCACGCGCGCCGTAGCGCGCACGATGATGCTCGAAGGCAAGCGCATTGCCGAGCGCTTCGGCGTGAACTTCCGTGTGGACGTTGAGCGTCGCATCGACGGTGCCGGCGCAGTGGGCGCGCACAAGACCTCGATGCTCGTCGACCTCGAAACCGGCCGGCCGATGGAGATCGATCCGCTGATTACCGTCGTGCAGGAAATGGGTAGCCTGGTTGGCGAGCCGACGCCGGCCATCGACACCGTGCTCGCATTGGTCAAGCAGCGTGAGCGGATGGCGATGCAGCCGGCGTAACGTAAGTCGCGGCGAAGGGCGGCGCGAGCGCCGCTTTTTTTGCGCCCCGGTTCTGGTGGTGCTGGAAAAACAAAAACGGATCGCTTCGAGCGATCCGTTTTGCTTTGCAGAAGAAGAAACGCGCGCTATTCGATGCGGGCGTGGGTGCGGGTCACCCGAAGCGGCGGCGGCGTATCGGCGCCGCGCAACGCGACGCGCATCGGCGTGCCGTTCGAGCCACGCATCGGCGAGCCGTCGATGGACGTTTGCGGCAACGCTTCGCTATCCGGCGATGAGGTCTCCGGGTCCGAACCGTCCGCGACTGGCCCGTCCGGCATGAACTGCGACCACGCCGCCTGAGCACAAGGCCGTAGCGAACGATGGCGACGCCGCACGAGCATCGTCGTCACGTTGACGACCGGATGCAGCAAACGCGTGACGAACGGCCCCGCGGGCACAGGCCAGTGACACGTTGCGTGCGCAACGTCGCCCGCACGCTGCGCGTGCCCCCCGCGCGCGCCATCCGTACACACCGGCAACACGCCGATGCCCATGCCGAGCTGCGCCATGCGCGCCACGCCCGCCACGTGCGCGAACTCCTGCAGCGGCCTCCCCTCAGGCCGCAGACCGTCCAGCGCACGCATCACCGCGCCGCGGCAGCCAGCGTCACGATTGAGCGTGACGAGCGGTTCGCGCGCGAGATCGTCCCATCGCAGCGCCCCCTGTAGCGCAAGCGGATGGTGGGCAGGCAAGAGCGCGCAAAGCGGCGTGGCCGAGAGCGGTTGCACATCGAGGTTGCCGCTCGCGAACGGCACGCTTTCCGCGATCACGCCGAAATCGGCCTCGCCCTGCTCGACCGCCTGCAGCACGGCCGCCTGCGGCAAGTCCTGCAACTGCAGCGTGAGCGAAGGAAAAGCCGCTGCACAGCGCGCGAGCGCAGCGGGCACCCAGGTCGACGAGAGCACCGGGTTGCTCGCCACGAGCACGACGCCGCTATGCGCCTGGTGCGCGTCGCGGCCCTCGTTGAGCGCCATCTCGATCTCGTCGAGCAGGCGGCCGATGCGTCGCTCGAAGCCGCTGCCCGCGAGCGTGAGCTCGACCTGGCGCGTGGTGCGGTCGAAGAGCTTGAGTTCGATCGCTTCCTCGAGTTCGCGCACGCAGCGGCTCACCGCCGACTGCGTGAGCCCGAACTCGCGCGCGGCGCGCGTGAAGCTGCGCGCCCGCGCCACCGCGACGAACACCTTGAGCTGCTGGAGCGATACGTTCATCGACATGGCGGGCCAGCGCGCCTCATTCGCCGCTTTGGTTGGACCAGTGCGGCAACCCCGCGCCCGTATTCGTGGCCAGTGTGACGTTGGGCTCGTTGCTCGCGTCACCGCTGGCTTCGCTGCTCTGTTCGATCAGACGCTTGCGCATCGGCGCGAGGAAGAACTTGGCGCTCACGCCCGCCGCGATCGTGATGACCGCAGCCGCGATGAACACCGCGCTCCAGCCGCCCGTAGCAGACAGCACCGAGGCCACCGGCACGAGCAGCGCTGCCGTGCCCTTGGCGGTGTACAGCGTGCCGGCATTCGATGCGGCGAACTTGCTGCCGAACGTGTCCGCGCAGATGGCCGGGAAGATCGAGAAGATCTCGCCCCAGAACAGGAAGATGAGCGCGGCGAAGGTCATGAACGCATACGGGTTCGTGCCGAACTGCATCATGCCGAGCAGCGCGAGCCCTTCACCCACGAAGATCAGGAACATCGCGTTCTCACGGCCGATCTTGTCGGAGATGAAGCCGCACAGCGGACGCGTAAAGCCGTTGCAGATGTTGTCGATCGACAGCGTGAGCGTGAGGAGCGGCAGCGTCATGCCGAACACCGTCATCGGAATGCGGGCGAGGCCCCAGTCCTTGGCGATCGGCCCGATCTGCGCCGTTGCCATCAGGCCGCCGGCGGCCACCGCGACGAAGCAGATGTAGATCACCCAGAATACCGGCTGCTTGACCATCTGGCCCGGCGTGTAGTCGACGCGCGAGACGAGACGGCGCCCCGCCGCGGCGACGGGGCGCGTCACCGGCTTCACGAGCACGAGCGAGAGCACGAGAATCGACACGCCCTGCAGCACGCCGAAGAAGAAGAACGTGTGCTCGTAGCCGGAGCGCGTGATCATGTTCGCAATCGGAATCACCGTCACGGCGGCGCCGGCGCCGAAGCCCGCGGCCGTGAGGCCCGCGGCGAGACCGCGGCGGTCCGGGAACCACTTGAGCGCGTTGCCCACGCAGGTGCCATACACGCCGCCCGCGCCGATACCCGCGATCACGGCCGACACGTAGAGCATCGGCAGCGTCGTGACGTAGGAGTTGATCACCCAGGCGAGGCCTGCGCAAACCGCGCCGCCCGCCACGACCGGACGCGGTCCGAACTTGTCGACGAGCCAGCCTTCCACCGGCACGAGCCAGGTCTCGGTCAGAATGAAAATCGAGAACGCCAGTTGAATCTCCGCCTGGCCCCAGTGGTGACGCGAATTCATCGGCGCGACGAACAGCGTCCATGCGTATTGCAGATTGGCAACGAGCGCCATGCATAGCATGCCCACCACCAGTTGAAACCAGCGGTTCGTCCAGAACGGACCGCTCTCGCTCCTCTGACCGATTGCATTCATATCGCTTGTCTCCGCTATCTATTCATTGCAGCCTGCATGATTACGGGTCTGCATAAATCCAGGCTTATGGTTTTAGCTTTTCACTTCGCTGTGCTGTGTTTTTTATTCGCCGGCTGAATCAAGAATCCGATTGGATATTCGTCAATCCTCGTTCACCCTGGCATTACGTCAGACCCTGAAAACATCGTGAAACAAGGGCTTTTCTCAGTGTTGTCCCTTATGAAATCGTATTTCCGAGCGTTAACCCGAACCTGGCTTCGAGCGCTTTGCACGGCATTCGGACTCCTTTCAACTTATGCTAGGGTGATTGCTGAATTACTCACAATTAAAGTTTGTTATTATGTGGATTCAGTATCCTTTATGGTTCGGCCATGACGATGCGAAACGCCACGCTGCGCCAGCTCAAGGTCTTCGAGACCGTGGCGCGCCACCTCAGTTTTTCGCGTGCTGCGGAAGAGCTGCATCTCACCCAGCCGGCCGTTTCCACGCAGGTTCGGCAGCTCGAAGATCACGCGGGCCTGCCGCTCTTCGAGCAGCTCGGCAAGAAGATCTATCTCACGCCCGCGGGCACGGAGATGCTCCACTACAGCCGCGCGATCATGCAGCAGTTCCACGAAGTGGACGAGGCGATGAGCCAGCTAAAGGGCGTCTCGGGCGGCAAGCTCAACGTCGCCGTCATTAGCGCCGGCGATTACTTCTTTCCGCGCCTGCTGGCCGAGTTCACGCGCCGCTACAAGGGCGTCGCGCTCAATCTCTCCGTGCACAACCGCGAGCAGCTGCTCCAGCAGCTCGCCACCAATCAGACCGATCTCGCCGTGATGGTGCGTCCGCCCCACGCGACTGACGCCATCAACGAGCCGTTTGCGCCTCACCCGTACGTGATCGTTGCGGCGCCCACGCATCCGCTCGCCAACAAGCGCGCCATCAAGCTCAGCACGCTCGCCAACGAGGCGTTCATCGTGCGCGAGCGCGGCTCGGATACGTGGAACTCGATGGAAGAAGGCTTCGCGGGGAAGATCACGAACCTCAAGATCGCCATGGAGATCCAGAGCACCGAGACGATCAAGCAGGCCGTGATCGCGGGCATGGGCATCGCCTTTCTTTCGGCGCACACCATCAGCCTCGAACTGCAGGTCGGTCACCTCACCGTGCTCGACGTCGAAGGCTTCCCGGTCATGCTCAACTGGTACGTCGTGCACCGGAAAAACAAGCGCCTGCCGCCCGTCGCGCTCGCGTTCAAGCGCTTCCTCATGGAGGAAGGCGCGGCGCTCATCGAGAACATTACGAAAGTGTCAGAAGCGAGCTTGCATAAGTAAGGTTTAATGGACAGCCGAGAAACCATCAGGCATGACTAATCATTCGCGTCATATTGCGCGTTCTGTTGTTTTCCCCTGTTCCCGCAGATAGACGTCAGTGCGGTCCTTGCCGCTGACGCAGCGCACCGCCCCGGATGCGTCGCCGCCGTGGCAAATCCTGTGACGCGTGATGACCCGCGCGCCCTCCGCTTCCGTGCGGCGTGTCGCTCGCGGCCAGCCAGGCGGGTTCGAACGCGCCGCTGCCGCAGGCCGCGACCAGCAGTTCATCCGGCACACCGGCAAAACTTGCATGGAATGTTGCGCTGAAGGGCTCGCGTGGCGGTGACGCCTCGACGGCGCCCGTGCGGGCGAGCCGCGGCCGCCGGGCGCCGCTCATGAGCCGCACGCCCAGCGCCGCGCACAGCACGCTCGCCGCGACCAGCACGGAGATCTCGAAATCGGGCGAAGCTCGCGCGCTCAGGAATTCGTAGCCGAGCGCAGCGCCCAGCAGCAGCGCGATGACATGCATGACACGGTCGCCGCGGCCGAACGGCACGCGCCTGCGGACCGAGCCGCTCGCTTGCGCGCCACGGCTGAGCAAACGCAGCGCGCAGCCTGTCAGCAATGCGCCGGTCGCCGCCGCGACGAATAGCGCTACACGTTCGCCAGCACTCCGCTCAGGCTGCAACACGTAACCAACGAACGCGCCGATCAAAACACTCGCGCCCGATACACCCCCCAGCAGCGCCGCCGTCCGCGCGCGGGGCGTGAGGTCGCGCCGGCCCGCGAGGCACAAACCGCCCAGCACGCCGGCTTCGACCGCGACGGTCGCGTCGGGCCCATGCATCCAGCCCGCAGCGATCACGCCGGGCGGCACGGTCAGTAGCAATGCGAACGAAATGGCAAAGGCGAGCCGATGCCTGCGCGGCGCACCAGCGCGCCTGGCGCAGGACGGCGTGGAACGGGAACGCGACAACGGCCACGCACGCACCGGCGCGAGCGCCGCCAATTGTGCAAATGCACAGCCGAGCCATGCGAACAGCGCGCCAGCGCCCAGCCACGCCAGGTCGCCAGCCAGTTGCTCCGGCATTTCTCCTCCTCGCGCGGCATCGCTGCCGCGCGCGTCTTTGGTTTCAGGCCGTCAAGCCGCGCCCTCTACGGCGGCGAGCGACTCGATTTGCGCCGACGCGGCGCCCAGCGCATTGCTCAACGTACCGATCCCTTCGATGGTGACCTCGACCGTTGCGCCATCAACGATCGAGCCCACGCCGAGTGAAGTGCCGCACGCAATCACGTCGCCGGGTTCGAGCGTCAGATCCTGAGAAATAAGACTCACCTGCTGCGCCGGCGAAAACACCATGTCGTCGAGCGGATAATTCTGCCGCTCCACGCCATCGAGTTTCGTGACGACGCGTGCGCGCAGCCAGTCGAACCCGGAAACGATCGCCGGACCCAGACAACAGAACGTATCGAAACCTTTGGCGCGGCACCATTGCGGGAAGTGCGGATTCTCGGTGATGAGGCCCGCTGCCGTGACGTCGTTGACGATCGTGTAGCCGAAGATCGCCGACTCGGCTTCCTTCACGCTCGCATCGCGGCAGCGCTTGCCGATCACGATGCCGAATTCGCCTTCGAAGACGATTTTTCCCGCATAGTGAGCAGGACGCCGAATCAATTCAGAAGAGCCGATCACCGAAGCCGCCGGCTTGATGAGAAAGAGCGGGTGCGATGGCACCGGCTTTTCGAGTTTCGCGGCGAGCGCGTGAAAATTGTTCCACAGCGCAACGATCTTGCCGGGTGCACAGGGCGCGAGCGGCGTAAGCGCGCGCAGCGACAGCACTGCGCCAGTGGGCACCGGCTGATCGAGCCCTTCGTATTCGTGCAGGTAACCGTTCTCGACGCGGCCGAACACGATGCTGCCGTCGCTCGCCATCAAACGCATCCACGTTTCCATGTTTCGCTCCTCGGTTTCAAACGGCGCCAGACGCGCGCAGCGACTGGATCTCGTCCTTCGTGTAGCCGAATTCGGCGAGCACTTCGTCGGTGTGTTCGCCCAGCATCGGCGAACGCGTGACTTCGGTCGGGCTATCCGAGAGCTTGATCGGGTTGCCCACCGTGAGGTACTTGCCGCGCACCGGGTGATCCACCTCGACGATCGTGCCGCTCGCGCGCAGCGATTCGTCGCTGGCGATCTCCTTCATCGAGAGAATCGGGCCGCACGGAATGTCGTAGCGGTTGAGCACGGCCATTGCGTCGAACTTCGTGCGATGCATGGTCCAGTGCTCGATCTCGTCGAAGATCGCCTTCAGGCGCGGCAGGCGCGCATTCGGCGTGGCGTAGTCCGGATCGTCGATCCACTCCTCGCGCCCGATCAGCTTGCAGATGCGGTCCCACACGGGTGCCTGCGCGATGAAATAGATATAGGCGTTCGGATCGGTCTCCCACCCCTTGCACTTGAGAATCCAGCCCGGCTGCCCGCCGCCCGACGCATTGCCGGCGCGCGGCACGGCCTCGCCGAAGCCGTCGTTGGGATACTGCGGGTACTCTTTCATGACGCCGGTGCGCTCGAGCCGCTGCTGGTCGCGCAGCTTCACGCGGCACAGGTTGAGCACGCCGTCCTGCATGGCCGCAAGCACCTTCTGGCCGCGCCCCGTGTGCGTGCGCTGATAGAGCGCGGTCACGATGCCGAGCGCGAGATGCAGGCCCGTGCCGCTGTCGCCGATCTGCGCGCCGGAGACGACCGGCGGGCCGTCGTCGAAGCCTGTCGTCGACGCCGCACCGCCCACGCACTGCGCGACGTTCTCGTAGACCTTGCAGTCCTCGTACGGGCCGGGGCCGAAGCCCTTCACCGAGGCGACGATCATGCGCGGGTTCAGCGTCTGTATACGTTCCCAGCCGAAACCCATGCGCTCGAGCGCGCCCGGCGCGAAGTTTTCGACCAGCACGTCGCAGTCGCGAATGAGCCGCTCCAGCACGCGCTTGCCTTGCGGGTTCTTCGTGTCGAGCGTGAGCGAACGCTTGTTGCCGTTGAGCATCGTGAAGTAGAGGCTGTCCGCGTCCGGCAGGTCGCGCAGCTGCTCCCGCGTGATGTCGCCTGCGCCTACGCGCTCTACCTTGATCACGTCCGCGCCGAACCAGGCGAGCAGTTGTGTGCAGGTGGGTCCCGACTGCACGTGTGTGAAATCGAGGATGCGCACGCCGTTCAATGCCTTGCCCATGTCATGTCTCCTTATCTAATCGTGGCCGGGCGAGTTTTCGAAAATCGGTGGGGTTGCGTGGGCAGAGGCGTTTCGCGCGATGGCGCGTCATCTGCGTCCTTGAGCAATACGGTATGTGATATATCACAACGAAGCAAGAGGAGAATTGCCCATCGGGAATGCCATTAGAATCGCGTCGAAGCCTTATCCACCATGGCTTTGGTGCAAGTTCGATGGCATTGACGCGGTGCACACGAGGGAAAACCCCGAACAGTTGCCGCATCTGATATGCCAGATTCCGTGTGAAGGATGGCTGCTCCGCACCGGGATTTGGTCAGGGCTGCCAGGGGTTGATGCGCATAAAGTCGGCTGTCGGAGGCCGTTCTGCCGACGCGTGATGAATGAGCGTGATGGGACGCGAAGGAACGTAAACGCAAAACGGGAGACCCGAAGGTCTCCCGTTTTGCCCAGAGGCGGCGTCAGCCGCCTGCGTCAATCCAGAAAATCGCAGTTCTTCTCGACATAAGCCGCGAGATCGAGCGAATGCTGGCGCACGAGCTTTTCCGCCAGCTCGGTGTCACGCTTCTCCAGCGCCTCGATGATGCGCAGATGATCGACGATCGAGCGCGAAGCCCGGTCGCTCTGCGAAATCGTCATGCGGCGAATGGCGCGCACGTGCACGAAGATGTTCTTGATGGTGTCGAGGATGATCTGCGAGCGGGAAAGCTCGACGATCGCCTGGTGGAACGCGATGTTGGCGTCCGAGTACTCAGCGATGTGTTCGGCGGGGGTGCTGTCGCGGAAGTCGTCGAACATGTGGCGTAGCCGCGCGATTTCCTCGTCGGTGGCGTGGATCGTGGCGAGACGCGCGGCCATGCTTTCGAGCGCGGCCCACATCTGGATCATCTCGACGATCTCGCGCTTGCTCTTGCGCACGATATAGATGCCGCGGCGCGGCACCATGCGCAGGAAGCCCTCCTGCTCGAGCAGCGTCATGGCCTCGCGAACCGGCGTGCGGCTCACGCCGAGCGATTCGCTCAGCACGCGCTCGTCGAGCCGGATTTCCTCGCGCGACTGGTAGATATCGGCGTCGGCAATGGCCTGGCGCAGCATGGCATAAGCCTGATCGCGCAGGCTCAGTGTGGCGTTGATGGGCTGCAGCGCCAGCTTAAGCGGCGCCGCTTCCCGGCTTGCTACAACTTCAGTTTGTTCTGACGACATTGATTACCTCTTTTCCGACCTGCGGACGGATTCGCGGACCGAATTGTGCACGACGAACGGCCCTGGCGCGCGGTGCTTCGCCCAAACCAGCGTACCGGCCATGCTGCGCAGCCTGCTCAATGGCGGACTGCGGCAGCCACCTGGCGATCATGACCGTAGCAGCTGCACCCAGACCCACGACCGCTGCACCGAACAGTGCGAGAGAAACGAAATCCATTTGAAGCTCCGCATGATTGAGTAATCGAATAACTCAATCATATGTTGCGTCGCCACAAAAAGCAATATTCTGTATGTGATATATCATATGCAGTCGTTTCCACACAACACGTCGATGCCGCGAGGCGTATCAGGGAGTACGCCCCCCACATTGTGGGACGGTTCGACGGATATCCATGAAAAACAACCAATCCTAGTGAGAAAACGGTGCTGCCCGCAAGAGGATATGCCATCGAAGGGCACGATCGCATCATGCAAAGGTGCGAAGGAGACTCGCACGCAACAGAAACTGCGGCTGCCAAAGCCCATTTAAGCATTTCCGGTTGACAGCGCTGCAAGGCACCCCGCACACTCAAGCCATGCACACGTCCTCCACCCGCCTCGTCATCGCAAACACGATGAATCATCCGTGGAAAACCCATACGGGTAACCCACGGGGATGGTGTGCGTACTAGCAGTCTGTCGTCACGCAAATCACAAGCCCCGCCGGCATCGACGGGGCTTTTTGTTTTTCTGGGTGATAGCGCTCCGTCCGTCGGCTCCAAAAACTGGAGAAAACGATGGATGACGCTTTTCAGGCAGCTTCACTGACCGCTTCGCAACCCGCTTTACAGCCCGCCTCGCAATCCGCGCCGCACGCCGTTGCGGACGCAACCGACCGGCTCGACGATCCGTTGCCCATCCAGTCGGTCCATTTCGCCGTGCCGCCCATGCGCACTGTCACCTGGCGCGTGAGCGCATCAGCCACGCTGCGTGTTCAGGTAGCCCAGGTATGGGTCACGCGCGCCCGCTCGCCCTACGACCACTGGGTGCAACCGGGCGAGACGCTTCGGCTCGAGCGTGGCGAACGTATCTGGCTCAGCACTGAGGCCGCCTTGCCGGCACGCGTGAGCATCACGAGCGCATGGCAGCCGCCGTTCGCGGGCGTGCGGCGCGGTATGGAGCGCCTCGCCGCCTGGCTTGCGCTGCTCACGCTCCGGCGTTCACGCGAGGCGTGACGCGCGATGCCCTGACGCTTGACGCGCCTTGAGCCGAACCCAGGGCCGCACACGCCAAAACGCCGGATGCGCCGCCCGGTTGGCGCATCCGGCGTTGTCGATAGAGGCCGTCGCTCAGAACTTGTGCCGCAGCCCGAAGTTCACGATGGCCTGGTTCGAGGTGCCCGAGTAACCGTACGAGCCGACCGAAGCCTCGGCCGGCATCGAGCCGCCCGTACCGTTGCCGGTATCGCCGCTCGCATGCTGCCAGGCCGCCGTCATGTAAAGGTCCGTGCGCTTCGAGAGGCTGTAATCCGCGCCGAGCGACACCTGGTTGTAATTCGCCGACGTATCGCCATTGGCGTGCGTGTAGCTGTAGCCAATGCCGAGCAGCAGCGCCGGGTTCAGCTGATAGTTCATGAAGCCCTGGCCGGTGTTGTACTTTTGCGTCTCGCGGAACACCGAACTCGCATCGGGCGAGTAGCGCGCGTTGCTGTAGCCGAGGCCGAAGGTGAACTGGCCGAGCTGGTACTGCGCCGCCGCGCGCGCAATGGTGAGCGAGTGTGCCGTAGCGTAGCCGGAGTTGATCGGGCCGTCGAAGGTGCCGTCCGAGGTGCTCGTCCAGCCGCCGGTGCGAATGCCGTTGACGGCCTGGCTGTTCGCCGCGTAGAAGTAGCCGCCTGCCAGCGCGAGCGGACCGTTGGTGTAGTTGACCGCCGCCGAGTACGACTGCTCGGCGCCTGTCGAACCCGCGATGCCACCAAACGAGTACATCGCCGCAGCCTGGAGGCCGCTCCATACGGGCGTGGTGTACTTGACGGCGTTGTTCACGCGGAAGCTGTTGTCGTAGTTATCCACGTCGCCGGGCGTTGCGAACACGGAGCCGAAATAGTTGTCGGCCGTGATGCCCTGCACGAGGTCGATGAGCGGGTCATACTGCCGCCCGAGCGTGAGCGACCCGTACTGCTCGGCCGTCAAGCCCACGTATGCCTGTCGGCCGAACAGCCTGCCGCCCTGCGCAAGCGCGCCTGTGGACGGGTTGAAGCCGCTTTCCAACTGGAAGATCGCCTTGAGGCCGCCACCGAGATCTTCAGCGCCCTTCAAACCCCATCGCGAGCCGGAGAGATTGCCGAAGCTGCTGTTGCCGAGCGTCCAGAGGTTCTTGCTGCCGTCGGCGTGATTGACGTAGGTAATCGAGGTGTCGATGGTGCCGTACAGCGTCACGCTAGTCTGTGCCTGAGCCGTGCCAGCAACCCCGAGCGCGGCCAGTGAAAGGGAAGTCAAGGCTAGTCTTTTCACGTCATTCTCCCGGCACGGTAAAACAACTCTTGACCAAAGCAGACTAACTCGCCCGTCAAGCATTGTAAAAGGATTAAACGAGCTGTCTCGAATTAGTGACAGCGATTTCAGAAAGTGCCTGGTTAACACCCAAAACATCATCTCCGGCTGCCAACCAGGAGTGCCTGCAACGCCCGCCACGCAAGGCTTTCGGCGAACCAGCCCACTCGGCGCGCGTTTCAGCACGCGATCTGCGCCCGCCCATTACTCACAAGTTAACGATTACCTTGCCGTTCTGGCCGCCTGTTAATCAGGCCCTGCAAACATCAATCGCAAAAAGATTATTCCCTAATTAAATCCACTCGTTACGACGCGTCATCGTGTCGAATTGATCTGCACCCAATAGCGGTTTCTTGCACCGGGGCGTCAACCGGCGGGTAGTCCCATGCGTTTGCTGAGCTTAACTAGTCCTTTCCGAACGATTACGATTCGGCTCGAATTTCCGGTTCGCGCGCGTGATGCGCGAGACCCGGCCTCGAAAGAACGTAAGCGCAAAACGCGAATAAACACGATGTCACCGCCGGGGAAGCTGTAACAGTCGATACGGCGACATCGCAGAGAGCCACCAGACCGATCCATGTCCCAATCGCATTCTTCGCGCGCGGCGCGCGCCCTCGGGGCGCTGCGCCGCCGTGCCGATGCCCTGCACCTGCAGCGCTTTGTCGCGCCGGTGTTCGCGCTCGGTATCTGCGCGCTGCTGCTGGTCGTGTTCCAGCACCTCTCTCGCACGGTCGACTACCACTCGGTGATCCGCCAGCTCTGGACGCTCACGCCCGCGCAATGGGTCGGCGCCCTCGCCGCCACGGCCGTGAGCTTCGTCGCGCTGGTCGGTCGCGACGCCGTGGGCCTGCGCTACCTGGGCGCGCGCGTCTCGCGCGGCGCGTTGTGGGCCGGCGCGATCGCCGGCTCGGCGCTCGGCAACGTGACCGGCTTCGGCGCGCTCACGGGCGGCGCAGTGCGCTGCCGCGTGTATGGCGGCGCGGGCGTCACCGCCGCGCAGATCGGCCGCATGACGGTGTTCACGAGCGTCACGCTCGCCCTCGCACTCGTGTTCATGACCGCGCTCGGCATGGTGGGCGCCGCAAGCACGCTCTCCGGGCTGCTGCACCTCTCGCCCGACGAACTGCGCCTGATCGGCGGCGTGGTGCTCGGCTGCGGCGCGGTGATGGTCATCGTTTGCCCCGCAAGCGCGCGCGAGATCGAGCCGTTCGGCCGCGCATGGCTGCGCTTTTCGGTGCCGGCGCGGCGCGACCTCGTCGCGCAGCTGCTGCTGGCCGCGCTCGACGTGGTCGGCGCCGGGCTCGCGCTCTGGTCGGTCATGCCGCATGCGCTTCTCGGCTTCACCGACTTCCTCACCGTGTATTGCGCCGCCATGCTGCTCGGCCTGATCGGCCACACGCCCGGCGGCATCGGCGTGTTCGAAGCCGCGATGGTCTACGCGCTCGGGCCGAGCGTGCCGACCTCGAAGGTGCTTGCCGCGCTGCTCGCCTATCGCGCGATCTACTTCGGCGCGCCGCTCGCGCTCGCCGCCGCGGTGCTCGCCGTATTCGAGGGCCGCGCGCTCAAGACACCGCTCAGCGCCCGCTTTGCGAAGCGCGGCGCCGATGGCGTCTCGCAACTCGCGCCGCTCTTCCTCGCCATCGTGACGTTCGTGACCGGCAGCATGCTCGTGATCTCGGGCGCCACACCCGCGTTCTCCAAGCGCATCGCGCTGCTCCAAACCATCGTGCCGCTCTGGGTGCTCGAAAGCTCGCAGCTGATGGGCAGCCTCTTCGGCGTGTTGCTCCTGTTCGTCGCGCGCGGTCTGCTGCGGCGTCTGGACGCCGCCTGGTGGCTCGCGCTCGTGATCGCCGTGGCCAACCTCGCGCTCTCGCTCGCCAAGGGCCTCGCCTTCGTCGAAGCGGGCGTGCTGTGCGTGCTGATCGTGCTGCTGCTTGGTACGCGCAAGCGCTTCAATCGCCACTCGTCGATGTTCAGCGAGCGATTCACGCCGGCCTGGCTCGCCTCGGTCGGCTGCGTGATCGCGCTCGCGGTGTGGGTGCTGCTGTTCGCGTTCCGCGACGTGCAGTACTCGCAAAGCCTCTGGTGGCAATTCGCCTTCCACAGCCGCGCGCCGCGCGCGCTGCGCGCCACACTCGGCGCCGGCGTGTTCGCCGCCGCGCTCGCACTGTGGCAGTTGCTGCGCCCCGCCGCCGGCCGCTTCGTGATGCCCCCGAGCGAAGACCTCGAAGAAGCCGCGCGTATCGTGCGCGCGCAGGAACGCAGCGACGCGGGCCTCGCGCTGATGGGCGACAAGAGCTTCCTCTTCTCCACCTCGCGCAAGGCTTTTCTGATGTACGCGAAGCGCGGTCGCACGTGGGCGGCGCTGCACGATCCGGTTGGCCCGCGCGAAGAGTGGCCCGCGCTGATCCGCGAGTTCGTCACGCTCGCCCACGCGCACAACGGCCGCGCGGCGTTCTACCAGGTGCGCGCCGACGCGCTGCCGCTCTATCTCGACGCCGGCCTCACGCTGATGAAGCTCGGCGAGGAAGCGCGCGTGATGCTGCAGGAATTCGACCTCAAGGGTCCGCAGCGCGCGCATCTGCGCTACGCGCTCAAGCGCGGCGAACGCGACGGCTTTTCGATCGAACATATCGAGCCCACGCAGATGGGCGCGAGCCTGCCGGTGCTGCGCGCGATCTCCGACGCGTGGCTGCAGGACCGCGAAGCGCGCGAGAAAAGCTTCTCGGTGGCCGCGTTCGACGACGACTATCTCGCCGCGCAGTCCGTCTTGCTCATCCGTCAGAACGGCGAGCCGCTCGCCTTCGTCACCTTCATGACGACCGATCTGAACACCGACGCGACGGTGGGCGTCATGCGCCATATGCCGGGCGCCTCGCCCTACGCGATGGAATATCTGTTCACGCAGCTCGCGCTGCATCTGAAGGCCGCAGGCTACCAGTCGCTCTCGCTCGGCATGGCGCCGCTCTCGGGCATGGGCCCTTCGCCGCTCGCGTCGTCCTGGCACCGGCTCGCGGGTTTCATCTGGCGCTTCGGCGGCCGCTTCTATAACTTCCGGGGGCTGCGCGGCTTCAAGAACAAGTTCGCGCCGCGCTGGGAACCACGCTATCTGGCCGCCTCTGGCTCGATCAGCGTGTTCATCACTCTCGCTGATCTATCGCTGCTGGCAGGAGGCTGGCGCTCATGACATTCCGTATTCCCAGGCTGCCGCGCATTGCAGGCACGGCAGCGGGCGCCGCTGCGCTGGCGTTTTGCGCGGTTCACGCCAACGCGGCTTCGACGCCCGTCTCGACGCCCGCCTCCGCCGCGACCATGCACGTTTCGGGCGGCCGTTACGGCGAAGTCGCGGTGACGAAACCGAGTGTCGCCATGCGCGGCTTCACCGTGCTGTTCTCGGCGGACAAGCACTGGAGCGCCGCCGACCAGACGCGCGCCGACGCGCTCGCGCGGCATGGCGCGCTCGTCGTGGGCGTGGATACGGAGCGCTATGCGCAGAACCTCGCCGCCGTGAAGAACGAGACCTGCCACAAGCTCTACAGCGACGCCGAAGCGCTGAGCCACCAACTCGAACGCCAGCTAGGCTCCAGCGAGTACTACGCGCCGATCGCGATCGGCAGCGGCGAAGGTGCGCTCATCGCACAGCGCATGCTCTCGCAGGCGCCCGCGAACACGATGGCGGGCGCCGTGTCGCTCGATCCGGCCGCAAAGCTCGACGCGCGCTTCGCGCCCTGCCCGGCCGACCCCACACTCTCGCGCGGCAATGGCCTGCCCGGCTTCTTCGAGCAGGGTGTGACGACGAAAGATGTGCACGCAGCCACTTCCGGCGCTCCGCGCGCCTTCGCCCCCAGCGTTGCCGACGCCGACAAGATCGTTGCGCTCACATCGAATCACCTGCGCGTCGTGACGGAAAGTGAAGAGGACGTGTCGGACCTGCCGCTCGTCGAACTGCCCGCGGCGCACCCCACCGACATGCTCGCGGTGGTGATCTCGGGCGACGGCGGCTGGCGCGATCTCGACAAGACGATTGCAGAAGCGCTGCAAAAGCAGGGCATTTCGGTGATCGGCTGGGACGCGCTGCGCTACTTCTGGAGCGAAAGGACGCCCGAGCAAACGAGCCACGATCTCGCCCGCGTGCTGAAGACTTACGGCTCGCGCTGGCATGCGCAGCACATCGCGCTCGTGGGCTACTCGTTCGGCGCGGACGTGATGCCGTTCGCCTACAACCGTCTGCCCGACACGTTGCGCGCGAAGGTGTCGTACATGTCGCTGCTCGGCTTCGCGCCCGACGCCGACTTCCAGATTCGCGTGACGGGCTGGCTCGGCATGCCCGCCAGCGACAAGGCACTGCAGGTGCGCCCGGAACTCGCGAAGGTGCCGCCTTCTATCGTGCAATGTGTGTATGGCGCGGGCGAGAAAGACACGCTGTGCCCGGCGCTCGCGAATACCGGCATCGACGTCGTGAAGACGAACGGCGATCACCACTTCGACGGCGACTACAATGCGCTCGCGGGGAAGATCATCGCGGGGTGGAAGAAGGAAATCGCGGCGCGGGGGTGAGGGAGCGAGTCGCCTTAGCGCCAGCGCTCCCACGTTAGTCTTCGCTGGCTATCGGAGCAATGGATCCTCGGTCGCTGTTTCATTTGCAACACCTCGGCTGCTCACGCAGGGTGTGGTGTGCTGCATCGACCCGTTGGTCCGCTCGGAACTTCAGCCCCTCGCGGCATAGGCGCCTCCCCCTCACTTCCTCCCCACCAGGTACTGCACGCCCTGCGGCCCATAGCGCTCGGCGTGCGGCAAGTTGGCGGCGAGATGAAATACGTCGCCGACCTTGTAGTGTCGCTCTTCGTCGCCTACGCGAATGTGCAGTTCGCCCTCGATGACCAGCGCCTTCGCTTCGAACGGATGCGAATGAACCTCCATGACGCCGGCTTCGCGCGTCACGACAACGGGCTCGGGAAAGCCTTCTTCGGCCAGGCTGCGGATGAATGTTTCGCGCTGCATGTTTCGTCTCCTCGATCGACGGTGTCGACCAGCAGCCAGTTTGGCACGCGCACCGAGACGCTGTTCATTTAATTTCACATATTCTGTAAAAGGCAGCCCGCTCGTCCAGGACTGAGCCGTCTTCTTGCGCGAAACCATAAAAAAACGCCGGCGTGAGCCGGCGTAAAGAGAGACTGCTACAACCCTTTGCTTAGGCGACCACGGGCGCCGCCTTCGCATCCTCTTCCTGCTCCACGGAGGAGCGGATCAGGTAGTCGAATGCGCCCAGCGATGCCTTCGCGCCTTCGCCCACGGCGATCACGATCTGCTTGAACGGCACGGTCGTCACGTCGCCCGCGGCGAACACGCCCGGCACCGACGTCTGGCCCTTCGCGTCCACTTCGATCTCGCCGTGCTTCGACAGCGCCACCGTGCCCTTGAGGAACTCGGTGTTCGGCACGAGGCCGATCTGCACGAACACGCCTTCGAGTTCGAGATGACGCTTCTCGCCCGACGCGCGTTCGAGAAAAGCGAGACCCGTGACCTTCTGGCCGTCGCCGGAAATCTCCGTGGTTTGCGCGTTCAGGTGCACCGTGACGTTCGGCAGGCTGCGCAGCTTGCGTTGCAGCACTTCGTCCGCACGCAGTTGCGCGCCGAATTCGAGCAACGTGACATGGCTCACGATACCGGCCAGGTCGATTGCCGCTTCCACGCCCGAGTTACCGCCGCCGATCACCGCCACGCGCTTGCCCTTGAAGAGCGGGCCGTCGCAGTGCGGGCAGTAAGCCACGCCCTTGTTCTTGTACTGCTGCTCGCCCGGCACGTCGACATTGCGCCAGCGCGCACCGGTGGCGAGCACCACGCTCTTCGCACGCAGCGTCGCGCCGCTTTGCGTGCGCACTTCGAAGCCGTTGCCCGAGGGCACGAGCGCTTCGGCGCGCTGCAGATTCATGATGTCGACGTCATAGGCGCGCACGTGCTGCTCCAGCGCCGTGGCGAACTTCGGCCCTTCCGTTTCCGTGACCGAGACGAAGTTCTCGATGGCCATCGTGTCGAGCACCTGGCCGCCGAAGCGCTCGGCGAGCACGCCGGTCTTGATGCCCTTGCGCGCCGCGTAGATCGCAGCCGCAGCGCCAGCGGGGCCGCCGCCGACGATGAGCATGTCGAAAACATCCTTCTGGTTCAGCTTCTCGGCAGCACGCGACGATGCGCCGGTATCGAGCTTCGCGAGAATCTCTTCCACGCCCATGCGGCCCTGGCCGAACACTTCGCCGTTCAGGTAGATGGTCGGCACGGCCATGATCTGGCGCTTCTCGACTTCGTCCTGATACAGCGCGCCGTCGATCGTGACGATCTGCACGTTCGGGTTGAGCGAAGCCATCGCGTTGATCGACTGCACGACTTCCGGGCAGTTCTGGCACGACAGCGACATATAGACTTCGAACGAGAACGCGCCGTCGAGCGCCTTCACCTGTTCGATGGTGTCGTTCTCGAGCTTGACCGGGTGGCCGCCCACCTGCAGCAGCGCCAGCACGAGCGACGTGAATTCGTGGCCCATCGGAATGCCCGCGAACGTGACTTTCACGTCGGAGTTCGCGCGCTTGATATCGAACGAAGGGGTACGCGCGTCGCCGGCTGCGGCGCCACGGCGTGCCTCGTAGGAGATGCGATTCGAGAGCGATGCGATGTCCTGCAGCAATTGCTGCAGTTCTTGCGACTTCTCGCCATCGTCCAGGTACGCAACGATCTCGATCGACTGCGTGACTTTTTCGAGGTAGCTTTTGAGTTGATCTTTGAGGTTGGCGTCGAGCATGGCTTTTTTTCCGGCTAGAGAAGAAGCGGGGGAATTCTAAGTATTGCCTGGCAATTTCGCCGTTCCGCTTATGGCGTCAAGAGGCGAACAGGCACCCGGACCGCGGCCGACTGGGCGCGGCCCGGGGATACAGCTAGTGAGACTTCGGCGTCATGCGATCAGGGCGATCGCATTTGAACAGCGACGCTTAGATCTTGCCGACGAGGTCGAGCGACGGCTTGAGCGTTTCAGCGCCCGGCGTCCACTTGGCGGGGCAAACTTCACCCGGGTGTGCTGCCACGTACTGAGCAGCTTGCACCTTGCGCAGCAATTCCTTGGCGTCACGGCCGATGCCGTTGTCGTGGATTTCGCACAGCTTGATCTCGCCTTCCGGGTTGATCACGAACGTGCCGCGCAGTGCCAGACCTTCTTCTTCGATCATGACGTCGAAGTTGCGCGTGATTGCGCCCGTCGGGTCGCCGACCAGCGGGTACTGGATCTTGGCGATCGTGTCCGACGTGTCGTGCCATGCCTTGTGCGTGAAGTGCGTGTCGGTCGACACACCGTAGACTTCGACGCCCAGCTTCTGGAATTCCGCGTACTGGTCAGCCAGGTCGCCGAGTTCGGTCGGGCACACGAAAGTGAAGTCGGCCGGGTAGAACACGACGACCGACCACTTGCCCTTGAGGTTTTCCTCAGAGACCGGAACGAACTTACCGTTGTGGTATGCGGTTGCCTTGAACGGCTTGACTTGCGTGTTGATGAGAGACATGCGTTGTTTCCTCGCTCTGGGTTGGGAAAAGGTATGGACGAAGGTTACGGGAACCGCGTCCGTTTGAAAAATTGGTTGCTTTGATCGCGGGTATTAACCCTGCCTATCGGACCCCATAGCGTCCGTCAAAGCCCGCCCGTATGGGATTCCGCGCCCGCATCGCGCAGCCCGAGCAACCCTCGGGGCGGTGAGCATACAACGAAACTGCGACAAGGCGCCTCACGCGGCCGCGCTGTCATGTTGCGTTCACGAAGCTTTATGCGTTAGATGCAGGCGCAACGGCCCTTCTGCAAGGGCCGCACGCTTGCTGCGTCAAAGCGCCCCGCCACGCGCGGTTGCCGCACGCGCCGCGAGCCGCTCGCGCAGGTATTGCGTGAATGCGCGGATCGTCACGGAAGCTTCACGATGCTGCGGGTACAGCGCATGGAGCGCGTTGGGCGGCGGCATGAACGGCTCCAGCACCTCCACCAGCAGGCCCGCATCAACCGATCCCGCCACGATGAAGTCCGGGAGGTAGCAGATGCCGAGCCCGGCAATGGCCGCGTCGCGGATCACTTCGCCGTTGTTCGCGCGCAGCGGCCCATGCACGTCGAAAGGCGTGCGCACGCCATCAACGATGAATTCCCACGGCGCGCGGCCCTGCTGCCCGTACGGCAGGCAGGCGTGCTGCGCGAGATCGGCAGGCGTTTGGGGCGCGCGCCGGCGGCGCCGATAGCCGGGACTGCAGCAGGCGATCATGCGCACGTCGATGAGCTTTTGCGCGACCAGCGTGGAATCCGCCAGCCGGCCGATCCGCAGCGCCATGTCGAAACCCTCGCCGATCACGTCGACGGTGCGGTCGCTCAGATCCATGTCGAAGCGCACGTCCGGATGCTCACGCAGAAATTCGGCGACGAGCGGCGAAAGGTGCGCCATGCCGAACGACATCGGCGCGCTCACTTTCAGCAAGCCGCGCGGCTCGCTGCGCCGGTCCGACATGGCCTGCTCGGCCTCCGAGACGTCCGAAAGGATGCGCTTCGCGCGCTCGTAGAAGTCCTGGCCAAGGTCCGTGACCGCCAGTTTGCGCGTGTTGCGCACCAGCAGGCGCGCGCCCAGATCGCCCTCCAGCGCCGCCACGCGCCGGCTCACGAACTGCTTGGAAAGCCGCAGCCGATGGGCCGCCGCCGTGAAATTGCCCGCATCCACGGTATTCACGAAGATCCGCATGTCGTCGAGTTGCATTCCGATTGTCCACTTCATCGTGACAGTGAGTCGTATTTTACGGTGATTCCAGTCGATTTGATTGACCTAAAATTCTTCCATCGCAACCAATCAACCGAATCCCATCAACCCAATGGGGCCAGGGTAAGGCGCTAAAGCGCCAACTCGGCCCGACAGGAGAGACGAAAATGATCGAACTTCGCAAGGCAGACCAACGCGGCCGCGGTGAACATGGCTGGCTCAGCTCGCGTCACACGTTTTCGTTTGCCAACTACTACGATCCGAAGCAAGTGGGCTTCTCGGACCTGCTCGTGATCAACGACGACCGCGTGGCCCCGGCGCGCGGCTTCGGCAAGCACCCGCACCGCGACATGGAAATCTTCTCGTACGTGCTGGAAGGCGCGCTGGAGCACAAGGACTCGATGGGCACGGGCTCGGTGATCGTTCCCGGCGACGTGCAGCTGATGAGCGCCGGCACCGGTGTCGCGCACAGCGAGTTCAACCACTCGGCCGACGAAGGGGTGCACTTCCTGCAGATCTGGATTGCGCCGAACGTGAAGGGTGCGCAGCCGCGCTACCAGCAGAAGAACATCGCCGATGAGGAAAAGCGCGGCAAGTTCCGCCTGATCCTCTCGCCGGACGGCGCCGACGACTCGCTGCTGCTGCGCCAGGACACACGCGTCTATGCAGGCCGCCTCGACGGCGCGGAAACGGCGAAGATCGAAGTGGGCGCCGACCGCTACGCTTACGTTCACGTGGCGCGCGGCAGCGTGAAGCTGAACGGCGTGGAACTGGGCGAGGGCGACGGCGCGCGCATCCGCGCCGAGCGCGAGTTGAGCTTCAGCGACGGACACGATGCAGAGGTCCTCGTGTTCGATCTGCGTAATATCGAAGTGTCGGAGCTCTGGTCCTGACTTCGGCGTTGCGCCTGAGGTTATGCTTGCGCAGACCGGCGCGCGGCGGTCCATTCACTCAAAGTGGGCCGCCGCCCGGCAAAGCGCGAACTGATACGTAGTGAACTGCTTAAAACTTATTCGGAGAAAACCATGCGATACAACCTGTTCGGGCCGGGCAACGACGTCGTGCTGCTGGTCTCACGCATTCTGCTGACTTCCCTGTTCATCCTGTTCGGCTGGTCCAAAATCACCGGCTTTTCGGGCACGGTCGACTACATGGCGCACGTGGGCGCGCCCGTGCCGATGCTGTCGGCCGTCATCGCCGTGATCATGGAGTTCGCGGTCGGCATCCTGCTGCTCGTGGGTTTCTACACGCGGCCGCTCGCCGTGCTGCTCGCGATCTATACCGTTGCGACGGCCTTCATCGGCCATCACTTCTGGACCATGACGGGCGCCGATCAAATGGCGAACATGATCAACTTCTACAAGAACATCAGCATCGCCGGCGGACTGCTCGCACTCGCGGTAACGGGTCCGGGCGCGATCTCGATCGACAGGAAGTAACGCACGGTTTTTCGGCTGTAGAAAGGCGCGATGCCGGTTGGCATCGCGCCTTTTTTTGTCTCGCTCCTGCGCCACGCGGCGACGCCGTTGCGCATGCATCGCCTGCCCGACGATCCGCATATTGCAAACACGGCTTGATATGCTTGGCAACGCGCCCGCCCAGCCTCACGTTCTCCTTACGACCGATCACGCGCAATGCACGACCCACAAGACAACCTCTACGCCTACCTGACTTCGCTCCAGCAATCGGCGCTGGGCACGCTCAAGCGCCTGCCGCTCAAGAGTCGCGCCGCGCAGGGCACGCTCATGGCGATGCGCGCCGTGTGCGCGGCAGGCCTTGCATACAGCATCGGCCGCGCGCTCCACACCGAACAAGCGTTCTGGGCCGCGATCACGGCGATTGCCGTCACCCAGCACGATTACGCCGATACGCTTGCGCAGTCGCGCGACCAGTTCATCGGCGCGATTGCGGGCGGCGCGGTGGGGCTCGCGACGGCGGCGTTCGGCCCGGAAAATCTCGCGGCCTACCTCGTCGCCGTGAGCGTGGTGATCATCGGCTGCTGGTGCCTGAGCGTGAGCACCGCCGCGCGACTGGGCGCGATCACCACCACGATCGTGCTGCTCGTGCCCATTAACGGACCAGTGTGGGACGTCGCGCTCTTTCGCGTGGCGCAGGTCGCCATCGGCATGGCGTGCGCGGTGCCGGTCAGCTGGCTGTTCTCGTATGTCGAACGGCGCTGGCTGCAGTTGTGAGCCGCTTCTCTCAACGCCTGCGAAATAAACCATCTCCGCGCGCTCAGGAATCCGGCCCAGATTAGCGGCGATAATCGATGCCGCTGTGCGGCGCAGGTTGCCGGGGACGAAATCTGCGGCGCGTGCGCGCAGTCGCCCCGCAAATGCCCCCGCCGATGCGAAATCGTGCGAAACTCCCCGCCGCGCTCTGCCGCCGTCATGCCGATGATGGCGACTTTTCGGGGCGCAATCGAAATCGCAACCCACGCCGCCGCATATTCACCCTATGAACACCACCACCCGTCCCGCGGCTTCGAACGCCAAGTCCAGCAAGTCCATCACGCTCCTGCAAATGCTCGCGCTGATCGGCGCTGGCGGCATCGCGGCCTCGCTGCTGTTCCGCTACTTCCTGTAAGCGCAGCGCGTCCGGGGCATCAAGCCAACCGTTTTCGCTTATGTACAAGAAAGGCGTCGCCCTCGAAATCCAGTTCTCTCCTGAACGCCTGAATGACGGCGCAGGCGACCCGTACTGGATCGACCTCACCGCCGACGAAGCCGCCGCGCTGCTCGCCACGCTGCAAAGCAAGCTCGCTGAACGCGAGAGCACCGCAGCGCCGCTCGTCGTCGCGCTCGACACCCCGCCCGAAGGCGCCGCGCCCGAGGCCTCCTCAAGCGCCTCGACGGCTGCGGCCAGCGCCGACGACGGGCTCAAGCAATGGGTCTGTGTGATCTGCGGCTGGGTGTATGACGAAGCGGCAGGCGCCCCCGACGACGGCCTCGCTCCCGGCACCCGCTGGGCCGATGTGCCCGACGACTGGCGCTGCCCGCTCTGCGACGTGGGCAAGGAAGACTTCGCGCTCGTCGAGTTCTGACGCGCGCCGTCGAAGGCGCGCGGCGCTCATACGCCCGCGCGCCCGAGCGGCTCGTAGAAAAGCGCAAACAACTCCGACTGCGAACTCACGCCGAGCTTCGCGTAGATATGCTTCTTGTGCGCGCGCACGGTCTCGAACGAAATGGCGAGCCGCTCCGCAATCGCGCGCGTGGAAAAACCGCTCAGGCTCAAACGCACCACTTCGATCTCGCGCGCGGTGAGCGGCACGCGTCCGCTTTGCTGCGTGACCGCCTCGATGCGGCTCGCAAAGCCCGCCTCGCTCAACTGCCCCTGCTGCGCCGCGCTGTCGGCTTCAGATACATCAGACGCGACTGCCTCGGCAACGCCCTCGGCAAACGTCTCATACGCAAGCCGCTGCTTCATGAGCGCGATCACCCACGGCGCGAACATCGCGAACAACGCAATATCGCGCTCCGTGTAATGGTGCTTTGCGCCTAGCGAGAAAATCAGCGTGCGCGCTTCGTCGAGAGGCACGTTGAACTGCACTTCGTCGCCGATGATGTTGCTCTTGAAGTAGCGCTGATAGTAGTCCGTCATGCGGAAATTATCGGGCGCGACTTCGGCCAGCGTGACGAGTCCTGCGCGCGGGTTCTCGCTGGCGTTCAGATAGAACGGATCGAGCAGGTACATCCCCTCGAGATACGCGCGGAACAAGAGATCCACGGTGCCGTCGGGCATGGGCGACTCGGCGCATACGAGCGGCGCGCGATCGCGCCGGAAGACGAGCGCAACCCAGTTGTCGAACGCGACGAAGCGCTCGATCACACGCGTCATGCGGGTCCAGAAGTCGGGGCCGTCGAGGGCGTCGAGCAGCGTCGCGATATGGTGATGGAACGCACGGTCCTGCCAGTCCAGTTCCATGAGGGGCTCCATGGGTCCTCCGATCAGGGTACCCCTGCAGGGTAATTTCTCGACAAAAATAACGTGGAGATAATAGCGGCTCCAGACGCCCACGCGGTGCTTTACGTAATACATAAGGAAGGAGACAAGCATGCAACTCGAACTCGCGCAGATCCCGATCGTGGACGGCGCAGTCGCTCCCAACCTCGCCCGCGTACTCGACGCTATGGCCAAAAGCCATGAAGGCAGCGATCTCATCGTCTTCCCCGAAGCCACGCTCACGGGCTTTCCCACCCGCGAAAACGTGCGCGACGTAGCCGAATCGCTCGAAAGTCCGTCTTTGAGCAAAGTCCGTGACGCCGCTCGCGCCGCGAAGATCGGCGTGGCGGTCGGCCTTGCCGAGCGCGACGGCGACCGCTTCTACAACACGACCGTCCTGATCGACGAACGCGGCGACATCGCGCTGCGCTACCGCAAGACGCATCTGTGGGCCACGGACGTGGGCGTATTCACGCCCGGCGACCACTTCGAGGTGTGCGAATTCAAGGGCATGACCGTGGGTCTCCTGATTTGCTACGACATCGAGTTTCCCGAAACGGCCCGCGCCGTGGCCTCGCTCGGCGCGGAAATGCTCGTCGTCACGAACGGCAATATGGATCCGTTCGGCCCCGTGCATCGCCGCGCGATCGTTGCGCGCGCAATGGAGAACCAGATGTTCGCCGCGCTCGTGAACCGCACCGGCGACGGCGACGACAACCTCACGTTCCCCGGCGAAACAGCGCTCGTGAGCCCGTTCGGCGACGTGCTCTGCGAGTTGAAGAACGAAGACGCGGTGCTGCACGCGAAAGTGGATCGCGCGCTGCTCGCGCAAAGCCGCGAACACTACAGCTATCTGCACGACGCACGCATTGCGCTCAATCTTGCGGACGAGAACGACGCGCAAGGCCGTCGCTCGCTCAATATCCGCCCGCGCACGCGTTAAAGGCGCGTAGCACTAATACCCGGTAACAAGCCCGGCAACCAGCGATCCGGCAAGCCGCCCTGCGCGGCTCGCCAGGCTCGCCCATGCCTGCCAGAACCGCAGCACCCAGGAGACAACTGCATCATGAAGCCTGCCTCGCCGTCGCATGAACGCGGCACTCAAGAACCTCACCTGAAGCGCACGCTCGGCCTGCCGTCCGTGCTCCTGTTCGGCCTCGCCTATATGGCGCCGCTGATCGTCTACGGCACCTACGGCGTGCTCGCAGGCGCGAGCCAGGACACCGCCGCCCTCGCGTATCTCATCGCGCTAGTCGCCATCGTCTTCACGGCGCTCAGCTATGGCAAGCTCGCGCGTCTTTTCCCGGTGGCGGGTTCGGCCTACACGTACACGCGCAAGAGCTTCAATTCGCACCTGGGCTTCATGATCGGCTGGGCCACACTGCTCGATTACTTCTTCCTGCCGATGGTGATCTGGCTGATCGGCGCGGCGTATCTTGGCGCGGCGTTTCCGAGCGTGCCCACGTGGATCTGGATCGTCGCGTTCATCGTGCTCACGAGTGTGCTGAACGTCATCGGCATCGAACTTGCCGCGCGTTTCAACATCGTGCTGATGATCGTGCAGCTCGGCATCGCAGCAATGTTCGTTGTCCTGTGTTTGCACTACGCCTCCGCGGCCGCAGGCCCGGGCGGGCTCATCACGGCGCAGCCGTTCTTCCAGCCGCACGTGCCGCTCTCGGCCACGATGGCGGGCGCCGCGATCGCCGCGTATTCGTACCTCGGCTTCGACGCCGTTTCCACGCTCACCGAAGAAACCATCGAGCCCGAAAAGACCATCCCGCGCGCCATCGTGCTGATCGCGCTGGTGGGCGGCGCGATCTTCGTGATCGCCGCGTACACGCTGCAGCTCGCGCACCCGGGCGCCGTGTTCAAGGACCCCGATTCGGCCGCGTTCGAAATCGCTCGCAAAGTGGGCGGCGATATCTTCGTGACGATTTTCCTCGCGGGCCTGATCCTGGCGCAGTTCGCCTCGGGCATCTCGGCGCAGGCCAGCGTGGGGCGTCTGCTCTACGCGATGGGCCGCGATGAAGTGCTGCCGAAGTCGATTTTCGGCTACATCCACCCGCGCTTTCGCACGCCTGCGATCAACATCGCGATTGCCGGTATCGTCGGTTTGATCGCGCTGAAGCTCGACGTGGCCACGTCCACCTCGTTCATCAACTTCGGCGCGTTCCTCGCGTTCACTTCGGTGAATCTGTGCGTGATCCGCCAGTACTTCAGCGGCGCGGCGGGCACGCGTGGCTTTGGGTTGCTCGGCGGTCTGGTGTTCCCGCTGATCGGCGCCGTGACCGACATCTGGCTGCTGTGCAGCCTCGAAAAGACCGCCATCGTGCTCGGCGTGATCTGGTTCGTGCTCGGCCTCGTGTACCTCGGCTGGATCACGCGGTGCTTCCGCCAGGCGCCGCCCGAAATGGCGGTGTAAGCGCAGCGCTGCACACGCAAGTCTGCTTCAAGGAAAACGGCGAGCGTCCTTACGGGCGCTCGCCGTTTTTCCATTCTGCGCAGCGAGAAGAAACGCTTAGCTATCCAGACCAGCCAGCCGCGCCGCGGCCATCACCTCGCGCCTGGTGTCGAGAATATGCCGCTCGATGAGCGCCACCACTTCATCCACGTCGCGCCGTTTGCAGGCATCGACGATCGCGTAGTGATCGCTTTGCACCTCGTTCTTCTCCGTATCGAGCGACATGCGCAGGTGCGGATATCGATTCGTCGTGCTCAGGCAGTACTCCTCGATCATCTTGCGCAGCCGCGCGTTATTCGCGGGCGCGCACAGCGCGAGATGGAACTGGCGGTTGCATTCGGCCCACTCCGCGGGCGACGAAGCGGCGTCGTACACCGCGAGAATGCGTTTCATCACGTCGATGTCTGCTCAAAACGACGGAGATGAAGGGCGTGACCACGAACGAGCTGGCCTACGACCAGTACGGCGACCTCAAATACGGCGGCGTGACGGTCTACAAGGTCGTGAACGGCAAGTGGCAGCCGCTCACGACGGTCGGCACGAAGTAAGGCGACGAAGTGAACCGATGAAGTGAGCCCCCACTCACGCCGCGTTGCGGGCGCGGCGCCATTTGTGGCTCGGACGATTTAGCGCATCGCGCACAGAACAGCCGGCGGTACCCGGGCTGCGGCGCACGCCAGCGGGTTCTCTTCTCCGCTCGCTGTCCCGGGCGCCGGCTCGATACGGGCTTTCGCGTTGGGCGGAAGCCCGTTTTTTTTGTCATGTGGGATGTAAGCTTCGAGACGCCTTCGTCCGGCTTTCGAAATGCCTCGAAAAAACGAGCGTTCGGTCGTGCGCAGCGGAACCGAACTACAATGCATGCCGTCCGATGCAATGCCGCATTGCTGCCCTGTTTGCCCCGAATATGTCCCGTTTTTTAAAAGTTTTCCCTCGTTTGCCCGTCCCGCTTCGCAGCGCCGCTCTCGCCGTCATCACGGTGACGCTGGCTGCTGCGCTCGGCGCGTGCTCCTCGCCCAAGCCCAAGTTCCAGGAAGATCAGCTGCTGAGCACCGCGCCCAGCCAGTTCTCGCGCAGCTTCAACTACGCGAGCACTGACGCCTGCGAATCGTCGCGCCGCGCACTGCTGAGCCAGGGCTACATGACGACGATGACGCGCGACGACACCGTCGACGCCACGAAGAACTTCCAGCCGACGTTGGATCAGCACATCGTCGTGGAGGTGCACGTGGTCTGCACGCCGGGCGACGCGAGCAATACGAGCATGGTGTACGTGAACGCCGTGCAGAACGGCTACGCGCTCAAGAAGAGCGATACCTCGGCGAGCGTGGGGCTCTCGATTCTGGGGTCGGTTTCGCTGCCGATTCGCTCGAACAGCGACGAGATGGTCAAGATTTCGAGCGAGACGATCCAGTCGGGCCCGTTTTACTCGCGCTTCTTCGATCTGGTGGGGCGCTATTTGAGCGCTTCGGCGCGCAGCGAGCCTGTGCCGGGCGGCGGCGCGATCAAGATTTCGCCGTTGCCGCCGCCGATCGAGCCGGTCACGGCAAGCGCCGCACCCGCCGCGACCACGGTGGGGTCGGCCGCACCGGCGGCCGCCGCTGCGGCTGCCGCGACGGGTGCGGCGGTGTTGCACACCAACGCGCTGCCGGCCGCGCCGGTTGTGACAGCGCCACCGGCTGCGCCCGCGCCAACTCCGGCGCCTGCCACGGCGGCGCCCGCGCCTGCCGCTTCTGCGCCGGGTGCATCCGCACCGGTCGACCACGGCGCCGCAACCGCGGCGGCTATCATGGGTGTGCCGGCGCCGGTTGCGGCAAACCCGCAATCTGCGGCGCTCGCGACGAGTGTGACCACTCACAATGCCGCGACGCCCGTGGCGGCGTCAGCTAGCGTAGCAACGGCACAAACGCTCGCCTCGGCCTCGACGACCTCCGGCCCCCAGAGCGTGCCAGCGGAATCGGCAACACGCTCAGCGGCCATGCCGACCGCAGCGCCGGCCGCATCGACCACGTCGCCTTAAGCATCGCCGCGCGCCAAACCCGCGTCACGTCAGCCGGTTCGCGCGCCCGCGCGAGCCATCCGCCGCCTGCGCGCTCAGCGCAAGCCGGCCATCATCGCGCCCATACCCACGAGCAGGCTGCCCATCAGGCGATTCACGGCGCGCATGCGCCTCGGCCGCTGCAGCACGTGGCGCAGCCGGTGCGAAAAGAGCGCCATCGAAGCCACGCCGCCCGCAAACAGCAGCGCGAACGTCGCCGCCAGTAGCAAATACTGACGATTGGCGCTCCAGGGCGCATCGGCGCTCATGAACTGCGGGAAAAACGACGGGAAGAACAGCAAGGTCTTCGGGTTGAGCCCGGAAGTCGCGAATCCGCGCCAGAACAAATCGCGACGGCTCGCGCCATCGGCTTCGGCAGGGGCATCCGTGCCCGTCAAGGAGCGGCTGCGCCACTGCTTGCCGCCCAGCCAGACAAGGTAGGCCGCGCCCAGCCATCGCAAGACCGTAAGTGAATGCTCACTAATGAGCAGCAGCGAATTGAGGCACAGCGCCGTCACAGCGAGCTGGAGGAGCACCGCGAACGTGCCGCCCCAGACGCAGGGCAGCGCGTGACGCCAGCCGGCATGGAGCGCCTGGCTCATTGTGAGCACGTTGACGGGACCGGGCGTGTAGACAAGGACGAGCGCGGCGGCGAGAAAAGAGAGATACAGCTGGATCGACATTGCGGGGCGTGCTGGCGAAGACGGATGACGAACGGCGCTCGGGGTCGCCGGGGTTATTAAAAACGGGTATCGAAAACGGGCAACAAAAAACCGCGCGAAAGCGCGGTTTTCAAATGCCATCTGCCTGACCGGACATTGCTGGCAGCGCGGTGAACGCACGCAACGCCCGGTAGCCGCCGCAGAATGCAACGGAAACGGCCCTGACGGACCGCCGCGGCTCGTGGCTGCGACGGCGCTTCCCACTGCGGGGAGGTGGCCGCGTGGGTCGTGCCAGGCAAGAAGGCATGCGGAAAATATACCGGGGAATAGCGTGTATAGGCTTCCGGTTTTCAGGCAGAATTGGCCAATTGACGGAATCTTCTTCCGTTAAAATTGCCACAACCTGGACAAGATTCTTTTTCGCCATGAGCCCTCGTGAACGCCCGCCCAAAGCGCTCGACAACCAGGACCGCAAGATCCTCAGCGCCCTGCAAAAGAACGCCCGACTTTCGAACGCCGAACTGGCCGAGCAAGTGGGCATGTCCACCACCGCGTGCTGGAACCGCACGCGCCAGCTCGAAGCCGATGGCTATATCGACGGCTATGTCGCGCTCGTGAACCAGCAAAAGCTGGGCTACGCCGACATCGTGATTCTGGAAGTGACGCTCGACCGTCACGAAGACGACGCACTCGCGCGCTTCGGCGCAGAACTCGCGGCGCTGCCCGAAGTGCTGGAGGCCTATCTCGTCTCCGGCGAGTACGACTACTGGATCAAGGTGGCGGTCGATGGCACCGCCGGTTACGAACGCTTCCTGCGCGAGAAGCTCTATCGCATCTCGAGCATTCGCCACAGCCGGTCGATGTTCGCCTTGCGCTGCATGAAGGACGTGCCGTCCATGCAAGTGTGACGCGCGTTTGCTTTGGCGATCACGCGTAGGGCATGAGCTTCAGCGCTGCACGATCAGCGTCACGCGCCGGTTCAGCGCGCGGCTCGCGGGGTCGTTGCCTGCCACGAGCGGGAAGTTGTCGGCGCGGCCAATCGCGGCGAGCCGGTGAGGCTCGATGCCGCGCTCGACCAGATAGCGCACCACCGCGCCCGCGCGCGCCGAAGAGAGTTCCCAGTTCGACGCGAATTTCGCGTTCGAGATCGGCGTGCTGTCGGTGTGCCCTTCCACGAGGATGTTGCCCGCCGGCGCCGCGCGCAACACCTCGGCGATACGGCCCAGCACGCCAAGCGATTCGGGCAGCAGCGTGGCATCGCCCGCGTTGAACAGGATCTTCGCGTTGATGCCGATCTCCACGCCGCGCGCCGCCGGCACGATCGTGATTTCGCCGCGCTGGCGCAGCGTTTCGAGCGCGGCGAGCAATGCCTGATCGACGGCAGGCATTTTCACGGCCGCTGCCGCCGTGCTCGTCGATTGCGCTGCCGATCGTATTTCGGATTCCTTATGCTTCGCCAGCTGCATCGCGTAGAGCGCGAGGAACAGCACCATCAGCGTCGTGATCAGGTCCGCGTAGGAAATGAGCCAGCGGCCGGAACTCGATTCGCCGCCCTCGTCCTCGTCGTGATCGAACTGTGCCGTGAGCGGCAGGTCTTTATCGGAAAGCATGGGCGGTCAGCTCGCGTGCGTGGTGTCCAGCGCCCATACGTTCGCTTCGCCCTGC
Source organism: Paraburkholderia sp. BR14312 (assembly GCF_040948675.1). Classification (NCBI taxonomy): domain Bacteria; kingdom Pseudomonadati; phylum Pseudomonadota; class Betaproteobacteria; order Burkholderiales; family Burkholderiaceae; genus Paraburkholderia; species Paraburkholderia sp. BR14312. The sequence goes on from NZ_JBFPKI010000013.1 coordinate 258,466, forward strand.
AAACCGCCGCTCTTGCCGCCCACCTCGCCAGCGAGACGCGTGGCGATCGTGTGCGGCGACTCCTTGCGCGAAATGGCGAGCAGCCCGTCGAGATAGAGCTTGCGCAAGCGCAGTTCGCTTTCGATATGCGCGCGCATCTTGCCATACAGCGGCAGAAAAACGAGGTTCGCGAAAGCAAGTCCGTACAGCGTGGCGATGAAGGCCACGGCAATGCCGGGCCCGAGTTCGGCAGGCTCGATCAGATGCCCCGTGACCTGAATGAGGCCGAGCACCGAGCCGAGAATGCCGAACGTGGGCGCATAGCCGCCCGCCTGCTGCCACACGCGCGCCGCCGCCATGTGCTTGCGCCCGGAGGCTTCGAGTTCGCGCTGGAGCGCATCTTCGAGCACGGCGGTCGAAACACCGCTCGCAAGCAGTTCGAGCCCGCGCCGCGCGAACGGATGAATGCCCTGCAGGTCCATCGACTCGAATGCGAGCAGTCCGTTGAGCTTGGCCTGATCGCCCCACTCCAGCACGGCGGCGAGGCTCGCTTCATCGACGCGCGGCGCTTTCACGAACGCCATGCGCAAATGCTTGATGGCGTCGAAGAAGCGCGCCCACGTGTTCTGGATCATCACGGCGCCGAGCGTGCCGCCCAGCACGATGGCCAGCGCCTCGGGCTGGAGCAGCGTGACGAAATGGCCGCCTTCGAGCGAGAAGCCCGCGACCACAGCGAGCGCGCCAATGGCGATACCGATCAGGGTAAGCAGATCCATGCGTGTCTCCCAACTCAGCGATCTGCCTGGCGTCCGCCAGGCGACTTGAGTGCACGCACCGCTTCAAGCAGGCGCTGCTCGATATCTTCGACTTCCACGGGATCGATCTTGATGTCGCGGCGCATGACCCACGACACTTCATTCTTGCGTGCGTCCGCCATTACCGAGAGCAGGCGCTCGGATAAGGCCTGATCTTCGATCGAGGCGAGCAGTTTCGCGAGATCGTAGGTATCGAGTGCGCTCACGGCTTCGAACAGCGTGCGTTGATCGACGAACAACAGATCGTCGAGCGACTTGAGTTCGCCCGAGCCTCGCCCCGTGCGCTTCGAGAAATACGCCACGCCCTTTTGCTCGACGAAGTTCAGCACCTTCGACTTGCGGAACGCGAAGACCTCATCGGCGATTTCGGCGTGCGAGAGCTTGTTGAGAATGACCTTGCGCTCCACGCCGATCAGCGCTTCGAGATCGCCCAGCTCGATCAGTTCGAGTTCGCTGTTGATCGACACATCGAGATCGCTGTCTGCGACCTGCGTCGCGCGCTCCACGATGCGTACGGGGTCGAACGTCACCACCTGGCGGCCCAACGCGCCTTCTGCCGCTGCCGCATTGTTGGCGAGATGCGTGGCCTGCCCGCTTTGCATCGCGACGAGATTGAGCTTCTCCATGCGCCGGAGCATGGCCATCACATGCGGACGAGAATGGCCGGCCACGGCACGGCATTTCTGCACGACGTCGGCGAGCGGCACGCTCACTTCGGCACCACTCGCGCCCTGTCGCGACCAGGTATCGCCGCCTTCGGCGCGATCGCTCGCCCCTGCGATCAGCGCGAGCACATGCGCGTACGACAGTACGCCCGGCATGAAGTCCGCATGGGTGTAGGTGGCGAGCAGATCGTCCTTCGCCTTGACGCGCCGCGTGAGCGTGCGCACCACATGGCGCAGCATCGGGGTGACGCGTTCGAGTTCCTCTTCGATGAGGTTCGCCGGCACGACGGTCAGCTGGCAAAAGCTAAGCGCCTTCGCCGTGTTCGGCCGCGGTTCCGCGCTGAGCAGCGCAGTCTCGCCGAAAAATTCGCCGCGTCCGAGCGTGGCCATGACGACTTTCTTGTCGTCGCAGCGGGTGGAGATTTCGACCTTGCCGTCGGCGATCACGAAGATCAACCGTTCGCCTGCAAAGCCTTCCGAATAAATGATCTCGCCCGGCGCCGCCGTACGCGACCATGTTTGACTGCTGCGATTCAAGTTGTATCCCCGGAAAACGATTTCATCGCCCGCATTTGTCTGACTATCTTATGCGTTTGCGAAGTGAGTGCTATGTGTCGCGTTTACGGCGTTTCCCAAGGCGTTCTTGAATCAGCTTGCATAGATGGCACGCGTGGAAAGCATGCCGAAAGTCGGTGGCGCGAGCCAGTGCGCCGAGGTGTCATGCGCGCTTTGCAAACGCAAACGATTGCTTGCGCGAGAAGTGCCGCAAATGGGCGATGAATTAGGTGGGGCAAATGAATGCGGCCAGTTCGCACTGGCCGCATGTGTCAACGCTATCGGTCTCTTTCAGGCTTTCACGCCGCAAGTTTTCCCGTGTCGCCGTTGCTCGCCGGCGCGCTCACGCCTGCGCGCGCGAAGCGAAGCGCTTGCATCAGCGTTTCGTGCTCGCCGATGTGGTTCGCGAGCAGCAGGATCAGCTGCGCATTGACAGATTGACTCTGCGCCTCGTCGAGATCGCGATGCATGTCGATCAGCGCTTCATAAAAGTCGTCCGGTCTTTCCAGATTCGGTTGGGTGTTCAGCATGGTTGCCTCCTCGTTCCTCTATGCCGTGCCTTGCACGCACAGCGCCCGCTTGAGCGCGCTCTGCACGCGCGCCGCATCGGCGCGCCGCCAGCGCGCGCTCACGTGCTGGTCCGGACGAATCAGATAGAACGCGCCGTCCTGCGCGCCGTAGCGCTGCGCCGCCAGCCCGTGCACGTCGCGCAGCACCGCGGTCGATGCAGGCAGACCCGCGGGCACAGCCGCGTTGCCTTCGAGCATCACCACGAACTTGAGCGGCACCGCGGAACGCGAGAGCGCCTGCAGCGTGTCGAGCGTCGCGGTATCGAACGCCGAGCCCGCGCGGCTGAACACGAGGCCCGCGAACTGGTCGCCCAGATGCGCGAGCAGCCAGCTTTCGCCGCCCGCTGCGTTTTGCACCGGCGCGTCTGCGCACGAAGCGCCTGGCTCCATCTGGCCGTCGAACGTCTCTTCGTCGGGCGTGTTCAAGGTCGATTCGCGGAGTACCGCCGGCACGGATAGCCGGCCGCTGTTCACGAGTTGCCGCGCAAAGGCATGCTCGCGGGCGAGCGTGAGCACGGCGTCGCGGAACACGCGGCTCACCGCGCTCTTGGGCGTGATGAAGTCGGTCGAGCGCGTGGAGTTGCGGATGTTTTCGTCGGCTGCGTATTCGCGCTCGCTCGCGTAGGTGTCGAGCAGCGCGTCGGGCGCGTGGTTCTCCAGCACCATCGCGAGCTTCCATGCGAGGTTCTCGCCGTCCTGAAAGCCGCTATTCGCGCCGCGCGCGCCGAACGGCGAAACCAGATGCGCCGAGTCGCCCGCGAACAGCACGTTGCCCTGGCGGAAGCTGTCCATGCGCAGACACGAGAACGTGTAGATGCTCACCCACTCCAGCTCGAACTTCACGTCGGGCCCGAGCAGCGCGCGCACGCGCGGAATCACGCGCTCGGGCGTTTTTTCGAGCACCGGGTCGGCGTCCCAGCCGAGCTGGAAGTCGATGCGCCAGACGTTGTCGGGCTGGCGATGCAGCAGCACCGACTGGTTCGGATGGAACGGCGGATCGAACCAGAACCAGCGTTCGGTGGGGAAGTCCGCTTCCATCTTCACGTCGGCGATCAGGAAGCGGTCCTTGAAGGTGCGGCCTCGGCTGTCGAGGCCGAGCAGTTTGCGCAACGGGCTGCGCGAGCCGTCGGCGGCCACGACGTAGCGCGCGAGCAGCGTGTATGGGCCGTCGGGCGTTTCGATTTCGAGCGCGACGTGCGCATCCGCGGCACCGGGCGTGCCATGCTGCGCGACGCCCGTCACCTTGTTTTTCCAGCGGATTTCGAGGTTCGGCAACGCCTGCGCACGTTCGAGCAGGTAGCCTTCCACATAGTACTGCTGAAGATTCACGAAAGCCGGCCGATGATGGCCGCTTTCGGGCAGCAGGTTGAACGTGTAGACGAGTTCGTCCTTGCGGAACACCTTGCCGACGTTCCAGCTCACGCCCTTTTCGACCATGCGGTCGCCGCAGCCGAGGCGGTCGAAGATATCGAGCGAGCGCTTGGAAAAGCAGATGGCGCGCGACCCCGTGGAAAGCGTGCAGTCGTCGTCGACTAGCACCACCGGCACACCTTGCCGCGCGAGGTCGATGGCCGTCGCGAGACCCACTGGCCCCGCGCCGACCACCACGACCGGACGCACGCACACGGCGGCGTCCGGAGTTTGTTCGCTGCATCGCGCGTAGTCGAAGGTCAGCGTCTGATAGTCGATCATTCTTGTCTCCTGCCACGTATTCCAGACGTTTGTCGCTTCAGTCCTGCAGCGCGTCCCACATCTCCTTGTCGCGCTGCGCCGTCCAGATGCGCGGATGCGTAATGCCGCTCGCCTCGTCATATGCGCGCGTCACATCGAACGGCAGGCAATGCTCGTAGATGAACACGTGGCCGAACTTCGGGTCCATTGCCTCGCGCGTGAGCGACATCGCACCTTTCAGGTCGAGCTTCTGCGCCACGGCGGCGCGGCCTTGCGCGAGCAGCGTAGTCACGAAGTCCTTCGTGTAATCGAGACCCTTGTTGACTTCCGCAGGATTGAGCAGCGCGGGGCCGCGGCCCGGCACGAGCTTTTCAGCGCCAAGCGAGCGCAGCGCTTCCAGCGTGGCGGGCCACTCGGCGAGTTGAGCGTCGCCGCAATAGCACGCAGCGTCGTATTCGACGAGGTCGCCCGAGAACAGCACCTTCTGCTGCGGCAGCCATACGACCGTGTCGCCCTTCGTGTGACCCGAGCCGAGGTGCGCGATCTTCACTTCGAGCTTGCCGAGGAACAGCGTGATTTCCTTCTCGAACACGAGCGTGGGCCATGTGAGGCCCGGCACCGTTTCGACGCCCGCGAACAGGCGCGGGAAGCGCTCGATTTCCGACTTCATGTCGGCTTCGCCGCGCTCGACGATCATTTCATACGTGCCGCGGCTCGCGATGATCTGCTGCGCGCCTTCCTTGAAGTACGCCGAAGCGCCCAGGACGCGCACCGCGTGATAGTGCGAGAGCACGACGTATTTGATGGGCTTGTCGGTGACGGTGCGAATCTTCGCGATGAGGTCCTGCGCCATGGCGGGCGTGGCCGTGGTGTCGACGATCAGCACGCCGTCGTCGCCGATGATGACGCCCGAGTTGGGGTCGCCTTCCGTGGTGTACGCGTATGCGTTTTCCGAGAGCTGCGTGAAGGTGACCTTCTTTTCTTCGAGGTCGGCCTGGGATGCGAACGCCTTTGCCATGTTGAGTCTCCGTATCGAGGGGCTCTTGAAGCCGGGGCGGGGCGAAGCGCGCACGAGCCGGGCGCGTTGGGCGCCAGCCCGGGTTGTCTCGCCCCGTTTGAAATTGAATTGGACCGCTGTTGTGCCGGGGTGAGGCCATCATGGTCTTCCCGTTTTTATTTGTCAATAGCGAATTACATCGCTATATGCTAATTTCCGACCAAAGCACGCTGCAGTCCGTACGCCTGCCGCCGTTCAGTTAACATGGACCCTTTTTCAGCCAGAGAAAAGCGCAATGAGACGTCGCAATGAAAGCGCTGCGTCCGCGCCGGAAAGCAGCGCGACGGCCGCCCGCACGCAGCGCGGCATCCAGAGCGTGGAAGTGGGCGGACGCCTGCTGCGCGCCCTCGCCGACGCGCGCGCGCCGCTTGGCGCCACCGAACTCGCGGCGAGCGGCGACATTCCGTCGAGCCAGGCGCATGCCTATCTCGTGAGCCTGACGCGCCTCGGGCTCATCAAGCGCGACGCGCTTTCGGGGCGCTATGAACCCGGCCCGCTCGCGCTGCGCCTCGGCCTGCTGCATCTGGCGCAGCAACCGGCGCTGCGCGAGGCCGTGCCGCGCGCCGCCGCGCTCGCGCAGGCGCTCAACTGCAGCGTCGCGCTATGCATTGCCGGGCCGCAAGGGCCGACTATCGTGCGCTACGAGCATGCGAGCCTGCCGCTGCACGTGAACCTGCACGTCGGCACGGTGATGTCGCTGCGGGCCACGGCCACGGGCCGCATGTTCTGTGCGTTCCTCGCGCCCGAGGCGCTCGAAGCCGCATGGGCCACGCAAACCGCACAGCCGGTGTGGCGCGGCACCAGCCACGTGGCCAGTGCCGCCGGCGCGCCCCCGGAAAGCACGCCGGATGCCGCCTTCCTCGCCTCGCTCGACGCCATCCGTGCACGCGGCTACGAACTCGCCATCGACGCGCCCAGCCCCGGCGTCAGCAGCGTGTGCGTGCCCGTGCTCGGCCCCGGACAAGAACTGAGCCTCACCCTCACCGCTATCGGCGCGACCGGCGTGATCGACGTGCGCGCGAACGGCGCGGTCGTGCGCGCGCTGCGCGACGCCGCTGCCGAAATCACCGCCGCCGCTTTTTCATCGACACCGACATGCCCCGAGTAAGCTCCAGGCCTGCGCGCGACGACGCAACGCAAGCCGCCGGCGAAGACGCCGCAACCGGCATGGCAGCCGAGGCCGCCGACAAACCGCAACGCGGCATCCAGTCACTCGATGTCACGGGCGAGCTGCTCGCCGCGCTCGTCGCGGCGGGCACGCCCTTGCCGCTGCGCGACCTCGCCGCCGCCGCGGGGATGGCGCCCGCCAAGGCTTTCCCGCACCTCGTGAGCCTGCAGAAGATCGGCCTGCTCGCGCGCGACGCGGCGGGCCGCTACGAAGCGGGACCGCTCAGTCTCGAACTTGGCCTGATCGGCCTTGCGCGTCTTTCGCCGGTTCGCGAAGCCGATGCCGAGCTGGTGGGCCTCGCCGCCGCCACCGCGATGAGCGTCGCGCTCGCGGTGCCGGGGCCGCTCGGCCCGACCGTCGTGCGCCTCGAAGAATCGGCGCTGCCGCTGCACGTGAGCCTGCGCCCCGGCACGGTGATGTCGCTCGTGAACACGTCGATCGGTCGCGTGTTCGCCGCGTGGGTCGACGACGATGTGCGCGCAGCCTTCCTCGCCCAGGACGAACTGCGGCTCGCTGGCGCGAAGCCGCGCGAAGGCGCCACGCCCGCCTACCTCGCGCGGCTCGCCGCGATTCGCGCCGAGGGCGTGGACACGGCGCTCGACAAACCCATTCCCGGCATCAGCACCGTGACCGCGCCCGTGTTCGACCACACCGGCGGCGTGTGCCTCGTGCTCGCGGTGATGGGCCCTTCCGGCAGCCTCGACATCGCACGCGAAGGCACGGCAACGCAATTGCTGATCGCCGCCGCGGAGCGCCTCTCGCGGCGCTTCGGTTACATGGAAGGCGCGGCGGCCGCGCCGCTATGAGCGCCTTTCGCACGCGATATAAAAACGACCACATGATGAGAACCACCCCATGAGCACGGCATCCACCGGACAAGCATTGCGCCAGATCGCCGACCTGCCCTGCCCGCGCGGCCTGCCGCTGCTAGGCAATCTGCTGCAACTTTCGCCACCGCGTCTGCATTTGATCCTCGAGCAATGGGCCGCCGAACTCGGCGCGCCCTACCGCTTCCAGGTGGGCGGCATCCCCATCACGATCTGGACCGATACCGAACTGATCCAGCAGATCATGCGCGAGCGTCCGCATCGCTTCCGCCGCTATCAGCCCATCGAAGCGGTGTTCGAGGAGATGGGCTTCAACGGCCTTTTCTCGGCAGAAGGCGTTGCATGGGAACCGCAGCGCAAGCTCGTGATGCAGGCGCTCTCGATACCCAACATCAAGGCGTTCTACCCCACGCTGGCCGATATCACGCAGCGTCTTCACACCCGCTGGCAACGCGCGGCCGAGCGCGGCGAAACCGTCGAGATGACCGACGACCTCAAGCGCTACACCGTGGACGTAACGAGCGCGCTCGCGTTCGGCGAAGATCCGCGCACGCTCGAGCGCGATCACGGCGTGATTCAGGAGCACCTGGAGCGCATCCTGCCGGGCGTGATGAGGCGCACCAACGCGCTCTTTCCGTACTGGCGATATGTCAAACTGCCGGCGGACCGCAAGCTCGAGCGCTCGCTCGAGGAAGTGCACCGCTACGTCAACGCGATGATGGCGCGCGCCCGCGACCGCATGCGCGACGAGCCGTCGGATGCGCCGCGAAATCTGCTCGAAGCGATGCTCTCGCAACAGCAGGCGCCGGGCGGTGAGACGACCATCAGCGACGCGCAGATCCACGCAAACGTGCTCACGCTCCTGATCGCGGGCGAAGACACGACCGCCGACTCTATCGCGTGGACGCTGCCCTACCTCGCCACGGATCCGGCCTTGCAGCGGCATCTCGGCGACGAAGCCTCACGCGTGCTCGGCAATTCGACGGTCTGTCCCGACTACGCCACGTTGAAAGACCTCGATATTTTCGAGGCGATCTGTATCGAAGCCACGCGTCTGCGTCCGGTGGCGTCGGTGCATTCGTTCGAGCCGCTCGAAGATGTCGTGGTGGACAACGTGGCGTTGCCCAAGGGCACGCGCATGTTCTTCGTCGCGCGTCCCGCCATGCTCGACGCGAAGCATTTCGCCGATCCGCTGCGCTACGATCCGTGGCGCTGGATGAAGCGCGGCGAACGCGAAGCCGACGATGGAAAAGCCCATGACGTGCGCGCGTATCTGCAGTTCGGCGCCGGGCCGCGCGTGTGCCCTGGCCGCCATCTCGCGACGGTGGAAATGCGCCTCGCGCTCTCGATGCTGATGAAGTCGTTCACGATCGAACTGGCGATCGATCCCGCAAAGATTCAGGAAGTGCAGGCGTTTACGATGGTGCCGGATACGATGCCGGTGAAGCTCAAGCCGCGCGAAGGCGCTGCGGCTGCGTAAGCTTCAACGCGTCAACGCCCGTCTTCGGGTGTGCCAACCGTGGAGGCATCGTCGGGCGCGCCATCGCTGCGCGCCTGGGCGTCGCGCATCTTGGCAAGCGCCTTGGGCCCGAGCCCGAGCGACACGCCTAGCGCGAGCGCATCGAGCACCGCGAGATGCGCGATGCGCACCACGGCGGGCGCGTGTGCATCGCTCGCGGCGGGCACGCGCAGCAAGAGTGGAATATCGACCACCCACGCGAGACGCGAACCCGCACTCGTGAGCGCGATGGTCGTCGCGCCGCGCTCCTTGGCGATCTGAATGCTCTCGTTCACTTCCACGCTGCGCCCCGACTGGGAGATCGCGAACGCCACGTCGCCAGGTTCGAGCAGCGCCGCGTAAAGGCGCTGCAGATGTGCATCCGTGAACGCGCTCGCGGCGATGTCGAGCCGTAGCAGGCGCAGCGCCGCGTCTTGCGCAACGAGCCCAGAACCCGCGCCCACGCCGAAAAAGTACACGCGACGCGCGCTGGAGAGCGCCGCGACGGCAGCCTCGAACACCGCCGTATCGAGTGAAGCGCGCGCGTGGGTCACGCCCTGCACGACCGACTCCGTCACCTTGTCGAGCAGGGTGCCGACTTCGCCGGCCCACCCGGCGCCGCTTGCCTCGCCGCCCGTCATCTCGGTGGCGAGCGCGAAGGGCACGTTGCCCGCCGCGCTCTGCGCGAGCCGCATCTTGAAGTCGCGCAGGCCGTGCGCGCCCACCGCGCGGCAAAAGCGCGTGACGGAGGGCTCGGACACGTCCGCGCGCAACGCGAGTTCGGTGATGCTCCCCCGCATGGCGAAGTCGATGTCGGCGAGCACCATCTCCGCGACCTTGCGCTCGGCGGGACGCAGCGACTCCGCGACATTGCGGATGTGATGGATCAGGTTGGAGACCGGCAAGCTGTTTTTCCCGTGGAAGATACCAGGTTCTGCTCACATGAGGGCCCGCTATCCAGTTTCGATGCGTGCTTCCGCTTCAATCGAGCCGCTTGCCGCTTTCAGTATCGAACAGATGCAGGTGCGCCAAAGGCAAACCTAGCGTCATGCGCTGGCCCGGAGAAACGTCCGGGCGCGCGCGCGTGGTGACGCACCATGTGGTCGCGCCTATTTTCCCGTACAAGTGGGTCTCCGCGCCAGTCGGCTCGATCACGTCGACGTTGAACGGCACGTCGCCGCCCGCCTCGATGTGCTCGGGCCGCACGCCGAGCGTCACGCGCGCGCCCGCCTGGGCCTTGCCTTCCGGCAGCGCAATACGCACGCCGTCTTCGAGCACGAGCGCCGTGCCGCGCGCATCGCTCATCACCGTGCCCTCGGCAAAATTCATCGAAGGCGAGCCGAGGAAGCTCGCCACGAACAGGTTGCCCGGTTTGTCGTAGAGGTCGAGCGGGCGGCCGATCTGTTCGATGCGCCCCGCGTTCATCACGACGATGCGGTCGGCCATCGTCATCGCCTCGATCTGGTCGTGCGTGACGTACACCACCGTGTTGCGCAGACGCTGGTGCAGCGCCTTGATCTCGGTGCGCATCTGCACGCGCAGCTTGGCGTCGAGGTTCGAAAGCGGTTCGTCGAACAGGAACAGCGCGGGCTCGCGCACCACGGCGCGGCCCATGGCGACGCGCTGGCGCTGGCCGCCCGAGAGCGCGCGCGGCAGGCGCTCCAGGTAGCTCGACAGGTTGAGCATTTTCGCGGCGGCTTCGATGCGCGGCTTGAAACCGTTCTCGCGCTCCTTGCGAATGCGCGGACCGAACGCGATGTTGTCGTACACCGACAGATGCGGGTACAGCGCGTAGCTCTGGAACACCATCGAAATATTGCGCTGCTGCGGCGGCAATGCGTTCGCGCGCGTGCCGCCGATGGTGAGGTCGCCGCCGGAGATGTCTTCGAGGCCGGCGATCATGCGCATCACCGTGGTCTTGCCGCAACCCGAGGGACCGACGAGCACGACGAATTCGCCGTCTTCGATGTCGAGGTCGACGCCGTGCACGACCTGGGTGTCGCCATAACGCTTGTAGATGCCGTTCAGTTGTACCGCTGCCATGCTGTCCTCGTTTGCGTGAAGTCTTGTCAGGTCGCTCAGATCAATTCGCCGCGTGCGCGCCTCAGAACGGATCGAGCGTCAGCTCGTTCGCCATCATCCGGTTGCCCGCCATGAGGCCCGCATCCACGGGCAGCGCCACGCCCGTGATCACGCGTGCTTGCGGCGAGGCGAGAAACTGCACGGCGTCGGCGATATCCTCGGGCGTAGCCACGTCGCCTAGCGGATACCACTTGCTCAGTTCTTCGAATATCTTTGGATGCTGCTCGACGCGTGCGCGCCACGCGGGCGTCTTCACCGTGCCGGGGCACACGATGTTCGCGCGTATGCCGTGCGGGCCCAGCTCCATGGCGAGCGCCTTCGTGTAGCTCACGAGGCCCGCCTTCGCCGCGCTATACGCGGGGTGGCCGAGCGCCGACAGGCCGTTCACCGAGCCGATCAGCACCAGCGCGCCGCGCCGGCGCTCGATCATCGAGGCGCGCACGGCTTCGACCGTGTAGTAGGTCCCGTTCAGATTCAGGTCGATGTCGCGCCGCCAGCTCGCGGCGTCGGTATGCGCGAGCGTCGTGCCGAGCGCGCCGCCCGCGTTCGCCACGGCCACGTCCACCGGGCCGCGCGCCGCCACGCCGCGCGCCACGGCTGCGGTTACGGCGGCTTGATCGCTCACGTCGGCGGCGAGCGGTTCGAGGCGCGCCGCGCCCGCTTCGCCGAATTCGGCCGCGAGCTGTTGCACGCCCGCCGCGTCGCGGTCGAGCGCGAGCACCGTGTCGCCCGCTTCCAGAAACCGTTTGCATAGCGCGCGGCCTATGCCGCCGCTCGCGCCCGTCACCAGCACCACCCGGCTCATGTCGACTCTCCGTGCGGCTCGCCAGCCTTGCCGGAGAGCCTGAAAATTTCCTACATACGAATATGGACAATGGTCCGTATGCGGGTTTATACCGAGCGCACGCCGCTGCTGCAGCGCATGAATTTCCCCTGTTTTACAGCATGTTATGCAAATTCCGGCGCTCGAAACAATATCGAGTTTACCAGGTGACAACGCTTTTTTCATCCTGTAGGATTTTTTCAAACAACGCAACCCAGCAGCCGGGTCACGGCGGCGACATAAGCAGGAACAACCACTTAGGAGAAAGAGAATGTCGTTTCAGGCACGTGCAACCACCATGCTCGGCAAGCTCGCCGTCGCGCTAGCGTTCGCCGGCATCACCGCCGCGGCGCACGCCGATACGGTCCGCGTGACCGTCGCCCACTACAGCGACGCCACCGCGCCGTACTTCGAGAAAATGGCCAAGCAGTTCGAGGCCGCAAATCCAGGCATCACGATCAAGATCGAAGACGTGAACTGGGACTCGCTGCAACAGAAGCTGCAAACGGACATCTCCGGCGGCGCGAACGCCGACCTCGCGATCATCGGCACGCGGTGGCTCCTCGACTTCGTGAAGGACGACATTGCCGAGCCGCTCGACCCGTACATGGACGCGAACTTCAAGGGCCGCTTCATCGGTCCGTTCCTGGCCCCGGGTCAGATCAACGGCAAGACCTACGGCCTGCCGATCGCCGCTTCGGCGCGCGCGCTGTACTACAACAAGGACATGCTCGCTTCGGTTGGCTATCCGCAAGGCCCGAAGACGTGGAACGACGTGATCGACGCGTCGAAGAAGCTCAAGGCGAAGGGCATTGCGGGCTTCGGTCTGCAGGGCAAGGAAATTGAAACCGACGTGTATTTCTACTACGCGTTGTGGACCCACGGCGGCGAAGTGGTGGGCAAGGACGGCAAGGCGGCATTCAACTCGCCGGCTGGCGTGAAAGCCGCAACGCTCTACAAGTCCATGATCGACGAAGGTCTCACGCAGCCGGGCGTGACGGGCTACAGCCGTGAAGACGTGCAGAACCTCTTCAAGCAGGGCCGCGTGGCGATGATGATCTCGGCGCCGTTCCTCGCCAAGCAGTTGCAGAAGGAAGCACCGAACATCAAGTACGGCATCGACCCGATCCCGGTAGCCACGACGCCCGCCACCTACGCGGTGACCGACTCGATCATGATGTTCAAGAACTCCAAGGTGAAGCAGAGCGCCTGGAAGTTCCTGGACTTCCTGTTCACGAAGGAACCGCGCGTGCAGTTCACGAGCACGGAAGGCTTCCTGCCGACCACGAAGGCTGAAGCGAGCGACCCGGCTTTCCAGAATCCGGACACGCAAGCCTTCATCGCGCTGCTGCCGCATGCGAAGTTCGCGCCGACCGTGACGGGCTGGGAAGACACCGCCAAGGCCGTGACCAACGCGATGCAGTCGGTCTACCTTGGCAAGGCCAAGCCCGCCGATGCGCTAAACCAGGCGGCCACCGAAGCGAACAAGTCGCTCGGCAAGTAAGTCTGGCAAACAAGCCCTGATGGCAACACCGGCGCGCGCCTGAAGTTTCCGGCGCGCGCCGGAGCGCCTGAGAACCGACGTTTCGAAGCACTGACGATTCGACATGACTACGGGTCCCCTGAAGCCCTCGCCCGCCACAGCACCGGCCGGCGATGCCCCCGACCGATCACGCGCACGAACCCGCATGAGCCGACTACCCCGCGCCGTTTCCGCGCCCCGCGCGCCCTGGCTCCTGATCGTGCCGAGTCTCGTGCTCGCGCTCTTCATCATCAGCTATCCGATCTTCAACATCGTGTATCAGTCGCTGCACGAGGTGTCGCGCTTCGGGCAGATTCGCGACTTCAGCGGCCTGCAGAACTTCTATAACGTGTTCGGCGACCCGGTGTTCATGAGCGCCCTGAGGAACACGCTGATCTGGACATTCTTCGTCGTGGTGGGGACGGTGGGGATTTCCGTGCCGGTCGCGCTCGTGCTCAATCAGGACTTTTACGGCCGCGGCATTGCGCGCACGATCGTCATGCTGCCGTGGTCCGTCTCGCTCACGATGACGGCCGTGGTCTGGCGCTGGGCGTTCAACGACGACTACGGCATGGTCAATGTCACGCTGCAGCGCCTCGGCCTCACTACGGGGCCGATCCACTGGCTCGCGACGCCCGAGTATGCGTTCCCGGTGGAAATCTGCGTGGGCATACTCGTGTCGATCCCCTTCACGACCACGATCCTGCTGGGCGGCCTTTCCTCGGTGCCGGGCGATATTTACGAAGCCGCGCGCATTGACGGTGCGAGCGCCTGGCAACAGTTCCGCAAGCTCACGCTGCCGCTGCTCAAGCCGTTCATCAACATGGCGGTCCTGCTGAACGTGATTTACGTGTTCAACTCGTTCCCGATCATCTGGGTGATGACGCAAGGCGGACCCGACGACAGCACGCATATTCTCGTCACTTACCTTTACGAACTCGGCTTCCGGTTAGGACGACCTGGCGAAGCGGCCGCCGTCTCGCTCATCATGCTCGTCATCCTGTTCGCCTTCTCGGTGGTCTACCTGCGCCTGCAGGCAAAACGCGGCAGCGCCGAAGGAGACCTGGCATGAACCGCAAGCTCAAACGCTCGATCTGGTGCTGGCTCGTGCTCTCGCCGCTCGTCGTGGCCGTGCTGTTCCCGTTCGCGGTGATGTTCTTCACCTCGTTCAAGCCGGCTTCGGAAGTGTTCGTCTATCCGGCGCGCTGGCTGCCGATGCAATGGCGCTGGCAGAACTACGTCGACATGTGGCAGGCCGCGAACTTCGGCGTCGCGCTGCGCAACAGCATCGTGGTGAGCTGTCTTTCCACCGCGCTCGCGCTCGCCGTGAGCCTCCCGGCCGCCTATGCGCTCGCGCGCTTTCCGTTCCGCGGGCGCGGCCTGTACCGCCAGTTCCTGCTCGTCACGCAGATGCTCTCGCCGATCCTGCTCGTGGTCGGCCTGTTCCGGCTCGCCGCGATGATTCCGTACGGCGACGGCAATCTCGTCGATTCGAAGATCGGCGTGATCGTCTCTTATGCGGCGTTCAATATCGCGTTTGCCGTGTGGATGCTCTCGTCGTATTTCCAGACCGTGCCGCGCGATCTCGAAGAATCGGCGTGGCTCGAAGGCTGCAGCCGCACGGGTGCCGTGTTCCGCGTGTTCCTGCCGCTCGCGGTGCCGGCCGTGGTGGTCACGGCAATCTTCACGTTCATCAGCGCGTGGAATGAGTTCGCCGTGGTCTACACGCTGATCCGCTCGCCCGAGAACAAGACGCTCACGGTGCAGGTCACCGACATGGTGGCCGGCAAGTACACCGTGGAATGGCAGCTCGTCATGGCGGCCACGCTCGCCGCCACGCTGCCGGTGTCCGTGGTGTTCGCCTGGCTGCAGCGCTATATGGTGAAGGGACTCGCACTAGGCGCCGTGAAGTAACAGGAAGTCTCGCGCCTACTTGCTCAGTTCATGGCCGATCACGCCGCCGGCCACGGCGCCGCCCACGGTGCCGACCGCGCTGCCGTTGGTGGCCCGGTTGCCGACGTAGCCGCCCGCGGCGGCGCCGCCCAGCGTGCAGGCTCCCGTGCCCGCTGCGGTGAGCACGACGGTGATGACGAGTGAGGCGCGCGCGGCGCTCGAGCGTCGTAGCCAGTTCATCGCCAATTCTCCTGATCGATGGTCCTGGCTTTTATGCCAGCAAGCATCGTGCCGCGCCGGCTTTCAGCCGTGGTGCAGATGCAGCAGGATCAGCGTGAGCGTGACGAGTGAACCGAGTGTGGAATGCAAAATGGTACGCGACGTCACGTGCGCCTCGCGCCGGTAGTACTCGGCGAGCATGAACGGGCCGGTGCCCGTGGGCAGTGCCGCTAGCAACACCGCGATTTCCACGAGCGGGTCAGGCAGCCCGAAAACGCGATCGGCCAGCCACCACGTGAGCAGCGGCTGCCCGACGAGCTTGCAGAGCGTGAGCCACCACGACGACTCGCGCGGCGCCTCGCCGCTCGCGCGACGCTCGGCGAGAAACAGCCCGAGGCTCACAAGCGCGCACGGGCTCGCCGCGCCGCCCAGGAGCTTGAGAAACGTTTCCGCGCTAGCGGGCAACGTGACATGCGCGGCCGAAACGACCGCCCCCAGCGCCGGCGCCACCAGCAGCGGATTGCGCAGCAGCGAGCGCACCACCTTGATGGCGAGCCGGTGCGGACGCCGCTCGCTTTGCAGTCCCGTTTCGATCAACACGATGGCAATGGCGAACAGCACGCAGACCACGAGGATCGTCGCGATGGTCGTGGGCGTGAGGCTCGACGGCCCGAAGGCGATCATGCACAGCGGGAAACCCACGTAACCGGTATTCGGATACGCGGCGGCAAGCCCGTCGATGCTCGCATCGGCGAGCGGGCGGCCGAGGAACACGCGCGCCCCCACCACGGCGACGAACACGGCGAGACCGGCAAGGCCGAAGGCGGCGACGAACGCCGGCTGATAGAGCTCGTGCCACGTTGCGTGCGCAAGGATATCGAAGAGCAGCGCCGGAAGTGCGAGCCACACGACAAAGCGGTTCAGCTCGGAAGCCGCGGCGGGCCCGAGGACATTCGTGCGACGGCAGGCGAAGCCCGCGAAAATGAGACCGAAAACCGGCAGGAGAATGGAAACGGCAGAAAGCATCGGAATTCGTGAATGCAAAGCGCGCGGACGTGCCGCGCGCCAGGGTGAAACGGAAGACGAACAGGTTCGCTAATCCATCGCCGCGTGACTCGTATCGACGGTGACGGCGCTCGGGCCGGTGCGGATCAGAAAGAGCAGCGGAATCACGAGCAGCGTCGCCACGAACATCATCTTGAAGTCGTTCAGATACGCGATCATCTGGGCCTGCTGCGTGATCGACTGGTTGAGCACGGCGAGATCGTACCGCGAACCGCTTTCGAGCATCTGCTGAACCGCCGGATTGAACGGCGTGATGTTCGCGGCGAGGTCCGAATGCGCGATCTGCGTGCCGCGCGTGACGAAGGTCTGCACGATCGAAATGCCGATACTGCTACCGATGTTGCGCATCAAGCTATAGGTGGCCGTGCCGTCCGCGCGCAGTTGCGGTGTCAGCGTCGAGAACGTCAGCGCGGAAAGCGGCACGAACACGAAGCCGAGGCCAAAGCCCTGCACCACGCCCGGCCACACGATATCCGAGGGCGAAAGCACGAGCGTGTACTGCATCATCTGCCAGAGCGCGTAGGCGGAGACCACAAAGCCGAACAGCAGCATAATGCGCGCGTCCACGCGTTTCAGTATGCGTCCGGCTATCAGCATGGCGACCATGGTGCCCGCGCCGCTCGGCGCGGTCACGAGCCCCGTAGTGGCGACCGGATAGCCCATGAGGTTCTGCAGCATGGGCGGCAGCAGCGCGCGGGTGGCGTACAGCACTGCGCCGATCACGAAGATGAAGAGCGTGCCCGTGGCGAAGTTGCGGTCCTTGAGCAGCTGGTAGCGAAAGAACGTGCCGGGCCCCGAGGTGGCCGTATGCACGACGAAGAATGCGAAGGCAATGACCGCCACCAGCGCCTCGATGCGGATTTCCAGCGAGCCGAACCAGTCGAGCTGCTCGCCGCGGTCGAGCAAGGCCTGCAACGCGCCGATGGCAAGCGCGAGCGTGGCGAAACCGAACACGTCGAAGCGCTGCGTGCGGCCAGGCACGCGCGCGGGCATGAAAGTCGAGACGCCGAAAAACGCGAACAGGCCCACCGGCACGTTGATGAAGAACACCCAGCGCCAGTTGTAGCTATCCGTGAGCCAGCCGCCCAGCGTGGGCCCCAGCACGGGACCGACCATCACGCCCATGCCCCAGACCGCCATGGCCTGCCCCTGGCGCTCGCGCGGATTGATGTCGAGAAGAATGGACTGCGAGAGCGGCACGAGCGACGCGCCGAACACGCCCTGCAACAGCCGCGACGCGACGATCTCGCCGAGCGTTTCGGAAAGCCCGCACAGCGCCGAGGCCACGGTGAAGCCGGCAATCGCCATGCCAAGGAGCCGCTTGACGCCGTAACGGTCGGCGAGCCAGCCCGTGAGCGGCGTGGCGATGGCGGCGGCGACGATATACGAGGTGAGCACCCAGGTGATCTCGTCCTGGGAGGCAGACAGCGTGCCCTGCATGTGCGGCAGCGCGACATTGGCGATCGTGCTGTCCAGCGTTTGCATCAGCGTGGCGAGCATGATCGAGAGCGTGATCATGCCGCGATTGAGCGGGGCTTCCTTGACCGGCTCCGCCCGATGCTGCGCGGCGGTGCCGTCCTGCATGACTGCGGTCATCGTGCGGGTGTCTAGCGGCTATCTTGATTGGGGGGCGGAGCGCATCGAATTAATAAGCCTGCTTATTATACGACTCGCACCTGCTGACGCAATCGGTATCGCCAGGGACGCACGTGCGAAGGCGCGAGCCGCCCGCCCGTATAATCGCGCGATGACTACCGACCTCGAAAAGCGCTTTGGCTTCCTGGTCGTCGACGTGGGCCGGCTCTACGGCAAACGTTACGACGAGCTTGCGAAGTCGTCGCTCGAACTCACGCGTGCGCAGTGCCGCATGATCGCGTACCTCGCGCACTACGGCGACATGAACCAGGCGCGCCTCGCCGAACTGCTGGAAGTGGCGCCCATTTCCGCGGGGCGGCTGCTCGAGCGCATGGAAGAAGGCGGCTGGGTCGTGCGCACGCCCAACCCGGACGACCGCCGCGAATTGCTGGTGAGCCTGACGCCCAGGGCACAAGGCGTGCTCACGGGCGCGCGCCGCGTAGGTGACGAAGTCCAGGCGGAAGCCTTGGCGGGCTTCACGCCTGAAGAAGCTGAGCAGTTCGGCGCGATGCTTCAGCGGGTGCGCGCCAATCTCGGCGCGCTGGTGGAACGGTAACCCCGAGCGATAACTCGCGTTATCGCAGCCGCACGAGCGTGGACTTGAGTTCCGTGTACTTCTCGAGCGCGTGCAACGACTTGTCGCGACCGTTGCCGGATTCCTTGAAGCCGCCGAACGGGAAGTTCATGTCCCCGCCTTCGTCGTAGCAGTTCACCCACACCGTGCCCGCACGGAGCCTGCGCGAAATTTCATGCGCGTGCGTGAGGTTCGCGGTCCAGACCGCAGCCGCGAGCCCGTAGTCACTGTCGTTGGCAATGCGCACCGCTTCGTCGATCGTGCTGAAGGTAATGACCGACAGCACCGGCCCGAAGATTTCCTCGCGCGCGATCTTCGTGTCGTGATGCGTATCGAACACCGTGGGCTGCACGTAGAAGCCCCCACCCTCGGCATTCACGCGTTCACCGCCTGTCAGCAGCTTCGAGTCCTTGCGACCGGCTTCGATATAGCTCAGCACCCGCTCCAGCTGAATCTTGTCGATGATCGCGCCCATCGACACATCCGGATCGAGAGGATTGCCTGGCTTATAGGCCTTCGCCGCCTCGACGAGCTTCGCGAGGAATACGTCCTTGATCTCGTGATGGACGAGCAGGCGCGATCCCGCCGTACACATTTCACCCATGTTGTAGAAGATCGCGCCCGCCGCCGCGTTCGCCGCACGGTCGAGGTCCGGGCAGTCGTGCAGCACGATATTCGGCGACTTGCCGCCAAGCTCCAGCCACACGCGCTTGAGATTCGACTGCCCCGCGTACTGCATGATCTGCTTGCCCACGTTCGTCGAGCCCGTGAACGCAATGCAGTCCACGTCGCGATGCAGGCCGAGCAGCTTCCCGGGCTCCCCGCCACCGGGCAGCACGTTGAATACGCCGGCCGGAATGCCGGCCTCGTGCGCAAGCTGCGCCACGCGAATGGCCGTGAGCGGCGACTTCTCCGAAGGCTTGAGCACGACACTGTTGCCCGCCGCGAGCGCGGGCCCGAACTTCCACGAGGCCATCAGGATCGGGAAATTCCACGGCACGACGGCGGCGACCACGCCAATAGGCTCGCGCGTGACGAGGCCCACCAGATGATGATCGGCGGGCACGACTTCGCCACCCACCTTGTCGATGGCCTCCGCGAACCATTCCACACAATAAGCCGCGCCTGGCACATCTACGGTCGTGGTGTCGCCAATCGGCTTGCCTGCGTCGAGCGTTTCGAGCAGCGCGAGTTCGTCGAGATGCTCGCGCATGAGCGCGGCCCAGCGCAGCAGAACGGCCTTGCGCGCACGCGGATTCAGGCCAGCCCAGACGCCTTCGTCGAACGCGCGGCGGGCAGCGCCGACCGCGGCGTCGACATCGGCTGCGCCGCAATCGGCCACGCTCGCGAGCACGCGGCCGTCGATCGGGCTCACGCAATCGAACGTGCGGCCCGAATATGCATCGCGATACGCGCCGTCGATGAATGCGCGGCCTTCGATCGGAAGCGTCGCGGCCCTGTCCTGCCAGTAAGCGAATGTTTTCTTTTCCATCAGGATGCCTCAATGATTTGCGATCCACCTTGCACGCTGCAACGCGGCGTCAGGTGAAACGGGTTCGCGCGATCAGGGAGTCAGAAGGTGGGCGGCGAGTTCGCCGACACCACTTCGCAGACTTCGTTCGCGCTGGGATTGCGAAACCGGTGCGGGAAGCGGCTTTCGAAATAGTAGCTGTCTCCGGGGTCGAGCAGCCAGGTCGTGCCCTCCACGGTCAGCTCGAGTTGTCCGGCGACCACCACGCCCCCTTCGTGCCCCGCATGCACCAGCATTTCAGGGCCGGTATCGGCCAGCGGCTGATAGACCTCGCGCATGATGCCCATGTTGCGGTCCTTCACGTTCGCGCCGGCCAGATAGAACTCGATCGATTCGTTGCCGAGGTTCGGCATTTCGCCGCGCCGCGACACGACTTCTGTCCCTTCGGTCAGGTCAAATGTGAAGAATTCAGCGAGGCTCATTGGTATGCATTCGAGCAGCTTCTTGAGCGACCCCACCGAGGGACTGACGCGACTTTGCTCGATCAGCGAGATCGCGCCATTGGTCACGCCTGCGCGCTTGGCGAGCTCGCGCTGCGACAAACCATAGCGTTTGCGGACATAACGTAGACGCGTGGCGACTTCGGATGACACAGAGGCGGACTCGGACACGATGAAGGACCGTTGGCAGTGAACGCGCGAGGAGAGGGCGCGGTGGACGTGTTGAATATTCTAATCAGTTTGCTTTATTTTGCGTCAGTACAAACCCCTGTAAGTTATTCGAAATATAAGTGCAGGAGCCGATATTTCGCACAGCGAGCTATTTCAAAGGGCTCTCGGGGAAAGTGCTGACATCAAAAACTTGAAAAAATAATTGACGCCCTTTTTGACTCGTATATGCTGAACTACAGGTCGAACACTGCATCGTTTCTATCGCGTTGCAACGCAAAAACCGCGTTTTATGCGAGGAACATAGCAAGTCGGCTGAGTTTGGAAAGCAATACATCGATGTCGTTCAATGTTTGATGCATCGCTGAATTTGACAACCTCGAATGCTTGAACCAAACGCCTTTTTCAACGCAACCAGTCGAGTGTTATTGTGAGAGTCCGTGGCCCTCTGGTGAGGTGGGATCGTAGTCATGCGAGGTGTCTTCGCAGTGACTGCACCGCCATCGCCGACGGCAGTAGCGGCAGGCTTGCCTCTCGCCTGTTCCTGTCCGTCTTCACGATCCTTTCCCGCCGCTCTGTTCGGCGTCACAACTCGGTCTCTGCACGCGCCTTCATTGCCGTCCACACGGACGAAGTCGCGTCGCTTCTGCCCTAGCGCCTCTCCTTCCCGCGCTGTTCGTTTTCTTCGCCGTCGTTGGTTCGCGAAGTGTCCTGTCGCGCCTTCGCGATGTGGCTGCGCACGCCTGAACACCGTTGCGCCTCACAACGGCAAGAAACGAACCGCCTACATGATCTCCACGCGCAGCGCCATCCGTTAGCGCCGCTGCACGGAGCACCAGGGTTTGTAGTTTTGCGTCCCGCAAGGCTGCAAGGTCATGTCACGCCCGTAGCGCCGACACACCACGCACGGGCAAGCAAGCGAATCATTAGTCATGCGAACCAGACCATTAATTGGCGTCACGGCCGACCGCACGATGATGGGAGCGCACGCGTCACATGTTGCCGGCGAGAAGTACATCGCCGCGGCTGTGGATGGAGCAGGCGCGCTCGCACTCGTGCTGCCCGCCCTGGGCGAGCGGCAGACTTCGGCAGACATTCTCGAAGCCGTGGACGGACTGCTTTTCACCGGCAGCTATTCGAACGTCGAGCCGCATCGTTACGGCGGCCCGGCAAGCGAGAGCGGCACGCTGCACGACCCCGCTCGCGACGCCACCACGCTGCCGCTCCTGCGCGCCGCGATCGAGGCCGGCGTGCCGGTGCTCGCGATCTGCCGCGGCTTCCAGGAGATGAACGTGGTGTTCGGCGGCACGCTGCATCAGCAGGTGCACAACGTTGCGCGCTACGACGACCATCGCGAGAACAAGGACGATCCGCTCGACACGCAATACGGTCCGGCGCACGCGTTGAAGCTCGTGGAAGGCGGTGTGCTGCAACAGCTTGCGGGCGGCGCGCGCGAAGCACGCGTGAATTCGCTGCACGGTCAGGGCATCGAACGGCTGGGCGCGGGCCTCGTGGCCGAGGCATTCGCACCCGACGGCCTTATCGAAGCCGTGAGCGTTGCGAACGCACCCGGTTTTGCGCTTGGCGTGCAGTGGCACCCCGAATGGAAGTACGCCGACGACGCGCTGTCCACCGCTATCTTCCGCACGTTCGGCGAAGCCTGCCGCAACCACATGCTGGCCCGAATACCGGGCGGGGCCGGACACGACGTGGCGCATGCGCCGCGCGCCGCCCACGCCTGATGCCGGCCCATACAGAACAGAGAGAAAGATCATGCATGAAATCGACGAATTCCTGAAGAAGCACCACATCACCGAAATCGAAGCCATCATCCCCGACATGGCGGGCATTGCGCGCGGCAAGATCATCCCGCGCAGCAAGTTCGAATCGGGCGAGGCGATGCGCCTGCCGCAAGCCGTGATGATCCAGACCGTAACGGGCGACTACCCCGAGGACGGAAGCCTCACCGGCGTCACCGACCCCGACATGGTGTGTGTGCCCGACCCTTCGACGATCCGCATCATTCCATGGGCTGTCGATCCCACCGCGCAAGTGATTCACGACTGCGTGCATTTCGACGGCACGCCTGTCGAGATCTCGCCGCGCCGCGTGCTGCGCCGCGTGCTCGACCTGTATGCCGCGAAGGGCTGGAAGCCAGTGATCGCGCCGGAACTCGAGTTCTATCTCGTCGATATGAACAAGGATCCGGATATTCCGCTCGCGCCGCCCATCGGCCGTACGGGCCGTCCGGAAACGGGCCGCCAGGCGTATTCGATCGAAGCGGTGAACGAGTTCGATCCGCTGTTCGAAGACATCTACGAGTACTGCGATATTCAGGATCTCGAAGTCGATACGCTGATTCACGAAGTGGGCGCGGCGCAGATGGAGATCAACTTCCTGCACGGCGATCCGCTCAACCTCGCCGACCGCGTGTTCCTTTTCAAGCGCACGGTGCGTGAAGCCGCGCTGCGCCATCACATGTACGCCACGTTCATGGCCAAGCCCATGGAGAACGAACCGGGCTCGGCTATGCACGTGCATCAGAGCCTCGTTTCGGAGGAAAGCGGTCAGAACCTCTTCACGGGTTCGGACGGCAAGCCCACGGACATGTTCTACGCGTATATCGCTGGCATGCAGAAGTACACGCCAGCGCTCATGCCGATCTTCGCGCCGTACATCAACTCGTATCGCCGCCTTTCGCGTTTCATGGCCGCGCCGATCAACGTGGCATGGGGCTACGACAACCGTACCGTGGGCTTCCGCGTGCCGTACTCGTCGCCGGCTGCGCGCCGCGTGGAAAACCGCATTCCCGGCGTGGACACCAACCCGTACCTCGCGATCGCCGGCACGCTGGCCGCGGGCTATCTGGGGATGACGCAGCATCTCAAGCCCACCGAACCGCTCGTGAGCGACGGCTACTCGCTGCCCTACCAGCTGCCGCGCAATCTCGAGGAAGGCCTCACGCTGATGGGCTCGTGCGAGCCGCTCAAGGACATCCTCGGCGAGAAGTTCGTGCGCGCCTACCTCGCGCTTAAGGAAACCGAATACGAAGCCTATTTCCGCGTGATCAGTTCGTGGGAACGCAAGCACCTGCTGCTGCACGTGTAAAAACGAAAGGAGATACAGCAATGAGCTATCGAATCGACGCCCCGGCCAGCGCGCTGCAGGAAGTGCCGACGACGCTACGCGCGCAATCCAGCCGAACGGCGCGCTCGACGAGCGAGTACCGCGCGCTGGACGCCGCGCATCACATTCACCCGTTTTCGGATATGGGCTCGCTCAACCAGACGGGCAGCCGCGTGATCGTGAAGGCGAAAGGCGTGTACCTGTGGGACTCGGAAGGCAACCAGATCATCGACGGCATGGCCGGGCTCTGGTGCGTGAACGTGGGCTATGGCCGCAAGGAACTGGCCGACGCCGCCTACGAGCAAATGCTGGAACTGCCCTTCTACAACACCTTCTTCAAGACCACGCACCCGCCGGTCATCGAATTGTCGGCGCTGCTCGCGCAGCTTTCGCCTGAGCCGTTCAACCACTTCTTCTATTGCAACAGCGGCTCCGAAGGCAACGACACGGTGCTGCGCATCGTGCATCAGTACTGGCTCACGCAAGGCAAGCCCTCGAAGAAGGTCGTGATCTCGCGCCGCAACGCGTATCACGGCTCGACCATCGCGGGCGGCACGCTGGGCGGCATGGGTTACATGCACGAGCAGATGCCCTCGAAGGTCGAGAACATCGTGCACATCGACCAGCCGTACTTCTATGGCGAAGCGCAAGGCAACATGTCGCCCGAGGAATTCGGCCTCGCGCGTGCGCAGCAGCTCGAAGCGAAGATTCTCGAAGTGGGCGCGGAGAACGTGGCCGCCTTCATCGGCGAGCCGTTTCAGGGCGCGGGCGGTGTAATCTTCCCGCCCTCGACCTACTGGCCGGAAATACAGCGCATTTGCCGCAAGTACGACATCCTGCTCTGCGCCGACGAAGTCATCGGTGGCTTCGGCCGCACCGGCGAGTGGTTCGCGCATCAGCACTTCGGCTTCGAGCCCGACCTCATCACGATGGCCAAGGGCCTCACGAGCGGCTACGTGCCGATGGGCGCGGTGGGCATTCACGACCGCATTGCGAAGGCGCTCATCGAGAACGGCGAGTTCAATCATGGCCTCACGTACTCGGGGCATCCGGTCGCCGCCGCCGTGGCCGTGGCGAACCTCAAGCTGCTGCGCGACGAAGGCATCGTCACGCGCGTGAAGAACGACACCGGCCCGTACTTCCAGCAACGCCTGCGCGAGACGTTCGCCAATCATCCGATCATCGGTGACATCTCGGGCGCAGGTCTCGTGGCGGGCCTGCAGCTCGCCGAAGATCCGAAGGCGCGCAAGCGCTTCGCGAATGGCGGCGACGTGGGCACGCTGTGCCGCGACTTCTGCTTCAACGGCAACCTCATCATGCGTGCAACGGGCGACCGCATGCTGCTCTCGCCGCCCCTCGTCGTCACGCGCGGCGAAATCGATGAAATCGTGTCGAAGGCGAAGAAGGCCATCGACCAAACCGCGCAACAACTGGGTCTTTCTTAACGCGACTTGTCCACGGCGGGCGGCGCAACGGGGTGCTGGGCCTCCCGCCGATCTTCATCTTCAGGGGAAAGCAACATGAGTGTTAGTCATCTTCGTCATGCGGTCGCGATCGCGGCCCTCGCAGCGTGTGCAGGCCTCACGGCCATTCCCAGCGCGCCAGCGCACGCGGCAGACGGCGATCTGAACGTCTACAACTGGTCCGACTACATTGCGAAAGACACGATCCCGAACTTCGAAAAAGAAGCGGGCATCAAGGTCAAATACGACAACTACGACAGCGACGACACGCTCCAGGCCAAGCTGCTGGCCGGCAGCTCGGGCTATGACATCGTCGTGCCCACCTCGAATTACATGGCCAAGCAGATTCAGGCGGGTGTCTACCAGAAGCTCGACAAATCGAAGATCCCCAACCTCGCGAACCTCGATCCCGTGCTCATGCACATGATCTCAGACGCGGACCCGGGCAACCAGTACGGCGTGCCCTGGGCGTTCGGCACCGATGGCATCGGCTACAACAAGCAGGCCGTGGAAAAGGCGCTCGGGCCGAACGCGCCGGTCGATAGCTGGGCGCTCGTGTTCGATCCGCAAAATCTCTCGAAGCTCAAGGGCTGCGGCGTGTCGTTCCTCGACCAGGCCGTGGACGTGTTCGCCGCGACGCTGCAATACATGCACAAGGACCCCAACAGCACGAACCCCGCGGACTATCAAGCCGCATTCGAAGTGCTGAAGAAAGTCCGCCCGTATATCACCCAGTTCAATTCGTCGGGCTATATCAACGACCTCGTGAACAACGATATCTGCGTTGCCGTGGCATGGTCGGGCGACGTCGGCATCGCGCACCGCCGCGCCGAAGAAGCCAAGCGCTCGTACGACGTCAAATTCTCGAACGTGAAGGAAGGCGGTCTGTTGTGGTTCGACGTGATGGTCATACCCAAGGACGCACCGCACCCCGAAAACGCGATGAAGTGGATCAACTACATCTCGGATCCGAAGGTCAACGCGCAGATCACCAACGAAGTGTTCTACCCGACGGCGAACAAGGCCGCACGCCAGTTCGTCACGCCGGCAGTCGCGCAGGACGCGACGGTGTACCCGTCGGAAGACGTGCTCAAGAAGATGACGCTGATGAAGCCGATGCCGGCCGACATCCTGCGCCTTGAAAACCGTCTGTGGGCCCAGTTGAAGACCGGCCACTGACGCGTTGATTCCCCCCTGAAGGAAACAAGAAGGAGACGACGCGGAAGAGGGATCGCTCGACCCCTCTCCGCCTGAAGTACGCAATTCCGAAGTCAGGCCGCGCAGCGCCGCCCCCCTGCTTTGACGACGCGCGTGAGCCTTTTCCGAGCTCCGTTCGCAGTACTAATCGCGAGTCGCGTCAGCGCCCCGTGCAGGCCGGCTCGCGCCTGAAAAACGTGTACTGCGATCAGAAAGGAACCAAGGTCAGATCATGAATTCGACGTCCAAAGTCAACGCCCCAGAAGCTTCGCGCGCCAACGCGACCCCGGCAACGAACGATGCGTTCGTGCGCATCGAAAACGTCGTCAAGAAGTTCGGCGATAGCACTGCCGTGGACAACGTGAACCTGAACATCGCCAAGAACGAGCTTTTTGCGCTGCTCGGCAGCTCGGGCTGCGGCAAGTCCACCCTGCTGCGCATGCTCGCGGGCCTCGAAACGGCCACGTCGGGCCGCATCTTCGTCGATGGCGAAGATCTCGCGTCGCTGCCGCCGTACCGCCGCCCCGTCAACATGATGTTCCAGTCGTATGCGCTCTTCCCGCACATGAGCGTGGAGTCGAACGTCGCGTTCGGCCTCAAGCAGGAAGGCGTGCCGAAGAACGAAATTCGCGAGCGCGTGGCCGACGCGCTCAACCTAGTGCAGATGGGCCGCTACGCCAAGCGCAAACCGCATCAGCTTTCGGGCGGCCAGCAGCAGCGCGTGGCGCTTGCGCGCTCGCTCGTGAAGCGCCCCAAGCTCCTGCTGCTCGACGAACCGATGTCGGCGCTCGACAAGAAGATCCGCCAGAAGACCCAGCTCGAACTCGTGAACATCATCGAGAAAGTCGATGTCACCTGTGTGATGGTCACGCACGATCAGGAAGAGGCGATGACCATGGCCAACCGCCTCGCCGTGATGAGCGAAGGCCGCATCGTCCAGATCGGCTCGCCCGGCGAAGTCTACGAATTCCCCAACAGCCGCTTCTCGGCCGAGTTCATCGGCTCGACCAACCTGTTCGAAGGCAAGGTCGTCGAGGACGAGCCCGATCACATCTTCGTGGAAAGCGAAGACCTCGAAACCCGCATGTACGTGAGCCACGGCGTGACCGGCCCGCTCGGCATGCCCGTGGGTATTTCGGTGCGGCCGGAGCGCGTGCGCGTAACGCGCGAGAAGCCCGGCACGCCGCACAACTGGGCGCGCGGCGTGGTCACGGATGTCGCCTACATGGGCAGCTATTCGCTTTATCACGTGCGTCTGCCGGGCGGCAAGGTGGTCGTCTCGAACCTCTCCAGCTCGCACCTCATGAACGATGGCGCGCCCGCCTGGAACGACGATGTCTACGTGTCCTGGTCGCCGGCCAGCGGCGTCGTGCTCACGCAGTAAGGAGACCTTCATCATGAGTACCACCATTCCCGCCACGCCCGGCTCAGGCCGCGCCGCCGCAGACGCTCGCCGGGGCGCGCTCGCGCGCTTCTTCTCGCGCTTCGTGCCCTCGGGCCGCACCGCCGTGATCGGCGTGCCGTTCATCTGGCTCACGCTGTTCTTCGCGCTGCCGTTCGTGCTCGTGCTGAAGATCAGCTTCGCCGACCAGGTGATGGCCGTACCGCCCTACTCGAATCTCGTCGAGATGAAGGACGGCGTGGTGCACTTCGCGCTGCAACTGGGCCACTACGCGTTCCTGCTGCAGGACAGCCTGTACATCGCCACGTACATCAGCTCGCTGAAGATGGCGGCAGTCTCGACGATCTTCTGCCTCTTGATCGGCTACCCCATCGCCTACTACATCGCGCGCTCGAACCCGGCCACACGCAACCTGCTCATGATGGCCGTGATGCTGCCGTTCTGGACTTCGTTCCTGATCCGCGTGTACGCGTGGATCGGCATTCTCAAGGACGACGGCCTGCTCAACCACGCGCTCATGGCCATCGGCCTGATCCACTCTCCGCTGCGTCTCTATCACAGCGACGCGGGCGTCTACATCGGCATGGTCTATTCGTACCTGCCCTTCATGGTGATGCCACTCTACGCGCACCTCGTGAAGATGGACCTCACGCTGCTCGAAGCCGCCTACGACCTGGGCGCGAAGCCCTGGGTGGCCTTCACGCGGATCACGCTGCCGCTCTCGAAGAACGGAATCATCGCGGGCAGCCTGCTCGTGTTCATTCCCGCCGTGGGCGAGTACGTGATTCCCGAACTGCTCGGCGGCGCCGACACGCTCATGATCGGCCGCGTGATGTGGGACGAGTTCTTCAACAACATGGACTGGCCTATGGCGTCCGCCGTCACCGTCGCGATGGTGCTGCTGCTGCTCGTGCCGATGGCTCTCTTCCAGCACAACCAGGTCAAGGAACTGGAGGACCGCAAATGATCAAGCCCAATCGCGCACTCTCCGCAGGGGTGCTCACGCTCGGCATGCTGTTCCTGTATATCCCGATCGTCAGCCTCGTCGTGTATTCGTTCAATGAGTCCAAGCTTGTCACCGTCTGGTCGGGCTTCTCGCTGAAGTGGTACGCCGCCCTGCTGCAGGACGACGAACTGCTCAGCGCCGCGTGGCTGTCGCTGAAAATCGGTCTGATGACGGCGTTCGCCTCTGTCGCGATCGGCACATGGGCCGGCTACGTGCTCGCCCGCATGGGCCGCTTCAGGGGCTTCGCGTTCTTCGCGGGCATGATCAACGCGCCGCTCGTAATTCCCGAGGTCATTCAAGGCATCTCGCTGCTGCTCCTCTTCGTTGCAATGGAGCAGTTGCTCGGCTGGCCAAAGGGACGTGGCGTACTGACCATGTGGATCGGCCACGTGATGCTGTGCGTGTCGTATGTCGCGATCATCGTGCAGTCGCGCGTGAAGGAGATGAACAAGTCGCTCGAGGAAGCCGCGCTCGATCTCGGCGCCACGCCGCTCAAGGTGTTCTTCGTCATCACGCTGCCGCTCATCTCGCAGGCGCTGCTCTCGGGCTGGCTGCTCTCGTTCACGCTTTCGATCGACGACCTCGTGCTGTCCGCGTTCCTTTCCGGACCGGGCTCGACCACGCTGCCGCTCGTCGTGTTCTCGCGCGTACGTCTCGGCCTGAACCCGGAGATGAACGCGCTCGCCACGCTCTTCATCAGCGCGGTAACGATCGGCGTGATCGCCGTGAACCAGCTGATGAGCGCACGCGAGAAGAAGCGTATGCGCGACATGCAGCTCGCCTTCGTCCAGCCCGATGCCGCCGAAGCCGTCACGCCAGCCGCCGCCCCTGCCGGCGCGGTGGGTGCGCCGATCGGACGGCGCGCGGCGTGACGAGCAATCCATAAGAAGCCTATGCGACCCGTGCGGGTGGCGGTGCGCGCCGCCCGCCGCGCCCCAGCCACACGCCGAAGTATCTGTATTAACGACCAACAAGGAGAATTCCAATGAAGAAGAAGTTAATCTGTCTGCTGGTGGCCGGGGCGTTGCCAGGGCTCGCTTTTGCCGACTCGACCAGCGAACAGATCAAGGCCCTGCAGGAGCAGCTCAACGCCCTGCAAAAAGAGGTCAAGTCCCTGAAGACCGAGCTGGCACAGTCGAAGAGCAGCGGCAAGGTGGTAGCCGCAGCACCGGTGACACCCGTAGCCGCAGCAGCGCCGGTCGACATCAGCTCGCCCGACTACGGCAAGGCGCAGGCGAACCTGACCAACGACCAGGTCGATGCGATGAAGCAGCAGATCGCGAACCAGCAGCTCAAGGTCGATTCGCTCACCGACGCCGCCAACACCGGTCCGCTCGCGGGCCTGTCGATCACCGGCTACATCGACCCGACGTACATCTACAACCGTGCACCGGGCACCTCGTCGTTCCTGTTCGCGAACCACACGGGTTCGTATAACTACTTCAACAGCACGTTCGGCGATGTCTATCTCGACATCAAGAAGACCTTCGGCGTGGGCCCGATGGCGCCTTCGGCCGAAATCACGCTCATGCCCAACCGCGGCAACGGCATCACGCTGCTGCAGAACGAGCACGGCGAAATTGGCAACAACATCCTGAACACGGCAGTCGTTACCGTGCCGGTGACTGCCACGGGCACGTTCGTCGCCGGTCTCATGCCGAGTTTTGGCGGCTACGAGGTGCAGCAGTCCAACCAGATGCTCACGCTCACGCATAACCTGCTCTACGACTTCTCCGATCCGGGCAGCTATGTGGGTATCGGCTGGAACTACACGCCGAGCGGCAGCCAGTGGGCGTTCAAGTTCATGATCGGCAACGAGCAGTACCGCACCAATGGCGCGGTCGTGCAGACGGGCCAGAACGCGCTGGGCGACCCGATCACCACGAGCAACAGGATCCCGACGTTCACGGCGCGAGCCGACTACACGTGGTCTAGCGCACTCGACATCGGCGGCTCGTTCAACATCGGCCGCCAGACGCTGCCGAGCGCGTTCGATTCGACGACGGGTCAGGCCGTGTACGGCGTGGGTGGCCAGGCATCGAGCTCGGGCGGCTACTTCTTCTTCGGCGAAGTGGACGCAAGCTACACGCTCGCGGACATCCAGTACAACGCCGAAGTCGATTACGGCCAGCAGCAGCGCGCGGCATTCAACGGCGGCAACGCGCAGTGGTACGGCTTCTCACTGCTCGCGCACCGCAAGTTCTTCGCACCGGTGGTGGGCCGCATGGGCGTGACGGCGCGCTACGACCTGCTCGCGAACGGCAAGAACGGCGGTGGTGGCGGCGGCATCGTGCTCAACTCGAACGGCATGGATACGGCCAACGGCTTCGGCATTGGTGCGGACTGCCTGGCAAACTCGAAGGCCGGCGGCGGCTTCGGCTTCGAGTGCAAGGGTGCAACACGTCAGGACGTCGCGCTCGACCTGCTGTTCTTCCCGACGCAGCAGATCCAGGTGAAGGTGGAATATCGCCACGACTGGGCCACGCAGCGCGTGTTCCTGAACAGCGACGGCTCGTACAGCAAGAGCAACGACTTGCTGGGCGCGCAGTTCATCTACTCGTTCTGATGAAGTCGCGGCGGGCGGCGGCCTCGTGCTGTCGCCCGCTGTTTCCCGATTCGCTTTCCGTTATGCTCAAATTCGCCAATCAGCCTCATGCCCCGTCCTGGTACGCGGCCACCGCCCACGACTCGACCACGCACCCCGCGCTCGAAGGCGTGCTCGATGCCGATGTCTGCGTGGTCGGCGCGGGCCTCACGGGTGTTTCCGCCGCGCTTAATCTCGCCGAACGCGGCCACCGCGTCGCGCTCGTGGAAGCCTCGCGAGTGGGGTGGGCCGCAAGCGGGCGAAACGGCGGGCAGTTGATTGGCGGTTTTGCCTGCGATATCGACACGTTCGCGCAGTTCATGCCCGAAGCGGAGGTCCGGCAGATCTGGGACATGGGCCTGGAGACGCTCGACATCGTGAAGCGGCGCGTCAAGCAGCACAACATCGACTGCGCGCTCACGGAAGGCTATTTCACCGCCGCAAACAAGGCGCGCGACGTGGATGCGCTCAAGCGCTGGCGTGACGAGGCGGCGCAGCGCTTCGGCTACGACCGGTTCCAGTATGTAGACGGCGACGGTGTCGGACGCTACGTCGCGTCGTCGCGCTATCCGGGCGGCCTCTACGATCCCGATAGCGGGCATCTGCATCCGCTCAACTACACACTCGGGCTCGCGCGTGCGGCGATCGAAGCGGGCGTGCGCGTGTACGAAAACAGCCCTGTCACGCGACTGCGCGAAGAAAACGGTGCGCATGTGGTCGAAACCGCGCGTGGCAGCGTGCGCGCGAAGTTCGTCGTGCTCGCATGCAATACGTATCTGGGCGATCTCGCTCCCGCGCTCGCGCGCAAGATCATGCCCGTGGGCACTTATGTGATCGCCACCGAAAAACTCGGCGCCGAACGCATGAATGCGCTGATGCCCGCCCAGGCTGCCGTATGCGACAGCCGCTTCGTACTCGACTACTTCCGTCCCGCTGCGGACACGCGCCTGCTCTGGGGCGGCAAGGTGAGCTATTCCACCTTCGCACCGCCCAATCTGGGCGAAGCCATGCGCCGCGACATGCTGAAGACGTTTCCGCAACTCGCCGACGTAAAGGTGGATTACGCGTGGGGCGGCTACGTGGACATCACAATGAACCGCGCGCCGCACTTCGGCCGCCTCTCGTCCACCGTGTACTTCGCGCAGGGCTTCTCGGGTCACGGCGTGAACGTCACGGGACTCGCTGGCACGCTGATCGCCGAGGCGATCCACGGCCAGGCCGCGCGCTTCGACCTGTTCGGCAAGGTCCGTCACCGCGATTTCCCGGGCGGCGCTACACTGCGAACCCCTGCCCTCGTGCTCGCGATGGCGTGGTATCGGATGAAGGACCTGCTTTGATGACACTCGACCTCGACGCCCAGGCGGACGCCCTCTCCCGCCGCTCGTACTACGAAGCCACCGCCACGCGCCCGGCCGGCGACGACCCCGTGCTCGAAGGCACGCTCGACGCCGACGTCTGTGTGATCGGCGCGGGCTTCGCCGGACTCTCGGTCGCGCTGGAGTGCCGCGCACGCGGCCTTTCGGTCGTGGTGCTCGACGCCCATCGTCCCGGCTGGGGCGCCTCGGGCCGCAACGGCGGGCAGACGCTCGTGGGCTTCGCGAAAGACGAAGTGCTCGAAAAGCAGCTTGGCGCGCTGGGCATACGCGCGGCGTGGGCGCTCTCCATCGAGGGCGTGAACCTCGTGCGCGAGCGCATCGCCCGCTACGGCATCGATTGCGACTTCACGCCCGGCTATCTGACCGTTGCGACGAAAACGAAGCGCGTGCCCGATCTACGCGCATGGATGGACGCCGCT
Organism: Paraburkholderia sp. BR14312; assembly: GCF_040948675.1. NCBI lineage: Bacteria > Pseudomonadati > Pseudomonadota > Betaproteobacteria > Burkholderiales > Burkholderiaceae > Paraburkholderia > Paraburkholderia sp. BR14312. The sequence continues at coordinate 291,795 of NZ_JBFPKI010000013.1, forward strand.
CGCACGCGCTGGGGCTACGATCGACTCGAATGGCTCGACACCGACGCCACGCGCGCACGGGTGGCGTCGCAGCGTTATATCGCGGGGGTCTACGATCCGGTTTCGGGGCATCTGCATCCACTCAAGTACTGTCTTGGCCTCGCCGACGCAGCGCGCCGCGAAGGCGCGCAACTCTTCGCGCATACGCGTGCGCTCGAAGTCGTACGCGGCGCGCGGCCCGTCGTCAGAACGACGCACGGCGAAGTACGCTGCCGCTTCGTGGTGTCGTGCTGCAACGCCGCGCCGGGCGGCGTGCTGCCCGGCAGCGTGGCCGCGCGTATCGCGCCCATCGCCTCGTACATCATCGCGACCGAGCCGCTGGGGCGCGAGCTGGCCGACTCGTTGATCGCGCAACGTTCAGCCGTATGTGACAACAACTTCTTTCTCGACTACTTCCGGGTCTCGGCGGACAACCGCATGCTGTTCGGCGGCCGCGCCGATTCGACCGGTGCCGCGCCCGAGCGCCTTACAGCGGCCATGCAAACGCGCATGAGCGATACCTTCCCGCAGCTCGCCGGTGCGCGCGTGGAATACGCATGGGGCGGCTTCGTCGATGTCACGCGCAACCGCGCGCCCGACTTCGGCGCGATCGACCCGAATTATTACTATGTGCAAGGCTTTTCGGGGCACGGCGTGGCGCTCACGGGCATGGCGGGGCGTCTCGTTGCGCAGGCCATCGTCGGCGAGCGCGCCTCGTTCGATCTGTTCGCGCAGCTGCGGCACGCGCGCTTCCCCGGCGGCCCCGCGTGGCGGCGGCCCGCGCTCGAAATCGGCATGCTCTACCACCGTGTGATGGAAATGTTCTGACGCGGCACGCCCTGCACGTTCCGCCGGCCTGTTATACCCTTGCGAAAGTCCGCCGCGCTCGCGCGGCGCACGCACTTCCTCTGCTTGAAACGCCTATTCGCAAGGAGCACCAGCAATGGATTACGTCAGGTTCGGCTCGACAGGGCTGCAGGTTTCGCGTCTTTGTCTCGGTTGCATGACCTACGGCGTGGCCGAACGCGGCGCGCACCCGTGGACGCTCGGCGAGGACGCCAGCCGCCCGCTCATCCGCCAGGCGCTCGACGCCGGCATCAACTTCTTCGACACCGCGAACACCTATTCGGACGGCACCTCGGAGGAGATCGTCGGGCGCGCGCTGCGCGACTTCGTCAAGCGCGACGACATCGTGCTCGCCACGAAGGTGTACAACCGCATGCGGCCCGGCCCGAACGGCCAGGGCCTGTCGCGCAAGGCCATCCTCACGGAAATCGACCATAGCCTCAAGCGCCTCGGCACCGATTACGTCGATCTCTACCAGATCCATCGCTGGGACTACAACACGCCCATCGAAGAAACGCTCGAAGCGCTGCACGATGTCGTGAAGGCCGGCAAGGCGCGCTATATCGGCGCTTCTTCCATGCACGCGTGGCAGTTCAGCAAGGCGCTCTACACCTCGCGCCTAAACGGCTGGACCGAATTCATCAGCATGCAGGACCACGTGAACCTGCTGTATCGCGAGGAAGAGCGTGAAATGCTGCCGCTGTGCGCCGACCAGGGCATTGCCGTCATGCCATGGAGCCCGCTCGCGCGCGGCCGCCTCACGCGCGACTGGAACGAGACGAGCGAGCGCGAGGCCACCGACAAGTTCGGCAAGACCCTCTATGGCGCCGATGCGGACAAGGCTATCATCGATGCGGTCGCCACCATCGCGCGGGCTCACGACGTCCCGCGTGCGCAGGTCGCGCTCGCGTGGCTGCTGCACAAGCCCGCCATCACGTCGCCGATCATCGGCGCGTCGAAGCCGCAGCACATCGAAGACGCTGTGGCGGCGCTTTCGCTCAAGCTCTCGGACGAAGAGATCAGGACACTCGAAGCGCCGTATCTGCCGCATGTGATTGCGGGCCACCAGTAAGCGATGAAGCCGCTGGCAGACGTTCGCGCACGATGCGCGCGAGCGTCTGCATGAGCGCGTCGGCGACCTGCGGCGGCGTTTCCGCATAGCCGAGCAGGAAGCCGTTGTAGCGCGCGGCGTCCGGTGCATCGACGCAATACGCGCTCAACGGCGAGAGATGCAGGCCGTGTGCGCGCGCGGCTTCGCTCACATCGGCGTCGGCGAGCGGCGCGTCGAGGCGTACGCTCAAATGCATGCCGCCCGCGTCCGCCGACACCGTCATCACGCCGACCAGATGTTTGTCGATGGCGGCGACCAGACCGTCGCGGCGCTCTTCGTAGAGCTTGCGCATGCGCCGCAAATGGCGCGCGTAACGCCCGCTTTCGATGAATTCCGCGAGCGCCAGTTGTTCCGCCACGCGCCCCTGGCGCACGAGTGTGTGGTGCGCCTGCGCGAACTGCGCGGCCACACGCTGCGGCACGATCATGAAGCCGATGCGCAGCGCCGGAAACAGCGTCTTGCTGAAGGTGCCGAGATAGATTACGGGCGCGTCGTCGGCGAGGCCCTGGATCGACGGCAGCGGCGGCCCGTCGTGGCGCAGCTCGCTGTCATAGTCGTCCTCGACGATCCACGCGCCGCACGCGCGCGCCTGCTCGATCAGCGCGAGCCGCCGCTCGAGGCTCAGCACGCAGCCCAGCGGATACTGGTGCGACGGCGTGAGATAGACGAGTCGCGGCGGCCTCTCGCGCCAGTCCTCGGGGCGCGTCGACATGCCCGCCGCATCCACACTCATCGGCACGAGTTGCAGCCCCGCGGCCGTGAACGCCACGCGCGCGCCGAGGTAGCCCGGATTTTCGATCCACGCGCGTTCGCCCTCGTCCGCGAAGAGACGCGCGCACAGGTCGAGGCTCGACTGCGTGCCGTCCGTGACGAACACCTGGTCGGGCTGGCAGCGCACGCCGCGCGACACGCGTACGTATTGCGCGATTGCCTGACGCAGTGCGGGCATGCCCGCGCTGTCGCCATAGCCGAGATCGTGCGCGCGCAACTCGCGCAGCGCGCGTTCGACCGCCGTGCGCCATTGCGCGTAAGGAAACGCGTCGAGCGCGGGCACGCCTGGGCGCAGCGCCTTCGAACCGTCGCGGCCCGCGCGGCGCGGCGGCAGTTCGCGCACGCGGCGCGCAAGCGCAGGCACGGGTTCTTCGCGCTGCGTGGTCTGGGTCGGGGTTGCGACTGCACCGGCGCTGACCGCGTTGACGACCGAACCATGGCGCGTCGCGCTGACGAAGCCCTCTTCCACGAGTCGCTCATACGCATAGAGCACCGAGTTGCGCGCGATGCCGAGCTGCTCCGCGAGCGCGCGGCTCGACGCGAGGCGCGTGCCGCGGCCAATGTCGCCGTCGAGAATCGCACGGCGCAGGCTCTCGTAAAGCAGGTCCTGCTGCGTGAGCTTGCGCACGGCACGCTTCGCATAGGCCGTCATCATCAACGCGTAGTCCAAACCCGTGGCTCCATTGTTTTTAGTTTCTGTGGGACTAACAATGGTGCCACAAGTCGCTTACGCTTGGGAGTCCGGGAAAGCCTGTCAACAAGGAGAAGGAGACAACACATGACCGACACGACGCTTGTGGTCCGCGCCGTCGCACCCGACGATTTCGCTGCATGGCTGCCGCTCTGGGACGGCTACAACCGCTTTTACGGCCGCTTCGACGCCACCGCGCTGCCGGAGCACATCACGCGCACGACCTGGTCGCGCTTCTTCGACGGCTACGAGCCCATGCACGCGTTCATCGCCGTGCGCGGCGAACGCGTGCTCGGCCTCGTGCACTTCATCTATCACCGCAACACGATTCTGGAAGGGCCGATCTGCTATTTGCAGGATCTCTTCACCGTGGAAGACGCGCGCGGCCAGGGCGTGGGCCGCGCGCTGATCGAGGCCGTGTATGCGCACGCGAAGGCGTCGAATTCGGCGCGCGTGTACTGGCACACGCACGAGACGAATCACACGGCCATGCGGCTTTACGACGGCGTGGCCGTGAAGCCTGGCTTCGTCATGTACCGCAAGGACGTTTGATGGGGCGTCTGAAGCGCCTCAGGCGAGATCCTTGAGCAACGAGGCACGCACCTCGCCGTCGATGGTCTGGGTCGGCACGCGGTAATTCGGATGATCGCAGCCTATCGTGAGCGCGGCGCCTTCGCGCAAGCGCGTTTTCATCTGCGGCGTGAGTTCGAAGCGAACGAAATGCACCGCCGAAGTCTTTTCGGCGTTCTCGCGTTCGAGGTCCTCGTCGGCAATCGCGTAGACGGGCGGCTCGCCATCCACCTGGACGAACACCTTGTCCTCGATGCCGATCAGCCGCGCCAGCGCCGCGCGCCGCTCGACTTCACTCGCGTATTCGAGCTGCATGGTCGCCTTCAGGTTGCCGCCGTCGGGCACGAGCGGCAGATAGGCTGCGAGTTCGCCCTGAATGCCGTCTTCGTCGAAGATCTTTTCGATGTGCAGCATCTCCTGAATCTGGTAGCGGATCGTCGTCTCGTCCTCGAACAGGAACGTGAGGTGATTGCCGAGCGATACCACGCGCTGCTTTTTGTGCTCGATGATGCGTTTGCGCATGTCGCCCCGCACCCTGGCGTAGGCTTCCAGCGTCAACAGCGAATTTCTCGCGATCGTCATGAGTCGTGCCTCGTGAATGTTGCGGGTTGGCGTCGGGGCCTAGATGCCGTAGGCGCGGCGCAGCAAGGTAATGGGGTGAGCGAGCGGCGGCTCGCCTAGCTGGTTCTCTTCGATGCCCTGCGCAATGTGATGCCCCGCAAGCTGGCAATCGGACGAGATGAAATTCGGTTCGGCCTGCCCCATCTGCTTGAATACGGGCGTGCCGATCTTCATCGACATGGCGTGGAATTCCTTCTTCACGCCGAACGTGCCCGCGTGGCCCGAACAGCGCTCGACAACGGTCACTTTTGTTTCGGGCACGAGCGAAAGCAGATCGAACGTCTTGCGGCCGATGTTCTGCACGCGCGCATGACACGGCACGTGATACGACACGTTGCCAAGCGGCGCACGGAAATCGGTCTTGAGCAGGCCGTCGCGATGACGCGCCACGAGATACTCGAACGGGTCCCAGAACGCGTCGCTTACGGCTTTCGTGTTGGCATCGTCGGGGAACATCAGCGGCAGCTCATGCTTGTACATGAGGACGCAACTCGGCACCGCGCCGATCAGCGCATAACCTTCGCGCGCGTAACGCGCGAGCATCGGCATGTTCTGCGCCTGCTTGTGCGCCACGCCCTCCAGATTGCCCTGCTCCAGCAGCGGCATGCCGCAGCACCATTCGCTCTTCACTAGCTCGTAGGGAATCTCGTTGTGGTCGAGCACCGCGAGCAGATCGTGGCCGATGCCGGGCTCGTTGAAGTTCACGTAACACGTCGCGTAAATGGCGACCTTGCCCGGCGTGCGCTCGCCGTCGCGCACGTCGCTCGAGCCCGCGCGTTTAGCAACGTTACGAAACTTGTGTGTAGCGAAATCGGGCAGCCACGCCTTGCGATCGACGCCCAGCATCTCTTCCATCGCGCCGCGCATCGCCTTCGTGCGATTGATCGCGTTGACCGTTTGCGTCACCACGGGAATGCCGGCGATCTGGCCGAGCGCGTCGGTATTCGAGAGCACGCGGTCGCGCAGCTTCACTTCGCCCTTGCGGTAATGAACGGCCTTGGCACGCAGCATCAGATGCGGAAAGTCCACATTCCACGGATGCGGCGGCACGTAGGGGCACTTCGTCATGTAGCAGAGATCGCACAGGTAACACTGGTCGACGACCTTGTCGAACGACGCCTTGTCGACGTCGTGCGCTTCGCCGCTATCGGTTTCATCGACGAGATCGAACAGCGTGGGAAACGCGCCGCATAGCGACACACAGCGCCGGCAGCCCGCACAGATATCGAACACGCGCGCGAGTTCCGTATCGAGCTGGCCCTGGTCGTAAAAAGCGTCGGAGCGCCAGTCGAGCGAATGGCGGGTTGGCGCTTCGAGACTGCCTTCCTTGTGGGGCATGACGTCTCCTTCTTTTATTTATCAGCCCAATACACGGCTAGGTGGGCGCGCGCGAACGCGCGCCGGTGCTTGCCCGGCACGCGAAACAAAAGCGCGCGCGTCATGGGCGCGTGCCGTCAGGCACGCGGCGATGCCCAATGCGCCTCAGTCCGCCAGCACGTCCAGCGCCTTCGTATAGCGGTTGGCGTGGCTGCGCTCCGCCTTGGCCAGTGTCTCGAACCAGTTCGCGATTTCGTCGAAGCCTTCGTCGCGCGCGACCTTGGCCATGCCGGGGTACATGTCGGTGTATTCGTGCGTTTCGCCCGCAATGGCCGCCTGCAGATTCAGACGCGAGGTGCCGAACGGCAGCCCGGTGGCCGGGTCGCCTACCGCTTCCAGATATTCGAGGTGGCCGTGCGCGTGGCCGGTTTCGCCTTCAGCGGTCGAGCGAAACAGCGCCGCGACATCGTTTTGTCCTTCTACGTCGGCCTTGGCTGCGAAATACAGATAACGGCGGTTGGCCTGTGATTCGCCGGCAAATGCATCCTTGAGGTTCTGTTCCGTCTTCGAGCCCTTTAGCTGTGCCATCTGTGCCTCCATCGTTCGACCTGAAATGTGGGGACGCGACGCAATTCGCCTCGTGCAATGCAGCATGCGTGGGCGACTTCGCCGCACTATTAATCTAGGTTGTGGCGTTTGCGTTCCCAATTGTGAATTTCAATCCCAGCGATAGCGTAGCGGGGTTTACGCGAGCCGAAATGCGCGGAAAGGGGGCGGGTTCAGGCACGCGCCGTGCGCGCGACGAACTGTCCTGCACTCTTCACTTTGCGCGCGCGCGGAGTCGTCCTAGACTTGGAAATTGCCGACGCGCCCGATCAATTTTGCGGAGATGCCATGCGACTTACAATCTTGATCAACGGTTCCGATCCGACCGTCAATCACGACTATGCAGTGCTCTGGCTCGATACCGACCAGCAACGCTGGTCCCGCGAGTCTCACGAAGGGATCGACCTGCCAGAATGGGGTGAATTGCGCGACGTGAATGGTGTCACGTCGCTGTGCGCACCGCTCGAAAACGAGCCGCTGTGCACGTTACGCGGCCTGCATGTAAACCGCCGCCAGGAAATCAGTTCAGCACACGGCGACGCGACATGGTCGTGCGAAACCTCGCACTCGCCGATGGAGGGCCAATGGCGACTCCAGGCTGTGGACCGTCAGATGGTCCGCGCCGAGCATTCGCTTTTTGCAGGCTGAGTCGTTGTTGATGATCTGACCGATTGAATGCAGGCGGCATCATTTGCCGCCTCGCTCCTCGCGCAGCAACGCAACGCTGCCGCGCTCATTGCAGCTGTTTGTGCGTCACCTCTCGCTTGCGCCCGCCCTTGAGCGGGCGCGCGTTTTTTTGCGCCCGCATTTTTTCTCCCGCCTCCACGCGCGTCATGCGCCCGCTATACTTTCAGCCCGCTTGATCCTACCCCAGTCCAGCCTGTCCTTTCGATGAAGAAGCTGTTTGCCTCGCTTGTTGCCTCCCTGCTGCTCGCCGCCGCGAGTCATGCAATAGCCGCACCGGCCTGTTCGCAATTCGTGCCCGACGGCCAGTTCCCAACGCTCACGAATCAGCGCATGGCGCCGAAAACGCGCATGCTCTGCTATTCGGATTTTGCCGTGCTGCATTCGGGCGTCACGCACGGGCCGTTGTGGTCCGCCGAGCATCTCACGCGCGACCACCTCGAAGCCGCGAAGGACATGACGCGCACGAACCGCTTCTTCGAGGACGACCGCCTGCCCGAAGGCGAAGGCGCGACGCTCGCCGACTACAAGCGCAGCGGCTTCGACCGCGGCCACATGAGCCCCGCAGGCAACCGCTGGAATGCACAGGCGATGGCGGAATCGTTTTCACTCGCCAATATCGTTCCGCAGAATCGCGACAACAACCAGCGCCTTTGGGCCCATATCGAAAGCGCCGTGCGCAAGCTCGCGTCGAAGTATGGCGAAGCCTATGTCGTGACCGGTCCGCTGTTCACTGGCGCACAGCTCCAGACGATCGGCGCGACGCGCGTGCTCGTGCCGACGCAGATCTTCAAGGTCGTGTACGTGCCTTCGCAGCAGCTCGCGTTCGCGATCGTCGCGGACAATACGGCTGTCGATCGTTACGACGTGCGCTCGGTGCGCGATCTCGAAGCGCAGAGCGGCATTTCATTCCCCGGAATTCCGGCGAATGTCGCGGCGAAGGAAAAAGTTTCGTTCAATGGCCGCGGCTTTGCCGTGAGCAAATGGGGCTGGTAGGCGCGCCCCCCATTACGCATAAGGAGGATCACAAGGTGTTCGACGCATATGCAAACGACAACGACGTGCTCAACGTGCAAGGCGACGCGCTCACGCTCACGAACGGCACGACGCGCGTGACACTCGCCGGCACGCTCGAACTCACGCGCGACAAGCGCGGGCTCGCCGCTGCGCTGGCGCTGAAGGCGGCGCTCGACGACGTCGTGAAGACACTGCAGGCCGATCCGCACCTGCCCGCGAAGGTTGCCGACGAGCCGGACCGGAAGCCCGGGGTCGTCGACAATCCGTTCAACTGATCAGGCCCACGCGAAGCGCACGCTTTAGAACGGCTTGCCTTCGCTCTCGCTCCAGGCGCGCGCCATGAGCGTGTTCGAGGGCAGCGTTTCGTCGAGCAGCTTCTTCGCGCTCTGTGCCCCCGCGATCGGCAGGCCGGTGGGATCGATCGCGCCGATCTGCGCGAGCACCGACGCCTGATCCCAGTAGATGTGCTCGTTATAGAGCTTGTTGCCGCGAAAGCAGATCACGGCGAGCATCGGCACCTCGAAGTACTTGCCCGTGGGCGCGAGGCCCGGCAGCAGCCAGTCGATCTCGCGGTCGTGGGTGCAGCAGAAGATGAACTCGTCCACCACGCGGTCCGAGCCGATCGTGCGCGAGATCGGGATCAGGCGCGTGTCCTCGGGGTTCGAATGCACGAAATGGTGCGTGTAGAAGCGCTTGAGCTCGTCGTGGCCCACGCCGCCCGTCATCGTCGGAATGTGGTTGACGTAGGGCTGCGCGACCATGGTCGGCATCACGTCGCTTGGGTTGCGCGCGACGAACTCGTGGTAGCAGTGCTCTTCCCACAGCGCGTTGAAGTCGTAGATCGGACCGAGCACCCGGCGCAGCATGGCGAGCGTGCGCGAGTAGGCCATCATCGTGGCGGGCTTGTCGTACGTCGAGCGCGAAGACGAAGCGAACGCGTGATCGCAGCCAGGGTACGTATACAGCTCGACGCCAGGCTTGCCCGCCAGCGCCTGCGCGATGCGCTCGCGCGTGGCGGCGTCGCAGTGGGCGTCGTCGGCGCCGAAGTGCAGCATCAGCGGACACGTGATGCGCGAGGCTTCGTCCAGATCGTTTTCGAGGCCCACGGCGTAATAGCCGATCGCGCAATCGACATCGGTGCGCGTCGCGCTCAGGTACGCGAGCTTGCCGCCCAGGCAGAAACCCACCACGCCGACTTTGCCGCGATGTTGCGGGTGCGCGCGCAGCGCGGCGAGCGTTTGCGCCACGTCCTGCATCGCGAGGTCGACGTCGAAGCGCTCGTAGAGCGAGAACGCCTTCTGCGCGTCGGCGCCTTCGTAGCCAAGATCGACGTTCGGCTCCAGACGCCAGAACAGGTCCGGCACCATCACGACGTAGCCTTCCTCCGCATAGCGGTCGGCGAGCGCGCGCATGTAGCCGTTCACGCCGAAGATCTCCTGCAGCAGCACGAGGCCGGGGCCGCTGCCCTCGGGCGGCAGCGCCGTGTAGGCGCGGAATTCGCCGCCGTCGTGCGACTTCACCTGGGTCCATTGTCCGTTCATCGGGGCTGTCTCCTCTCTTCGGTCTGGTTTAGCTGCCGTAGATTAGCGTCGATCGCGCGCCGCTGCAGCGCGTCGCACCATTCACGCCGCGCCGAAGCCGCCCGCCGCCGCGAGCGGCGGCAGCGCCGACTCGCCGCGTATCCATGCGTACTGCGCCAGCTCGGCCATTTCCTTGTCGCCGCGGCTGTCGCCATAAGCGTAGAGCGTGGCGGGCGCGTTCGTCCCCCACCACGCGCGCAGCCGCGCGACCTTCTCCGGCCCCCAGCAGTTGTTGCCCGCCAAATGGCCCGTGTACACGCCATCGCGCCACTCGAGCTCGCTCGAAAGCACGGTGCCAATGCCGACCGTCCTGGCCCACATGCGCAGATAGATCGACGGCGACGCGCTCACGAGCACGACCTCATGGCCGAGCGCCTGGTGCTCGGCCACGCGCGCGAGCATCTCGGGGCGCAGCAGCGCGGGGAGACGGCGCTCGACGAAGCGCTGCGCGGCGGCTTCGAGCACCTCGCGCCGCACGGCTCCCATCGCGGCGTACAGGAAGCGCGCCTTGGTCGGCCCGCGCGGCGACCAGCCTAGCGGGACGCCGATGAGCGAGGGCAGGCAGCGCAGCGCGGCGGCGGCGAAGCGGGCGGGGCCGGCGGCGTCGAGCATGAACGCGCGAAAGCTGTCGGACGTGGTGATGGTGCCATCAAAGTCGAATGCGGCGGCGACGCGGTCGTTCATGAAACGGTAGGGGCCTGGCATGGAAGGGAAAGGCGACGCGGCTGGGCGCGCCGAACGGGCGTCATTGTCGGCGCAAACGCGATGCAGCTGCAACGCAGCCCAAGCGCGCCCGTGATGTTGACGCAATTCGTCAACATGTATCGATATGGACGCGCATCGATGCCGATGCATTAGCGTCATTGCGCGTTAGACGCCAGACCGGCGGCATCGACGATCTCGATTTCGCCGTAGCGCAATGCGAGCAACCCTTCGCGCTCGAACTGGCGCAGGATCTGGTTCACCGTTTGCCGCGAGAGTGCGAGCATCAGCGCGAGATCCTCCTGCGGCACGTTGATCACACGGCGCGCGCGCTGCCCGCCTTGCGTGCCTGCCGCCTCGCCGTACTCGTTCGAGAGCAGCAGCAACCGGCGCGCCACGCGGGCGGAAGCGCCCAGCAGCGCGGTCTCCTCGATCGCGTCGAACGCGAGTCGCAGCTTTTGCGCGAGCAGCAGACCAAACGCATGCCAGTACGCAGGCGTTGCGTCGAGCAGCGCCACCAGCGCCGCGCGCGGCACATGAAAGAGCGTGGAGTCGCGCTCGGCGTAGGCGTCGTGCGTACGTGCGCCGCCGTCGAAAAGCGCGATCTCGCCGAACCAGTGCGCCGGCCCGACCACGGCGAGCAGCACCTCGCGGCCCGCGACGCTCGCCGCCCCCACGCGCACCACGCCTTCCAGCACGCAGTAGAGACCGTCGTCGGCGTCGCCGCGCATGAAAAGGCGCTCGCCCGCCTGCAGCGTGCGCACGCGCCCCGCCGCGCGCAGCGCGTCGCGCAACGGTGCGGGCGCGCCGCGAAACCATGCGCTGCGCTCGAGCGCGGCGGCGGACGGCGAACTGGCGATGACGGGCGGGACGGAACGTGAGGGCATCGGGACAGGGCAAGCGGGGCGAGGCGAGTCACAAAGCAGCGCAATTGTCGGCTAGCCGAAGGTTTGCGCTCGTCAGCCCGACGATCATAATGATTTTGGAGACAGAGAGACACCCATGAGAAACCTGACCGGGCAGCTCACCCAGTACGCGGCCTATCACCGCGACGTGCGCAACATCGGCACCCATTTCGTCGGCATTCCGCTCATCGTGCTCGCGCTTGCGGTCCTGCTTTCGCGTCCGGTGATCGCACTCGGGATGCCGGTTCCGGTCTCGCCGGCGTGGCTCCTGTTCGGCGCCGCGACGATCTACTACCTCGTACTGGACGTGCCGATCGGCCTCATGATGGCGGTCGTTTCCGTCGCGTGCGTGGCCTTCGGCGCGTGGCTCGCGCAGCAAGGCACCGCCGCGTGGCTGGGCGGCGGCGTGGGACTGTTCGTGGTCGGCTGGATCTTCCAGTTCGTCGGGCATATCGCGTGGGAGCATCGCAAGCCGGCCTTCGTCGACGATCTCATCGGCCTCATGATCGGCCCGCTCTTCGTGCTCGCCGAAGCGCTCTTCAGCCTCGGCTGGCGCCCGGCGCTGCGGGCGGCGATCGAGGCGAAGGTGGGCCCTACGCGTATCAATCCGCCGCGCGCTCAGGAAGCGCGGCAGTAAGCGGCCGTTGCAAGGTCCTCAGCGCTCGAACCGGATGAGCCGCGCCGCGTGCACGGCCGTGAGCGCGACGGCGAGCCAGATCGGCACGTAAGTTCCGAGTTCGCGCATGCCCAGGTGCTCCCCCAGCAGCGTGACCGAAACGATCACGAGCAGCACCGGCTCGACATAGCCGAGGATGCCGAACAGCGCCATCGGCAGCAGCCGGCTCGCGTTCAGGTACGACGCGAGCGCAACGGTGCTGAGCACGCCGAGCCCCGGCAGCAGCGCGAAAGCGAGGAACTTGTGCGCGTCGAGCAGCGCGAGCGAGCCGCCCGCACGCACTTCGATCACCGCCACCGGCACGAGCAGCAGCATCTCTACGGCGAAGGTGACGAGTGAATCCGCGTGGATCTTGCGGCGCAGCACGAAATACGGCGGATAGCCGAACGCGACGAGCAGCGTGGGCCACGAGAACGCGTGCGTCGTCCACAACTCGTGCGCCACGCCCACGGCGGCACACGCCACGGCGAGCCATTGCAGCGGCTCGAGGCGCTCGTGATAGTAAAAACGTCCTACCAGCACCATGATGAGCGGCAGCAGGAAATAGCCGAGCGACACTTCCAGCATGCGCCCGTGCAGCGGCGCCCACAGAAACACCCATAGCTGCGAGCCCAGCAGCGCGGCGCTCGCCACCAGGGCGAGCGCGGTGCGCGGCTCCTTCACCATGCGCGCGACGAGCGCGCGCAATTGCGGCGCGCGCTTGCGCAGCACCAGCAGGGCCAGCGCACCGGGCGCGGTCCAGATCACGCGCCACGCAAAAATGTCGAGGCCGCCGAGCGGCGCGAGCAGGAGCGTATAGGCCGACATCAGCGCGAACAGCGCCGAAGCGCCCACGGAAAGCGCAATGCCGCGCCCGGGTTCGTACTGGTTCATCGGGACACGCGGTGACAGAAAGCGCTAACAGCGGGATCGCGAACGGCGCGGTGCGTAGTTTTCGCACGCGCGGGTAAGAACGTTGTCATTTGAATTGGCTATTGAATAAGGCTTGGGCGCGCGTTGGCGTCGGCGAGACCGCATTCTAGTCGCGTTTGGGCGGCGGCAGGCGGCGCAAACCCGCGCCGGACAAGGCGGGCACACGCCGTGCGCGCTTTGCGCCCTGGTGCAGGGCGAGCAATTTTGTCCGGCAGATCACGCCACGATGGACTAGAACGTAAGTCTCGCCACGCCAGCCCGCCGTCGCCTTAACCGGCTGCAAACCGCGGCTGGAACTCGCGGCTGGAATTCGCTTCGACGAGCGAGATTTCACCGGGGCCGCTGGAGCCGCAGCCCGGCTTATCCCGGAGCGCCACGCCAGCGCCCGCCGCCGTGATTCACGACGCCGTCCCCAACGTCCAACGCCCCCTGGAGCCCGCATGCCATCTTCTGCGCCCCGCCCCGCCGTTGCCGACCCCGCCGGTGCATTCGGCCTTTCGCCCGCCGCCGGCACATTCGCCGCCGAAGTGCGCGCCGGTTTGACGCGCTCGCCGCAAAAGGAACTGCCGTCGAAATATTTGTATGACGAAGTCGGCTCGGCCCTCTTCGAGGTCATCACCGTGCTGCCCGAATACGGCGTCACGCGCAGCGAGGAGCGCCTGCTCACGCGCTACGCGTCCGAGATCGTCGAAGCGCTGCCCTCCGACGTGAAAGTCGCCGAACTCGGCAGCGGCAGCGGCCGCAAGACGCGCCGCATTCTCGAAGCGCTGTGCCGCAAGCGCCCTACGTCGTACTGCCCGATCGAGATTTCGCGTACCGCGCTGCAACTGTGCCGGCGTGAACTGGCCGACATCGAGCGCATTTCGATCGTCGGCTACGAGCGTGACTATCTCGCCGGACTGTCCGAAGTGAGCCGCCAGCGCAAAGAGGGCGAGCAACTGCTCGTGCTCTTTCTCGGCAGCACGATCGGCAACTTCGCGCGCCTCGCGGCCACGCGTTTCCTGCGTGACATCCGCGCGATGCTGCGCCCCGGCGACACGCTGCTGCTCGGCACCGACCTCGTGAAGCCCGTGGATACGCTGATCGCCGCCTACGACGACGCCATCGGCGCCACGGCCGCATTCAACCTGAACCTGCTGTCGCGCATCAACCGCGAACTGGACGCCGACTTCGACCTGCACGACTTCGAGCATGTCGCGCGCTTCAATCCGGACGTGCGCAGCATCGAGATGCATCTGCGCGCGAAGCGCGACGTGCATGCCGAAGTGCGCTCGGCGCATCTCACCGTCGACATCGGCGCAGGCGAGACGATCTGGACCGAGAGCAGCCACAAGTATCACGCCGACGAAATCCCGGCGATCGCCGCCGACGCGGGCTTCGAATGCACGCGTCAGTGGGTCGAAAAGGATTGGGGATTCGCAGAGAGCCTGCTAGCCGTGAAGTAAGCGGCGTCCGAAACGAAAAAGCGGTGCGCCAATGTGCCTGGCGCACCGCTTTTTTATCGGGCGACGCTCAATGCTGCTCGAAGCGCTCGTAACGTTTTTCGGTCAGGCGTTCCTCGCTTTCCACCGAACTGACGCGCGCGGCCGGCGGCCCGTGGCGCAGCCACGAGAGCATGCGGTCCACCTGGTTCGCCGTGCCCTGGATCACGGCTTCGACCGAGCCGTCCTCCATGTTCGCGACGTAGCCGCGAATGCGCAGCGCGTGCGCCTGGCGCACCGTCGCGTGACGAAAACCCACGCCCTGCACCGTCCCGTGCACGCGCACGTAGTACGTTTCGAGGCGCGTATCCAGATCCGGTTCGCTCATTGTTCCTTTCTCCATGCAGGCTTTACGGTCGGCATTGTAGACGCCAACGCGCGCACGCGCCGGGCCCGCGCCACGTACAATCCGTGCCACGCCGCCGCGCCAATACCGAACATGGAAACGACCCTGCAATGACCGACACCTCCCGAGCCAACCGCGATCTCGTGCTGATCACCGGCGCGTCCGGCTTCGTCGGCTCGGCCGTCGCCCGCATCGCGCAGGAAAAGGGCTATGCGGTGCGCCTGCTGGTGCGCGCGACGAGCCCGCGCAAGAACCTCGAAGCACTCGACGCCGAAGTCGTCACCGGCGACATGCGCGACGCCGCCTCGATGCGCCGTGCGCTCGACGGCGTGCGCTATCTCTTCCACGTGGCCGCCGACTACCGCCTGTGGGCGCCCGATCCGCACGAGATCGAGCGCGCCAACCTCGAAGGCGCCGAAGCCACCATGCGCGCGGCACTCGACGCGGGCGTGGAGCGCATCGTCTACACGAGCAGCGTGGCCACGCTCAAGGTCACGAGTTCGGGCAACTCAGCCGACGAAACCTCGCCGCTCACGCCCGAGCAGGCCATTGGCGTGTACAAGCGCAGCAAGGTGCTGTCCGAGCGCGCCGTGGAGCGCATGATCGAGCGCGACGGGCTGCCCGCGGTGATCGTCAATCCGTCGACGCCGATCGGTCCGCGCGACGTGAAGCCCACGCCCACGGGCCGCATCATCGTCGAAGCGGCCACCGGCAAGATTCCCGCGTTCGTCGACACCGGCCTGAACCTTGCGCACGTGGACGACGTGGCGAACGGCCACTTCCTCGCGCTGGAGCGCGGACGCATCGGCGAGCGCTACATCCTCGGCGGCGAGAATTTGCCGCTGCAGCAGATGCTCACCGACATCGCCGGCATGGTCGGCCGCAAGCCGCCCACGATCGCGCTGCCGCGCTGGCCGCTCTATCCGCTTGCGATGGGCGCGGAAGCCGTGGCGCGCTTCACGAAGCGCGAGCCATTCGTAACTGTCGATGCGCTCAAGATGTCGAAGAACAAGATGTATTTCACGTCGGCGAAAGCGGAGCGCGAACTGGGTTATCGCGCGCGGCCGTATCGCGAGGGCTTGAAAGATGCGCTCGCATGGTTCCGCGAGGCCGGCTATCTGAACGCCAGATGAGGCAAGCTGAGGAAACTGTTACAACTTTTCTTGCGACATGCGTACAACGCCTGAAGGGCAATGCGCGCAAGCTGCGGGTAGAATCGCGGGTCTTACCTGAGAAGCTCGCATGAATCTTCAAGACCAGATTGGCGTGCTCGAAGCGGGCGTCGATCAGCTCCTTCAGGCCGCCGCCGCCGCGCACGCACCGCGCGCCGATGAACGCGCCGCCGCAGTTCCCCAGCAGGACACTCCCGTTGCAAGCAGCGAAGCGGAGCAAGCCGTCGCTGAGCAGCCGCACGCCGTTGCCGTCGACACGGCCGCGGAGGCTGCCGGTGCGGCCGCCACCGCAGAACCCGTTGAAGCCGCCAATGCAACCGTGACCGACACTGCCGAAGCCATCGAACCCGCTGCCGAAACGGCCCGCGCCGCGCCTGCGCAGCCCGAACTGCACGTGGCGCGCCCGTCGCAAAACGAGATCACGCTGACGATCGGCGGCCAGACGGTGACGCTCAACGCGCTGCAAGTCGGCCAGATGATCGAGGAGCTGTCGAACGCACGCGCCTCGATGCAGCCCGAACCGCCGCCCGGCATTCCGCAAGGCTGGCGTTTCGCGTCGACGAAGAATCCGATGATGGCCGTGCAGAAACAGTCCAACGGCGACCGCCTGCTGGTGCTGCGCCACACTGGCCACGGCTGGGTGCCGTTCACGTTCTCGCCCGACATCGTCGTGCAGATGTACATGATGCTCACGCAGCGCTAACGCGCGCGGGGATCGAAAAAAAGCCGTCGAAACCGACGGCTTTTTTCATTGGCAGCTTCTCGCACGAAGCGCTTTATCGCCCCTGCGCCGGCGCCTGCACACGCGCCTTCCACTGACCGCCCTTGCCGCGCCAGAAGCGCCACGCCGAAGCGAACGTCGCGCCCACGTAGAACAGCGCGACGAGCGGCAGGAACGGCGCCCACAGCGGCGAACGCCGGTAGTAGGCAAGCATGGGCGAGTAGGCGCAGCACATCAGCGCCCAGGCGATCCACGCGGGCCAGCCGTGCGGCCCGAGCACGAGCGCGACCACGGGCGGCGCGAGATAGATGATCGTCATGCCGAGCAGCGTGCCCGCGAGCTGCCACGCCGAATAGTGCAGCTGTGTGAACGCCGTGCGCGCGATCATGTTCCAGATGTCCTTCCACGAATCGTACGGGCGCAGCGATACGCTCTTCGCGGCGACGTCGAGCCGGATCGGGTGATGCCCTTCGCCCCGATGCTTGATGCGCGCGGCGAGGCTGCAGTCGTCGATCAGCTCGGCGCGGATCGATTCGATGCCGCCCGCCTCTTCGAGCGCCTGGCGGCGCACCAGCATGCAGCCGCCGGCCGCGGCCGCCGTGCGGTTCTTCGGATTGTTGACCCACGAGAACGGATAGAGCTTCGCGAAGAAGAACACGAACGCCGGGATCAGCGCCTTTTCCCAGAAGGAGTCGCAGCGCAGCCGCACCATCAGCGAGACGAGGTCGCGGCCTTCGGCCTGCGCGCGCACGACGAGCTGCGCGAGCGCTTCGGGCGGATGGCCGATGTCGGCGTCGGTTAGGAGCAGGTAGTCGGCGGGCAGCTTGAGCGTGCGCACCGCCTCGATGCCCTGCGACTGCGCCCACACCTTGCCCGACCAGCCCGCCGGCAGCGGCTTGGCCGTTATCACGCTGAGCTTTTCCGGGCACTGCAGCGCGAGCGCGGCGGCGCGCGCGGCTTCCGCGGTGCCGTCGGTGCTGTGGTCGTCGATCACGATCACGTGAAACTCGCCGCCGTAGTCCTGCTGGAGCAGCGAGGTCACGGCCTCGCCGATCGCGTCGGCCTCGTTGCGCGCCGGCACGACGGCACACGCGGCAGGCCAGCCGGCCGCGGGCTCGACGATCGGCAGCGGCGCGGCCGGGCGCGCGCGCCAGAATCCGCCGCGCCCGAACAGCAGCACGAGCCAGATGAGCAGCGAGAGACAGGAGACGGCAAAGAGAATGGTCGTAGTCATACGTTGTTACTCTCGATCGAAGGGGCGCGCACGCCCACGCGGCGCGACAGCCACATAGCCGCCGTGCGCAGGAGCACCACGGCCCAGTCGGGTGCGCGCAGCGCAGGCCGCGCGCGGAACACATCGTAGCCGCCGCGCTCGATGATTTCGAGCACGCGCAGTCCGCCATGCACGACGCTGCACAGCTCGAGGCCGAAGCGCCCCGGCACGCGCAGCGCGAGCGGCGCGCCGCTCACCATCAGCGCCCGCGCGCGCGCCACCTCGTGCGCCATCAGCGCGCGCCAGGCGTCGTCCACCTTGCCCGCGGCGATCTGCGCTTCGGTGACGCCAAAGCGTTCGCGGTCGGCGAGCGGCAGGTAAATGCGGCCGCGCGCCCAGTCGGCGCTCACGTCCTGCAAGAAGGTGACGAGCTGCAAGGCGGTGCAGATCGCGTCGGAATCGGCCAGATTCTCGCGCGTCGCCGCGTGAATCAGATGCAGCATCAGATGGCCGACCGGATTCGCCGAGCGCCGGCAATAATCCAGCAGCTCGAAGCGATCGGCATAGCGCGTCGTGTCGATATCCTGATCGAACGCCGCGACGAGGTCGTAAAACGGCGCGAGCGGCAGGCGGCACTCGCGCACCACGTCCGCGAGCTTCGCGAACAGCATGGGGTGCACGCGCGCCGGGCGGCCTTCGGCCACCGCGTTCAGGCCTTCGCGAAAATCGGCGAGACGCGTGTGGCGTTGCTCGGGGCTCCAGTCGCCTTCGTCCGCGATGTCGTCGAGCGTGCGCGCGACGTGGTAGATCACGCCGACAGGCGCCCGCAGCGCCTTCGGCAGCAATACGCGCGCTACCGGAAAATCGTCGTAGTGGTCGGGTTCCATCAAGGCGTCCAGAATGGGGTCGTATCCCGACGCGCCATCCAGGCGACCCGCGGGACCGCGATATTTTAAGCGTTCCCGGGGTATGTTGCACCGCGCAACGAGGCAGCGGCCGTTCCACAGCCCCTCCTGCATCGCGTGCACGAAGCGCCTTGCACAGGCCGTGGGAGCGCCACGCGGCGGGCTTTTTGAGAAAAATGGGTGGCTGACCGGGGTCCGGCGTCGCGTGCACGCCGCACTGCGCGCGCTGCACACAGCAAACGAAAGGCGAAGGGGTTAAAATGCGCGTCTGGTTTTGACTCCGTCACTCCTTTGGCGGATTTTTGCATCTTTAATAATAGACAGCCGCCGGCGATCAGGTCATTTTTACCGACTTGCTCGTCTTATGCGGCAGTCGGAGTTCGCCACCCTATGCGAGTGATCCTTGCCCAACCCCGCGGCTTTTGCGCGGGGGTTGTCCGCGCTATCGAAATCGTCGATCGCGCACTGCAGAAGCACGGCGCGCCGGTCTATGTGCGCCATGAAATCGTCCACAACCGTCACGTGGTCGAAAACCTGCGCAACAAGGGCGCGCGTTTCGTGGAAGAGCTCGACGAAGTGCCGGAAGGCGCCGTGGCGATTTTCAGCGCCCACGGTGTGGCCAAGACCGTGGAACGCGCCGCCGAGGAACGCGACCTCGACGTGCTCGACGCCACCTGCCCGCTCGTCACCAAGGTTCATGTGCAGGGCCGCCAGTACGTCGCGGCGGGCCGCACGTTGATCCTGATCGGCCATGCCGGTCACCCGGAAGTGGAAGGCACGATCGGCCAGATTCCCGGCACCGTGCTGCTCGTGCAGAGCGAAGCCGATGTTTCGAAGCTCGATCTGCCGCTCGATGCACCGCTCGCGTACGTGACGCAAACCACCCTTTCGGTGGACGACACGCGCGGCATCATCGACGCGCTGCTCGCGCGGTTCTCCGACATCGTCGGTCCGGACACGCGCGACATCTGCTACGCAACGCAGAACCGCCAGGCAGCGGTGCGCGAACTGTCGGATCAGGTGGACGTTCTGCTCGTCGTTGGTGCGACGAACAGCTCGAACTCGAATCGTCTGCGCGAGATCGGCAGCGAAACGGGGGTGCCGAGCTACCTCGTCGCCGACGGTTCGGAAGTGAAGGCCGAGTGGTTCGCCAATGTGCAAACGGTCGGCATCACGGCCGGCGCATCGGCGCCTGAAGAAATGGTTGAGAACGTCATTGACGCGCTGCGCGCGTTGGGGCCTGTCGAGGTGTCGACGATGGCGGGCCGTGAAGAAAAAGTCGAATTCAAGTTGCCGTCGAAGCTCTTGCAACCGCTCGTCGCGCGCGAAGTTTAAGGAGGACACGCTTTGTCTATTCCGCTGCTACAAAAAGTCCGCGTTGGCTCGTACATCTTCCGCCAGCATTTCAGCGGCAACAAGCGCTACCCGCTCGCGCTCATGCTCGAGCCGCTGTTCCGCTGCAATCTCGCCTGCAATGGCTGCGGCAAGATCGACTATCCGGATCCCATCCTGAACCAGCGCCTGTCGCTGGAGGAATGCCTCGAAGCCGTCGACGAGTGCGGCGCGCCGGTCGTTTCCATCGCAGGCGGCGAACCGCTGCTGCACAAGGAAATGCCGCAGATCGTGAAGGGCATCATGGCGCGCAAGAAGTTCGTGTATCTCTGCACGAACGCGCTGCTCATGGAAAAGAAGATGGACGACTACCAGCCGAACCCGTACTTCGTCTGGTCGGTGCACCTCGACGGCGACCGCGAAGCGCACGATCACTCGGTCTCGCAGGAAGGCGTGTACGACAAGGCCGTCGCGGCCATCAAGGAAGCCAAGCGCCGCGGCTTCCGCGTGAACATCAACTGCACGCTGTTCAACGACGCCGTGCCCGAGCGCGTGGCGAAATTCTTCGACACGGTCGGCGAGATCGGCGTGGACGGCATCACGGTGTCGCCGGGCTATGCGTATGAGCGCGCGCCGGACCAGCAGCACTTCCTGAATCGCGACAAGACCAAGAACCTGTTCCGCGAAATCTTCAAGCGCGGCAACAACGGCAAGAAGTGGTCGTTCAGCCAGTCGAGCCTGTTCCTCGACTTCCTGGCCGGCAACCAGAGCTACCAGTGCACGCCGTGGGGCAACCCGGCGCGTACGGTGTTCGGCTGGCAAAAGCCGTGCTATCTGGTCGGCGAAGGTTACGTGAAGACCTTCAAGGAGTTGATGGAAACGACCGACTGGGACAAATACGGCACGGGCAAGTACGAGAAGTGCGCGGACTGCATGGTCCACTGCGGCTTCGAGGCCACCGCCGTGATGGACACGGTCGCACATCCGCTCAAGGCCGCGCGCATCGCCCTCTCGGGCCCGCGCACGACGGGCGCGTTTGCGAAGGACATCCCGCTCGAAGGCGCACGTCCGGCTGAATACGTGTTCTCGCGTCACGTCGAGATCAAGCTCGAAGAGATCAAGAACTCGGCCAAGACCAAGAAGCCGGTTACGGTCGCAGCTAGCTAAAGCGGTTTCCGCCAAGGGCGGATGAAACGCAAAAAGGGCGCAACGGTTTTAGCCGTTGCGCCCTTTGTCTTTTTTATCACTTCGCGCTGAACGGCGACGCCGTTGCATTCGCAGTAGTCGTGCTCGCCGCCGCCGGCGTCCACCGGTACACCACCGCACTCGAAGCGTTGTAATTATCCTTCGTCACGACATACTCACCCGTCGAGCGCAGATACGCGCGCAGGCCGTACATCGAATCCACGTCGTTGCCCACGTACACCGCGTTCGGGTTGCTGTTGATGAGCGTCGTGTCGATCGCACCCGTGGTGAGGTTGAACGCATCGATGTTCGGCACGGTGTGCACGTAGCCCACGAACAGATAGTTTCCGGCGGCCGCTATCGATTTGGGATTCGCGCTCGTGAGCGTGATCACCGGATTCGGCGCGCTCGTATTGCCGGCGAGCCAGCCGTGATACACCTCGACGCGCGTGCCGATCGCCGTCCAGTCGGTGATGCTTGCGTCTTCTCCCGTGAGGATCATCGTGTCGCTTTCGGGCAGGTAGACGATGCGGGTGAGCCGCGAGATCGTGGCAGGAATCGGCGTGGTGATCGCGGCGCCCCAGGTCGGCTTGCCGGTCGAGTCGAAGCCGGTCAGCGGGTAGTGGGAAATGACGTTGGTCTTGTCGAGGCCGACCCAGAGGTCGCCCTTGCTGTCGAGACAAAAGCCGTTGCGCACCGGGGCCGTCGTACTGAACGCCGCCCCCGGCAGCGTGTAATCCGGAATGGCGATATAGCCGCTCGCCGCATTGAAGTGGAAGAAGTAGAACGTATCGGGGTTCTGGCCGGCCGCCACGAGAATGCGCTTGCCGCTCACGCTCGCCACCTGCGCGAAATGGTCGCCGCGACCGGCGTCGGCGAGATTGATGCGCGGATCGGACGGATACGTGATCGGGTCGATCGTGTTGGCCACAAAGGTGCCGCCGGCCGTACCCGAATAGATATTCATGCCGCCGTAGAACAGCGCGCCGTCGGTGCCCGGATCCGGCGCCGCATTGCCTTCGAAGTTGAGCGACTGGAGCTTCCAGCGCAGCGTGCCGGTGCCGTCGTAAGCCTGCAGATCGGTGCCGCCGTTGCGACCGAGGTCCCACGAGCCGCCCCACGGATTGTTCAGCACGTACAGCATGCCCGCGGAATCCTTGCCGATGCCGACCACGCGCGTGAAGCGCTTGTCGCCCACCTGACCCTTGACGCCCGTGGTCGTGTCGAGATAGCCGCCCAGCACGCCGAACGTGCCGGTTTGCGAAGGCGTGCCCGCTACGCTGAAGGTCTTGATGTTCATGTCGGGACCCGAGTCGCCGATCATCAACTGCGAGGTCTGCGCATCGAAATACAGCGACGACGGCCGCGCCGTGGACGCCAGCTGGATGGTATTCAGAAGCTGACCGCCGGCACTGAATTCGAGCACCGCGCCCGCGCTCTTCTGGGCGACCCAGAGGTTGCCGCCCGCGTCGAGCGTGAGCGCGCCCGGGCACGCCACGCTGATATCGCGTTGCCAGATGCCGTCCGTGGTGTACACGCGCACGCGGTTGCCGGGGAAATCGCTCACGTAGAGCAGCGAGCCCGAAGTCGCGAGTCCGGTGATGACATCGGCGAGCTTTTCGGTCGTATCGGCGCTCACGGGGATCAGCAGGTCGCGCGCGCCGCTCGTGCGGTTGTAGCGCCCGACGTTGCCGCTGCCATACGTGGCGTTGTACTGCATCGCGACGAACAGCGAAGTCGTGTTGCCCGTGATCGCGCCGCCCTGGAAGTCGCCATGCCCGCCGATCGAGCCGAGACTCTGGCCGTTCTGGTAGATCGCCACGCCGCCTTCGTTTTCATCCCACATCGACGAGGTATAGATGACGCCTTCGGGCGCGACCCACATCGAGCGGGCCACATTGCCCACGTGCGTCGCGTTGGCGCCGTAGGTGTTCGCAATCCAGTCGGTGGAGGATTGCGCTTCGCAAACGGGCGTAACCGTTGCGGTGAGAGCGGCCGCCAGCCAGGCTGCGCCGATTCGATGCAAGATCATGAAAGATTCTTTGATTCGCACACCTTACGGTGCGATTGTTGAAAATGCCGTGTTGCCCACGGGGCAAGCCCGCAGGCCGATTCCCGACGATTCGAATCCGCGCGCGGCGTCATGCGTCGAATTGGTGTGGAACTTCGTCAAAGTTAACGGCAGCCACACTGCGGGAATTGAGGGCTTTTTTGAGCGCGCGCCGAGCCGCGAAGATTACAGGCGTAAAAAAAGCGCGACGGCCTTCGCCGTCGCGCTTCTTGCCGAACGTATCCGCTCAGTCGGGAGTCAGCAGCACTTCCCCGCGCCCGACCCATAGCGGGCATTTTGCCGCTCGCGGAAAAACTCCTCGTAGGTCATGACCGGGCGGTCGGGATGCGTCTCGCGCGCATGCGCGACGTAGCCCTCGTAGTCCGGCAAGCCGACCATCAAACGCATGGCCTGGCCGAGATAGCGCCCGGCGGTCTGTACGTTGTCGCGAAGTCCCGAGAACATGATGTGCTCCGTTCAATAACGTCGATTCAATGCACGCGATTCGTCACGGCCGCCGCGCCGCCAGCCGGCATCGCCTGATACGGCGTTTCCTGCACGGTCGGACGGTCGATGCGGCGCGCACGCGCAATCGCGATCAGGCCATACACGACGATGCTCACCACGACGAAGATGAACAGGCCCGAAAGCGCGGCATCGACGTAGTCGTTGAAGACCATGCGCTGCATCTGCTCGAGCGACTTCGCGGGCGCGACGATCTTGCCATCCGCGATCGCCGCCGACAGCTTCTGTGCGTGCGCGACGAAGCTCACCTTCGGGTTGCTGTCGAAAATCTTTTGCCAGCCCGCCGTGAGCGTGCAGATGAGGAGCCACACCGTGGGCAGTGCCGTGACCCATGCGAACTTCTCGCGCTTCATCTTGAAGAGCACGACGGTGGCGAGCATGAGCGCGATACCGGCGAGCATCTGGTTCGAGATACCGAAGAGCGGCCACAGCGTGTTGATGCCGCCGAGCGGATCGACCACGCCCTGGTAGAGGAAGTAGCCCCACGCAGCCACGCACAGCGCGGTCGCGATCAGGTTGGCCGGCAGCGACTCCGTGCGCTTGAGCGACGGGTGGAACGTGCCGAGCAGGTCTTGCAGCATGAAGCGGCCCGCGCGCGTGCCCGCGTCGACGGCGGTCAGGATGAAGAGCGCCTCGAAGAGGATGGCGAAGTGATACCAGAACGCCATCATCGCCTCGCCGCCAATCACCTGGTGCAGGATCTGCGCCATGCCCACAGCCAGCGTCGGCGCGCCTCCGCGAATATCGAGCACACCATTC
>NZ_JBFPKI010000014.1:0-280052 GCF_040948675.1 Paraburkholderia sp. BR14312
ATGTTCGTGATGTCGCCTTGCAGGTTCGTGATGTCGGTCGTGTTCTGTGTCACGCGGGCATCCAGGTTCGTAATCGCCCCACCTACGCTGTTGTAGGTGTCTCCACCCACGTTATACGTCGGGTTCGAGATCGAGCCATCGCTGTTCACCGTCGAGCCGCCGCCGAACGAATCCGCCGTCGAACTGGCCAGGTTGTACAGCTGAGAGCCGTTCACCGCGTCGAAGCTCGTCGCCGAGACTGCGCCCGCCGCCACGTTGTGCAAGGCCACCGGCGTGGTCGCATCCGTGCCGCCCAGCGTCACCGAGTCGTGCGTCGACGTGTCGTACATCACCGCATCGGCCAGCTGGCCGTTGATGTTCGTGACGTCGCCCTGCAGGTTGCTGATGTCGGTTGTGTTCTGCGTGACCTGCTGGTTGGTCGCGAACAGTTCCGAGCCATTCACCGCGTCGGTCGACGCAGCCGTCAGTTGGCCTGCCGCGACGTTGGTGAGCGTGCGCTCCTTGCCCGCCGAGCCCACCGAGATCGTGCTCTTCGCGTTCGTGCCTGCGAACGAATAGCTATTGCCGCCGATCGTCACGCCCGCCGTGTTCACCACGGTCGCTGTGGTCGCACCACCGCCCAGCGCCACGTCGTTTGCATTGGTCGCGACGGCACTCCTGCCTATCGCCACCGAGCCATCACCGACTGTCGTGGAGTAGCTGCCGATGGCAACCGATTTGTCGCCAGTCGCAGTTGTCGACGCGCCCATCGCGACCGACGCATAGCCCAACGCCTTGTTGTAACTGCCCATTGCGGCAGAAAAATCCCCGCTTGCTACTGTCAGGTAACCCAGCGCGCTGCTGGCGGTGCCGGCTGCCGTTCCGAGCGAACCCACCACGGTTCCAAACGCGCCCGTAGCGGTGGCGCCGAAGCCAACCACACCCGCATTCTGGCCACTGGCAAGCGTGTATTGGCCGATTGCCATTGTTCCCGCGCCTGTTGCGCTGGCACTGGCGCCGATAGCAAGGTTGTACTCCCGCAGATGGCGACCATCCCCTGGAATCAAATACGTACTTGATGTGTCAGCCGCATAGGCGTTCGATCCAATCGCAAGGTTCGAGTCAATGCCACTGTCGTTCGGAGCGGTGTTGCCACTCCCGCCGGCGACATAGGCGTGCGCCTGACTGGCCACGCCCAGCACCGCGACGGCAATGACCATCGCCTTCACGTTGCCCTTGCCCTTGCGCTTGCCTTTTGCGTTTTCCGCCGCTGCAACCCAAGTTCTTGTGATCTCGTTCCAGACTGATTTGTATGTCCTGTTCATTCCTGGCCCTGGTGAATCGAGGGAGTACCGACCGAGTGATACCCGCAGGCGTCACAACCCGATGCGCGCGGCAATCTGTCGGCAATTTCCTTCTATAAAGAAAATCATCTGGCCCATTAAAGCCAACGATCTGCGTCGAACACACCATGGCTCGATAATTCCGACAACTGAGGGATTCCCTACAGCTTTATCGGACCAATATGCGATTACAGGAGCAACTTTACGAATTCGAAGTCACAGGGAGAATAAGAGAACTCTTAAAGCAAAAAGGTCGATGAAAAAGGGCCGAGGCACACAATCAGAAAAGGCAATAGCAACAGTTCGCAGGAGTCAGCGATGTTCTCAAAGGTCGAGATAAGAACCGCAGAGTCAGCAGGAAATTTCCATTTATTTTCGCCAATTACACGGAATCGAATTACAGAAAAACAGCCCTTGTCTTTATATGAAAAAAATCTCCTACGCCTTTTAAGAAATCCTACAAATCAATCCCAATTGCATCCGCAATTGTCAGGTATTTTTCAATAAATATTAAACTTCAGGCTATCCGCCGGGATTTATCGGATACCGGGGGCGCACGTGCTGAGCGACGCGGGTTTGCAGGTGCTCGACAATATCGCCGTGGCGAGCGGCATCAACGGTTACACACCTGCGGCAGGCCTGGAGGCGATCGAGTATCGCTTCACTGACGTGCTCGTGAAGCAGGCGTACAGCGGGCGTGTCGTAGCGGCCCGCATGCGCCGCGAGACAGCGGGCGCTATCTGACGGCGCCCGCGCGCGGGAAAAAGCTGAATTACGGGCCGCAGTGGCGGCGTGAGTGCGTCAGTGATTCAGAACGGCTTGATGACAGCCAGCGCCACCGCAGCCAGCATGCCGAGCACGGGAAGCTCGTTGAACATGCGATACCACTTGTCGGAGCGGCGGTTTTCGCCGCGCTCGAAGGTCTTGAGCAAACGTCCGCAGTACGCGTGATAGACGATGAGCAGCAACACCACGCCCACTTTCGCGTGGATCCAGCCCTGGCCGCGCCCAATGCCCACCACGAGCCACAGCCACAGTCCGCATAGCAGCGCGGGCACGGCGATCATCGTCATGAAGCGGTAGAGCTTGCGCGCCATGATGAGCAGACGCTTGACGGCCGCAGGCTCGGTTTCCATCGCGAGATTCACGAAGATGCGCGGCAGGTAGAACAGGCCCGCGAACCACGAGGCGATCAGCACGATGTGTAACGTCTTGACCCAGAGCATCGACATTATTTTTTCTTCTTCGTGAGCGATTGTGCAACGAGGCGGGGCGCTACGCCGTGCGCCGCCCCGTGCGATGCGTGACTATTGACGGCCTTCGCCGTGGCCGAGCACGACGTACTTCAACGAGGTCAGCCCTTCCAGGCCGACCGGGCCGCGCGCATGCAGCTTGTCGTTCGAAATGCCGATCTCCGCACCGAGGCCGAACTCGAAGCCGTCGGCGAAGCGCGTCGAGGCGTTCACCATCACGCTCGCCGAGTCGACTTCGCGCAGGAAGCGCATGGCGCGGTCGTGGTCTTCGGTGACGATCGCGTCGGTGTGGTGCGAGCCGTAGGCGTTGATGTGCTCGATCGCGTCGTCGAGCGTGTCGACCACCTTCACCGCCAGCACCGGCGCAAGATACTCGGTACGCCAGTCCTCTTCGGTCGCGTCCACGAGCGGACCTACGCCCGCGTCGGCGAGAATCGCGCGCGCCGCAGCATCCACGCGCAGTTCGACTTCCTTCTCGCGATACAGGCGGCCAAGCGGCGGCAGCACGTCGTGCGCAATGCCGCGCGCCACGAGCAGCGTCTCCATCGTGTTGCAGGTGCCGTAGCGGTGCGTCTTGGCGTTGTCGCACACGGTCAGCGCCTTCGCGAGATCGGCGCGGTCGTCCACGTACACATGGCAGATGCCGTCCAGGTGCTTGATCATCGGCACGCGCGCCTCTGCCATCAGGCGCTCGATCAGGCTCTTGCCGCCGCGCGGAACGATCACATCCACGAATTCCGTCATCGTGATGAGCTTGCCCACGGCCGCGCGGTCGGCAGTCTCGACCACTTGCACCGCATCCTGCGGCAATCCCGCCGCAGCCAGCCCTTCGCCGATCAGCTTCGCGAGCGCCGTATTGCATTCGAGCGCCTCGGAGCCGCCGCGCAGAATCGTCGCGTTGCCCGACTTCAGGCACAACGCGGCCGCGTCGATCGTCACGTTCGGCCGCGATTCGTAGATGATGCCGATCACGCCCAGCGGCACGCGCATCTGCCCCACCTGAATGCCGCTCGGGCGGAACTTGAGGTTGCTGATTTCGCCGATGGGGTCGGGCAGCGCCATCACCTGGCGCAGGCCTTCCACCATCGTCTTGAGCGCCTTGTCCGACAGCGCGAGGCGGTCGATGAACGCCGCGTCGTGGCCCTTTTCCTTCGCACGTGCGAGGTCGCGTGCGTTCGCATCCTTCAACTGCTGCGCGTCACGCTCGATGGCTTGCGCCACTGCTTCGAGCGCCGCGTTCTTCGCGGCCGTCGTGGCTCGTGCCATCGCGCGCGAAGCGTTGCGTGCGCGGCGGCCGAGGTCGGTCATGTACTGGTCGATATCCATAGTGTCTTTCGTCATGCGGCGCGTGAGGCGCAGTCAGATGAGCTGCCCAGGCGCGGTTCGATTCAAAGCGGTTCAGGCCGATTTTAAGGCCAGCCGCCAAGGTTTGCTGGACGTGGCCGGGCGGCCCGGCAGGTGCACCGGCCGCGCGGCGCGGCATGAGGCAGGCGCCGACGCGCCGGTTCAGGCAAGCGCGGAACGCTTTATCCCGGCCGGCGCGACGGCCCTGCGGTGCGCGGTCGGGCCGCGGCCGCTGCGGCGGCTGCCGCGGCTGGGCCAGCTGGCTGAGCACCCGGCTGCGCGCGTGGTGGCGCTCCAGCGGCGCGCGCCTGCGGTGCGCCTTCGCGTGGCGCGGCCACGGTCATGGCGAGTTCGAAAAGGCCGTCCCAGGCATCGGGTGGCAGCGCATTGCGCCAGTCCGCGCGCGATTGACCCGAAAGCCCCTTGACCTGGCGGTCGAGACGCGCCGCGAGCGCGAGACCGCGCTCCAGCGTCGCTTCGCTCAGGCGCGACAGCGCCGGCCCGATGAGCCGCTCGCGCGGCCCCCACACGCGATTCTCGCGCAGCAGCATGGCGAGCGGCTTGCCCGCCGCCACGCCGCGCTTGATGCGCAACAGCGTGCGGATTTCCTCGACCACGGCCCACAGCACCAGCACCGACGCCTCGCCTTCGCCCTGCAGCCCGTCGAGCATGCGCGCGAGACGGCCAACGTCGCCTGTGAGCATCGCTTCGTTGAGCTTGAATACGTCGTAGCGCGCGACGTTGAGCACGGCGTCGTGAATCTGCTCGAAGCTCAGCACGCCTTGCGGATAAAGCAGCCCAAGCTTCTGAATTTCCTGATGCGCCGCCAGCAGGTTGCCCTCCACACGCTCTGCCACGAATTGCAGCGCGCGCCGGCCGTCCTCGCCTGGCGCCACGCGCTGGCCTTGCAGCGCCAGACGCTGGCCGATCCAGTTCGGCAGTGCCGTGCGCTCGACGGGATCGATCTTCAGCGCGACGCCGCTGTCAGCCAGCGCCGTGAACCATGCAGACTTCTGCGTGGCGGCGTCTAGGCGCGGCAGCGTAACGAGCATCAGCACGTCGGGATTCGAGGCAGCGGCGAGCGTCTTGAGCGCGTCCGCGCCTTCCTTGCCGGGCTTGCCCGACGGAATACGCAACTCCACCAGCTGGCGGTCGCCAAATAGCGACATCGACTGGCTCGCGCCGAGGAGCGAGCTCCAGTCGAAGCCGCGCTCGACGGTGAACACCGAACGGTCGGTGAAGCCCGCCGCGCGCGCAGCCGCACGGATGCGGTCGCACGCCTCCTGGGCGAGCAGGTGTTCGTCGCCATAGACGACGTACAGGCCGGCCAGCCCTCGCGCGAGGTGCGGTTCGAGTGCGTCGGGTCGCAGTTGCATGGCGCTCGGTCGAAGGTCGCTCAGTAGATGGAAACCGCGCGCATTACAGCGGCGGCGGCGGCAGCGGTGCGCGCGGCGCGACACCCGGCACGACCTGATCGGGCGTCGGGTTGATCGTTCTGAGCACGGCAAGGCGCCGCATGAGCTGGTCGACGGCGTCGTTCTGCATGTCGGTGAACAGCAGATCGGCTTCCTGCGTCTTGGCGGTCGAGAACTGATCGCTGTACGTCATCGCGCGATTCAGCGAAATGGCGCTCGGCTGGATCAGCACGCTGCCATCCGGTCTGGTCAGCGTATAGTTCAGCGAATAGTTGACCTGATATTCCACGACTGCGCCGAGTGAATTGAGCGTGAGCGTGCTGAAGCTGCGCCCTTCGGATATGTGCAGCACGGCGTCGGCGTTGGCCACCGAGTCGACCACCACCGAATCGCTGCCGCCTTCGACCATACGCGAGAGGCGCCCGACGAGCGGCGGCGGCGCGCCGACGACCGCGAGGCGCTTGAAGGCGAAGTTCTCCTCGCCGCGCAGCTGGAAGCCGCACGCCGAGAGGGCCAGCGCGCTGCCCGCCACGAGCGGGAACAACCTGAGAAACGATCTGCGAATCACATGGACTCCCTGGGTTCGCGACAGAGTCGCCGGTGTCGGCTGAGCGGCGCCGCGCGGTGCTGCACGCGCTACGCCGCTCACATGGCCTTGGTTTGTCTCGTTAGACCACGACGTTCACGAGGCGGCCCGGCACGACGATGATCTTCTTCGGTGCACGGCCTTCCGCGAACTTGACGAACATCTCGTGCGCAAGTGCAGCCGCCTCGATCGCGTCCTTCGGTGCGTCCTTGGCCACCGTCACGGCGCCGCGCACCTTGCCGTTCACCTGCAGCACGAGTTCGATTTCGGCCTGCTCCAGCGCCTTTTCGTCGACCTTCGGCCACGGTGCATCGAGCAGCGTGCCGTATTCATCGCCGTAGCCGAGCGCCTTCCAGAGTTCGAAGGCGATGTGCGGCACGACCGGGTACAGCACGCGCAACAGCACGCCGAACGTTTCGCGCTGCACGCCCGCACCCGCACCCTTGGCGCCGTCGATGGCGTTGAGCATCTTCATCGCCGCCGATACGACGGTGTTGTACTGCAGGCGCTGGTAGTCGAAGTCGGCCTGCTTGAGCACGCTGTAGACTTCGCGGCGCAGCGCCTTTTCGACGTCCGTGAGCGCCGCCGCGTCGAACGAGGCACGCGACTGGATCGCTTCGGCGTTCGCGTGGCCAAAGGCCCACACGCGGCGCAGGAAGCGGCTCGCGCCTTCCACACCCGCGCCCGACCATTCGAGCTGCTGCTCGGGAGGCGCCGCGAACATCGTGAACAGACGCGCCGTGTCTGCGCCGTACTGGTCGATCAGCACCTGCGGGTCGACGCCGTTGTTCTTCGACTTCGACATCTTCTCCACGCCGCCCAGCACCACGGCCTGGCCGTCGCTGTTGAGCGTCGCGCCGATCGGGCGGCCCTTGTCGTCGTGCGTGACGGTCACGTCGGCCGGGTTGTACCAGGTCTTCTTGCCCGCAGCGTCTTCGCGATAGAACGTTTCGTTGAGCACCATGCCCTGCGTGAGCAGGTTCTTCGCCGGCTCGCCGAACTTCACGAGGCCGAGGTCGCGCGAGACCTTCGCCCAGAAGCGCGAGTACAAGAGGTGAAGGATCGCGTGCTCGATGCCGCCGATGTACTGGTCCATCGGCATCCAGTAGTCGGTGCGCTCGTCGACCATGTTCACGGCATCCGGCGCAGCGTAGCGGTAGAAGTACCACGACGAGTCGACGAAGGTGTCCATCGTGTCGGTTTCGCGCTTCGCGTCGGCGCCGCAGGTCGGACACTTGCAGTTCAGGAAGGCTTCCGACTTCGCGAGCGGGTTGCCCGTGCCGTCCGGCACGAGGTCTTCCGGCAGCACGACCGGCAGGTCCTTTTCGGGCACCGGCACGTCGCCGCAGCTCGGGCAGTGGATGATCGGGATCGGCGTGCCCCAGTAGCGCTGGCGCGAAATGCCCCAGTCGCGCAGGCGCCACGTGACCTGCTTGTCGCCGAGATCGAGCGCCTTGAGGTCGGCCGCGACGGCGTCCACGGCCGCCGTGTAGGCGAGGCCATCGTATTTCCCGCTGTTCACGCAAACGGCGCGTTCCTTGTCGCCGTACCATTCCTGCCAGCCGTCGAGCGAGTAGGTCTCGCCTTCTGCGGCGATGACCTGCTTGATCGGCAGGTTGTACTTCTGCGCGAACGCGAAATCGCGCTCGTCGTGGCCCGGCACGCCCATCACGGCGCCTTCGCCATAGCTCATAAGCACGTAGTTGCCGATCCACACCGGCACCTGCTCGTGCGTGAGCGGGTGCGTCACGGTAAAGCCCGTGGGCACGCCCTTCTTTTCCATCGTCGCGACGTCGGCTTCCGCCACGCCGCCGCGCTTGCATTCGTCGATGAACGCCTGCAACTCCGGCTTGCCTTGCGCGAGACGCGTGGCGAGCGGATGCTCGGCCGCGATCGCCGCAAAGGTCACGCCCATGATCGTGTCGGCGCGCGTGGTGAACACACGCAGCAGCTTCTTCTCGCCATCCAGCTCGTACGGGAAGCCGAAGTTCACACCGAAGCTCTTGCCGATCCAGTTCTGCTGCATGATCTTCACGCGCTCGGGCCAGCCGAGGCCGTCGAGGTCGTTCAGCAGTTCGTCGGCGTACTGCGTGATGCGCAGGTAGTACATCGGGATTTCGCGCTTTTCCACCAGCGCGCCCGAGCGCCAGCCGCGCCCGTCGATCACCTGCTCGTTGGCGAGCACCGTCTGATCGACCGGGTCCCAGTTCACCGTGCCGGTCTTCTTGTAGGCGATGCCCTTCTCGAGCATCTTCAGGAAGAACCACTGGTTCCACTTGTAGTAGTCGGGCTTGCAGGTGGCGATTTCACGCGACCAGTCGATGGCGAGACCCATCGACTGCATCTGGCCCTTCATGTATTCGATGTTGTCGTACGTCCACCTGGCCGGCGGCACGCTGTTGGCCATCGCGGCGTTTTCGGCGGGCATGCCGAACGCGTCCCAGCCCATCGGCATCAACGTGTTGTAGCCGTTCATGCGCAGGTAACGGTACATCACGTCGTTGATCGTGTAGTTCCGCACGTGGCCCATGTGCAGCTTGCCCGACGGATACGGCAGCATCGAGACGCAGTAGAACTTGGGCTTGTCGGTCTTCTCGGCCGTCCGGTAAGCGTCGGTGGCGCGCCATTCGCCTTGCGCGGCGGATTCGACGTCGGAGGGAACGTATTTTTCGAGCATGGTGTGGATGGTGAACGCTGGAAACGGGCCGTTTCGGTGCCGGATGCACCGGGCCGGCCGTTCACGATACCGGCAGATTGCGGCGGTTTCGCTGGGCCCGTTTTTAAAGGAAACGTTGATTATACCGTTGACTGGCGCGCGCTCAGCGGCGTGCGCAGTGGCGTCTTCAGTGAGCGCCGGCGGGCGGCTCGGTCACGAAGCCTAAGCGCGTGAGACCGGCCTGCTGCGCGGCACCCATCACCTGCGCGATCACGTCGTAGCGCGTCTCGCGCGCGGCGCGCAGTTGCAGCTCGGGCTGCTGCGACTCGGGCTCTTTGCCCGCTGCCGTGAAGCGCGCGCGCAGTTCGTCCAGCGTGATGGGCTGGGCGTTCCAGTAGAGCTTGCCGGCGGCGTCGATGGAAAGCGTGACGGTCTGCGCCGTTTGCTGCGCGGGCTCGGCGGCGACCTTCGGCAAATCGAGCCGGATCGCGTGTGAGAAGAGCGGCGCCGTGATGATGAAGATGACGAGCAGCACGAGCATGACGTCGATGAGCGGCGTCATGTTGATTTCCGACATCGGTGCCGTATCGCGCTTCTTTTCGAGTCCGCCGAATGCCATACGCGTTGCCTCCTACGACTCGGCGCGCGCGCCTTCGCGCATCGCGCCGTGCGCACCTTCGCGGCGCAGCGGCGCGCCTTCGGGCGCACAGGCATAGGCGTGCAGATCGTGGGCGAAGCCGTCGAGATCGTCGCAGAGCTGGCGCACGAGGCGACCCAGCACGTTGTAGGCGAGCACCGCAGGAATCGCGACGACGAGACCGAAGGCCGTCATGATGAGCGCCTCGCCCACCGGGCCGGCCACGTTCTCGATCATCGCCTGGCCGCTCGCGGCAATGCTGCCGAGCGCGTGGTAGATGCCCCAGACGGTGCCGAGCAGACCGACGAACGGCGCCGTGCTGCCCACCGAGGCGAGCAGGACCTGGCCGAATTCGAGGCGCCGCTGCGACGCCTGCAGCGCACCGCGCAGCGCCCGCAGGACGCGCTCGCCGCGATCCGCGCGCGCGAGCATCACGCCGGGCGCGTCGGCTTCCTCGGCGGCGAGCGCCGCCTGAGCCAGCGGCAGGAACACGCGCTCGCGGTCGACCGGACGCATGGCGGCAACGCCGTCCGCGAGCGTGCGCGCCTGCCAGAAGCGCGCAATGGCGCGTGGCCCCTGGCGCTTCGCGCGCAGCAGGATCCAGCTCTTGATGATGAGGAAACACCAGCTCGCGACCGACATGGCGAGCAATACCCACGCAACCGCGTGGGTGACCGCGTCGCCCGTCTGCAGATAGTGAATGACTCCGGAACTCGCTGCCATCGGACCTCGCTCACTGTCGGTCCGGCGCAGGCGCCGGACCGTAGGGGAAACGCTCAGCGCAGGCCGAGCACGTCCTGCATATCGTACAGGCCATGGGCCTTGTCCTGCAGAAAGCGCGCGGCGCGCACGCTGCCCTGCGCATAGGACAGGCGGCTCGAGGACTTGTGCGTAATCTCGATGCGCTCGCCAATGCCCGCGAACAGTACCGTATGATCGCCGACGATGTCGCCGCCGCGAATCGCCGAAAACCCGATCGTCGAGGGGTCGCGCTCGCCCGTGA
Source organism: Paraburkholderia sp. BR14312 (assembly GCF_040948675.1). Lineage (NCBI taxonomy): Bacteria > Pseudomonadati > Pseudomonadota > Betaproteobacteria > Burkholderiales > Burkholderiaceae > Paraburkholderia > Paraburkholderia sp. BR14312. The sequence goes on from NZ_JBFPKI010000014.1 coordinate 10,217, forward strand.
CGCCTTCGCGGCCATACACGGCGCATTCGTCGAGATTGCGACCGAGTGCGTGCGCCACGGCCTCGCCCATCGCAAGCGCGGTGCCCGAGGGCGCATCGACCTTGTGGCGATGGTGCGCCTCGATGATCTCGATGTCGTACCCGGTCTCGAAAAAGCGCGCCGCATATTCGAGCAGCTTGAGCGTGACGTTCACGCCCACGCTCATGTTGGCCGCGAACACGATGCCGACCTTTTGCGCGGCCGCGCCGAGTTGCGCCTTTTGCTGGGCGTCGAAGCCGGTCGTGCCGATCACCATCTTCACGCCGTGGCGCTGCGCCGCCTCGAGGTGCACGAGGGTGCCTTCGGGGCGCGTGAAGTCGATCAGGCAGTCGCTTTGCGCGAAGACCTGCTCGATGTCGTCGGTGATGCGCACGCCGGTGTCCTTGCCGAGGAACGCGCCGGCGTCCTGGCCGACGGCGGCCGAGCCCTTGCGCACGAGCGCGCCGGAGAGCGTGACATCGGGCGAATTCAGGACGGTTTCGATGAGCATGCGGCCCATGCGGCCCGATGCCCCCGCGATTGCGATTTTCATGAGTCTTCCTGCCATTGTGTCGCGGGCCGCGGTGCCGGGTGCTACCAGGCGCCACGCAGCGCCGCCGCCAAAAAACGCGGCGGCCGGTGGTGGTGACACCCCGGCCGCCGGATCGAGGCGTGGCGCGCCTCGCGCACCACGCCCTGCTTGTGTTACCGGCTGGGTCAGCCGGGTCAGTTGCTCGGAGCCGCAGCAGCCCCCGAGGCCGGCACCGTGGGTGGCGCGGCGAGCGACGAATCCCGTGCGGGGCCTGACGGCGCCGCATTGGTATCGCCTGTGCCTTGCGCGCCGGCGGTCGGGCCAACCGGGTTGCTCGGCGGCACGCCCTGGATTTGCGGCTGCGGCTGACGATGCAGCTGAACCTGCGAGGGCATCGTGCCGACGTTCTGCGGCAGCGCCGACGACTGCGGATTGCCCGCGCGCACCGACGGCGTGAAGCCCGACGGGGTTTGCACGGCTTCCGTGGCGCGGTTCGCGGCGGCGGCCGCCTGTGCGTTGGCGTCCTGCGGCAGTGCGTTGGTCGCGGTGCCGAGTTCGGACGACGGCGTGCGCGCCGTGTCGCCAACCGTCGGGCCGGTCGCGCTCGAAGCCTGCGCGGGCGCGCCTGCTGCAGCCGCCACCGGCGCCGAAGCGCCCGAGGCCGGCGCGGCCGCGACGGCCTTCTTGCCGGTGCGGTCGCCGTCGATTTCGGCGAGCAATTCGAGGTTCGAGGGCAGGTCTTCGCCACCCGACCAGCTCGCTACGCGGTCGCCTTCGAACAGCACGACGAAGTCACGCTGCTGGACCACGGCGGTCGAGCCGCGCTTGAAATAGAAGATGTAGTCCCAGCGGTTCGCATGGAACATGTCGGTGAGGAGCGGCGTGCCGAGCAGCTGCTTGACCTCGGCGCGCGACATGCCCACCTTCATCTGCGCTGCGGCTTCCGCCGAGACAAAATTGCCTTGCACGATGGTAATGCGGTAAGGCGTAATGCTCTGGGCGACGCGCTGCGTCACGCTGTCGTATGTTTTACAGCCGGCGAGCGCCGCGAACGCGGCCGCAGCCAGCAGGGTGCACGCCAGGCGGCCGCCGTGCATGCGCCGGCCGATCGTTGTGAATTCTGGAATCATTTCCCTCACCGTGCGGGCTTTTCGCGAAGCCGCGCGTATTCTGTAGAAGATCGTTCGAAGTTCTGGCGAAAATGCCCGGAACGGCAAAAACGCATTAACATAACAACCTAGCATTGTACTCCAGGGACTTATCGTCATGACCAATCCAACCGATCTCAAGAACATCGGCCTCAAGGCGACGCTGCCTCGCCTCAAGATCCTGGAGATTTTTCAGCACAGCCCCGTGCGCCATCTGACCGCCGAAGACGTCTACCGGAACCTGCTGAACGAGGAGCTCGACATCGGCCTCGCCACGGTCTACCGGGTTCTCACCCAGTTCGAGCAGGCCGGGTTGCTCACGCGCAGCAACTTCGAATCGGGCAAGGCGGTGTTCGAGCTGAACGAGGGTAGTCACCACGACCACCTCGTGTGCCTCGACTGCGGCATCGTTGAAGAATTCTTCGACCCCGAAATCGAAAAGCGCCAGCAAATGATCGCCACGGAGCGCGGCTTCAAGCTCCAGGAGCACGCCCTCGCGCTCTACGGCGCATGCACGAAGGAAAACTGCCCGCACCGCAAGCACTGACCGCCGCTTGCGGCTTGCGGGCTGCAGAAAAGGAAACGCCACGGCAGATCTGCCGTGGCGTTTTCGTTTGGGGAGCCGGTATTGGCGAAAAACGGGCCGGACCTCAGGCGGGCACGAGCGGCGTGTCGGCTTGCGCGAGCCGCCAAGGCCGCGCGAGCGCGATCTCGTCGCAGTTCGGCTGCGTGCCGCCGCGATCGATCACGACGAAGTCACTCACGCGCCCGAACGCGAGCAACGGGTGATGCCAGACGCCTTTGGCGTAGTTGACGCCCTGCCCGCGCCCGGCCCAGAACGCCCGCAAGCCGGCCGGATCGAACTCGCCCGCGGGCGCGACCACCACCGCGTAGTCCGCTTCGCCGAGCGGCACGAACGCCTGGCTGCCTAGCGGATGCCGCTCCATCATCGCAATCTCGACGGGCCACGTACGCGGCTGGGCGCGAAACACGCTGACGATGGGCCGGCCGCCCGCCTCGTTCACGTCGATGGCGGCGAGATCGTGAAAGCGCTCGGTCGTGCCGCCGTTGATCGGAAAATGACGCGCGCCTTCGAGTTCGATGACGTCGCCGAACGGCGCGAACGCCTGTCGCGTCAAGGGTTCCATGTGCAGGATCTGCATCGCGGCTCCTCGCTTAAGCCAGTTCGCCCCACAAGCGCAGGCGCGAGACGCCGCCGTCCGGGAAGATGTTGAAACGCACGTGCGTGACCGGGCCGAGCGCCGCGATCCTGCTCTCGAACACGTGCTGCTTGTCCATTTCGAGCTTCTGCTCGGCGAGCAGTTCCGGCCAGAACATCGCCTGGGTGACGAGCGAGTCGTCGGTACCGCCCGTCACGGTCGCCGCCTGCAGCGAGCAGCGGTCCGGGTAGTTGCCCTTGAAGTGCGCCGTGTCCACTTCGACCTTGCGGATGATGCCGGGCCGCGCGAGCGCCACGATCGCCCAGTCGTTGCCCGGCTCCCGGCGGCGGCGCGTTTCCCAGCCGTCGCCCATGTTCACGCCGCGGCCGGGCATCAGGATCGTGGAAGCGAGCCCGAAGTGCTGGTTGTTGGCCGCGACCAGATAAGCGCCGTTTTCGATCGCCGCGAGATCGATGAGGCTGCCGCGCTCCACCGTGTTCCAGTCGCGCCGGGGCTGACCGTACACGCGCAGACGCGCGAGGCCGCCGTCGGGATAGAGATTCACGCGCAAATGCGTGAACGCGCGCGTATCGCTCACTTCGACATAGTGGTGCTGGTTGCCCTGCAAGCTCGTCGCCGGGACGATGGTCTGCCAGTCGGCGTTGTCACTGGGGGTTTCGTCGTCGCCCAACTGCGCGTAGCACGCCTCGATCGAAGCCGCCGGCGGGAAGTTGCCCGTGAAGTGGCTCGTGTCGAGATCGAGGCCGTAAATCACGCCCGGGCGCGCGAGGCGCACGATGCAGAAGTCGTGGCCCGTCGTGCGCTTGCGGCGCGTTTCCCAGCCGTCCATCCACTTGCCGTGGTCGTCGTACTTGCCGGGGATGAAGACCGCCGGCTGCGGATCGAGCATGCGCTCCTTCGGCGCGAAGAACTCGTCGCTCGCGTGGAGCGCGCGGGCGCCCAGACGCGGATCGGCGAGGTTCATGTAGCGGCGCGTGAAGGCGGGGGCATTGGGGTCGAGAGTCGGAATGGCCATGATGGTGTCGTTCGCTTGGGTTGTTCAGTTGATCGAAGGAAAACGAATGCCGAGTGATGGTCAGGCGTGCGCGTGCTTGCCGCCGAGCGCACCGTCTTCGCCAAGCGCCGTATCTGCGTCGCTGTCGCCTGCCGGCACGTAGAGAAAGCCTTCGTCGAGGTTCAGCACACGCCTGGCGCGCGCCTTGTCGATGTCGTGCTCCCACACTGCGACCACCACCGTCGCGACGCAGTTGCCGATCAGGTTGGTGAGCGCGCGAGCGATGCCGACGAACCAGTCCACCGGCAGGATCAGCACCAGGCCGAGCACGGGAATCGCGGGAATGGCGGAGAGCGTGGCGGCGAGAATCACGATCGCCGAGCCGGGAATGCCGTGCGCGCCCTTCGAAGTGATGAGCGACACCAGCACGACCACGACGAGGTCGTGCATCGACAGCGGCGTGTTGGTTGCCTGCGCGATGAAGATCACGGCGAGCGTGAGGTAGATCGAAAAGCCGTCGAGATTGAACGAGTAGCCCGTCGGGATAACGAGACCCACCGTGGAATCCTTCACGCCCATCCATTCGAGCTTGCGCATGATCTGCGGCAGCACGGCGTCGGACGAAGCGGTGCCGAGCACGATCGAGAGTTCTTCGCGCAGGTAGCGGATCAGCTTGAACACGTTGAAGCCCGCCAGCCGCATGACAATGCCGAGCACGACCGCAACGAACACGACGCAGCTCGCGTAGAACACGATCACGAGCAGCCCGAGTTGCTTGAGCGAAGCGACGCCGTAGGTGCCGGTCGTGAACGCGATCGCGCCGAGCACGCCGAGCGGCGCGAGCTTGATGATGAAGCCCATCACGCGGAAGAAAACCTGCGAGAGTTCGTCGATGAGGCTGTTCACGCGCTGCGCCTTCGGGCCGAGCAGCGAGAGCGCGCTGCCGAACAACACCGAGAAAACGAGGATTTGCAGGATGTCGCCCTTCGCGAAGGCGTCGAAGGCGGTGTCGGGAATGATCTTCAGCAGGAAGCCCGCGGTGTCCTGCAGGCTCCTGGCGTGTTCCGTGTAGGTCGCAAGCGAGGCCGCATCGAGCGAGTGCAGATCGACGTTCATGCCCGCGCCCGGACGCGTGACATACGCGAGCACGGCGCCGATCACGAGTGCGACGGAGGTCATCGCCTCGAAGTACACCACCGACTTCAGGCCGACGCGGCCCACCTTCTTCAGGTCGCCCGCGTGTGCCATGCCGCTCACGACCACGCAGAACACGATCGGCCCGATCACCATCTTGATGAGCTTGAGAAAGCCGTCGCCGAACGGGCGCAGCGATTGAGCGAAATGCGGAAACACCGCGCCTACGACGATGCCTAGTACGAGGGCGATCACTACGCGGCCAAACAGCGAATTGAAGAACTTCGTCACGACTGTCTCCTACTGAGCAGGGGTGGAGCAAGCAACTGTTCTGACTGGTCTGACCAGCACTGTTATGGCGGATAGTAGGAAGCCGATATACCGGAGTCAAGGTTGGCAAGCGCGGTGTTTACCCTTGCGCGGTCTGACCAGTTTGCGGGCCGGAGCGCCACGCCTTGTCCCACGGCGCACGGGCGTTGACGCGATGCACCATGCGGGTGCTCCGGACGGGACTACAATACCGGTCAGACCACGCGAAAGCTGCCCGCGCCATCCGATGAAGAACGTTCCGCACACCGTCACCGACGCCGCCATCGCCACGATCCGCGAACGGATCGAGGGCGGCCTGTATCCGGTCGGCAGCCTGCTGCCCGCGCAGCGGCAGCTTTCCGAGGAACTGGCGATCAGCCGCGCATCGTTGCGCGAAGCGCTATCGACGCTCGAAGCGCTCGGCATGCTGTCGATCCGCGCGGGCAAGGGTGTGTATGTGACGAGCGCGCAGGCCACCAACGCTCACCCGTGGCGCTTCGCCGATCAGTCGTCGCTGCCCGACACCTACCAGATGCGCTATGCGCTCGAAGGCTTCGCCGCGCGCATGGCGGCGCTCGCCATCGGCGATGCCGACGTGGCGTGGCTCGAAGCGAACACCGAGGCGCTGCACAGCGCCCTCGCCTGCGACGAACTCGACGAAGCCGCGCAGCTCGACTTCGAGTTCCACATGCGTATCGTGAATCTCGCGGGCAATGCGGCGATCGAATCGATCCTGCGCAGCAGCGCCGACATCATGAAAGAGAGCCAGCGCATGCCGTTCTACCGGCGCGAGCGCGTGCTCTCCACGCATCGCGAACACGGCCTGATCGTGGTGGCGCTGAAGGCGCGCGACTCGGCGGCGGCCGGCGAGGCGATCGAGGCGCACATCGCCAATGCGGCACAGCGCGCGGGCGTGTACTTCCCCACGCCGCCCGCGTTCGCTGCCGCCTCCCAGAGCGCCATCGAAAAATAAGGACGAAAAAAAACCGCCCGATGGGCGGTTTTTCAAGCAGCGCAGAGCGTGCTTACTTCGCGTTCGCGAGCGCCACAGCCGTGTCCAGCATGCGGTTCGAGAAGCCCCACTCGTTGTCGTACCAGCTCGACACCTTCACGAGACGGCCCGAGACCTTCGTGAGCGTGGCGTCGAACGTCGACGACGCCGGGTTGTGGTTGAAGTCGATCGACACCAGCGGCGCGTCGTTGTAGCCCAGGATGCCCTTGAGCGCGCCTTCCGACGCTTCCTTCATGATGGCGTTGACTTCTTCGACCGTCGTGTCGCGCTTGGCGATGAACGACAGGTCGACGATCGAGACGTTGATGGTCGGGACGCGGATCGCGTAGCCGTCCAGCTTGCCGTTCAGTTCCGGCAGCACGAGGCCGACAGCCGAAGCCGCGCCCGTCTTCGTCGGGATCTGGCTGTGCGTGGCCGAGCGCGCGCGGCGCAGGTCTTCGTGGTACACGTCGGTCAGAACCTGGTCGTTCGTGTACGCGTGGATCGTCGTCATCAGGCCGGTTTCGAGGCCGATCTTGTCGTTCAGCGGCTTGACGAGCGGTGCCAGGCAGTTGGTCGTGCACGATGCGTTCGAGATGACCGTGTGTTCGGCCTTCAGCACGTTGTGGTTCACGCCGTAGACGATGGTCGCGTCGACGTCCTTACCGCCCGGCGCCGAGATGATCACCTTCTTCGCGCCGCCCTTCAGGTGCGCGCTGGCCTTTTCCTTGGTCGTGAAGAAGCCCGTGCACTCCATCACGACGTCGACGCCCAGCTCGCCCCACGGCAGTTCGGCCGGGTTGCGGTTGGCCAGCACGCGGATACGGTCACCGTTGACGACGAGGTAGTCGCCGTCGACCTTCACTTCACCCGGGAACTTGCCGTGTGCCGTGTCGTACTGCGTCAGATGCGCATTGGTCTTCGCGTCACCCAGGTCGTTGATCGCAACGATCTGGATGTCGTGCTTCTTGCCGTTCTCGTAGAACGCGCGAAGCGTGTTACGGCCGATGCGGCCGTAGCCATTGATAGCGACGCGAATGGTCATGGTTTATCTCCTAAGGGCTGAAAAATTCTGAAACCAGTGCTGCGCTGGCGCCGACTCCGGGCTGCGGCGGCCCGGCGGGACGCTCAAGGCAGCGGGCCCGCCAGATCTTGCCGATCAGGCGGGCCCGTTACGCATGCTTAGTTGTCGAGCGCGGCCTTGGCCGTCGCGACGACATGATCGACCGTGAAGCCGAAGTGCTTGAACAGCACGCCAGCCGGGGCCGATTCGCCGAACGTGTCGATGCCGACCACGCCGCCTTCAAGGCCCACGTACTTGCGCCAGAAGTCGGTCACACCGGCTTCGATCGCGACGCGGCGCACGCCCTTGGGCAGCACGCGCTCACGGTAGTCGGCGTCCTGCTTGTCGAACACATTGGTCGACGGCATGGACACCACGCGGGCGCCGATACCTTCGCGCTGCAGCGCTTCGACGGCCTTCATCGCCAGTTCGACTTCCGAGCCCGTGGCGATCAGGATGATCTTGCGGCTCGGGATGTCGTCGTTCCAGTCCTTGAGGACGTAGCCGCCCTTGGCGATGTTCGCGATTTGCGCGTCCGTGCGCTCGTTGAACTGCAGGTTCTGACGGCTGAAGATCAGCGACGAAGGACCGTGATGCGAGATCGACTCGGTCCAGGCCACCGCGGTTTCCACGGTGTCGGCCGGACGCCAGAGCGTCATGTTCGGGATCAGGCGCAGGCTTGCGACCTGTTCGATCGACTGGTGCGTCGGGCCGTCTTCGCCGAGACCGATCGAGTCGTGCGTGAATACGAAGATCGACGGGCATTTCATCAGCGCGGCCACGCGCAGCGCGTTGCGGCTGTAGTCCGAGAACGTGAGGAACGTGCCGCCGAACGCCTTGTAGCCGCCGTGCAGGTTAAGGCCGTTGAGCGCCGCACTCATGCCGAACTCGCGCACGCCGTAGTTGATGTGGTTGCCCCACTGGATGCCGGTCTCGCCGGCCTTGGCGGCGCGCACGGGCTTCGAAGCCTTCCAGTTGGTGAGGTTCGAGCCGGTCAGGTCGGCCGAGCCGCCCAGCAGTTCGGGCAGTGCGGCGGCGAGGCCTTCGATGGCCTGCTGCGAAGCCTTGCGCGTGGCGACCGTTTCCTTGCGCGAATCCGCGCCGGCGACGATCGCGGCGGCCTTCTGCGCCCAGTCCGCGGGCAGCTTGTGCGCCATGCGGCGCTCGAACTCGGCGGCTTCGGTCGGGTACTTCGACTTGTACGCGGCGAACTGCTCGTTCCATGCCGCTTCGAACTTCGCACCGGCGTCCTTCGCGTCCCAGTCTGCGTAGACTTCCTGCGGCAGCGTGAACGGCTCCCACTTCCAGCCCGCCGCTTCGCGCCACTTGGCGATTTCTTCGGCGCCAAGCGCCGCGCCGTGCACGTCGTGGCCGCCCTGCTTGGTGGGCGCACCCTTGCCGATGATGGTCTTGCAGCAGATCAGCGTGGGCTTGTCCGAGGCCTTGGCCTTCTGGATAGCCGCGTCGACCGCGTCCACGTCATGGCCGTCCACGTGCGGGATCACGTTCCAGCCGTAGGCTTCGAAGCGCTCCGGCGTGTTGTCGTGGAACCAGTTGACGACGTCGCCGTCGATCGAAATGCCGTTGTCGTCGTACAGCGCGATCAGCTTGTTCAGCTTGAGCGTGCCGGCGAGCGAGCAGGCTTCGTGCGAGATGCCTTCCATCAGGCAGCCGTCGCCGAGGAACACATACGTGTGGTGATCGACGATCTTCGCGTCGGCCTTGTTGAATTCCGCAGCGAGCAGCGCTTCGGCCAGCGCCATGCCGACCGAGTTCGCCAGCCCCTGGCCGAGCGGGCCCGTGGTCGTCTCGACACCCGGCGTGATGCCGAACTCGGGGTGACCCGGCGTCTTCGAGTGCAGCTGACGGAAGTTCTTCAGTTCCGCCATCGGCAGGTCGTAGCCCGTCAGGTGCAGCAGCGAGTACAACAGCATCGAGCCGTGGCCGTTCGACAGCACGAAGCGATCGCGGTCACTCCAGAGCGGGTTCGTCGGGTTATGGCGCAGATGGCGCGACCACAGTGCAACGGCGATCTCGGCCATGCCCATGGGCATGCCGGGGTGACCGGAGTTCGCTTGCTGAACGGCGTCCATCGACAGCGCACGAATGGCGTTGGCCATCAACTGGGTGGTAGCGGGGGAGGCGGAGGACGAGGTCGTCATGTCGAGTCCGGAAGTGTGCAAAAAGCGGCGTGGGCGGCGCAGGTCGCGAACAGCGCAAATTGCGAGGGCAAACTGCGGCGCACACAGCAGCGCGGGAGTCCGGAAGCTCGGCAAATCGCCCGCTCAGGCGCACATGCGGCGCCAGGAGACGCGAAACGGCCGGAGCAAACGGAGAGGGCTGCAAAGCGGAATATTCTAGCAGATCATGGGGATGAACCCTGGCCGTAAGGCGCGCGGTATGCGCCGAGCGCGCCGTCGTCCTCGCGTTGGCCTCTGGCGCGGCCCGGGTCCGGTTCACACCCCTATAATGGCTCTGTTGGCCCTATTTACTGCGGGATTTTCGCGTGCTCAGGCGCAACGGCAACACACCTCGACTTCCGTGACCGACTCCCTCCTCTTCCATCCTGCGGCAGACGCGCTCTACGGTTTTCCTGGCGCGCGCCGCCTCGCCGCGGCCGATACGCCGTGGCAGCGCATCGAGGTCTGGGACACGCCGCAACTGGGCTGCCTGTTCACGCTGGACGGCCGCCCGATGACCTCCGCCGGCGACGAGTTCATCTATCACGAATGCATGACGCACCCGGCCGCGCTCACGCATCCCGCGCCGCGCGCGGCGCTCGTGCTGGGCGGCGGCGACGGCGGCGCGGCGCGCCAGTTGCTGCGCCACCCGGACATCGAGCGCATCGTCGTGGCCGAACTGGACCCGGACGTCGTGCGCCTGACGGGCGACTATCTGCCCGAGGTGCGCGGCGACGCCTTCGAAGATCCGCGGGTGGAACTCGTGATCGGCGACGCGGCCGCGTTTGTCGCCTCCGCGCAGGCGCGCTTCGACCTCGTCGTATTCGATCTGACTCCGCCTGACTCGCCGGCTGCGGGCCTCTATACCCCGACGTTCTATGCGGCGCTCAAGCGCGTGATGAGCGCCGACGCGCTCGTCTCGCTCCATCTGGGCTCGCCGTTCCATCATGCGCAGCGCGTGGGCGCGCTGCTCGGCGGACTGCGCGCGGCCTTCGCCGTCGTGCGACCGCTTGCCGCCTACGTGCCGCTCTACGGTTCACTGTGGCTCATGGCGATCGCGAGCGACACGCTCGACCCCGCCGGAGTCGACGAGTCCACGTTGCAGGCGCGCGCCGCCGGGCGGCAACTCGAAGGCTTGCGCTACTACGACCCGCGACTGCACGTGGCGCTGTTAAAGGGTTCATGCACGGCCCGCGATAAACTAGGCAAATTCCTGCCGCTCTAGGGCTCCTGCCCGTGGAGAACGGCCGGTCCCATAGCGCTTTTGTCCCGCGCGCCCTCGCCCGGAGCGGCACGGCGCATCATCCGAACCGCGAATCTGGAGAGACTCGATGACCGCACCCCGTCCTGCCGGCGTGCCATGGCTGACCCCGTATCTGACAGTACGCGACGCGCGCGCGTCGATGGACTTCTATCGGGCAGCACTCGGTTTTGCGGTACGCGACAGCGTGGAGGACGACGGCGCGATCATGCACGTGGAAATGACTTACCACGATCAGTTGATCGTCATGTTCGCGCCGGAGGGCGCGTTCGGCTCGACCGCGCGCACGCCCAAAAGCGCACAGACTGTCGCGCCGCAATCTTTTTATCTGTATGTCGACGATGTCGACGCGGTTTATGCGCGGGCGCTCGAAGCCGGCGCGAAATCGCTGAGCGAGCCGCAGGACCAGTTCTGGGGGGACCGTTTCGCGCAGGTCGAAGACCTAGACGGTTACCGCTGGGCGCTTGCTCGGCACTTGTCCCGATTCAATGAAAAATAGTTCTATGCCCCGCTTTTTCGTCGGCAACGCGCTGCGATCCGACGAGGTCGTCACCCTTCCCGACGAAGTCACGCGCCACGTCCAGGTGCTGCGCCTGCAGCCCGGCGATGCCATCGTGCTGTTTGACGGTCTTGGCGGCGAGTACAGCGCCGAAATTGTCGGCATGGAGCGCCGCGACACGCAGGCGCGCATCGGCCCTCGCCGCGACTTTGAAGCCGAGCCGCCTTACCGCGTCACGCTCGCCCAGGGCATTGCCGGCAACGACAAGATGGACTGGCTGATCGAAAAGGCCGTCGAACTGGGCGCGACGAACTTCGTGCCGCTCACCGCAGCGCGCAGCGTCGTGCGGCTTTCCGGCGAGCGCGCCGTGCGCCGCCAGGCGCACTGGCAGCGCATTGTGCAGGCCTCGTGCGAACAATGCGGACGCAACCGCCTGCCCGACGTCGCGCCCGCGCGTGACATCGCCACATGGCTGGACTCCTTGCCCGGGCGCCCCCGCGAAGGCGAACTGCGCCTGCTGCTCTCGCCGCGCGCGAACGTCGCGTTCTCGACCTTGCCGGTCGAGCCGCCTTCGGGCGAAGTGACGGTGCTGATCGGGCCTGAGGGGGGATTTTCGTCGCAGGAAGAGGAGGCGGCGCTCGACCGCGGCTTCCTCGCCGTGGGGCTCGGGCCGCGCGTGCTGCGCACCGAAACGGCAGGCATCGCCGTGCTCGCGGCGCTCGCCGCACGCTGGGGCGGCTGGTAAGCGCAGCGGGTAAAAATGACAAAGCCCGCCGGAAGGCGGGCTTGCGATTTTCTGTCGCATGCGCGCGACGGAACGTAAGCCGAAGGTCAGGCGAACGAATAAAAAACGCGGAACGGCACCTTGCGCTCGGCCCAGTATTCCGAAGCCTCGCGAAATACATCGAGCAGCGTTTCCCGCCCGTCCTTGTCGAACTTCTGGGCAATCGGCAGTCCTTCCAGCACGATCACGAAACCGGGCTGCTCGCCGGCTTTCTGCACCAGATCGGTCAGGCAGTCGTACAAACCGTCGTAGTTCTTGCCGAAATGCTTCGGAAACAGAAACGAGGTGGCAATCGTCTCGAGTACTTCCTGCCTGGTTTGCGCATTCGCGCAGAACGCATAGAGGAAATGCTGCTGCAGCCGCTGGGCTTCGTCCGAGAGATCCTGAATGCGAAACGCCCGGATCGACTGGACAATATTCGGCTGCACGGTCGAAAACAGGCTCATGGCCCCCTCGTTCGATGAAAGCCCCGCCTCATCCTGGCGCGCCTCGCTGTCGTGCTTCAACTGCATGACGCGCTGGAACAGGTTGCCCTCCCCGGACGCGAACAGATCGCTCGCGACCCGGGGGTCGTGCGCGTAAACGTTATCGCTCATGCCGCTCATCCCGGTGTCAATCAATAATTCGCCTGAAACTGGCGTAGTGGTCGTCGGAGTAGTAACAGTTGTCGGTCCGCTTGCGTGGACCACCGCAAACGATGCGCTTGGCACCGCGGTTGTGCGCGCCCGGCGTCGGGACCGTGTACTCGTGATAGTAGCCCCGCCGCTGCGGTGGCAATATCCGCTCAAAATTCCCGAAAACGACGCCGTCCTTCTCGAAAGGGAACGGGCCGCCCGCCGCAATCAGGCTCAACGTGCCTACCGCCTCACGCGGAAGTTCGTTGACCGAAATGCTGCCGACCGGATTACCCGCCTCTTCCGGCTGACTCGTGCGCGCCTGAGCGCCACCTGCCGCGAACGCTGCGGTTGCGACCAGCGCCACCGCTGCGGCGCGCCGCAAGCCAGACAAACCGCCGCCGAAACAATGAGTTAGACGAGGCGCCATCACCTGGTTCCCGCTTCCCTGGTTACGTGTTCGACGACCATGAAAGGTGTAAGGGTATCGCTAATGATGCCTGGAAGCAACGTTAGTCAGGCGAGGACGACCACAGCTTGACTCCCCACGAGGGTCAAACTGGTAAATTTTACAATCTCATTTCGCGCGATTTTGCTCGCTCGAGCCGGGTCTCGCGCTCAAAAAAAATCGGCGTGCTCACAGGAGCACACCGATTTTCAGGTCCGCGTCACCGGGCGTCCCCGGCGACTCGCAGGACTGCGCTTAACGTGCCGCGTTCACGTCCGCGACGAGCAGCGCCGTCATGTTGACAATGCGACGCACCGTGGCGGAAGCCGTCAGGACGTGCACCGGCTTGGCTGCGCCGAGCAGGATCGGCCCGATGGCGATGTTGTTGCCTGCCGCCGTCTTGAGCAGGTTGTAGGAGATGTTCGCCGCGTCGATATTCGGCATGATCAGCAGATTCGCTTCGCCTTCGAGCGTCGACTCCGGCAGGATCTCCTTGCGCAGGTTCGCGTCGATCGCCACGTCGCCGTGCATTTCGCCGTCCACCTGCAGGTCCGGCGCGCGCTCCTGGAGGATCTCGAGCAGGTCGCGCATCTTCTGGGCGCTCGGCGCGTTGCTCGAACCGAAGTTCGAGTGCGAGCACAGCGCGATCTTCGGCTCGATGCCGAAGCGGCGCACTTCCTCGGCCGCCATGATGGTGATTTCCGCGAGCTGCTCCGGCGTCGGGTCGACGTTGACGTGCGTGTCGGCGACGAAAATCTGCCGGTTCGGCAGCACGAGCGCGTTCATTGCCGCGTAGACGTTGCAGCCGGACCTCTTGCCGATCACCTGGTCGATGAAGTGCAGGTGGCGGTGCGTCGTGCTGACCGTGCCGCAGATCATGCCGTCGGCTTCGCCCTTTTCCACGAGCATCGAGCCGATCAGCGTGGTGCGGCGGCGCATTTCGAGTTTCGCCATTTGCTGCGTGATGCCCTTGCGCGCCATGAGCTTCGCATAGGTCTGCCAGAACTCGCGGTAGCGCTCGTCATGGTCGGTGTTCACGACCGTATAGTCCTGGCCGGCGTGCAGGCGCAGGCCGTAGCGTGCGATACGCTGCTCGATCACCGACGGACGGCCGATCAGGATGGGCTTCGCGAGCTTTTCGTCGACCACGATCTGCACCGCGCGCAGGATGCGCTCCTCTTCGCCCTCGGCGAACACGATGCGCTTCTTCTCCGGCTCCACGGCGCGCGCGAGCTGGAAGATCGGCTTCATGGTCGTGCCGCTGTGGTAGACGAATTGCTGGAGGTGCTGCTCGTAGGCGTCCATGTCCTCGATCGGACGGGTCGCGACGCCCGAGTCCATTGCCGCCCTGGCCACAGCCGGCGCGATCTTGACGATCAGGCGCGGGTCGAAGGGCTTCGGGATCAGATACTCGGGCCCGAACTGCAGATCCTGGATGCCGTAGGCCGTGGCCACGACATCGCTTTGCTCCTGGCGCGCCAGTTCCGCAATCGCGTTCACCGCGGCGATTTCCATTTCGCGCGTGATGGTGGTCGCGCCCGCGTCGAGCGCGCCGCGGAAGATGAACGGAAAGCACAGGACGTTGTTCACCTGGTTCGGGTAATCCGTGCGGCCCGTGGCGAGCACGGCGTCCGGACGCACTTCGAGCGCGAGCTCCGGCAGGATTTCCGGCGTCGGATTGGCGAGCGCGAGAATGAGCGGCTTGGCCGCCATCTGCTTGACCATGTCCTGCTTGAGCACGCCGCCAGCCGAAAGGCCGAGGAAAATGTCGGCGCCTTCGATCACTTCGGCAAGCGTGCGCGCGTGGGTTTCCCGCGCGAATCGCTCCTTGTCGGGGTCCATCAACTCGGTGCGGCCCTTGTAGACCACGCCCGCCAGGTCGGTCACGACGATGTTTTCGAGCGGCAGGCCGAGGTCGACGAGCAGGTCCAGACACGCCAGTGCGGCGGCGCCCGCGCCCGAGGCGACCAGCTTCACGTCCTTGATGTCCTTGCCCACGACCTTCAGGCCGTTCGTGAAGGCGGCCGCCACTACGATGGCCGTGCCGTGCTGGTCGTCGTGGAAGACCGGAATCTTCATGCGCTTGCGCGCTTCGCGTTCGACGATGAAGCACTCGGGCGCCTTGATGTCTTCGAGATTGATGCCGCCGAACGTGGGTTCGAGCGCGGCGATCACGTCGACGAGCTTGTGCGGGTCCGACTCGTTGAGTTCGATGTCGAACACGTCGATGCCCGCGAACTTCTTGAAGAGCACCGCCTTGCCTTCCATCACCGGCTTCGAGGCGAGCGGTCCGATGTTGCCGAGGCCGAGCACGGCCGTGCCGTTCGACACGACGCCCACGAGGTTGCTGCGCGCCGTGAAGCGTGCGGCGTTGAGCGGATTTTCGACAATCGCCTCGCACGCGAACGCGACGCCCGGCGAGTACGCGAGCGAAAGATCACGCTGATTGATCATCTGCTTGGTCGGCGCGATCGCGATCTTCCCGGGCGTAGGGAACTCGTGATAATCGAGGGCGGCTTCGCGAAGCTTGTTCGTAGCGGGATTCGACATGGGGAGGCAGGACGTGGGTGCGGATTAGAATGACAACTCGAACGCTAAGTTTGACCGATTGTAGCGCCAATCCCTGGCAGCATTCCTTTCAGTTCGGGCGCAAGTCCGGCGACCGCGATGGGGGGAAAAGCCATGCCAGGGTGCCCTATGCGGCGACGGCCATATCCCAACTGACATAACCCTTTCGTCATGCTTTCCGAGTTCTCCCTGATCGACCGATATTTTGCGCGTCGAGCGCGCACGAACACGCAACGCGCCACGCTGGGCATCGGCGACGACTGCGCGCTCATCGTGCCCGCCGCGGGCGAAATGCTGGCCGTCTCGACCGACATGCTGGTGGAAGGCCGCCACTTCTTCCCCGACATCGATCCGCATGCGCTCGGCCACAAGGCGCTCGCCGTGAATCTCTCCGACCTCGCCGCGATGGGTGCGCAGCCGCTCGGCTTCACGCTCGCGTTCGCGCTCCCCAAGGCGGACGAGGACTGGCTAGCCGCTTTCAGCGCGGGCCTCTTCGAGCTGGCCGACCGCTTCGACTGCGAGTTGATCGGCGGCGATACCACGGCAGGGCCGCTGAACTTGTGCCTGACAGTGTTCGGCTCCGTGCGTCAGGATGCCGCACTTCGGCGCGACGCCGCCCACGCGGGTGACGACATCTGGGTCTCCGGCACGCCTGGCGACGCGCGCGCGGGTCTCGGCATGATGCGCGGCGAATGGCCGGTGCGCGAGCAGGATGCCGCGCCGTTGCGCCGGGCGCTCGAATACCCCGAACCGCGCGTGGCGCTGGGCCTCGCGCTGCGCGGCGTGGCCCGCGCGGCGCTCGACGTATCGGACGGTCTGGCCGGCGACCTGCGCCATATCCTGGAACGCTCGCACCTCGCCGCGACGATCGACGTCGACGCCTTGCCGCTCTCGCCTGCGCTCGCGCGCCTGCCGCGCGACGTGCAGCTGCAATGCGCGCTCGCGGGGGGCGACGACTACGAACTGTGTTTCACGGCGGCGCCCGCGCGGCGCGACGCGGTCGAGGCGGCCGCGCAACAGGCGGGGGTGCGCGTCACGCGCATCGGTACAATGACTTCCCGCACTTCGCCGCAAGCCGCCCCCGAGATCGCCTGGCGCGACGCGGGCGGCACGCCGCTCAATCTGACGTTGCAAGGTTTCGATCACTTCCATGCAGACTGATCCCACGCCCTCGCCCGCCGGTCAGCCGGCTCCTCCGGCAGGCTCGGCAAGCAACGCCGCCGCACCCGGCACGGGCGCTCAGGCCACTCGCCCGCGCCGCGCCGACGCGCCGTTCATGCTCACCCATCCGCTGCACATCGTTTCGCTCGGCTTCGGCTCGGGACTCTCGCGCCTCGCGCCCGGCACGGCCGGCACGCTGTTCGCCTGGGCGTCCTTCGAGGTGCTCAACCGCTATCTGACGGTGACGGAGTGGGGACTGCTGATCTTCTTCGGCTTCTTTGCGGGCATCTGGATCACGGCCTTCACGGCGAAGAAGCTGCGCACGGACGATCCCTCGGCCATCGTCTGGGACGAGATCGTGGCGTTCTGGCTCGTGCTGCTCATGATCACGCCCGTCGCTTTCGAGGGCCGGCTGTGGGCCTTCGTCGTCTTCCGGTTTTTCGACATGGTGAAGCCGCCGCCCATCCGCTATTTCGACCGGCGCTTCCAGGGCGGCCTCGGCATCATGCTCGACGACATCGTCGCCGCATTCTTTACGCTGCTCGTCATCGCGCTCTGGCGCATGTCGGTGTAGCGCCACCTCGCCGCCAACCCAACGGATTGCTGCAATGGCTACCGATTCCGTCGTCCACCAACTCGCCATCCGCGTCGGCAACAAGCTGCGCGACGGGCGGCTCATGCTCGCGAGCGCCGAATCCTGCACGGGCGGCATGGTCGCCACCGCCATCACCGACATATCCGGCAGCAGCGTCTGGTTCGAACGCGGTTTCGTCACCTACTCGAACCAGGCGAAAACCGAGATGATCGGCGTGCCGCCCGAACTCATCGAAAAGCACGGCGCGGTGAGCGAGCCGGTCGCGCGCGCGATGGCTGAAGGCGCGCTCAGCAACAGCCGGGCACAAGTTTCGCTCTCCATCACCGGCGTCGCTGGACCGGGCGGCGGCACGCCGGAAAAACCGGTCGGCATGGTGTCGTTCGGCTGGAGCAACCGGCTCCATACGAGCGTCGAGACGCTGGTCTTCAAGGGCGACCGCGAACAGATCCGCGTGCAGGCCGCCGCGCACGCGTTGCGCGGGCTGCTCGCGTTCATCGACGAACAGGAACGCTAAAACCGGCCCGCGCCTCGCTGGAGCGCCGGCCGGGCCCACCAAGGAGGCCCATGCCATGACAGCCGCGAATACCGCAGTCGAAGCATTGATCCGCCGCTTCGGGCTCGAACCGCATCCCGAAGGCGGCTACTACAGCGAAACGTATCGAGCCGACAAGCTCGTGCGGCGCGACGGCGCAGCCGCCGCAGAGGGCACGCGCGCAGCCTCGACGGCCATCTACTTCCTGCTGGCCGAAGGCGCCTATTCGGCATGGCACCGCATCCGCTCAGACGAGCTCTGGCACTTCTATGCGGGCTCCCCCCTCGAGATTCATTCGATCGATGAACGCGGCGTGCTCTCCACGCGCAAGCTCGGCCACGCGCTCGACCATCCGGGCACCGTGTTCCAGGCGGTGGTGCCGGCCGGACACTGGTTCGCGGCACGCTGCTGCGATCCTTCGACCTATGCGCTCGTGGGCTGCACGGTGGCGCCCGGGTTCGAGTTCAGCGAATTCGAGATCGCCGATGTGAACGCGCTCGCCGATAAATACCCGCTGCATCGATCGATCGTCGAATTGTTCCGCAAACCGGCATCCGTTGCGGCTGCAGCCGCGAAGAAAGATTAGGCGCGCGGGGTCCGGGGACGCGGATGCGCATGATGCCCAGCTTCGGCCGCCGCCATGGCGCCCCGCCCACTTCGCCGTACGCCGCGCTCGAGGCGCTCCAGCGCAACCTCAGGCGTGAACGGCGCGTCTTCGCACTGCTCACCGGCCTGCTGATCCTTGCAGCGCTGTGCATGGCCGCCGCCGCGCTCGGCGGCATCGGGTTCAGCGCGCTGCGCGCGCAGGCGCTGGAAGCGAACACCCTCAGTGCGAAGGCCAACGCGCGGCTCGACCGGCTGTACACCCTGCTCGGCAGTGCGGGAGTCGTCCTCGTGCTCGAGACCGCCTCGACATCGAAGGCACCGTTGAGCGCCGAGCCAACATCCCGCTGCGCGACGACCTTCGAAGGCATGGACGGGTCGCCCGATCTGAGGGCGGTGTGCGAGCACATGGCTGGGGTGCTCGAGCGCGTCTCGTCCGCCGTTCCCATCATGTTGCTGCGCGCCGACGGCAGCGCGGCCTATAGCCGTGGTGTCGCCCTCGAGGGGTCGCATTTGCGGCCGACCGAAGCCGCGCGCACGCTGGCCGATGCCGCGCTCCTGCAGATCACGACCCGCGGCCTGGATCCGGTCGCGGCAGCCAGAGGGATCAAGGTCGCCTGGTTCCGCCCACCCGAAGCGCTGGGCTTCCCGCCCGATCTCGTGCTCGGTGCGTTGCCGGTGCTCAGGAACGGTACGCTCTACGCGTTCACGATCACGAGCGTCGATCTCGACTCGCTCCTCATCGCCGCCAGCACCAGCGTCCCGTCGATCACCCCCACGCTGTTCGGCGCCGACGGCATCATGCTTGCCGGCCCGCTGCCGCCTGCTGACGCGCAGTCTCTCGACCGACGCCTTGCGAACCTTGCCCCCGGCAACTTCCACGTACTCCCGCGCTTCGGCGTCGCCTTGCGCGAAGCGCCGCTCGTGCATGGCTTCGGACACTTCATGGTGGCGCTGTCGTGGGGCGAACTCTTCGCGATCACGCACACGCCCGTCATCATCGTCCTGATGCTGACGGCCGCCCTCATCGCCTTGCTCACCCTGCTGTCGCGCTACTGGAATCGCCGGGTGCTGACGCGTACCTACGACGAAGCCACGCGCGCGCTCGAAGGCGAGTTGCTCAATCATCTGCTCGTGCACGCCACGCCGGTGGGTCTGTGCATCGTCCGGCGCAGCAACTTCGAGATCGTCGTGGCGAACCAGATGGTGCGCGATGTTCTCGGGATAGACGCGCACGCCACGCGCTTGCCGAACGCACTGTGTGTCGCGTTCGAGCAGCACGGGCCATGGCCCGGACCCGCGAAACACGATGACGAGACCACGGTGTATGAGTTGCCGTATTCGCTGGAGCGGCCCGGCAAGGAAGCGCTCCATCTCGCCATCACCTATGCGCCGGCCACGATGCACCACGAAGCCGTCCTGTTCTGCGCGATAGCCGACATGTCGGAGCGCTACGAAGCCGAGCGCCTGCTGCGCGAAGCCAAGCGCATGAGCGACGAAGCCGCGCGCGCCAAGGTGAGCTTCTTCGCGGCGATGAGCCATGAGATCCGCACGCCGCTCGCTTCGCTCGTCGGCAATATCGAACTCGTCGCGCGCGGGCCGCTCGCGCCGGAACAGAGCGCGCGCGTGCAGGCCATGCAAAACTCCTCGGCTGAACTGCTGCAGATCGTGAGCGATGTGCTCGATTTTTCGAAAATCGACGTCGGTCAGATGAAGCTCGTCGAAGAACCTGGCTCGATTGCGGCACTCCTTGTCCGCATCGCGCTCGGCCATGCACCGCTCGCCGTGCGCCAGCACCTGCCGTTCTATCTCGTGATGGATCGGGCCATTCCGGCGCGGGTTCGCTTCGACGCCGTGCGCGTCGCGCAGATCGCCAACAATCTGCTCAGCAATGCGTTCAAGTTCACCCGCTCCGGGAAGATCGTCCTGCGTGCGCGCTGGAGCGAAGGTACGCTTGCGATCAGCGTGAGCGATTCCGGCGACGGCATCCCCGAAGACCTCAAGCCACACCTGTTCCAGCCCTTCACACAAGGCGACGCCCATCGACTGACGCAAGCGCGCGGCACCGGCCTCGGGCTTTCGATCTGCGCCCGGCTCGCCCAGTTGATGCACGGCCGCGTCGAACTCGACAGCGCGCTCGGCGTCGGGACGCGCGTGGCGGTGACGCTGCCACTGCACCCCGAAGGCGAAGCCACGGCTGGCGATGAATGGACGCTACCCGATGCGCATCCCGCCATCCTGTGCCGCGCGCCGGAGAATCGCGAGTGGCTGGCCAATCTGTTCGACAGCCGCAGCAGCATGCCGACCTTCCTGAGCCTCGAAGCGCCACCGCGTGACGGCACGTTCGACTACCTGCTCGTAACCGACGAATTCACCGGCGACGACATCGCTTCGCTATGGCCTGATCAAGCGAAAATCATATGGCTGCGACAGGACGGACCACTCGTCCCGCTCGAACTCGACGGCGGCGCACTCGTGGTGAGCCTGTACAGTCTCGCGGGCATACGCGCCGCGACGCAGAAGCGGATTCGCAGCCGTGTGGCAGCAGCGCAAGCACAGCAACCCGCAGCGGACCAGCCCGCGACAGATGAGAATTTCGCATCGCTGACTGCGCTGATCGCCGAGGACAACCGGCTCAATCGCGCACTGCTGCGCGACCAGTTGCGCATACTCGGCGCCACCGTCATCGAGGCGAAGGACGGCGAGGAGGCGCTGGCGCGACTCGACGAGCGGCCAGTGGACCTCATCCTCACGGATCTGAACATGCCGGGCATGAACGGCTACGCGCTGCTGGACGCCGTACGCGCAAAGCGCCCTCATCTACCGGTCTACGCGGTGAGTTCGGATGCGCTGCCTGAGCAGATCGCGCAGGGGCGCGCGTTGGGCTTTAGCGACTATCTCACCAAGCCGGTCGCGCTTGCGGAACTCGTCCGCGTGCTGGCCGTCGTGTCGGCGCAGATCAGCGTCGCGGCGAGCGCGACACTCGCAGAGGATTCCGAATCAGATCCACAAGCCCGGCCGCCCCGTTTCCCGCCGCTGCCTGCCGCGCTCGCCGATATTTTCATCGCGCAGGTGGATCACGATATCGTCGATTACGCGCAGATCGCCTCGCAGCGCGACTTCGCGCGGTTGAACGACTGGGCGCATCGCGTGTCCGGCGGACTGGCGGTGCTGGGTCCTTCGAGGATCAATGAAGCCTGCATGGAGTTACGCGCGACGATGCGCGATGCGGGCGGATGGACTGAGGAGGTCGGCGGACTGGCGGCCGCCGTGGCGGCGGAACTCGAAGCACTGCGGGCGCTCGCGCGGCGCTCGCATTCGGGTTAGCCGCGCGGGCGTCGTCAACGTGACGCCCGCTCGCAAAGGCGGTGACGGTAAAGGCGCGAGCGCTCAGGAGCGTCTACCTGTCACCGCGGAAACCCGTCTCAACGATACGCGTTGATCCGGTCGCGCGTTTCTTTCGCGGCCGTTGCAGCCGCCTGCGCGTAGTCCTCGCCCTTGCTCGCGTAGATGATCGCGCGCGACGAGTTGATGAGCATGCCCGTGCCGTTCGCCGTGCGGCCCGCCTTCACGGTCGCCTCGACGTCGCCGCCCTGCGCGCCGATGCCGGGAATCAGCAGCGGCATGTCGCCTACGATGCCGCGCACGGTTTCGATTTCCTTCGGGAACGTCGCGCCCACCACGAGGCCGAGTTCGCCGCTCGCGTTCCATTTGTTCGCGGCAAGGTCCGCCACCACCTGATACAGCGGCTTGCCGCCGGTCTCGAGGAACTGCAGGTCCGAGCCGCCGGGGTTCGACGTACGGCACAGCACGATCACGCCCTTGCCCTTATGCGCGAGCCACGGCTCGATCGAATCGAAGCCCATATACGGGTTGACCGTGACTGCGTCTGCCTTGAAGCGCTCGAAGGCCTCGCGCGCGTACTGCTCGGCGGTACTGCCGATATCGCCGCGCTTGGCGTCGAGGATCACGGGCAGGCCCGGGTGCTTCTCGTGGATGTGCGCGATCAGCGCTTCGAGCTGGTCTTCGGCGCGGTGCGCGGCGAAGTAGGCGATCTGCGGCTTGAACGAGCACGCGTATGCCGCGGTGGCGTCGACGATCTCGCGGCAAAACTCGAAGATCGCGTCGCTGCGGCCGGCCAGCGCGGCGGGAAACTTCGTGGGCTCAGGGTCGAGGCCCACGCACAACAGCGAGCCGGTGCGCTGCCACGCGGCGCCGAGGGTCTGGATGAAGGAAGTCATGGTGGTTGCTCGCGGCGAGCCAATAAGGGAAAACGGCGCGTATTTTACCCGCCCCGGAAGATGAGGCCGCGCCGCGGCGCCCGAATCGGCCTGCGGCCGGCGCTTCCGCGAGATGAATCGCCGCGAGTGCGTAGCGCGCGTGGTCGACGCGCGCTACGCCCAACTCACGACCATCTTAGGTCCGTGCGCGCGGGCCCTTCCCGCCTCTCGCGCCCGTGCGGCCGCGCGCGCCGGCGCGGTGCGGGCTCGCTGACGCGCGCATGTCCATGCGCTCCACGGTGAAGGAAAAGCGCCGCACGAGCCGCTCGCCGTGCGCGAGCACGGTCATGCCGTGCGCATCGCCGCCGCCAGTCAGATTCACGGCGTTGATCGGATGATCGACGGGTTCGAAGCAGAAGAAGTCTGCGCCGGGAGGCGTGTAGAGCACGTAGTAGTCGGTGTTCGCGCAAATCGAGAGCGAGAGCCTGCGGCGCTCCCACACCACCGCCGCGCGTCCGCTCCAGCCGCTGAACGCATGATTGACGAGTTGCGCAGGCAGCGGATAGGCCACGCCGAACTGCCAAGCGGGCGGCGCGGGCACATGGCGCACCGGCAGCCAGTCCTGGCCCGAGAGCCACAGGCCGCTCGCCGGGGCCGACAGCTCGGTGCTCGTGTCGCGCGCAAGAAACGGATGCACGCCAAGGCCGAACGGCAGCGCCTCGCGGCCCGTATTCTCCACTTCCAGCGTCATCGCGAGCGTCGCACCGTCGAGCGCATAGGTGAGCGCCGCGCGGTACGAATACGGCTCGCCATCGCTGCGGTCGAGCACGAGGCGCACGTTCTCGCGATCGGCGCTTTCGATGCTCCAGGGCGCGAGCCAGCCGTCACCATGGATCGGCAGCGGTTCGCTAGCGCGATTGCGCGGCACTTCGATATCGCGGCCGCCAAAGTGAAAACGCCCTGCGCCGATGCGGTTCGAGTACGGCAGCAGCGGGTAGCACGCGAGTTCGTTCGGGTCCATGCGCGCGCTCACGCGCTCGCAACGACGAAACACGGGCTCGAACGCGCCTTCGCTGCGCCAGTCGAATCGCGTGATTCCGCCGCCCAGTTGGGGCGCGACGTCGAGCCTCAGATACGCGTTCGCGAGCGTCACGCACGCCACGTCGCTCGAGCCCGCCGCGCCGATCGCAACCGCGGAGGTGCTCGGCCCCGGCAAAACCGGATGCGTGGCGGCTTCGAGCCGCGCGCGGCGCGCGGCGGCCGCTGGTGACACGACCGGTGACACAACCGGTGACACAGACGGAGCGGAGGTAGCGGTGGGCGACGCGCTTGCAGCAGCGGCGCCTGCGGAAACGGTGGAACGGGTAGGTCGACGCACAGCGGAATTCGCGACGTTCATAAGATGCTCCTCGAGAGGCATGTTTGATTGCCGCCGCAAAAGGCGGCTCACCGGTGGCCTGTCGACACCGCGCCTATGCGCGGGCCTGTGGCCGCTTCTTGTGTTCGCCCTTCTAGTGGTACTGGCAAAGCCAACTGCACACTATCGATCGACTGCATCTGTTGCCGAACTACAACGACTGGCCGTCTCTTCATGCCGCCTGCCCGCAGCGGCGCTTCGCACTATGCGTGCGCATGTATCGTCTGATGAAAATCCACGCGCGCCTTTGTGCAAGCGCCCGATACCCCGGACTCAAGCGCGCCTGCGCCTCTGAAACCGCGGTTCTTCAAGGCCCTGGCGGCCAATTCGAACCGAAAACACGCCGCCCGCATGCGGCTCGCGCGCGAGGGCCTCCGCCTCCATTTCCTCGCGCGCGCTCGTGACATAAAGCGTGTCCAGAAGCGCACCGCCGAGCGTAACGCAGCTTGGCTGCGCTGTGGGAATCTTTACGCGTTCGGTTTCGACGCCATCGGCGCCATAACGCACCACGCGCTCGCCGCCCCACTGCGCGTTCCAGAGGCCGCCTTGCGCGTCGACGGTCGAGCCGTCCGGCACGCCGGTGTCGTCGGTGAGCGTGACGAAAGTGCGCTCGTTTGCAATCGTTCCGTCTGCGCCGTAGTCGCACGCGCGAATCTCGCGCGTGAGCGTGTCGCAGTAATACATGGTCGATCCGTCCGGGCTGAACGCGATGCTGTTCGAGATCGCGGGCGCGGGCAGCGGCAGACGTTCGAGCGTGAGATCGTGGTTCAGGCGATAGAAACCGCCGATCGCCTGCCTCGGCGTTCCTTCGTATTTCGTGCCGAATACGAAGCGGCCCTGGCGGTCGCAGCGTCCGTCGTTCAGGCGCGTCGGCACGCCGGGTTCGACTTCGACGATGGTTTCAATCGCGCCCGTCTCCAGGTCGAAGAACGCCAGCTGCGAAGCGAGGCCGAGGAGCAGCGTGCGCTCGTCTTCGCACAGCGCGAAGCACGCGAGGCGCTCGGGCATCTCCCACGTGACGTGTTTGGCGCCGGACGCATTCGCGTCGTAGCGTTGCAGGCTTTTGCCCGAAATATCGACCCAGTAGAGCCGGCCGCTGCGCGCGCACCACGTCGCGCCTTCGCCCAGCTCGCATTTCGCGTGGACGAGCAGTTCGGCCACCGCTTCGTTCGAAGCGCTTTCCTTTGCGCTCATGCCCAGCCTCCGTCAACGACGATGTCCTGCGACGTGATCATGCGGCTGTCGTCGGCGCCGAGGAAGAGCGCCATGCGCGCGAGGTCTGCGGGCAGCAGCTCCGCGTCGATGCACTGGCCGCGCTTGATGGACTCGCGGCCTTCGTCGGTGAGCCACAGGCGCCGCTGCTTCTCGGTCATCACCCACCCCGGCACGAGCGAATTCACGCGGATGCCGTACGGGCCGAGGTCTCTCGCGAGACCGCGCGTGAGACCCTGCACCGCCGACTTGCTCATCGTATAGACCGGCATTTCCGACTGCTTGAGCATCCAGCTGATCGAGCCCAGATTGATGATCGAGCCCGCGCGTGCGGCCTTCATGTCCTGGGCCACCGCCTGCGCGGCGAATAGCTGATGGCGCAGGTTCACGGCCACGCCGGCGTCGAACGACTCCGGCGTGACTTCGGCCAGCGTGTGGCGTTTGTCGTTGGCCGCGTTGTTCACGAGCACCTGAATCGGCCCGAACGCCGCCTTCACATCGGCGATGGCGGCGCGCAACGCCGAGATATCGGCGAGATCGACGTTGGCGAAGAGCGGCTTGTGGCGCGAATCGCCGAGTTCGTCGGCGAGCGCCTGGCCCGCGCTCGCGTCGATGTCGAAGAACGCCACGCGTGCGCCCTGCGCGGCGAAGTGCTCGACGAACGACGCGCCGATGCCGGTCGCGCCGCCCGTGATCAGCACCACGCGGTCGGTCAGGCTCGGATAGCGCGCGTAGTTTTCGTGCGCGTGGCGCGCGAGCGCGTTAGCGGGCGAATTTGCGTTGGACGACATCGTTTTGGTTTCCTTATGAAACTGTCAGCGAACTCAATCGCGAGCGCCGCGATTCTTGAGCTGGTCGAGCAGCACCGCCGCGAGCAGGATCGCGCCGCGCACGAGGTACTGGTAGAACGCGTCGATGTTGAGCAGGTTCATGACGTTTTCGACCGTACCCATGATCAGCACGCCGATCACCACGCCCGAGATGGTCGCGCGGCCGCCCAGCAGCGACACGCCGCCCAGCACGCACGCCGAAATCACGTTCAGCTCGAAGCCTTCGGCCGCATTCGGCTGACCCGACGTGATACGCGAGGCGAGAATCACGCCCGCGAGCGCCGTGACCGCGCCCTGGATCAGGAAGATCCACACGCGCGTGCGCTCGACCTTGATACCGGCGAGACGCGACGCTTCCGGATTTCCGCCGATGGCGAGCGTATTGCGCCCGTACACCGTCTGATTGAGCATCACGCCGAACACGATGAAGCAGACGAGCGTGACCCAGATCGGCAGTTGCACGCCGAAGAGCGAGGCCGTGCCCATGGCGATGAACGTGTCCGACGACACGCCCACGGCCTGGCCGTGCGAGGCGATGAAGCCGAGGCCGCGCACGATTTCCATCGTGGCGAGCGTGGTGATCAGCGCGTTGATGCGCAGATACGCGATCACCGCGCCATTCACGAAGCCGATCGCGGCACCCGCCGCAACAGCGGCGACGATGGCGATGAACGTGTTGTTCGTCGCGTTGAGCACCATCGCACAGAGCACGCCCGCGAACGCGACGATCGAGCCCACGGAAAGGTCGAAGTCGCGCGACGCGAGACAGAACATCATCGTGCAGGCCACCATGCCGATCTGCGAGACCGACAGTGCGAGGCCGAGCATGTTCTCGATCGAGAAGAAGTGATCGACGGTCAGCGACATCACGATGAACATGACCGCGAAGATCACGATCAGGCTGTACTCGGTGATCTGCTGCCACCACTTCTGCTTGTCGGTGGGACTCGGAATCAGCGCGTCGGCGACGCTCTTGGCGGCACTGTTGGCAGACTCCGCCGCCAGGTTTTCTCTTGCTTGCATTTCAGTCACTCCTCCCCATCCACTCATGCAGCCTTGGCCTGCGTGCGCTTGGGCAGCGCGAGGTCAAGCACCGCGTGTTCGCTCGCCGCGCTGCGCGGCAACTCGCCCGAAATGCGGCCTTCGCGCATCACCACGATGCGATCCGACACGCCGAGCACTTCCGGCAACTCCGACGACACCATCACGATCGCGCAGCCGCGCGCGGCGAGCTGGTAGATCACGTTATAGATTTCATGCTTCGCGCCGACGTCGATGCCGCGCGTCGGTTCGTCGAGAATCACGACCTTCAGGTCGGGCTCGGCGAGCCAGCGCGAAAGAATCGCTTTCTGCTGGTTGCCGCCCGAGAGAAAGCGGATTTTCTGGCGGCGGCTCGGCGTCTTGATCTTCAGCAGCTTGATGAAGCGGTCCGCCGTTTCCGCTTCCTTCTTGCGGTCGAGGAACATGCCCGCGCGCAAAAAATGGCGACGGCAGCTGATGTTGATGTTCTCCGACACCGTCGCCATCGCAACGATGCCCTGCTCCTTGCGGTCTTCCGGGCACAGCACGATGCCGTGGCGAATCGCGTCGCTCGCGCTTTTCACGCGAATGGTCTTGCCGTCCAGCTCGATCTCGCCCGCGCGCCGCTTGTGCGTGCCGTAGATGAGCTGCATCAGCTCGCTGCGCCCCGCGCCCACGAGCCCGAAGAAGCCGACGATCTCGCCCGACTTCACCTCGAAGCTCGCCGCTTCGTTGAGCGGATGCCCTTGCACGCCGCGTACGGCGAAACGCACGTTGCCGTGCTCGCGCGGCGAATAGTTGTAGATGTCGCTGATCTCGCGGCCCACCATTTCGGCCACGAGCGTTTCGCGCTTCACCGCTTCGAGCTTCTCGTGCGAGGCGACCTTGCGGCCGTCACGGAAGATCGTGCAGGCATTGCACAGCTCGTAGATCTCGTCCATGCGGTGCGAGATGTAGATGAGCGCGCGATTGTCGGCCCGCAGCTCGCGCACGAGCTTGAACAGCACTTCGGTCTCGCGGTGCGAGAGCGAGCTGGTCGGCTCGTCGAGCGCGATCACGCGCGCGTTGCGCAGCAGCGCCTTGCAGATTTCCACCATCTGGCGCTGCGCGATCGAGAGCTTGCGCAGTTTCGCGGCCGGATCGAGATCGACGCCCATCGCGGCAAGGCGTTCGCGCACGAACTTGCGCGCCTCGCCGCGCTTCACCCAGCCGAGCGCATTGGGCAACGCGCCGAGCAGCAGGTTTTCCGCGACGGTCAGGTCGGGCACGTACTGCAGTTCCTGGTGAATCACCGCGATGCCCGCGCCGATCGAGGCCGCCGCATCGGCGAAGTGCACCTCGTTGCCGTCCATCAGGATGCGGCCGGAATCGGGCTGATACTCGCCGCCGAGAATCTTGAGAAGCGTGGACTTGCCCGCCCCGTTCTCGCCCATCAGGCCATGGACTTCCCCTGCATTCACCTCGAACGACACGCCGTCGAGCGCGCGCACGCCTGGGAACACCTTGCCGATATTGTCAAAACGCAGTGTCGCTGACACTTCGGTTTCCTCTCATTCGATACGCTGCGGGCGCGGCCTTCATGCCTTTCGGGCCTGCTGGCCGCCCCGCAGCGGGAAACACCCTAAACCACTACTATCCAGCGCTTACTTCGACGCGAGACCCATCTGCTGACGCACGCTCTCCACGTTGTCGCGCGTGGCCAGCATGCCGGTCGTCAGCGTGAGCAGCGGCGGTTCCTTGCCTTGCGTGATCCACGAGTACATCAGGTCCGAGGTTTCCTCGCCGTGGCGCTTCGGGCTGATGATGACGGTGCCATAGAAGCCCGTCGGCTGCGGCTTCTTGAACTCGTTGAGCGCCGAGTCCGAACCGCCGATGCCGATGCCGATCATGTTGTCGGCCTTGAAGCCGCGGCCTTCCGCTGCGCGCACGGCGCCGAGCACGGCTTCGTCGTTCAGGCCGTATGCCACCCAGTGCTTGTACTGCGGGTTCTTGGTGAGCGCGATGTTGGCGGCGTTGAAGGCGTTTTCCGTGTCGGTCTTCGCTTGCGGCGCCTGGACGATGTTCGCCTTCGGGAAGCCCGCGGCCACGAGCGCGTCGGTCGCGCCCGACGTGCGGTCATGCGCCGTCGGCAACTGCTCGTAGGTCACGTCGATGGCGCCGACGTCCTTCATGTCCCAGCCGCGCTTCTTGATCTCGGCGGCGATGCCGTCGCCCACCTGCTTGCCGATGTTGTACGCCGAGATGCCCATGTGCGGCACCGACTCGATCGGCTTGCCCGCGCCGTCGACGAGACGGTCGTCTACCGTCATCATCTTGAGCTTGTCGGCCTTCGCCTTGGCGACGATGCCCGGTCCGAGCTTCACGTCAGGCGTGCAGATGATGAAGCCCTGCGCCTTTTGTGCGGCCAGGTTGTCGATCGCGCTCATCACCTTCTCACCCGAGGGCGCGCCGATCTTCACCAGCGTGAAGCCCTTCTCCTTCGCGGCCGCTTCCGCGAACTTCCATTCGTCCTGGAACCACGGCTCTTCGGGCTGCTTCACGAGGAAGCCGATCTTCACCTGGTCGGCGGCCTGCGCGACGGGCGCTTGCGCGAACATGGCAGTGGCGGCTGCAGCCACCAGCGTCAGAAAGATGCGTCGTTGCATGTTGCTAGTCTCCTGTCTTCTTCAGTCACGGGAAGGGTATCGGCCGCCTCTTCTTTTACCCGTCGATGCGCGCGGCCAGCGCCTCGGCGGATTCCTGCACATTCGTTCCAAGCTCGTTTTCCATCGTGCTGCGAATTACTTTTTCAACGCGCTCATTCGTGATGGAGCGCCGTGCGGCCGCCATCGATCGTGATACAGCTTGCGTTGATGAACGGCGCTTCGTCCGAGGCGAGGAACACCGCCGTCATCGCGACTTCCTCCGGTCGGCCAATGCGTTTCATCGGCGGCAACTCGAGCGTCGCCTTGCGCGCGGCTTCCGGGTCGGGCTGCGCGTTCCACCAGTCGTGCGTGAGCTGCGTTTCGATGTAACCCGGCGCGATGGCGTTCACGCGCACGTTCTTCGGCGCGTACTCGATGCCGAGTGCGCGCGTGAGCCCGATGACGCCGTGCTTCGCCACCGGGTAAGGGAAGCAGCCCGGAATGATCTGGAACGCGTGCGTCGAGGCGATGTTGATGATGCTGCCCGCACACCGCTCGACCATGCCCGGCAGCACCGCGCGGCAGCCGTTCCACACGCCGTCCAGATCGACGGCGAAGCAGCGGCGCCAGTCGTCGTCGGTCATCGTGAGCGGGTCGGCGAACACGTTGATGCCGGCGTTGTTCACGAGCACGTCGACCGGGCCGAACGCGCGTTGCGCTTCTTGCACGGCGGCGCGCACCGAGGCGGGCTGCGTCACGTCGGTTTGCACGGCGAGCGTTCGCGCGCCTTCATATGCGTTCGCAATCTCGCGCGCCGTTGCACCGGCCGTCGCGCCATCGAGCTCCGCGAGCACGACGGCGGCGCCCTCGGCCGCGAACGCGCGCGCGATCGCCGCGCCGATGCCGCGTCCGGCGCCGGTTATGAGCGCGACCTTGCCCGCGAGGCGATTCACTTTTGCGCTCCTCGCGCAGCTTTCCAGCCTTCGATGAAGGCCAGTGCGTTCGCACGCGTGGCCGCCGCGTCCTGGCCCGGCTTGTAGAGCGCGGAGCCGAGGCCGAAGCCGCTCGCGCCCGCGGCCAGCTGCGGGCCCATGTTGTCCGGCTTCACGCCGCCCACGGGCAGCAGCGGCACGATCGACGGAATCACGGCGCGCCATGCCTTCGTCACAGCCGGGCCGAGCTGCTCGGCGGGGAACATCTTGAGCGCGTCGGCGCCGTGCTTGAGCGCCGCGAACGCTTCGGTCGGCGTGGCGACGCCGGGCACGCACGCGAGGCCCTGGAGCTTGGCGGCGAGGATCACGTCGGTGTCGGCGTGTGGCATCACGATCAGTTCGCCGCCCGCTTCCCGCACGTCGCGCACGCGCTCGGTGGTGAGTACGGTGCCTGCGCCGATCATCGCGTCGTCGGGCAGCGCCTCGCGCAATGCCGCGATGCTGTCGAGCGGCTGCGGCGAATTGAGCGGCACCTCGATCAATCGGAAGCCCGCGTCGTAGAGCGCGCGGCCATGCTCGGCGGCCTCGGCGGGCTTGATGCCGCGCACGATCGCGACCATGCCGCAGGCGCCGAACGCGGCGACGAAGCCGGCGTGCGGCATGTACGGGGCGGGCAGATTCAGTTCGGGTTCCATGTCGGCTTCCTGTTGCCTGGCTTCCTGTTGCCTGGCTTCGTGTCTGGTTCGGTTCAGCGGGTTCGATTCATCGGCCCATCGGCGCGCACTTAGCGCGGCGTGACGAGGCCGGCCTGCACGGCGATGCGCCAAAGCCCGTGTTCGGTCGCCTGGCGCACGAGATGCGCGCCGCTGCATCCGAATGCGGCAAGCGCCATGCGGTAACGCTCGCTCAGCGCCTCGGCGCCGATCAGCTGCGGCGCGCAGCCGGCGAGCGCCACGTCGCGCCGCGCCAGCGCCGCTTCGAGGCCCGCCAGCTCATGGCCGATCACGAGGCCCGAGAGATAGTCGGGCTGCTCGTCGGCGGCGAGCTGGGCCGTGAGGCCGAGCGTGCGCGTGCTGAACGCGGTGGCCAGCAGTCCCACGCAGCCCTGCTCGCGCGCCACGCTCACGCCGCGCAGAAACGCCGCGGTGTCGGGCTCGACGGGATGCTTCATCGTGCGGCCGAGGATCGTATGCGCGCACAGCGCCGCGTAGACCTCACCCGTCATGAAGGTATAGAAGCGCGCAATGCGCTCGCCCTCCACCACCACCCATTTCGCGTGCGTGCCGGGCAGTCCGACTAGCGCCGTTTGCGGCTCGGCGTCGTCACCCGCTGCGCCGAGCGCGCCAAAGATTTGCGTTTCCTCGCCGCGCATCACGTTGGGCAGCGCACCCGGCTCCAGCACGCCCGGGACCACGGCGACTTCGGCGCCGCATGCGGCGCGCACGCGCACGATGCCGGCCACCAGCGCCTGAGCGCTCGCGGGCGTTTCGACATACGGTGCCTGCACCCAGCCCTGGGCGCTGCCGACCATCCCCGCGGCCAGCACGGGCAGCGAGGGGGCTTGCGCGAGCCACACGCCGCACGCTTCGTCGAAGGCGGCGTCGAAGCCGCCTTCTTCGGCGGGCACGGGCAGGTTCATGATTCCCGCCGTCGAAACGCGCGTGGCGATCACCTGGCCCGCCGCATCGAACAGATACGCACGCAGCGAGGTCGTGCCCCAGTCGAGCGCGATGAGCGCGGCTTCGCGAGCGATCGCGGCGTCGCCGGCATCGATCGCCGCGCCGCTTACAGGCTTCTCGCGTGCTTTCATCGACGAATCCTGCGCGTGGTGGGCTGCGGCGCGCGCCAGCCCAGTTCCTGCGAAATCGCGCGTGCCTCGCGCTGCACGACGGGAATCAGTTCGTCCATGCGCTCGAGCGGCATGTAGGGAATCGTGCTCGCCACGGAAAGCGCCGCCACGATCGCGCCGGAAGCGTCGCGCACGGGCGCCGCCACGCAGCGGATCGAAATTTCGTTCTCCTCCAGATCGAACGTGTACCCGCCCGCCGAATAAGTCGCCATGCGCTTGAGGAAGGTATCGGGTTCGAGGCTGTGATCGGGACGGAAGCTCACGCCGGCGAGCGTGCGGCGCGAAGCGTCGAACAGGTCGCGCCACGATTGCGGCGCGAGGTCGAGCATCATCGCCTTGCCGATGCCCGTCGACGCGAGCGGCATGCGGTGCCCCACCCGCGAGCGCATTTCGAGGCCCCGCTGGCCGGGAATCTTGTCGATGTACAGCACGTCGTCGCCGTCGCGCACGCCGAGGTGGATGGTGTCGAGCGTTTCGTCGGCGAGCGCCTGCAGATGCGGGCGCGCAACGGCCGTGAGCGGCATCTGCTCGAGTGCGATGGTGCCGAGTTCGATGAGCTTCGGCCCGAGCAGGTAGCCGCCCTGCACCTGGCGCAGATAGCGCGCCTGCACGAGGCTCGAAACGAGACGGTGCGTGGTGCTGCGCGTCGTGCCGAGCACCGCGCCGAACGAGCGCAGGTCGCGTACGCCGGCGGCGGCCGCTTCGAGGATCGCGAGGCCGCGCAGGAGCGTCTGGGTGCCGGCCTGCTGCATCGAGCCGTCGAGCAACGTGCTCGCGACGCCGATTTCATCGGCGGCGGGGCGGGCTTTCGGCTGCGCTTGCGCGGAGGTTGCCGCGGCGTTTTTTGCGGGCGCGGCCTCGTCGGGGAGATTCGCGGCGAGTGTGGAAGACATCGCTTTGTTCATGGCGAGGGCGATGAAAAGAGACGATCGAAAGGCGCGTGCCGTCAGGCGGCGCGCGAACCGTGCTTCGGGAGACGACCCGCCGCGCGGGCGGCCGGGACTCGGACAGGTAGCGGCGGGCGGCGCGTGGCCGCGCAAAGCGCTGGCTGAAGCATGGCGAACGTCTCCTTTGCGGTCCGGTTCGCTCCGCGTGTTACGCGTGCGCCGGATTTATCTGGGTCTGCCGACGATGTCTGCCGCGCTGTGACAGTCGCGGCTTATCGGATGGACTGATTGTAGGCAGGTTTTTTCGAGTTCTCCAATATGTGATTGGGTCGCTCATATATTGGGAAAATGGACACATGGGAGTGCCATCTGCCGAATGCCTAATGAGGGACAGAACTCAGCACGGAAAAGCCCGTCGGCATGACCAGCAAGAAAAAACGGCTGCCGGATGATTCCGGCAGCCGTTTCGTGCGGCACTCAATGAGGCTTTCGCGTATCGCTCGCCAACAGCCGCGCCCTTACTTCCCCGCCGGCGCCTTGTAAGCCACGCAGTCGACTTCGACCTTGCAGTCCACCACCATGCTCGACTGCACACAGGCGCGTGCGGGCGGATGCTCGCCGAAGTACTCGCGGAACACCTTGTTGAACGAGGTGAAGTCACGCGCGTCGTCGAGCCACACGCCGCAGCGCACCACGTGCTCCGCGCCATAGCCCGCTTCCTTCAGGATCGCGAAAAGATTCTGGATGGCCTTGTGCGACTGCTCGACGATCCCGCCGCTGATCACTTCGCCGCCTTCCATCGGCGTTTGGCCCGAGACGTACAGCCAGCCGTCGGCTTCCACGGCGCGCGCGAACGGCAGATGCTGTCCGCCCTGGCCCTTGCCGCCTTCCGCTCCAATTCGTTTCATCGTTTGCTCCTTTGAGATCGTGCGGCGCGCGCAGCTTTTTGGGCCGCGTACGCCGGGGGTCGAAATTCGATAGATAAAGCCGGTTTAGAAGGCCATTGCCTCGGCCTGCGCCTCGCGTTTGCCGCGCGCGACGAAGTGGCCCGCGCGCTCGCCCGTGGGTTGCCCGTCGCGATACGAAAGCACGCCGTTCACCCATACCGCGTCGATGCCCTCGGCCACCTGCTGCGGCTTCTCGAACGTCGCCGCATCGCGCACGCGCGTCGGGTCGAACAGCACGAGGTCGGCGTGCCAGCCCACATGCACCTCGCCGCGCTGCGAAAGGCCGAAGCGCCGTGCCGAAAGGCCCGTCATCTTGCGCACCGCTTCTTCGAGCGGCAGCAAGGCCGCGTCGCGCGCGTAATGGCCGAGCACGCGCGGAAATGCGCCCCACAGGCGCGGATGCGGCAGCGGATCGTTGGGCAGTCCATCCGAGCCGACCATCGTGGCCGGATGCGAAAGAATGCGGCGCACGTCGTCTTCGGACATGTTGTGGTACACGGCGCCCGCCGGCTGCAGACGCTTGCCCGCTTCCTGCTGCGACACGCCCCACCCGGCCGCGATGTCCTTGATGAGCTTGCCCGCCTGCTCCGGGTGCGGCGTGGACCACGTGATGGTGATGTCGATGTCGCCCGTCACCTGCTTGAGATCCAGCGTCGACGAGCTGCGGCTATACGGATAGCAGTCGCACCCGACCGGCTGATACTTGCGCGCGCTTTCGAGCGACGCGAGCACCTCCGTGCTGCGCCCCCAGTTGGTGGGCCCCGCGCACTTCAGATGCGAGATCACCACCGGCACGCGCGCATGCTGGCCGATGTGGTACGCCTCGTTCATCGCTTCGAGAATCGCGTCGAACTCCGTGCGCATGTGCGTCGTGTAGAGCGCGCCGGCGGCGGCGAGCGGCTGGGCAAGCGAGGCGACCTCTTCGGTCGAAGCCTCGAAGGCCGAGCCGTACGCGAGGCCCGTGGAAAGGCCGAGCGCGCCGTGCGCGAGCGCGTCTTCGAGCTGCGCGCGCATCGCCGCGATCTCGTCGCCGGTGGCGGCGCGCTTCAGGTCGTTCATGTGGTTGTTGCGCAGCGCCGTATGGCCAATCAACGCGCCGACGTTCACGGCGGGTCGCGCCGCGTTGACGGCGTCGACGTACGCGGAGAACGTCGGATAGCTGAACGCGTCGCGCTCGCCGAGCAGGTTCATCGGGTCTGGCGGATCGCCCTTTAACGTCACCGGCGAGGCGCTGATCCCGCAGTTGCCGACCACCACCGTCGTCACGCCCTGGCTGATCTTGGGCAGCATTTGCGGCGCGCGGATCACGTGCGTGTCGTCGTGCGTATGGACGTCGATGAAACCGGGCGCGAGCGCGCGCCCATTGGCCTCGATCACCTCTTCCGCGAGCCAGTTCGACAGGTTGCCGATCGCGACGATGCGTCCGTCGCGCAACGCCACGTCGCGCTCGACGGGCGGCGCGCCGGTGCCGTCATACAGCATCGCGCCGACGATCAGCGTGTCGGCGGCTTCGGGGTGCGAATGCATACGCGTCTCCTCAGGATGGCTCTTGGGTGGACGCTCAGTCACCGAGCGGCTGGCGTTCGCCGCCGCCGCGATGCGCGTCCAGCGTGTGTTTCATGCGGCGCAGCAACTCGCGGCTTTCTTCGGGTTGCGCGAGCGCCAGTTCGGTCACGAGCACGTCGAGTGCCATCATCATCGCGTAACGCGACGACGACGGCTTGTAGATGAAATCGGTCTCGCTCGCGACGATCGGCACGAGCCAGTCGGCGAGCGCAGCGAGCGGCGAAGCCGGCGCGGTGAGCGCGACGAGCTTCGCGCCGTAGTCGCGCGCGATGCGGCACGCGTCGACGAGTTCGGGCACGCGCCCTGTTACGGAAAGCGCGACGACGACGTCTTCGGGCGAAAGCGTGCTCGCCACCATGCGCTGCAGCAGGCTGTCCTGGTACGAAGCCACCGGGCGGCCCAGGCGCACGAGGCGAAAGCGCATTTCGTCGGCGAGCGCACTCGAGCCGCCGCCCATGCCGAACACGTAGATCATGCGGGCCTGCGCCAGCGCCGCGGCGGCTTGCGCAAACGGCGCCTGGCACAGCAGCTCGTGGTTGCGCGCGAGCGCCGTGTGAATTTCGTCGTAGACGCGCGTGGCGAGCGGTTCGGCTTCGCCGTTCGCGTCGGCGGCGCGCGGCTTGCCCGCGCCTTCGGAAGCGCCAGTTGCCGCACCGCGCAGGAAGCGATCGCCCACGGCGGCCGCCTGGGCGAGCCGCA
Organism: Paraburkholderia sp. BR14312; assembly: GCF_040948675.1. Taxonomy (NCBI): domain Bacteria; kingdom Pseudomonadati; phylum Pseudomonadota; class Betaproteobacteria; order Burkholderiales; family Burkholderiaceae; genus Paraburkholderia; species Paraburkholderia sp. BR14312. The sequence continues at coordinate 47,035 of NZ_JBFPKI010000014.1, forward strand.
GCTTGAGTTCGCGCACGTCGTGGCAGCCCACCGCCTTCGCAAAGCGCGTGACGGAGGCGATGCTCACGCCCGCGCGCTGCGCCAGCTCACCGATGCTCGCCCGCGCGGCGCTGGCAAGATCGTCGAGAATGAGCGCAGCCACGTCGCGCTCGGCGGGACGCAATTCGGGCACGCATTGCGCGATACGCGCGACGATGTCGAAGCGGGCCGGATCGGCGGCGGTGTTCATTGCAGGGAGTCTGTTAATAAATAACAATTCACGAAGCGATGTTACTTTGTGTACTATCTCCGAGTCAACGCCGGTCCTGAAGATGCCGGTGTAGCGGAGCCGCATGAAGCATATGGAGCGAAGGGAAATGAAAGTTACAAACTATCAGAGTGCAACGATCGACCCGAACAGCAAGGGCCTTGGCAACGTACCGGGCGCGAGCGTGCCGCTCGGGGACGCCGGGCGCCTCGAATGGAATTTACTCGAAGAGGACGTGAGCCTGCCCGCTGCGGTTCTGTATGCCGACCGCGTCGAGCACAACCTCAAGTGGATGCAGGACTTCGTCACGCGCTATGGCGTGAAGCTCGCGCCGCACGGCAAGACGACGATGGCGCCGCAGCTCTTTCGCCGCCAGATCGACACCGGCGCGTGGGGTATCACGCTCGCCACGGCGCACCAGACGCGCGCCGCCTACCGCGGCGGCATCTCGCGCGTGCTGATGGCGAACCAGCTCGTGGGCCGCCGCAACATGGCGATCATCGCCGAACTGCTCAGCGACGCGACCTTCGAGTTCTTCTGCCTCGTCGATTCGGTCGAAGGCGTGGAGCATCTGGGCGAGTTCTTCCGCGCAGCGGGCCGCACGCTGCAGGTGCTGCTCGAACTGGGCGTGCCGCGCGGCCGCACGGGCGTGCGCGACACCGACACGCGCAACGCCGTACTCGCGGCAATCGCGCGCTATCCCGACTCGCTCAAGCTGGCGGGCGTGGAAATCTACGAGGGCATCCTCAAGGAAGAAAGCGAAGTGCGCACCTTCCTGCGCGACGCGCTGAACGTCACCCAGGAACTGGCCGCCGCGGGCCGCTTCGCGCGCACGCCCGCGCTGCTTTCGGGCGCGGGCTCGGCCTGGTACGACATCGTCGCGGAAGAGTTCGCGCCCGCCACGCAGGCGGGCGCGATCGACGTGGTGCTGCGCCCCGGCTGCTACGTGACGCACGACGTGGGTGTCTACAAGCAGGCTCAGTCGCAGATCCTCACGCGCAACCCCGTGGCGCGCGAAATGGGCGTGGCACTGCTGCCCGCGCTACAGCTCTGGGCCTATGTGCAGTCGATTCCGGAGCCCGGCCGCGCCATCATCGGCTTCGGCAAGCGCGACGCCGCGTTCGACGCGGGCTTTCCGGAGCCGTCGCGCCACTATCGCCCCGCGAACGGCGGCGCGCCGCGCGAAGTGGCGGCAAGCGAAGGCTGGGAAGTGTTCCAGATGATGGATCAGCACGCCTACCTGAAGATTCCAGCGGGCGCGGACCTCAAGGTCGGCGACATGATCGCGTTCGATATCTCGCACCCCTGCCTCACGTTCGACAAGTGGCGTCAGGTGCTGATGGTCGATGCGAAATATCGCGTGACGGAAGTGATCGAAACGTTCTTCTGAGCGCGGCGCGCATCGGTGCAGGCTCAGCCCGCTTCGGGCTCGGCCTGCGGAGCCTGCGCGAGCGCGGCCGCCGCCATAGCGGCCTCGCCGATGCGCGCCTCCATCATCCCCAACGCGCTCGACAGCGCCGCGAGCGCATCGTCGGGCAGCGACATCGTCACGTCCAGGAACGCGTTGCGGCGCGGCAGCCCCTCTTCGGTCACGGCGCGGCCGGCGTCGGTCAGCGTCACGTTGGTGATGCGGTTGTCGCGCTCGTCGGCGCGGCGCGCGATCCAGCCGAGCGCCTCCAGCGCTTTCAATTGGCGCGTGAGCGCGCCCGGGTCGACACGCAGCCGCTCGACGAGCCGCTTTTGCGACGACTCGCCGTCCTGCTCGTAAAGCGCGAGCAGAATGCGCCAGCGCGGCAGCGGATGGCCGACCTGCGCCTCGAACGCCGACATGAACGTCCGGTAGGTCCGACCAAACTGCTGCATGACGGCGATGCGATCCTGAATTTCCATGCTTTGTCTTCCTGCCGGCATCATCGCCGCGCGTTTGCCGGGTCCGTGCCGGTGCCCGCCAGGGGCGGAACGTCTCAATCCGCGTGAATCACGGGCTCCAACTTGCGCTGCAGCTTGACGGGCGGCACGCGCCGGGTTTGCCAGATCGACACCACCGCGATCGCCGCCGCCACGGCAATGCCCAGGTGAATCGCGCCCACGAGGGCCTCGCGCGCGGCTTCGAGCAGCGGCGCGCCATTATGCCCGGCGTGCGCGAGATCGGCGATCAGTGAAGCCTGCGCGTCGCGGTTGATGAGGATCTGCGGGTCGGCGAGCTGCGGCAGCCAGTGCGTGGCGTGGTCGGCATCCAGCGCGCGTTGCACGCCGCTCGAGTAGAGCTGCGTGACCATCGTGCCGGTGAGCGCCGTGCCGATCATGCCGCCGATCATCCGCAGCGACTGCAACAGCGCGGTGGCGATGCCCAGATGCTCGCGCCCAGCGGTCTGCTGCGCGAACACCGTGAGGTTCGGCATGACGAAGCCCAAGCCGATGCCAGCCACGATCATGAACGTCATGAGCAGGCCGCGCGGCGTGTTGCGGGTGGCGAGCGCAACGGCGAAGCAGGCCACTGCGAGCATTGCGAAGCCGATGTAGAGCATCAGGCTCGGGTTGCGGATGCGCGAGACGATGCGCCCGTTCGCGATACTGCCGATCGTGATGAACACCACGAGCGGCGTGATGACGACGCCCGCTTCCTTCGGCGTCATGCCGAAGCCGCCCTGGAACAGGAGCGGCGCGTAGAAGAGCAACGAAAACATCGTGAAGCCGCCCAGCACGGCGAGCGTGAAAAGCGCATTCAGGCTCGCGTTGCGGAACATGTCGACGGGCAGGATGGCTTGCGGGCAGCGCCGCTCCCATTGCCAGAGCACCCAGCCAGCCGCCAGCGCGAGGGCGAGCAGGCCGATGGCCGAAGCGGTGAGACCGCGCCCCGGCAGACGTTCCACGAAAAGTTGCAGGCTGCCGAGCGCGACCGCGATGAGGAGCGCACCTGGCCAGTCGAGCCGCATGCGCGCCTCGTGCGCGACGTGGCGCAGATGCGGCAGATACTTCCAGACGAAAAACAGCGAAAGCAGGCCAACGGGCAGATTCACGTAAAACACGGAACGCCAGCCGTAGTACTGCGTGAGAAAGCCGCCGAGCGACGGCCCGACCGCGTTGGCGATACCGAATGCGGAACTCATGAGCACCTGCCAGCGCAGGCGCACGACCGAGTCGGGGAAGAGATCGGGAATGCAGGCGAACGCCGTGCCGACCAGCATACCGCCGCCGATGCCTTGCAGCCCGCGCGCGATCACGAGGAACAGCATGCTGTTGGCCGCGCCGCACAGCACGGATGCGGCGGTGAAGACGACGATCGACGCGATCACGAACGGCTTGCGCCCGTAATAGTCGCCGAGCCGCCCGAAAATGGGGACAGTGATGACCGAGGTGAGCAGATAGGATGTGGCGACCCACGCATAAAGCTCGAAGCCGCGCAGTTCGGCGACGATGGTCGGCAGCGCGGTGCCGACGACGGTCTGATCGAGCGCGACGAGCATCGTCACGAACGAGACGCCGAGCATCGCGAGCAGCGACTCCCGGAACGGCAGAACCTGCCCGCTCGAATGGTGGGCGGCGGTATGAACGGCCATTTTTTGATCCAGCAACGGTTGACGCGTCAAAGATCGACCATCATAGCACGGTCCGATCCACTACACTGGGGCGTCGAACGGCGGCGATGCCCTCGCCGTCGTCGCTGAAAATCCGGGAGCGCCATGGAACCCACGACCGAACCGACCGCCGCAGATCCGGCCCGCACGGGCGCCATCGCGGCCTTCACAGAGGCCGATCTCGACGCGCTGCGGCGCGCCAAACATGAGCTCGAAACGCCGCCACTCGGCATGAAGCTCGCAGCGATCGTGGGTGCGCCGGTAGAAAAGCTGATCGCGCGGCTACCCGGCGTCGCGAACGACAAGGTGACCGAGGCGACGCAAGCCGCGCTGCGCAAGTGTCTGCAGCTCGCGCTGAAGACGCTCGGCAAGCAAAGCGCCCTCTCCACGGCCCAAGCGCGCACGAGCGCGAAGCCGAGCAACCTGCTGCACAAGTTCGCGGTGGCGACCACGGGCGCGGCAGGCGGCGCGTTCGGCCTGTTCGCGCTGCCGGTCGAGCTGCCCGTCACCACCACGCTGATGTTTCGCTCGATCTGCGACATCGCGCGTAGCGAAGGCGAGAATCTGGCCAGCACCGACACGCAGCTGCAATGTCTGACCGTGTTCGGCATGGGCGGCCGCTCGGCCGCCGACGACGAGGCCGACTTCGGCTATTTCATCGCGCGCGGCGCGCTCGCGAAGGCGGTATCGGCGGCGTCGTCGGAAATGGCAACGAAGGGCTTCGCCGCACACGGCTCAACCGCGCTCCTCAAGCTCATGCAGACCGTGGCCGCGCGCTTCTCCGTGCAGGTGAGCGAGCAGGTCGCGGCGAAATCGATACCCGCCATCGGCGCGGTGCTCGGCGCCATGGTCAACACCGTGTTCATCGATCATTTCCAGCAGGTGGCGCATGGGCACTTCACCGTGCGCCGGCTCGAGCGCCGCTACGGCGAAGCCGCCGTGCACGCGGCCTATGACGCGATCGATGTCTCGCTCGATTGAGGCGGCTGCGGTTTCTCGTCGCCGCGCGCCGGCACGGGCGTCACGCGGCGCACGAAGCGCGCGGCGACGTCGAGCGTGCGGCGCGCTTCGGGCATGAACGGCGCATAGATCGGCCAGATATGCGGCATGCCGCTGGCAATCTCGCACTCCACCGACACACCGTCGGCGCGCGCGCGCTCGGCGACGCGGCGCGTGTCATCGAGCAGCGTTTCGGAGCTGCCCACGAAGAGGCTGAGCGGCGGCAAGCCGCGAAAGTCGGCATACAGCGGCGACACGTAGGGATCGGTCGCACTGGCCGCGCCGAGGTAAAACGGCGCGATGCGCTCGAATACCGCGCCGCTGAACATGGGATCGCGCCCGTCGTTCTCGCGTATCGAAGCGCCCGTCGCCGCAAGATCGGTCCACGGTGAAAAGAGCACGGCGCCGGCGGGAAGCGCGTCGCCTGCGTCGCGCAAGGCGACGAGCGTCGCAAGCGCAAGTCCGCCGCCAGCCGAATCGCCGCCAATCACGATCGAGCCGGGCTGCGTTCCTTGCGCCAGCAAATGGCGGTACGCGGCCATTGCGTCCTCGAGCGCGGCGGGAAAAGGATGCTCGGGCGCGAGGCGATAGTCGAGCGAGAAGACGTCGGCGCCGGCGCGCTTGCCCAGACCGAACGAGATCGCGCGCTGCGAACGCGGCGAGCAGAAGTAGTAGCCGCCGCCATGCAGATAAAGGAGCGTGCGATGCGCGGGCGAGCGCTCGCGGAAGAGCCACTCGCCGCGCATCGGAACATCGGAGGCGTCGTACTGCTCGCGCAGGCGCCAGCCGCTCGGCACGCCCGGCGTCCAGATGCGCCTCGCCGTCAGCATGCGCACGCGCGCGACGTTGATCGACTTGCGCGTTTGCGGCCGGAAGGTGCGGCGCAAGAACCTGCAGATCAGCCTGCTTTGCCAGCTCATCGGCTCAGCCCCTCCGCAGCCCTCAAACTGGCCTCGACCAGCACTCGGCGGCGGTCGGTCGATGGCGTCCCGCAATCAGACTTCGATCGCGGGAATGCGCGGCGCGCACGGTGCGGAGAGTGAGGCGAACGATCGAGGGCCGGTCAATTGGCGGGCAGCACCTGACCGCGAATCTCGCCTGACGGGTTCTGCGCCGTATGAATGTTGAAATACCACTGTCCGCCCATCAGCTGGGTGACCTGCTGCTCGTTGAGCGTGGCGGAGCCCTTGATCGGACTCGCCAGTTCGCCCTTCGGAATCGGTACCTGCACGTTGGCGTTCTGTCCGACCGGCGCCGGGCCGTGGAAGTGCGCGGCGGCAGCCGGGCCGGAGAGGCCTTCATAGGTGATCGTCCAGTTCAGCGTTTTCGTGGACGTGTCGAAGGTGGCGTTGAGCATGCCGTGACCCTGGCTCACGCGCGGCGGGACTTCGCTGGACGGTTCGAGATCGGCCTTAAGGGCAACGGTGTCGGCATACGCGGCGCTGGAGGCAAGGACACACAGAGCGAGAGCGAGCTGCAGCGGACGAAGCAAATTCATGGAATTTCTCCTGTTTTTGTGGCGCGCTGCGCCAGAAGGCGCAAAACCGCGCTCTCACATGCTAGAGCAAATCGGCTGGGCGCGTCCGCTGCGCCGATGTCGGCCCAACGTAAGCTGCGTGCAATAAAAAATGCGCCGCAAGCGACGCCTTGCAACCCAGGTACTCCCTTCCTGCCATCGGGTATTGCCACCGAATGCCTGGAAGCGATGGCGAAGAACCGTTCGAGGTGCATGGACGCAACACCGAATTGATTTGCATAGCGAAGTGTCTTGGCGCCATCGTTTGACGAACCACCATTTGACAACGCGCACGTTCCGGCAAAAACACGCTCGTTCATCGATTTCACGGTCGAACCATTTCGCCGCCATGACACCGCGGCAGCAAGCGCGATTACCTGCACTTCCTGTAATAGTTAATTGATCGAAATTGTCTCGATTTCTCGTCGCACGGCGTCTAAGCTACCCAGTGCGAGAAGTGACTCTTCATCGAAGGGTCTCCAAGCTTGAACGCGGCTTCGGCCGCGTTTTTTTTCGCCTGTTTTTCCGCTCTATTGCCCTGCGCCCGTCGATTTCCTGATGTACATCATTCACGCGAGCAGCGCGACCTGCTGCTCGATTCCGACCAGCATCGCCTGGCAAGTGCGGATGAGCGCATAGCCTTCCTCACGCAGTTGACCGGCAGTGTGACCGTTCATATGACCGCGAAACGTCTCGAGCTCCGCGAGCAGCGCAGGGTACTGCAGCACGCCCACCGCACCGGCAAGCCGGTGATGCCATTCGCGCAGGCCCGCGACATCGGCTTGTTCGAGGAGCGGCGGCAAGGCATCCAGGTCGTCGCGCATCGCCGAAACGAACGAGCCGAGCAACGTCTTCACGGTCGCCTCGCCGCCCCAAACCTGGATCATATGCGCGAGATCCAGCGGCTCGAACGCCCGCGCGTTTGCAGGCTTTTCCGCGAGCTTTCCGTCGCGTCCCGGTGAAGGCGACCCGGAAGCCCGCGACGCTGCTTGCCCCGCCCGTTGTCCGTTCGCGCCTGCCTCGCGCACGACTTCGTCCTGCACGGTGCGTTGTATGCCCTCCACGCCGAACCAGCGCGCGAGATGCTCGCGCAGCGTGGCCACGCGCGTGGGCTTGACGAGGCAATCGTCCATGCCCGCTTCGCTGCATTGACTCAGGTTCTCGGGCGCCGTATTGGCCGTGATGCCGAGTATCGGCAAGCGCCGCGCGCCGTGCGCCTTCTGCTCCATTTGGCGTACGCGCCGGGCGAGATCGTAGCCCGATACGTTCGGCATATGACAGTCGGTGATCAGGCAGCCGTATTCGCATTCGGCCAGCGCTTCGAGCGCCTTCGCACCGTCGTCGACGACGTCGCAAGCGAACCCGATCAACGCCAGTTGATGGCGGATCAACTCCTGATTCACGGGATGGTCCTCTGCCACGAGGATGAGACGGCTAGCAGCGCGTTCCTGCTCGCGATCGGGCGCCGGGAGTGTGGTTTCGACATCGGCGGCAGGACGCGACGGGCTGGCAGCCTTGACCGGCAGCCCCGCCAGCGCCAGCGCGCAAACGGCGCTCAAGCCCCGCCAGGATAACGGGTTGACGCTCACGCGCACGCCGCTCTCGACGACGCGATAACCGCTTGGCTTCGGGTTGTCCGTCAGACAAAGCACAGGCACACCGGGTTTGCCCAACTGCTCGGCCAGCGCTTCCGACACGAACACCAGATCGGCCTTGTCCGCGCTTACGGCGCGGGCGAGGTCCGCTGGCGCGGCGCGACGCATTTCCATACCGAGCGCCGAGCCAAAATGCATCAATGCGGCGGCGATGCTCGCGTCCTCGCACGCCACGAGCGCGCGCTTGCCGCGCAGCCCGGCGGCCGTGCCGCTACGCACTTCCACGGGCAATTCGATATGCAGCGTCAGACAGGTGCCGCGATCGACTTCGCTGTTCAGTTCGAGCGTGCCGCCCATCAGCGCCGCGAGCTTGCGGCAGATCGTGAGGCCGAGCCCCGTGCCGCCGAAGCGTCGCGTGGTCGAAGTCTCGGCCTGCACGAACGGCTCGAAGAGCTGCGCCTGCGCTTCGGGCGCAATGCCGATGCCAGTGTCGGCCACCGCGATCGACAGCCGCTGGCAGGCAGGCGCGCCTCCGCGGACGCCGATATCGCACGCGCGAAAGTGCACGCTCACTTCGCCTGCCGGTGTGAACTTGATCGCATTGCTGAGGAGATTGAAGAGGATCTGCCGTAGCCGCACACTATCGCCGCGCAACTGCACCGCGACGTCCGGCTCCACATCCACGCGCACCTTCAGCCCCTTCTCGTGCGCACGCGCGGCCAGCAGCCCAACGGCGTTGTCGACGAGTTCGCGCACGTCGAACGGCTGCGAGTCGATGACGAGATGGCCGGCCTGGATCTTCGAGTAGTCGAGCAGGTCGTCGAGGATTTGCAGCAGCGCCCCCGCCGATTCGTGCACCATGTCGACCATCTGCGCCTGGTCCGGGTTCAGAGGCGTACGTTCGAGCACCTCGACGAGACCCAGCACGCCGTTCATCGGCGTGCGGATCTCGTGGCTCATCATGGCGAGAAAATCGTCCTTCGCACGAGAGGCCGCCTCTGCGATATCGCGCGCATGCTCGAGTTCGTCGGCCCGCGCGTGCTCGACGCTCGCATCCAGCGCATAGCCGCTCCAGACGATCGCGCCGTCTTCGGCACGGCGCGGCGCGAACTCTGCGCGCACCCACACGAACCCGGCCGCGCCCTGAAAGCGGAACTCGGCGTGCACGGGTACGAACCGGCGCGCGGAGCGTTCGAGCCGCGATGCAAGGCGCGCGCGGTCTTGTCGCCCCACCCGCGAGAGATCGACCGAATACGCGCGGCGCAGCTCCTCGACGGTATCGCCGAGGAGCTGCTGCGTGTCGCCGCCAATGTACGGAAACGAGTAGCGGCCATCGGGCGAGCGGCGCAACTGGAATACGATCGCGGGCAGCGAACCCGTCACCTCCGAAAGAAGCCGCTCCGATTCGCGCTCGCGCAACTCGGCGCGGCGAATGTCGGTGACATCGATCATCGTGCCGAGCACGCAGAACGGCGCGCCTTGCAGGTCGCGGCACAGGCGTGTCCAAAAAATGCCATGACGTGTCTCCCCGAGCGCGTCCTCGAACGTCAGTTCGACACGCTGGCTCTCCCCCTCGACGATCGTGAGCCGGTAGAGATCGTCCATGCGGCGGCTGTTTTCGGGCCCCCACGCCATCACGGCCGAACCTGTGCGCCCCAGCACCCTGGCGCGCGCGAGGCCCGTCGATTCTTCGTAGGCGCGATTGATCGCGAGATAGCGGTTTTCGAGATCCCGTGCACCGAGCGGATACGGGATCATCTCCATCATCGTGTCCTGCAGTTCCACCTGGCGCGCGAGCACCTGCTCCGCGCGCCGCCGCCGGTGCATTTCTCGCTGGAGCAGCACGTAGGCGCGCAGCGTGACGAGCAACAGCACGCCGAACACGATCAGGAGCGGCAGCAGCCGCAGCGCGTTCACGCTCCAGCCCCCGGCCCGAGTGGCGACGGCAGCGGTCCAGCGATTGCGGATGCGCTGCTGTTCGACGGGCGGCATCGCGTCGAGCGCGCGATTGATGAGCCGCGCGAGCGGGGCAAGGTCGCAGCGCACGGCAAATGCCGTCGAATCGTCGACACCCACCGCTCCCAGCACCTTCAGCGTGTCGAGATAGGTGCCGCTGAGCGGCTCGTCGAGCGCGGCCGCGTTGCCCACCAGCACGTCGGCCTCGTGGCGACCGATCATTGCGAGCCCCGCGTCGAGGCTGGCGGCGCGCACGAGCTGCGTACCCGGCAACGCCTGCATGGCCGGCGTGTGCGGCGCCAGCACGATGCGGCGGCCCGCAAAGTCGGCAAGCGAGCGCGCCATCGGCTCGTCGCGGCGCCCCACCATGACGAGCGGATAGTGCTCGAACGCTTCCGTGTACGCTACGCCTGTGCCGAACACGCCATCGCCGACCGAGGTTGCGGCGAGCGCGATCTCGCCACGCTGCATTGCGTCCCCGGTGCTCGTCCAGGGAGAAATCGGCACGCGCTCGAAGGTAACGCCGAGGGTACGCCCCAGATAGCCGAGATAGTCGACGGCCATGCCCGCCGGCTCTCCAGCTTTGTTCGTGAAGCTGAACGGGAGCCAGCCGCTGTCGTAGCCCACTTTCAGCGGCGACAAGGCGCGCAGCCACGCGCGCTCGTCAGCGCCCAGGCTGAACCCGGGCGGCGACGCCTGTGCTGGCGCGTCGCCTTCGAACCAGCGCGCCCGCTCGGCCGCCGCCGCGGCAGGCCGCACGCCAGCGAGCAGAAGGTCCAGCCGGTCACGCAGGTCCGACCTCGAGACCGGCACGGCGTAACGCAACTCGCGCAAGCGCTCGCGCTCCGCGAAGGCGACGCGCAGATCCCGGAATTCTTCGAGCGTGAGCTGATCGCGCGCCACGGGCGAAAAACCTGCATAGACGTCGGCCTGACCCTGAGCGACGGCGCGCAACGCTGCCTGCGTGCTCGCGAAGGTTTCGAAGCGTGCCTGCGCGAAACGCTCGCGCAATACCGATTCGAGGGCGTCGTCGCGCTCGACCGCAAACGTCGCACGCGCGAGGCGCGCCGGCTGGGTCGCGAGCGCAGTATTCCCAGCACGTGTGACAAATGCCGTGGTGCCGCTCAGATACGGCACCGTGAAAGCGAGACAGCGCTCGCGCAACGGTATACGCGCGACGCTCATCACGATGTCGACATCGCCTGCGCAGGCCGCCGCGAGCAACGCCGGCATGCCTGCGAAGACGCGCGGCTGAAGCTTGACGCCAGCACCGGCGAGAAGGCGCAGATAGTCGGCGCTGAAGCCCGTGAGCGTGGCGCCGTCGAGCACCTCGAGCGGCGGCCGCCCGCCTTCCACCACGCCGACGACGAGCTCTCGCGGCAACGTCGGGGCGACCTGCCGCGAGAGTTCGACGCCCTCGTTTGTCTGCTCACACGACGTCGCGGCGCTCGCTGCCGCGGAAAACGCGAGCACCCATGCCGCAGCGAGCGCGCCGAAGCAGGCGAACACGCACGCGAGTCGGCGCGCCCGCCACGTTGCAGCCGGGCGCGCGCGAAGACGGAAGATGCGGTGAATCGACTTCATCGGCGCACGGCAGACTGGATTTCAGACGCCGTCGCGAGATGACGTGGTGCAAATGCGCGAGCGCCGGCTCCCGAGGCGGTAAACCACGCCAGCCGCGGCGCCCCCCAGCAACGGCGCCGCCCAGAAGAGCCAGAGCTGATCGAGCGCCCATTCGCCGACGAACAGCGCGGGGCCGGTCGAGCGCGCCGGATTCGCGCCGCCGTTGCTCACCGGGATGGCGATGAGATAGATGGCGGCAAGGCAGGCTCCAACGGCGAGCGCCGCAGTCTTGCGGCGTGCGACCGTGCTCGACATCAGCAGATGGAAGAGGACGAGCACGAAGGTCGCCGACAGTTCCAGGAGAAATACGGCAGCGAGGGCGTAGCCGGTCGGCGAATGATCGTCATAGCCGTTGCTGCCGAGGTCGGACGCCGCGATGGAAAAACCCGGGCGCGCGCTCGCCACGCGCAAGAGCAAGGCCGCGCCGAGAACGGCCCCGATGGTTTGCGCCGCGAGGTAGGGCCCGGTATCGCGCACCGGAAAGCGCCCGGAGAACGCGTAGCCAATCGTGACGGCGGGATTGAAATGGGCGCTCGCCGCGCGCGCGGCGGCGTAGTTCGCTAACGTGAGCGCGAGCCCGAATGCTGCGGCCATCTCGAAAACGTTGAAGCCCTGGGAGGGCGGGCTCGCGTTGAGCGCCGTGGTTGCGCAACCCGCGAACACAAGCCACGCGGTGCCCGCGCCCTCGACCGCTAAACGCCTACCGAGCTTCATCGTTTCATCTCCACATCCGGCCTGCATCCCGGCCCGGGTCTGACCTGGCCGTCGTTCGAACGCATTCCCAGGGTCGGCAATATCTGACGAGCGATGCGTCGAGCTTGGAATTATGGAGAGACGATTCCTGCAATCAGATAGGAGAACTCTTAAAACTCCGGCCGCATTGCGCCACACGGCGGGAGAAAATCCGGCGAACGAAGGACTAATTTAGGGACGCGCCGCCTGACGATGGATCAGGTCAGCCCCACCTGCATGGCGAAATCGCTCAGATCGCGCTCCGTGACGAGCCCCAGCTTGCGCATCGTGCTGCGCTTTTGGGCGCTGATCGTTTTGCCGCTACGCTGAAACCGCTGCGCAATCTGGTGCACCGACATACCCTGCGCGTAAAGCTGGAAGACCTCCCATTCGCGCACGCTCGGCACACCCGAGCAGGGGGCGCACGCGGCACCCGCGCTCGCGAGCGTTGCGCGTGCATGGCTTGAGAGAAACGGCGTGCGCTCGCGAGCGGCGGCAACGGCGAGCAGGAGATCGTGCGTGACGTCGCGCTTGTCGACGATGACGTTCAGGCCGTGATGCATCAGGCCTGTCAGGATGGGCGGCGTCGACACCATGCTCAGGACGACGACGCCAGGCGTGCCTCGTGTTTGCGCGAGGCGCCGCAGCAGGGTGAGGGAGCCATATTCGCCGTCCAGCCCCGGCATGCAGAGATCGGAGATGACGACGTCGCACTCAGTCGTATCGAGTTGCGTGGCGAGCTCGAGCGTGTTGCCGGCTTCGCCGACGACGAGGGCTCGATCCGTTGCGCGCAGCAGACTGGCCACGCCGAGCCGGATGCACGCGTGGTCGTCGGCAACGATCACGCGCAGCGGCTTGCCCGTGTGAAGCGCGTCTTCTCGACCGACCCGGATAGCGTGCATGGGAGACCTCGCGTGCGAAGAACCGTTCAGGTTTGCTCGCCCTGCGTCACGCCGCATTCGACCGCGAAGCGATAGAGCTCGATATCGTTGCCGAGTGCGAGCTTCTTCATCGCCGCGCACTTTTGCGCACTGATCGTCTTGACGCTGCGCCCGAGCAGACCTGCGATTTCCGTTACGCCGAGCCCCGTTGCATAGTGCGTGATCACCTCGAATTCACGCCGCGTGAGAATGCGGTGCACCTCTTCGCGCCGCTCGGCGCGCGCCGCTTCCGTGAGCAGGTCGCGTACGACCGGCCCGATGTATTGCTCATGCGCCATCGCCGACAGGATCGCAACCGGGATCAGGTCGATGCGGTCGCGCTTGCTGAGCACCGCATCCACTTCCATGTCGAGGGTCTTGCGCAGCACCGAGGCCTCGCTTTCCATGGTGAGGACAACCACGGCCTTGTGCGGGAACCCGGCGCGAAAGGCGCGGATGGCTTCGAGCCCGTCCAGCTCGCCGGGCAACGCCATGTAGAGGTCCATCAGCAAGAGGTCGAACGCATTGCGGGCCGCGACTTCGAACAGCTCGGGCACGCTGCGCGCACACGCGACGACCTGCACGTTGGGATAGTTGGTAAGCATGCTGTCCAGCGCATGCACGACGAGCGGGTGGTCGTCGGCGATGATCACGCGTACGGGTGCCGCGAGGTCGGCCGTATCCGTCATGTTACGTGCCGCGAGGCAGGCGCGCTGTTCGTCGTGGTCGCGCATGGCGCGCTGCGAAGCGGTCGCCGCAGCGGCATGATCCGGGAGTGATGAGGGAGGCAGGTTCATAGAAGTCCGTACGCCCTGACATACGCGAAGAGTCCCGCGTCGTTGCTGATGCCGAGCTTCGCCATGGCGTCACGCTTCTGGCAGCTCACCGTGCGCACGTCGCGGCCGAGGGCGCGCGCAATTTCCGTGATCGAGCCGCCGCTCGCGAATTTGCGGACCACCACCGATTCGCGCGGCGTCAAACGCGGCAAACACAGGTCGGAAGGTCCGCCGGCCACCGCGAGTTCGCGCTCGATGGCCGGGCTGAGATGGGCGAGACCCTGGGCGGCGCCGCGCACGATGGCTGCGAGATCGTCCATCGGCCCGGTTTTGCGCAACATGGCGACCACGCCCGCGTGCGCCACTGCGCGCAGGAGGACGGCGTTCGCAACCCCGGTCAGCACGACCACGGCGATATGCGGCCAGTCGCGGCGCAAACGCTGCACGAGGCGCAGGCCGTCCTCCGCTTCGCCGGAGACAGGCGGCATAGTGAGGTCAGTGATCACCACGTCGCATGGGACGGCTTCGAGCGTCTGCAACAACTCTCGCGCGCCGCACGCTTGCCCCACGACCTCGATATCGTCTGCTGCAAGGAGCACCGAGCGAACGCCGAGCAGAACGAATGGATGATCGTCGGCGAGGACGATACGTAGCTTCACACTGAATCTCCTTCGAGGCGGATCTGCGTGGAAGCGATGCGCCGCATGAGCGCATCGGCAACCAGCAATATCGACAAGGTGTTCATCTGACCATTGAAAGGCCGCCGTCGAAATCGGAGATTTCCGAAACGTTAAATATGGCTTGTGTTCCGTACGGTCAAACCGCGGCGCGCGCGCGAGTGCGTTGTCGACGCTCGCCAGTGCGCATCGCGTCGCTGCGCTCGCGCGGCGCCGCGAATGCGGGCCATGCCAGCGCGGCGCAGAGCGCGGCCGCCGCCCAGACCGCCGGCCACCCGAACCACGACAACAGCAGCGGGATCGCCGAAGGCGCGACGAAGAACGCAAGGAATGCGCCGGTGTTGCCCATGGCGAGTGCGGTTCCCACGCGACCGTTGCCCGCGAGCGTCGCGAGTTCGGTGAAGGCAACGCCATGCCAGGCGGAAGCGGCGATACCGCCAGGCACGATCACCACGGCAAGCAGGGTGACGAACGCTGCGCTTGCGCGATGCGCTGGCGACGCAAAAGCCGTCAACGCGGCAAGCACGACGAACAGCGCGACGGTGAGCGCCGCGCAACCGCGCAGCCAGATGCGCCGGTCGCCGTGCCGGTCTGTCCAACGGCCGCCGTACACACGCATGAAGGCCGCGCCGCCCTGCACGGCCGCAAGCGTCGCGCTGACTGCTGCGGTACCCGCATGGCCGACGTCATGCAGGAAAATGCTCGCGAACGAGAGCACCGCCACCTGGGGAACGCACAGCACGCCAATGCCGGTCACCATGCGCCACACGGTGACGCTGCGCAGCGGTGAGACGGCGCGTTGTGCCTGTCCGAGCGCCTCGTGAGCGACGAGTGGCGCCTGCGCGGCGTCCTGTTCGTGCGCGGGTTCATGCAACCAGACGATCGTCAGCACGGTGGAGACCACACACATCGCCGCGAGCGCGCCGTACACGGCTGCGAATCCCGCATGCTCGGCGAGCGCGGGCAGCACGAGCGCTCCCAGCCCGCCGCCGGTTGGCACGGCCGTTTGGCGGATGCTCATCGCGAGGCCGCGCTCGTGGGTGGCGAACCACGCCATCACCGCACGCCCGCTCGAGCCGTTCACGCTTCCGCCAAGCAGGCCGAGCGCGAGCAGGCCTACCGCGAGCACCGTGCCGCTGGGCGTGTGCGTGCCCGCCGGTGCGCCCCAGAGCGCCATCGCGACGAGGGCGAGCGCTGTCGTGGAGAGCCCCGTGAGCAACACGCGCCGGTCGCCCCAGCGATCCGTCAGGAGTCCCCAGGGAAGCTCGCTCAGCACGATGCCCAGTCCCAGCATGCCGAGCACGACACCCAGTTCCCCGGTACCGATACGGTAATCCGACCGGATCAAGACGCCCGTTGCGGGAATGCCGCCGAGCGCTGCCGCAAAACTCGCGTTGGCCGCCACGCCCACCGCGAGCACTTTCCAGCGGTGTGCCGCGCCCCGCGTCGTACTGCGTCCCATGATGATCTCCAGAAAACGGTTGACTGAGGGCATCGTAGAGGCGCACCATCTATCGGAAAAGCGGGAAATTCCAATCCGTATATTCGGAATTTCCGAATCATGGAATTGCATGAAACGCATCTGATCAAGCCGAATCAATGAACGCACGCGGTTTCGATCTCGCGCAGTTGCGCACGTTTATCGCCGTGACAGAAGCGGGCAGTGTCTCTGCGGGTGCCGAGCGGGTGTTCCTCTCGCAGTCGTCGGTGAGCGAACAGCTCAAGAAGCTCGAAGAGCGCGTCGGCCAGCCGCTTTTCGTGCGCAGCAAGCAGGGCATGTCCGCCACACCCGCGGGCGCGAAGCTGCTCGACCACGCACGCCGCATCGTCGCGCTTTGCGACGCCGCCTTCGACGACATGCTCGGCCGCACGCTCGACGGCGAAGTACGCATTGCGATCACGGACTATTACCGGCCACACGACGTCGCCGAGATCATCCGGCGCTTCGCGGTCCAGCATCCGCGCCTGCGTCTGCATGTGACCGTGCTGCCGAGCGCCGTGATCGACAGCAGCGCCGACGATAACGCCTACGACATCGGCTTGTCGCTGCGGCTGGTGGAGGAAGGCCGCAGCACGCACAAGAGCACGTCGATACGCCGCGAAAAACTGGTGTGGGTGGGCGCGACGCAAACGCTGCGCGAGCGGCCCGCGCTCACGCCGCCCTGGCCGCTCGTGCTGCTGCCGGCGACCTGCCAGTTGCAGCGCCGTGTCGTGAGGTTGCTCGACGAAGCGCGCATGCCCTATCTGATTTCGCATTCGGCTTCGGGCGTGGCCGGGCTGCAGCTCGCGCTCAAGGCGGGGCTGGGAATCTCGTGTCTGAACGAGTCGTCGATCGGCGACGGACTGATGCCCTGCCCGGCTTCATTCGGCTTGCCTGCACTGCCCGCGGCCGAATTTCATTTGCTGCCGGGCCGGCTGGGCGAGTCCGCGCACGTGACGAACGCGCGCGCGGCGCTCGCGCAACTGCTCGCTTGAGTCCAGGCGCTTTAGCCTGCGGCCTGAACCAGTTCGGCAAAGCGCAGCAAGTCGACGTTGCCCCCGGAGATGAGCACGCCCACGCGCTTGCCGCGCACGTCCACCTTGCCGTGCAGCACCGCCGCCGCCGCGAGGCAGCCGGTGGGTTCGACCACGAGCTTCATGCGGCTCGCGAAGAACTTCATCGTATCGACGAGTTCCGCGTCGCTCACCGTGACGATCTCGCTCACGCGCTCGCGAATCACCGCGAAGGTCAGGTTGCCGAGATGCTGGGTTTGCGCGCCGTCGGCAAGGGTCTTCGGCGTGTCGATGTGGACGATCTCGCCCAACTGCAGGCTGCGCTGACCGTCGTTGCCGGCCTCGGGCTCGACGCCGATCACCGTGCACGCGGGCGAGAGCGCATGCGCGGCGGTCGCACAGCCCGACAGCAGCCCGCCCCCGCCAAGCGGGGTGAGCAGCATGTCGAGCTCGCCCGTTTCCTCGAACAACTCCTTGGCGGCCGTGCCCTGCCCGGCCATCACGTGAGCGTGGTCGTACGGCGGAATGAGCGTGAGGCCGTGCTCGGCCGCAAGCCGTTTGCCGAGTGCCTCGCGGTCCTCGGTATAGCGATCGTAAAAGACGACCTCGCCGCCATAGCCGCGCGTGGCCTCGACCTTCACGGCGGGCGCGTCGTGCGGCATGACGATCACGGCCTTCACGCCGAGCAGACGCGCCGACAGCGCGATCGCCTGCGCATGGTTGCCCGACGAAAACGTGATCACGCCGCCCGCCTTCTGCTGCGGCGTGAACTGCGCGATCGCGTTATAGGCGCCGCGGAACTTGAACGCGCCCATGCGCTGCAGGTTCTCGCATTTGAAGAAAAGCTGCGCGCCCGTGCGTTCGTTCGCGGTGCTGGAAGTCAGAACCGGCGTGCGGTGCGCGACGCCACGCAGGCGTTCGTGGGCGGCGGCGACGTCTTCGAAGGTAATAGGCAGAGTGCTCATGGTCGTTCTTCGGCTGGCAGGTAGGTGTAGACGGTCGAGCGCGCCACGCCGAGCGTGGTGGCCACGTCGGCGAGCGCATGACGCAGATTCAGCATTCCGTTTGTCGCGAGCTCGCGCACGGCCTCACGGCGCTGCGCGAGCGTCATGCCGATCGGTGTGGTGTTGCGCGTGGCAGCGAAGCGTTCGAGCGCCTCGCGCACACAGCCCACGCCGCGCGGTGCGAGCGTTTCGGCGACGGGCGCAGCCGCGCTGGTCTGGATCAGCTGGCCGAGGCCCGCCGTCACCGCGCCGATCAGCGACACATCCATGTTCAGGCAAAGTGCCGCGACGTACTCGCCCGCGCTGTTCTTCAGGCCGATGGATGTGCTCTTGGCCGGACGCCCATCCGGAAAGCGGTTCGGATAGTTGGCCACGACTTCGGGAAAGCCGGAGTCGGTGATGCGCGCGAGACCCATTTCGGTGGCGGCGTCGCCGACTTGCCGTCCTGACAAATTGTTCGCAATTGCGACGACCGAGTGCTCCGGCCGCGTGAGGTCGTGCAGCACCACCTCGACGAGCGGGGCGAGCGTCTGCCCGAGCGCCGCGACGATCTTCTCGCCTTCGCGCAGGAGCAGCGCATTTTCGTCAGTGGAAAGGCCGGAACGGGATTTGCGGGTTGGCATCATGATATTGGACATTTTGACAGTTAATGACTGAATGTCAATCGCTTGAACAGATCGCTCGGAAGTGCCGTGCATGGCCGCGCGAGACGCGAAAAAAAACCCCGCCCGAAGGCGAGGTCAATCAGACACGAAGAAACACGACTCACTGCATTGCTGCTCAGACCGTGAAGCGTTCGCTCACGAACTGCGTGGACGGCACGCGTGCGCGCGCCGCCACCGCCTGCGCGGCGCTCACCATCGCGGGCGGACCGCAAACGTAGAGGTCGGGCGCCGCGCCAGCGTCTGCCAACGCGGCGGCGAGCGCGTCGACTGGGGTGCTGTGCGAGCCCTGCCAGCCATCGCCCGCTTCGCGCACGCAAAGCTCGACATGCAGTTGCGGCAACGCCTCCCGAAGTGCGTCCAGTTCGTCGAGCAGGAAAAGTTCGCTCTCGCGATTCACGCCGTAGAAGAGCCGCGCGTCGTTCATTTCCCCGAATTCGGCCATGCGGCGCAGCATCGAGAGCAGGGGCGCGAGACCCGTGCCGCCCGCCACGAACCAGCGCGGGCGCAGACTGTCGGCGATCAAACCGAAGCCGCCCTGCGGGCCGTGAACGGTGAGCACGTCGCCCGGCTGCGCTCGCTCGCGCAGATACGCCGAAAACTCGCCTTGCGGCCGCAGCCGGATCAGGAACTCGAGCCGCCCCTCCCAGTTGCTCGTGTTGGCAAGCGAGAACGGGCGCTTCACGCCGCCCTCCGGCAGCTCCAGCTCCGCGAACTGGCCCGCTTCGAACTCGGCGGCGCTGCCGCTCGTGTCGTCGGCGTCGAGCAGCAGTTCGAGACGGCGCGCGTCGTCGGCGATCGTGTCGAGCGCGGCGATGCGCGCCGTGCGCGCGGCAACCGGCTGCAGCAGCACCTTCGTGCCGTCGTACGGCGCGGCGACGCGCAAGTCGGCCGAAGGTCTCGTGCGGCACAGCAGAACCGCGTGCGGGTCGCCGGACGGCAACGCGTCCGCACTGTGGTCGCCAAGCGTGTACGCGCCTTCAGTCACGGTGGCGTGGCACGCGCCGCAGCTGCCGCGCCGGCACTGCGAGGGCAGCGTGATATCCGCCGCCGCCGCCGCGCTCAGCACGTCCTGCCCCGGCTCGCACGCGAAACCGAACGCCTGGCCGTCGCGCGTGGTGAGCTCGATTTGATAACTCATGACGTTCTCACCCGCGCTCAAGCGGCCTTGCGTGCGAGCGCCGCGGCGAGGTCCGCTTGCGCCTCGCCGATCGGCGAAATGCCGAACTGCTCGACGAGGATGTCGAGGACATTCGGCGTGAGGAAGGCGGGCAACGTCGGTCCGAGATGGATGTTGCGCAGGCCGAGCGCGAGCAGCGTGAGCAGCACCGCGGCGGCCTTCTGCTCGAACCACGACACCACGAGTGTGAGCGGCAGATCGTTCACCCCGCAGTCGAAGGCCTTCGAGAGCGCGATCGCGATCTGGATCGCCGAATAGCTGTCGTTGCACTGGCCCAGATCGAGCAGGCGCGGAATGCCGCCGATGTCGCCGAACTGGTGACGGTTGAAGCGGTACTTGTTGCAGCCGAGCGTCATGACGACGGTGTCGTCGGGCGCGCCCTGTGCGAACTCGGTGTAGTAGTTGCGGCCGGGTGCGGCGCCGTCGCAGCCGCCGATCAGGAAGAAGTGGCGGATCTGACCGGCCTTCACCGCGTCGATCACCTTGTCGGCCACGCCGAGCACCGTGTTGCGCGCAAAGCCGATGGTGATGGTTTCCTCCGGCGTCGTTTCGCGGAAGCCCGGCAGCGCGAGCGCGGCCTGCACGACCGGCGCGAACGCGTGATGCTCGAGATGGCGCACGCCGGCCCAGCCTACCGGCCCTGTCGTGAAGATGCGCTGGCGGTACTGCGGCAGCGGCTCGATCAGGCAGTTGGAGGTCATCAGGATCGGGCCGGGGAAATGAGTGAAGTCCGATTGCTGGTCCTGCCATGCGCCGCCGTAGTTGCCTGCCAGATGCGGATAAGCCTTGAGCTTCGGGTAAGCATGCGCGGGCAGCATTTCGCCGTGCGTGTAAATCTGCACGCCGGTGCCCTGGGTGGCTTCGAGCAGCGCCTCCAGATCGCCGAGGTCGTGGCCCGAAACCAGGATGGCTTTGCCCGCCGCGGGCGTCACGCGCACGGCAGTGGGTTCGGGCATGCCGAAGCGGCCTGTGTTTGCCGCATCGAGCAGTTCCATGACCTTGAGGTTCAGGTTGCCGAGCGCGAGCGCATGTTCAAGAAGATCGCCGGCCTGCGTGGGTTCGCTCGCGAGAAACACGAGCGCCGCCTCCACGCCCGTGTAGACCTCTTCGCTCTCGTATCCGAGCACGCGCGCGTGATGAGCGTAGGCACACACGCCTTTGAGGCCATAGAGCACGAGGGCGCGCAAGCCCACAACGTCCTCGCCTACCTTCGGCAGCCCGGCCTTGATGCCGACGAGCGCGGCCTGCGCCTGCAGTTCGGCGAGATCGTTGCCCGGTTGCCAGAGCGCGGCGCCGCCCGGCGGCGCAACGGCGACGCCTTGCGCGAGCGCGAGCGCCTCGCAGGTCGACTTCACGCGATCGCGGTGTTGCGCCGCCTCGCGCAGCATCGCCACGAATCGGCTGGCGTTGAAATTGACGTTGGTGAGCGTTGTGAACAGCGCGTAGAGCATGAAGCGGTCGGCTTCGCGATCGGGGCTGCCGAGGCCGCGCGCGAGCGCGCCATACTGTGCAATGCCCTTGGCCGCGTAGATCAGCAGGTCCTGCAGATCCGCAGTCGTGGCGTCCTTGCCGCAGTTGCCCTTGGCCGAGGCGCAGCCCGGTATGGCCTGGGCGCGGTCGGTCTGTTCACATTGATAGCAAAACACGGCTTTCTCCTTTTCCTTGTGGGGTGACGGCGCGAGCCGTCTTGTAAGATGCAAAATCAATGCATCTTTTAAATGGTCGCGCGCCGGCGGGAGTTTTGCCGTGACAAAAATCAGAAAACGTGTCGCTTGAAGCGGAGAATTGACTGTGTGCGCGAAAACGTCGCAGCGGGTCGGCGCTCGACTCGCTCAGCTTGCTGAGTTCGCTCGGTCCGCGCGCGCAAATGAAAAGCCCCGGCCCGACCGTGAGGTCGAGCCGGGGCTTCAGGTCCTGCCGATGCGTTCGGAGGCTTTAGAACGGAATATCGTCGTCCATTTCATCGAAGCCGCCGCCAGCCGGCGCGTTCGAACGGCCGCCGCCTGCGCCGCCGCCGGCACCGCCACCGCTCGAACGCGGCGCGCCGCCACCGCCCGAAGCACGGCCGCCGCCGCGCGGTGCGGACTGCTCACGGCTGTAGCCGCCGTCGTCGCCCATATCGCTGCCCATCGAGGCGCCGCCGCTGCGGCCGCCCAGCATCTGCATCTGGTCGGCGACGATTTCCGTCGAGTAACGGTCGGTACCGTCCTGCGCTTGCCACTTGCGCGTGCGGATGCGGCCTTCGATATACACCGACGAACCCTTCTTCAGGTACTCCGAGACGATCTCGGCCAGGCGCCCGAAGAACGACACGCGGTGCCATTCGGTCATTTCCTTGAACTCGCCGGACGCCTTGTCCTTGTAGCGGTCGGTCGTGGCGAGGCGAATGTTCGCCACGGCGTCGCCGCTCGGCAGATAGCGCACTTCCGGATCGGCGCCGAGGTTGCCGACGAGGATCACCTTGTTCACGGATGCCATGAATTTCTCCTGTTTGATTCCGTTGCGAGGAGCGGCCGCGCGGTGCGCGCCGGCGAGCGCCTGATGTGTCATGCGCCTTCGCCGGTCGCGGACCGCCTCCGCGAATTGCGTTGCTGTGAACCGCTGGTTCTAACTCAGGCCCGCGCGGGTCAAGCCCGCGTGGCTTCTGCCCGCTTGGGCGGCGCCTTCATATTGGCCGCGATTATAAGCCAGCACAAGACGAGCCCCGAGCACGTGTAAAAGACGGCGCTCGCGCCCTCGTGCTTGAGGATCCATCCGCCCACCACGCCGCCGAGCGCGAGCCCGATCGACTGGGTGGTGTTGTACACGCCCGTGGCCGCGCCCTTGCGGTTGCCCGGCGCGAGCTTCGACACGAGCGAAGGCTGCGAAGCCTCCAGGATGTTGAAGCCCAGGAAGTACACGAACAGCACGGCCGACACGATGACAAGTGTATGCGCGAGCGAGCCGAGCAAAAGCTGGCCGATCAGGATAAGACCGATCGCAGAGACGAGCACGGCCTTCATCTTGCCCCGCTTCTCCGCGACGATGATGGCGGGCACCATCATGACGAACGCGAGGCCCATGACCGGCAGGTAGATCATCCAGTGCGACGCGACCGGCAGGCCCGCGTCCACGAGCAGGCGCGGCACGACGAGAAAGAGCGCCGTCTGCGTGGCGTGCAGCACGAGCACGCCGAAGTTCAGGCGCAGCAGCTCCACGTTGTGCAGCACCTCGGCGAACGGGGCGCGCACGTGCACGGGCTTGCTGGGCGCGTCGGGCACGACCCAGATCACCACGCCCACCGCGAGGATCGAGAACACCCCGACCAGCGCGAACAGGCCGCTCATGCCGACCCAATGGAACACGATCGGTGCGCCGACGATGGCCACGGCGAACGACATGCCGATCGAGCCGCCCACCATCGCCATGGCCTTGGTGCGGTGCTCCTCGGCCGTCAGGTCGGCGATGAACGCCAGCACGGCCGACGACACCGCGCCCATGCCCTGGATCACCCGCCCGACGATGATCCACACCATGTCGTGCGCGCCCGCCGCGACGAAGCTGCCGATCGCGAAGATGACGAGGCCGGTGGCGATGACGGGCTTTCTGCCCACCATGTCCGAAACCCAGCCGTAGAAAATATAGAGAAGCGACTGCGTGACGCCGTATGCACCGAGCGCGATGCCGACCAGCAGCAGGTTGTCGCCGCCGGGAATGGTTTTCGCGTAGACGGAAAACACCGGCATGATCATGAACAGACCAAGCATGCGCAGCGCGAAGATCGCCGCCAGCGAGACGGTCGCGCGCAACTCGGGCGCACTCATGCGTGAAGAGGTAGCGGGTGAATTGGAGGACATCGGAGCGTTATGTGTTCGGACCGCATGTGCCCGCACGTTTGTTGACCGGGACGCCCCCTGACGCGCCTCTTTCGAGGCCCTTGCACTTGCCGCTCCGGGCCCTTTCAAAGACCGTCAGCAAGCCGTAACGGCGGTCTGGAAAAGTCGTTATAGTAGCAGGTTTGGTTTCCCTTTCTCCCGCAGGTTCATGGAACAGATCCGTATCCGTGGGGCCCGAACCCACAACCTGAAGAACGTCAATCTGGACCTGCCGCGCCACAAGCTCGTGGTGATCACCGGGCTTTCCGGCTCGGGCAAGTCCTCGCTGGCGTTCGACACGCTTTACGCGGAAGGCCAGCGCCGTTACGTGGAGAGCCTGTCAGCCTACGCGCGCCAGTTCCTGCAGCTCATGGAGAAGCCCGACGTCGACCTGATCGAGGGTCTGTCGCCGGCTATTTCCATCGAGCAGAAGGCCACGTCGCACAATCCGCGCTCGACCGTCGGCACCGTCACCGAGATCCACGACTACCTGCGGCTGCTTTACGCACGCATCGGCACGCCCTACTGCCCGGACCACGAGATTCCGCTGGAGTCGCAAAGCGTCTCGCAGATGGTGGACGCCGCGCTCGCCCTGCCCGAAGAAACGAAGCTGATGATCCTGGCTCCCGTGATCGTGGACCGCAAGGGCGAGCACGCCGAGCTGTTCGACGACATGCAGGCGCAGGGTTTCGTGCGCTTTCGGGTGCGCTCGGGCGGCGGCACCGCCAATGAAGGGGAAGCGAAGATCTACGAGGTGGAGTCGCTGCCCAAGCTCAAAAAGAGCGAGCGCCACACCATCGACGTGGTGGTCGACCGCCTGAAGGTGCGCCCCGACATGAAGCAGCGCCTCGCGGAGTCGTTCGAAACCGCGCTGCGTCTGGCCGACGGCCGCGCCATCGCGCTCGAAATGGACACCAACCGCGAGCATCTCTTCAGCTCGAAGTTCGCCTGCCCGATCTGCTCGTATTCGCTGCCGGAGCTGGAACCGCGCCTCTTCTCTTTCAACAACCCGATGGGCGCGTGCCCCGAGTGCGACGGTCTGGGCCAGATCACGTTCTTCGATCCGAAGCGCGTGGTCGCGCACCCGTCGCTCTCGCTCGCGGCGGGCGCCGTGAAGGGCTGGGACCGGCGCAACCAGTTCTACTTCCAGATGCTGCAGAGTCTCGCCGCGTTCTACGACTTCGATATCGACACCGCGTTCGAGGACCTGCCGGAGAAAGTGCGCAAGACCCTGCTCTACGGCTCCGGCAAGCAGGAGATTCCGTTCTCGTACATCAACGAGCGCGGCCGCACTTCGGTGCGCGAGCACGTATTCGAAGGGATCATTCCGAACCTCGAGCGCCGCTACCGCGAGACCGACTCCGCCGCCGTGCGCGAGGAGCTGTCGAAGTACCAGAACAACCAGGCCTGCCCGCACTGCGAAGGCACGCGCTTGCGCCGCGAAGCGCGTTTCGTGCGCATCGGCGCGGGCGAAGAGGCGCGCGCCATTTATGAAGTCAGCGGCTGGCCGCTGCGCGACACGCTCGGCTACTTCCAGACGCTGCACCTCGAAGGTGCAAAGCGCGAGATCGCCGACAAGGTGGTCAAGGAAATCGTCGCGCGCCTCATGTTCCTCAACAACGTCGGGCTCGACTATCTCTCGCTCGAACGCAGCGCCGAGACGCTTTCCGGCGGCGAGGCGCAGCGTATCCGCCTCGCCTCGCAGATCGGCTCGGGCTTGACGGGCGTGATGTACGTGCTCGACGAGCCGTCCATCGGCCTGCACCAGCGCGACAACGACCGCCTGATCTCCACGCTCAAGCATCTGCGCGATCTCGGCAATTCGGTGATCGTCGTCGAGCACGACGAGGACATGATCCGCATGGCCGACTACGTGGTCGACATGGGTCCGGGCGCGGGCGAGCACGGCGGCATGGTGATTTCGCAAGGCACGCCAGGGGAAGTCGAACACGATCCGGCCTCGATGACTGGCCAGTATCTCTCGGGCGCGCGCCGCATCGACTATCCCGACGAGCGCATCGAGCCCGGCGAGCGCCGCCTGCGCATCGTCGAGGCCCACGGCAACAACCTCAAGCACGTGACGCTCGACCTGCCCGTCGGTCTTTTGACCTGCGTGACGGGCGTCTCGGGCTCGGGCAAGTCCACGCTCATCAACGACACGCTTTATCACGCGGTGTCGCAGCATCTGTATGGATCGTCGGCCGAACCGGCGCCGTTCGAGGCGATCGAGGGCCTGGAGCACTTCGACAAGGTCATCAACGTCGACCAGTCGCCGATCGGGCGCACCCCGCGCTCGAACCCGGCCACCTACACGGGCCTCTTCACGCCCATCCGCGAACTGTTCGCGGGCGTGCCGGCCGCCAAGGAACGCGGCTACGAGTCGGGCCGCTTCTCGTTCAACGTGAAGGGCGGGCGCTGCGAAAGCTGCCAGGGCGACGGCGTGCTCAAGGTGGAAATGCACTTCCTGCCCGACGTGTACGTGCCCTGCGACGTCTGCCACGGCAAGCGCTACAACCGCGAGACGCTGGAGATTCAATACAAGGGCCGGAACATCAGCGAAGTGCTCGACATGACGGTGGAAGCCGCCTACGAGTTCTTCAAGGCGGTGCCGGTGGTGGCGCGCAAGCTCAAGACGCTGCTCGATGTGGGCCTCGGCTACATCCGCCTCGGCCAGTCCGCCACCACGCTCTCTGGCGGCGAGGCGCAGCGCGTGAAGCTTTCGCTCGAGCTTTCCAAGCGGGACACGGGCCGCACGCTGTATATACTCGACGAGCCGACCACGGGCCTGCACTTCCACGACATCGCGCTTTTGCTCGAAGTGATTCACCGGCTTCGAGATCAGGGCAACACGGTGGTCATCATCGAGCATAATCTCGATGTAATCAAAACCGCCGACTGGGTCGTGGACATGGGACCCGAAGGCGGCGCGGGCGGTGGGCAGATCGTGGCCCAGGGGACGCCCGAACAGGTGGCGAAGTCGAAGGCAAGCTTCACGGGCCGCTATCTCGCGCCGCTGCTCAAGCGCCAGATCGCCGCGCTGGACACGGCGTCGGGCAAATGACCCGCCAGGCGGGCTGACGACCGGGCCGGAAATTTAGCAGTAGAAATAGCTGCAGCAACAACGGGGCAGGGGCGCGTGCGCCCCCGAAGTTTGGAGACGGAATACACCCAACATGGTCAAGCGCAACGAAGCGACGGAAGATAAACAGGTGCGCGACCTGCGGCCACGGCCGGTCAGGCTCACGAGCGACATGAGCCTGCCGAAGCTTTCGGCAGTGGAAATCGGCAGCTATGTGGCCGCGCTCGCCGGTATGCTGGCGGTGCTGCACCTGAACCTGCTCGGCGCGCTGCTCGCGGGCATGCTCGTCTTCCAGCTCGTTCATACCATTTCGCCGCTCATCGAGCGGCGCATGTCGAGCAGCCGCGCCCGCTGGCTTTCCGTGGTGCTGGTTTCCATCGTGATCGTGGGCGTGCTCACGGGGCTCACCGTGGGCGTCATCGAGCAGTTCGAAAACGACGTGCCGAGCGTGCAGAAGGTCATGGCGCAGATGATGACGTTCGTCGATCAGGCGCGCGGGCGCATTCCCGAGTCCATCGCCGCCTATCTGCCCGTAGACGTCGCCCAGATGAAGCTCAAGGCGCTCGCGCTCATGCACGAGCACGCCACCCAGCTCGGCCAGGGCGGCAAGAACGCCGCGCGCATCTTCGGACATATCGTGATCGGCATGATCATCGGCGCGATCATCGCCATTGGCGCGCAGAAGAACGCGACGCGGCTGCCGCTTTCGACCGCGTTCGTCGCGCGCGTGTCGCGTTTCGCCGACGCGTTCCGCCGCATCGTGTTCGCGCAGGTGAAGATTTCGGCCATCAACACGGTGTTCACCGGCCTCTTCCTCCTGCTCGCGCTGCCGTTGTTTCACGCGCCGCTGCCGCTCGCGAAGATGCTGGTCGTGGTGACCTTCGTGGTGGGCCTGTTGCCCGTGATCGGCAACCTGATCTCGAACACGCTGATCGTCGCCATCGCGCTCACCGTGAGCCTGCCCGCGGCGGTCACAGCGCTCGTGTTCCTCATCCTGATCCACAAGCTCGAATACTTCCTGAACGCGCGCATCGTGGGCGGCCAGATCGAGGCGCGCACGTGGGAGCTGCTCGTCGCGATGCTCGTGATGGAAGCGGCGTTCGGCATTCAAGGCGTGGTCGCCGCGCCGATTTTCTACGCGTATATCAAGCGCGAACTGATCTATCTGCGGCTCGTCTGAGCCCGTTTTTCCCAGACCCGCGCGCGGCCTTCAGCGCCCGCGCGGCTCGCCGGGCACGTCGGTCATGCCGTCGTGCCCCATCGCGTAGATCGCCACCTGCACGCGGCTCGTGAGATTGAGCTTACGCAGAATGTTGCGCACGTGAATCTTCACCGTGCTCTCCGCCAGGTCGAGCGCACGCGCAATCTCCTTGTTGCTCGCGCCGCGCGCCAGTTCGCGCACGATGTCGCGCTCGCGCGCCGTGAGCGCCTCCGCGCTCGCGCGCGCGGCGCCAGTCGTGCCGGTTGCGCCGGTCGACTGCGCTGGCTTGCGCATCTGCTCCACGAGCTTCGCCGTCATGTGCTCGGTAATCACCGGCTGGCCGCTCGCGGCCTTGCGGATCGCCGCGACGAGCGCGTCGGCGTCGATGCTCTTGAGCAGGAAGCCACGCGCGCCCTCGCGCATCGCGGCGGTGAGTTCCTCGGCTTCCTCGGAGACGGTGAGCATCACGACCGCCGTGTCCGGCAGATCCTCCACCAGCAGTTGCAGCGTTTCGAGCCCGGAGAGACCCGGCATGTTGAGGTCCAGCAGGATGACGTCGGGCAGGTGCTGCTTCGCGCGCTTGACGCCTTCCACGCCGTCCGACGCCTCGCCGACCACTTCCAGGTCAGGCTGGCGCTGCAGGAGCGCACTCACGCCCGAGCGAAAGAGCGTGTGGTCGTCGATGAGCAGGATGCGTATGGTCATGGGGATCGTTGTTTTGTCGCGATGTCTTCTGATTTTGAGCGTAGCGCCATCGACGATGGTTCATTGGCCATATTTACGCGGCCATGCGGCTCGCGGCGGGCAATACCAGTTCGACGCGCGCGCCGCGCCCCGGCGCGCTCTGCAGCGTGAGCACGGCGGCAAGACGTCGCGCGCGCTCATGCATGATGTGGAAGCCCACGTGCGATTCGCCACGCGAGGCGATATCGGCGGGATCGTAGCCCACGCCGTCGTCCTCGATCGTGAGGCGGAAGTCGCGCGCGTTCACGACACTCACCTGTACGTGCAGTGCCTGCGCATGCTTGCGTGCATTCGAGAGCGCCTCCTGCAACACGAAAAGTACCTGCAGCTGCTGGTCGGGCGGCAGCGGCGGCCCGTCTTCGTCGCGATAGTCGAGCGTCAGCTCGGCGTCCGACTGGCGGCGAAAGCGCGCCACGGTGTCCTCCACGGCGAGGCGCAGCTTGCCTGGGCTGAGCTTCGTGCGGAAATTCAGCAGCAGTTCGCGCACGTCGTCGTAGCTCTCCTCTACGCCGCCCGCGAGCAGCGGCACGATCTCGCGAATCTCGTCGAGATCGCCCTGCTGCGCCGCCCCATCGAGCAGGTGCACTTGCATCTTCAGGAAGCTCAGGCCTTGCGCGATGCTGTCGTGCAACCCCTGAGCGACGAGATTGCGCTCCTCGGACACGGCGAGCTGGCGCCCGAGCGCCACGAGCCGCCGGTTCATGAGCGCGACGCCCAGGTGGCGGCCGAGCGTCTGGAGCAGCTGGACGCCCGAAGGCGGAATCTCCCGCTCGCGCCGGAAGTGCAGCGAGAACGTGCCGAGCGTCTCGTTCTGAGCGACGATGGCCGACACCGCGACGCTCAAGAAGCCCGCCTTCAGGCAGCGCTGCGTAAAAGCCCCACTCAAGCCGCTTTCGCCGCTTTCGCCGCCGGCCGTGCGCGTGCCCGGCTGTGCCACCAGGCCGAATACGACCGGCGCCTCGGCCGTGGCACCGCCGCACGCACAGTCCGCCGCCGGCATGCACTGCTCCGCGCGCGTGATCGATTCGGGCATGCCTTCCGAGACGAGCAGATGCAGATTGCCGTCGTCAGGCGAAACGACTCGCACCGTGCCGCCGTCGGCGTCGAATTCGCGCATGACGCGCGTGAGGAAATCGTGGCACAGGCTTTCCGCCGGGCCCGGCGTATTGAGAAACGCCGCCATCTCGTAAAGCGTGGCGAGTTCGCGGTTTTGCGCCGCCAGTTGCGCGGTCTTGGCGTCCACGCGCCCGGCAAGGTCCTGGTACAGCGCCTGCAACTCCGCGACCATGCGGTTGAAGCCTTGCGTGAGATGGCCGAACTCGTCGTACGTTTCGACCGGCAACCGCGTGTCGAACTCCCGCGCCTCGATGCGCGCGAGCCCGTCCTGCAAGCGCTGCACAGGCGCCACGAACCACTGGTAAAGCAAATAGACGATCGCCATCGTGCCCACGCACGACAGCGCCGCGAGCGCGACCTGCGAAATGCGCAGCCACGCGGTCTTGCGCGCGTTCTCGCGCTCGATCAGGCTGACGAGCCGGTTCGCGTCGTCGACGAAACCGGGCAGCAGGCCGATATACATCGAGGGCTCGCCCCCGCTGGCGGCGAGGTCGCTTAGCGCAGCGGGCCTGAGCGTGTGATTCCAGGCAGACGCGACGCGTTCGAACTGCGCATGGATGCCGGCGTCTGCGGGAAGAAAGAGCGGGCGCGCCGGATCGCCGTCGCGCAATTCGCGCAGCGTCTCGTCGAGTTGGTGCATCTGCGCGTCGACTTGCGAGGGCTGACCGGTGCGGGCTTCCCATAGCGCGATCGCCACCGCGTTCGCGCGCATGCGCAGGCTGCCCGCGTCGTTGATCGCCGCGCCGCCGCCTTCGAGCTGCCAGGAGAGCCAGAGCGTGCCGCTGATCATCGCAAGCACGAGCGCCAGCGCAACCGTGGAGAGCACAACGATGCGCGTGGAGAGCCGCTTCGGGAACGGCGCTTCGTGCGCGCCGGAGGATACGGCGGAAGCGGCAGATGCGGTTGCGGAATCGGAAGACGGAGTCATGGCCGGGACCGGGAATCGGCTGCGCCGAAGCGGCGGCGCCTGTATCGACATTATCGGACGGAGCGCGGCCGATCGCGCGCTATGACGCGGTCTGCACGGCCAACTGCGACACTATGCGTCAGGTCAGCTGCCTCCCGGGCGAGTCCTGGCGAACCACGTCGCGTCGCCCCCGACCTGGGCGCATCGCGAAAAAAAGCGGGGAATGCGAGTGGGTCTCGCTCCCCGCAATGAACGGCCATCCCCACGGCCGTCCAGAGGCAAACGTTGGCCGCTAGCGGCTGCGCACGAGCTGCCAGGCGCGCGACAGATAGGTGATCGAGGCGAACCCGCTCCACACGTGCACGAGCCGCGTGAACGGGAAGATCACGAACAGCGTCATGCCCATGAAGAGGTGCATGCGGAAGATGAGCGGTGCTTCTGCCACGTAGCTCGCTGCGTCGCCGCGGAACGTGACGATGTGCTGCGCCCAGGTCATGAGCCGCACCATCATCGCGCCGTCCATGTGGCTCGCCGATTCGCCGATGGTGCTCAGCCCGAGCAGCAGCGTGACGAGCAGCCACAACAGCAGCACCTTGTCGCCCACGCGCGTCACGGCCGAAACGCGGGCATTCGAAAGCCGCCGGTGCAGCAGGATCGCGAGGCCCACCAGACACATCGAGCCCATCACGCCGCCCGCGACCATCGCCACGAGCTGCTTGACCGCGTGCGGCACGCCGAGCCAGTCCCACACGGCGACGGGCGTGAGCAGACCGAACAGATGCCCGAAGAAGAGCCCGAGCACGCCGACGTGAAAGAGGATATTGCCGAGCCGCAAATGTCCGCGATAGAGCAGCTGCGAGCTGTCCGCCTTCCACGTGTACTGCTCCCGCTCGAAGCGCGCGAGGCTGCCGAACAGGAAGATGGCGGCGGCAATATATGGATAGATGCCGAACAAAAACTGATTGAACGTGTTCATGGCGATTCCTTTGCGCAGGCAGCCGCGGTGGTCGCAGTGGTCGCGGCAAACTGCGCTCGCGGGTGGAATTGAACGACCTGCGGCGAGTTGCTCGCGCCGAACGCGTGCACGAGCGGCTCCACGCCGTCCGCGCCGGTGCCGAAGCGTTCGAGCGCCTCGTCCATGTCGCGCACGGGGGCGTCCACGAGCGGCAGCGGCTCGACATCGGTCAGCTCGCACAGCACCGTGAAGATGCCCGCGTACGGGCTTTCGCTCTTCTCGAGCTGATTGCCGAGCGCCGCGAGCACGTGAATCGCCTCGCCAAGCAGCGCGCGCGCCTCGTCCTCGCCAATCAGGCCGAGCACTTCGAGAAAGAGCGGCACGTAGTCGGGCAACTCGCTCGTCGCGACGTCGAGGCCATGGCTGCGGTATTCGTCGAGCAGATCGACCATCGCCTGGCCGCGCGCGCGGCTCTCGCCGTGCACGTGCTCGAACAGATGCAGCGAGTGGCGCGGATTGCGGTCGAAGGTGGCCACGTACGCCTCCTGCGACTCGACGAGCGAGCGCTCGCGCAGCGCCGCGATGAGCGGCGCCAGTTCGCGCGCTGCGAATGCACCGTTCGGCAGGGCCTCGAGCGCGGCTTCGATCTCGTCGAGCGCGTCGAGCAAGGGCTGCTCGGGATAATCGAGCAGCGCGGAGAGAACCGGATAAATCGACATGATGATGCCCTCCTGCTCAAGCTTCGGACGGCGTCTTGCGACGCGACTTCGGCATATCGACATACACCACGCTGCCTTCGACCTTCGAGCCGAACAGCGAACCCTCGGAAACGCCGCCCGAACACCCGTTGCCGAACGAGAAGCCGCAACTGCCCTTCTCGTTGAACGAGTCCTCGACCATTTCCTTGTGCGACGACGGCACGACGAAGCGGTCCTCGTAGTTCGCGATCGCCATGGTGCGGTACATGTCCTCGACCTGCTCGGGTGTGAGGCCTGCGCGCGCGAGAACCGCGTTGTCGTTCACGCCGTCCACGGCCTGGGTGCGCTTGTAGGCGCGCATCGCCAGCATGCGGTTGAGCGCAGAAATCACGGGCTTTTCGTCGCCGGCGGTCAGCAGGTTGGCGAGATAGCGCATGGGAATGCGCAGGCTCGCCACGTCGGGAATCACGCCGTCCATGCCGATATGGCCCGCGTCCGCGGCCGACTGGATCGGCGACAGCGGCGGCACGTACCAGACCATCGGCAGCGTGCGGTACTCGGGGTGCAGTGGGAACGCGATCTTCCACTCGACCGCCATGCGGTACACGGGCGAGCGCACGGCGGCGTCGAGCCAGCTCTGCGGCACGCCCTGGCGGCGCGCCTCGGCCTGGATGGCGGGATCGTGCGGATCGAGGAACACGTCGAGCTGCGAGTGATACAGATCCTGCGTCGATTCAACCGATGCCGCCTCGCTGATGCGGTCCGCGTCGTAAAGCATCACACCCAGATAGCGGATGCGGCCCACGCACGTTTCCGAGCAGACGGTCGGCTGCCCCGCCTCGATACGCGGATAGCAGAAGATGCACTTCTCGGCCTTGCCGCTCTTCCAGTTGAAGTACATCTTCTTGTACGGGCAACCCGAGATGCACATGCGCCAGCCGCGGCACTTGTCCTGGTCGACGAGCACGATGCCGTCGTCTTCGCGCTTGTACACCGAGCCCGAGGGGCACGAGGCCACGCACGCGGGATTCAGGCAGTGCTCGCACAGGCGCGGCAGATACATCATGAAGGTGTTCTCGAAGGTCGAGTACATCTCCTTCTGCACGTTCTCGAACAGCTTGTCGCGGCTGCGCGAGGCGAACTCGCCGCCCAGGTCGTCTTCCCAGTTGGGACCCCAATGGATCTTGTCCATCTTCTTGCCGGTGATGACCGACACGGGGCGCGCGGTGGGCGGCGTCTGCGAGAGGCGCGCCTTCTGCAAATGCTCGTAGTCGTACGTGAACGGCTCGTAGTAGTCGTCGATGCCGGGCAGGTTCGGGTTGGCGAACAGGTTGGCCAGCACCTTGAGCTTCGGGCCCTGGCGCGGCTCGAGCTTGCCGTTCGGGTTGCGGACCCAGCCGCCGTTCCACTTCTCCTGGTTCTCCCATTCCTTCGGATAGCCGATGCCGGGCTTCGTCTCGACGTTGTTGAACCACGCGTACTCGACGCCATCGCGCGACGTCCACACGTTCTTGCACGTGACGGAGCACGTATGGCAGCCGATGCACTTGTCGAGGTTCAGAACCATCGCCACCTGGGCGCGGATTTTCATGATGCTGCTCCTTCCTTCATCGGGCCTTCCAGCCACTCGACCTTCCTCATCTTGCGCACGATCACGTACTCGTCGCGATTGCTGCCGACGGTGCCGTAGTAGTTGAAGCCATACGCGAGTTGCGCGTAGCCGCCGATCATGTGCGTGGGCTTGAGCACCGTGCGCGTGACCGAGTTGTGAATGCCGCCGCGCATGCCGCTCGTTTCCGCGCCGGGAACGTTGATGATCTTTTCCTGCGCGTGATACATGAGGCACATGCCGCGCGGCACGCGCTGGCTCACCACGACGCGCGCGGTGAGCGTGCCGTTCACGTTGAACACTTCGACCCAGTCGTTATCGACGAGCCCGGCTTCTTTCGCCTCGGCTTCCGAGACCCAGACGTGCGGGCCGCCACGCGAAAGCGTGAGCATGCGCAGGTTGTCCGTGTACGTGGAGTGGATGCCCCACTTCTGGTGCGGCGTGATCCAGTTCAGCACGAGTTCGTGCTCGCCGTTGGGTTTCGCGCCGAGCATCGGCGAGGTCGTCTTCGTGTCGATGGCGGGCTTGTAGTTGCACAGGCCCTCGCCGAAATCGAGCATCCAGCGGTGATCCTGATAGAACTGCTGACGGCCCGTGAGCGTGCGCCAGGGAATCAGCTCGTGCACGTTCGTGTAGCCTGCGTTGTAGCTCACCTCTTCCGATTCGAGCCCCGACCACGTGGGCGCGGAGATGATCTTGCGCGGCTGCGCCTGCACGTCACGAAAGCGGATCTTGTCGTGCTCGCGGCCTTCGGCCAGATGCGTGTGATTCCGGCCCGTGATCTTCGAGAGCGCGTCCCACGCCTTCACCGCTACGTGGCCGTTGGTTTCCGGCGCGAAGGTGAGGATCATCTCGGCGGCGTCGATGGCCGTTTCCAGACGCGGGCGCCCCTCGGCCGCGCCGCGGTTCTGCTGGATGCCCGTGAGCCGGGCAAACTCGCCCACCTCGTGCACGGTGTTCCAGTTGATGCCCTTGCCGCCGTTGCCCAGCTTCTCGAGCAGCGGCCCGACCGACGTGAACTTGTTGTAGATCTCGCGATAGTCGCGCTCCACGAGCGTCATCGAAGGTGCGGTCTTGCCAGGGATCAGATCGCATTCGCCAAGACGCCAGTCCTTCGGCTCGAACGCCTGGCCGAGTTCGCCCGGCGTGTCGTGCATGAGCGGCGTGCACACGAGGTCCGTGCGCTTGCCCAGATGCGCGCCGCCGATCTCCGAAAACGTCTTCGCGATGGCCTTGTAGATCTCCCAGTCGGTCTTGCTCTCCCACAACGGCTGCACCGCCTCCGAAAGCGGATGGATGAACGGGTGCATGTCCGACGTGTTGAGGTCGTCCTTCTCGTACCACGTGGCCGAGGGCAGCACGATGTCGCCGTACAGGCACGTGGTGCTCATGCGGAAGTCGAGGACGGTGAGCAGGTCGAGCTTGCCTTCGGCCGCTTCGCGCACCTTCACTTCGGAAGGCTTGATCGCGTCGGCTTCGTCGCCGAACAGCGCGTTCTGCGTGCCGAGCAGGTACTTGAGGAAATACTCGTGCCCCTTGCCCGAACTGCCGAGGATGTTCGAGCGCCACACGAACATGTTGCGCGGGAAGTTCGCAGGGTTGTCGGGGTCGTCGCAGGCGAAGTTCAATGCGCCCGACTTCAGCTGATCGACGGTGTATTGCACCGGCGGCACGCCCGCGCGCTGCGCGGCATCCACCACGTCGAGCGGATTGGCGCCCAGTTGCGGCGCCGAAGGCAGCCAGCCCATGCGCTCGGACTTCGCGTTGAGGTCGAGCATCGACAGATTCTTGTAGCGTTCGCGGTCCGCGCCGGGGCCGAGGATCTCGTCGAGACTCACCTTCTCGTGGCGCCACTGGCTCGTGTGGTTGTAGAAGAACGACGTGCCGTTCATCTGGCGCGGCGGGCGCGACCAGTCGAGCGCGAACGCGAGCGGCGCCCAGCCGAATTGCGGACGCAGCTTTTCCTGGCCGACGTAGTGCGCCCAGCCGCCGCCGCTCTGGCCGATACAGCCGCACATCATCAGCAGATTGATGATGCCGCGGTAGATCATGTCGTTGTGGTACCAGTGATTGAGCGCCGCGCCGACGATCACCATGCTCTTGCCGCGTGTGCGGTCGGCGTTGTCGGCAAACTCGCGCGCCACCTGGATCACGAGCTTGCGCGGCACCGTGGTGTGCTTCTCCTGCCATGCTGGCGTGCAGGGCACGTCGTCGTCATACGAGGACGCGACGTTCGGGCCGCCAAGCCCCTGGTCGACGCCGTAGTTGGCCATCTGCAGGTCGTAGACGGTGGCGACCAGCACACTCGTGCCGTCCGCCAGCGCCACGCGCTTCACGGGCACGCGGCGCGCGAGCAGCGCGCCATGTTCGCCGCCGAAGTACGGGAAGCCCACCTCGACCACTTCGTCATGCCGATCGACGAGCGAAAGGCGCGGATCGATTTCGCGGCCGCTGCCACCGTCCTTCATTTCGAGGTTCCAGCGGCCCACCTTCTTGCCGCCGTCGTGCTCGCCTTCGCCCCAACGGAAGCCGATCGAGCCGTTCGGCGCGACGATGTCGCCCGTGGTCGCATCGATGGCGAGCGTCTTCCACTGCGGATTGTTCGCTTCGTCGAGATTCGCGGCGAGTTGCGACGCGCGCAGGAACTGGTCCGGCACCAGCGAGCCGTCGCGCTTCGCGAGCGCGACGAGCATCGGCATGTCCGTGTACTGCTTCACGTAATCGCGGAAGTACGCGGACTTCGCCGTAGCGTGAAACTCCTTGAGCACCACGTGGCCCATCGCGAGCGCGAGCGCCGCGTCGGTGCCCTGCTTCGGCGCGAGCCAGATATCGCCGAACTTCACCATCTCGCCGAAGTCGGACGACACCGCCACCGTCTTCGTGCCCTTGTAGCGAACCTCCGTGTAGAAGTGGGCGTCGGGCGTGCGTGTTTGCGGCACGTTCGAGCCCCACACCATGAGATAGGTGGAGTTGTACCAGTCGGCCGATTCGGGCACGTCGGTCTGCTCGCCCCACACCTGCGGCGAGGAAGGCGGCAGGTCGCAATACCAGTCGTAGAACGACAGGCACGCCCCGCCGATCAGGCTCAGATAACGCGCGCCCGCGGCGTACGAGACCATCGACATTGCGGGAATGGGCGAGAAGCCAATCACGCGATCGGGACCGTACTTGCCGATGGTGTAGGCGTTGGCCGCCGCGATCATCTCGGTGGCCGTGTCCCACCCGGCGCGCACGAAGCCGCCCTGGCCGCGCGCGCGCTTGTAGTGCGCCGCCTTCTTCGGGTCCTCGACGATCGAAGCCCATGCCTTGACCGGGTCGAGCGTCTTGCGCGCCTCGCGCCACATCTCGATCAGGCGCCCGCGGATCATCGGGTACTTCACGCGCTGCGCCGAATACACGTACCAGCTATACGAGGCGCCACGCGGGCAGCCGCGCGGTTCGTGATTGGGCAGGTCAGCGCGCGTGCGCGGATAGTCGGTCTGTTGCGTTTCCCACGTGATCAGGCCGTTCTTCACGTAAACCTTCCACGAGCACGAGCCCGTGCAGTTCACGCCGTGGGTCGAGCGCACGATCTTGTCGTGCTGCCAGCGGCTGCGATAGCCGTCTTCCCATTTGCGGTCCTCGTTCACCACCGCGCCGTGGCCTTTCGAAAACGTCGACTTCACGCGCGACATGAACTTCAACCGGTCCAGAAAATAACTCATCAGGTTCTCCGGGACTGCTGCTGGAATCGATCGATCGCGCCTGTCGCCGCCCGCTCGCGTTGCAAGCCTGGCGCCTCGCGCTCGTATCCTTCCGAGTATGGCGAGCAGGCACC
The DNA here is from genome assembly GCF_040948675.1 of Paraburkholderia sp. BR14312. NCBI lineage: Bacteria > Pseudomonadati > Pseudomonadota > Betaproteobacteria > Burkholderiales > Burkholderiaceae > Paraburkholderia > Paraburkholderia sp. BR14312. The sequence continues at coordinate 84,973 of NZ_JBFPKI010000014.1, forward strand.
TGCCTGCCCATTCATCAACGGGAGAGTTCGCACTACTCCCAAAGGACTAATCCGGTTCAGCAAGGTGTGGACGCGTTGCGGCGCGCATAGAAGAACCACGTCACCACCGCGCACACCACATAGAAGGCGATGAAGCACACGAGCGCGCCGACCGGCGAGCCGGTCATGTCGAGCGACGAGCCAAAGCTCTTCGGAATGAAGAAGCCGCCGTACGCGCCCATCGCGCCCGCGAAGCCGAGCACCGCCGCCGATTCCTTGCCCGCTTCGGCGAGCGCGCCGCGCTGTGCGTCATCACCCTTGCTCTTCGCGGCGCGTTGATGCTGCGTCAGGAAGATCACGGGAATCATGCGGAAGGTCGAACCGTTGCCGATGCCGGTGAGCGCGAACAGCACGACGAACATCGCGAGGAAGCCGGCGAAGCTGCCTTGTGCGCCGCCCAGCGCGCCGCCCGGCAGGAACGCGATCACGCCGATCACCGCGACGATCATCGCGAGGAAAGTCCAGAGCGTGACGCGCGCGCCGCCGAGCTTGTCGGAGATCCAGCCACCGACGGGGCGCGTGAGCGCGCCGGCGAGCGGCCCGAGGAAGGCCCATGCAGTCGGGTTGATGGCGGGAAACTCCGCCTTCGTGAGAAGCGCGAGGCCGGCCGAGAAACCGATGAACGAGCCGAACGTGCCGACATAGAGAAAGCACATGATCCAGTTGTGCGCGCGGCGGAAGATCACGGCCTGCTCGCTGAACGAGGCCTTCGCGTCGGCGATGTCGTTCATGCCGAACCACGCGGCGAACGACGAGACGACGATGAGCGGAATCCACACGAAGCCGGCGTTCTGCAGCCAGATGCTGTGCTCGACGCCGTCCTTCACGTAGGTGTGCCCGTCGCCGAGCAGGCCGGCGAACACGGCTGTCGAGATGACGATCGGTGTGACGAACTGCACGAGCGAGACGCCGAGGTTGCCGATGCCCGCATTGAGGCCGGTGGCGAAACCCTTGCGCGCCTTCGGGAAGAAGAAGCTGATGTTCGCCATCGACGAGCTGAAGTTCGCGCCGCCCAGACCGCACAGCAGGGCGAGCACGAGCAGCGTCGAATACGAGGTGGACGGATCGCGCAGCGCGAAGCCCATGCCGAAGGCCGGGATCAGCAGACTCGCCGTGGAGATCGCCGTGAAGCGGCGGCCGCCGAAAATCGGCACGAGAAACGAATAGAAGATGCGCAGCGTGGCGCCCGAAAGCGCGGGCAACGCCGTGAGCCAGAAGAGTTCGTTCTTGGTGAAGTGAAAGCCGCCCTTGTCGAGATTGACGACCGTGACGCTCCACAGCGACCACACCACGAACGCCAGCATCAGCGCGGGAATCGAAATCCACAGGTTACGGGTGGCGATCTGCTCGCCGGAAGCCTGCCAGAACCTGGCGTTCTCGGGCTCCCATTGGGTCAGGAGATACTTGGACATGATTGTGCTCGTTCAGTAGGCGCCGCACGCGCGGCGCAAGTTGGATCATTCGGAGTACGTGGTTTCCTTCGGCGCCGGCGGCGCGGCTCGAACCTTGTGCGCGAGCTTCGCGCTGCCGTGGGCGAGCGCTTCGGGGCGGAACGAAAAGTGCATGAACAGCAGGCTCACCAGGGTGGCGCCGAACATCAACATGAAGCAGGTGGTACGCACGCCCGTGAGGTCGACGAGCAGGCCGAACAAGATCGGCAGTACGAAGCCCGCGAGACCGCCCGCCAGCCCCACGACGCCGGAGACGGCGCCGATGTTGTCGGTGTACTCGTCGCCGATGAACTTGAAGACCGAGGCCTTGCCTACCGCCATCGCGATGCCGACGACGAACATCAGCACCGTGTAGAACACCGGTCCCGTGCTGATATGCAAACCAAGCGGGCCATGCGCGCTGTGGATCGTGAAGTCGGTCGGCGGGTAGCTCAGCAGGAAGAAGCACGCGAGCGCGACCCACATCACGGCCCACGTCGTGCGATAGGCGCCGTAGCGGTCGGAGAGCCAACCGCCTGCCGCACGCAGCACGCCGCCGGGCAACGAGAAACACGCCGCGAGAAACGCAGCCTGCTCGATGCCGAAGCCGTACTGGTTCACGTAGTACTGCGGCATCCACAGCGACAGGCCGACATAGCCGCCGAACACCACCGAGTAGTACTGCGCGTAGCGCAGCACACGCGGGTCGGCGAGCACGCGCAGCTGGTCCGCCACGCTCTGCGTGCCAGGCACGCGGTGCGCCGGGTGGCTCGCGGAGAACATCCAGAACAGCAGCGCGGTCACGAGCATCGCAACGGCGTAGACCTTGGGCACGATGGTCCACGTGCCGGCCGCGACGATCAGCACGGGCGCCACGAACTTGTTGAGCGCGGCGCCCGAATTGCCTGCGCCGAAGATGCCCATGGCGAGACCCTGGCGCGACTTCGGGAACCAGCGTGCGACATAGGGCGTGCCGACCGAGAATGATGCGCCGGCGAACCCCACGAACAGGCCTAGCGTGAGGAATTGCCAAAGTTGCGTCGCGTACGAGACGAGCCAGATCGGCACGATGGTCGCGAGCATGGTGATGAAGAAGACGATGCGCCCGCCGAAGCGGTCGGTCCAGATGCCGAGCGGAACGCGGGCGAGCGAGCCCGTGAGCACGGGCATCGCGGCAATCAGGCCGAATTCGGTATCGGTGAGGTGAAGCTGCTTTTTGAGCGGAATGCCGAGGATCGCGAACATCATCCAGACCGCAAAGCAGATCGTGAACGCGAAGGTACTTGAACCCAGCACGCGCCAGGCACGGCTATCGGCGACAGGTTCCGCCTGCGGAGATGGGGCGGCTTTCATGAATTTCCCTCTTGTCGTTTAGTTGACGCGACAAGAGTAGGAAAGACGAAAGGTGCGGGCTATTCTCCGCAGGGAGTGCGCGACGATGCGCCACTAGAACTTAAGGAGTAGTACCGCGGGAACGAGTTGGCGTGGAAGCGAAATCGCATGCATGCGAACGCGCCGGAGAGCAATAAGATTAGTCCGAGAAGCCGTAGCGTGTCATGAAACACGCTACGGCATGGTGTCGCACGCGATCAACCAAAGATCAGCGGAACACGACCGTCTTGTGACCGTTGAGCACGATGCGATGCTCCACGTGCCACTTCACCGCGCGCGCGAGCGTCACGCACTCCACGTCGCGGCCGATGGCGGTGAGCTGATCCGGCGTCATGTTGTGATCCACGCGCTCGACTTCCTGCTCGATGATCGGGCCTTCGTCGAGATCGGACGTCACATAGTGCGCCGTGGCGCCGATCAGCTTCACGCCGCGATCGAACGCCTGGTAGTACGGCTTCGCGCCCTTGAAGCTCGGCAGGAACGAATGGTGGATGTTGATCGCGCGGCCTTCGAGCGCCTTGCAAAGCTGCGGCGAGAGGATCTGCATGTAGCGCGCGAGCACCACCAGATCGACGCCTTCGCGGTTCACCACTTCGAGCACGCGCGCTTCCTGCGCGGCCTTGTCGGCCTCGGTGCCGCCTAGCAGCGGGAAGTGATGGAACGGAATGTTGTAGCTCGCGGCGAGCTGATAGAAGTCCTTGTGATTCGAGATGATCGCTGGAATCTCGATAGGCAGCTGGCCGGTGCGATAGCGGAACAGCAGGTCGTTCAGGCAATGGCCGATCTTCGAGACCATGATGACGACGCGCGGCTTCACGTTCGCGTCATGCATCTCCCAGCGCATGCCGAACTCCTGCGCGAGCGGCTCGAATGCGCTGCGCAGACCGTCGAGGCCCGGGTCGCCGCCCACTTGCTGGAAGTGCACGCGCATGAAGAACTCGCCCGTGTGGCTGTCGCCGAACTGGGCCGAGTCGAGGATATTGCTGCCGCGCTCGAACAGAAAGCCCGACACGGCGTGCACGATGCCAGGCCGGTCGGCGCACGACAGTTTGAGGATGAAGCTGTGATCGGTCGACATGACCTTGGTAACTCCCGTCAAGACTTGGTGTTGCTAAAAGGGCTTTGGGCTTTGCTAAAAGAACCGGCGCCCTTTCACAGCGTCGGCGGTTCGAAGATCGCGGCAATGCCCTCGCACGCGTCTTCGTCTATCCATCGGCGGCGCAGCAGGCAGTCGAGCGTCGCGAGGCTCGCGTCTACCGTCATCGCGCCCTCCTCGATCCAGCGCGCGGCTTCGTCGATGCGTGCGAGGCGATGCTCGCCCACTTCGCCGTCCTGGTTGTGCGGCACGAAATCGGCCGGGAGCACGAGATCGTAGATGAAGATCTGCTCAGCCTGCGTGCCCTCTGGCAGCGACTGCAGCACGTGCACGGTGCGGCCCGCGCGCGCCTCGCGCGCCAGCTCCTCGGCAATGCCCGCCTCTTCCCAGCATTCCTTCACGAGCGTGGCCTCGATCCCGAAGCCCCAGCCGATGCCGCCCGCCACGACGTTGTCCAGCATGCCGGGGTCGGTGGCCTTGGTATCACTGCGCCGCGCGATCCACAATTGCGGCGCGCCGGGCGCGCCTACGCCGGCCGCACCGGAATCTGCGTATTCTACGACGCCGTTCAGATGAACCGCGTACGTCATCGTGCCGAAAAAGCGCGAGGCCGCACGTTCGATAAAGGCGAGCGGCGGCGCATCGAAGGTGTTGCGGATCGCGTAGGTTTCGTTGCGCCAGCCCGGAATGTGCCCTTGCGCCGCGAGTGCGCCGATCACCGAACCGAGCGCTGCGCTGCGTGCATCGACGCTATCGAAGTGCGGGGCGAGCGTCACGCGGGCGCTATCCGCATCGCCGTCGATTTCGAACACGTCGGGCCAGCGTGCGAGCCGCGCCACGTCGTTCTCGCGTATCCAGCCCACGCGCTCGTCACCGATGTGAAACGGCAGATGCGCGCCGGCATCGAAGCGTCGCGCGTCGATAATGCAAGGCAAGCTCATCGATCAGGACTCCATAGATCAGTCGCGCAGGGCGACGCGTATGCCGATGGCGATGAAGGTAACGCCGGCCAAGCGGTCGAGCCACAGGCCCGCGCGCGGCCGGCGCTTCAGCCAGCCGCCGATCGTGCCCGCGCACAGCCCGAAGAGGGAGAACACGACGACCGTCTGCGCCATGAACACGAGGCCGAGCTCGAGCATCTGCAGCGTGACGGGCTGCGCGCCATGCGGGTCGACGAACTGCGGCAGGAACACGACGAAGAACAGCGTCACCTTCGGATTCATGATGTTGCCGAGCACGCTCTGGCGAAAGATCGCGGAGAGCGGCTGGCGCGGCTTGTCGCCGGCGGCGGCGAGGCCCTGGCTGCGCAGCGCCTTCACGCCGATCCACACGAGATACGCGGCGCCCGCGAGCTTGAGGATCTGGAACGCGAGCGGCGAAGAACGCAGCACGGCGGCCACGCCGAGTGCCGCGAGCGTGGTGTGGAACGTCACGCCCGCGGCGAAACCCAGCGCGGCCACGAGGCCGGCGGCGCGGCCCTGCGAAATGCCGCGCGCGAGCACCTGGAGATTGTCGGGACCGGGCGCGAACGTGATGGCGATGGAGGTGGCGAGAAAGAGCGCGAAATTCGGCATGAGATCGACTCGTGACGGTGGGCGTTCGGGTTGTTTCAGTGGCCGCCGAAGGCGGTCACGGTGAAGAGCGGCAGGCCGGCATCGGTGAGCAGCCTCGAGCCGCCCAGATCCGGCAGGTCGATGATCGCGGCGCCCTCCACCACGCTCGCGCCCAGGCGTTCGAGCAGCAGCTTGCCGGCCATCATGGTGCCGCCGGTGGCGATCAGGTCGTCGACGATCACGACGCGGTCGCCCTTGCTGCAGGCATCCTCGTGAATCTCGACGGTCGCTTCGCCGTATTCGAGCTTGTAGGTCTCGGAAACCGTCTTGTACGGCAGCTTGCCGATCTTGCGGATCGGAATGAAGCCAACGTTCAGCTCATACGCGACGATCGGCCCGATGATGAAACCGCGCGCGTCGAGCCCGGCCACGTAGTCGAGCTTCGCATCGACATAGCGCTCGACGAACAGGTCGATCAGCACGCGCAGGCCCTTCGGATGGCCGATGAGCGGCGTGATATCGCGGAACTGCACTCCCGCCGCAGGCCAGTCAGGCACCGTGCGGATCAGGCTGTTCACGAACTGGGCGGCTTCAGCGCTCGGGTTCGCAGGTGCGTTGGACATGATTGCTCCGGGTAATGACCAGACAAGAACGGTAGAGTTATTTAAACGGGGCTGGACCGCTTGGCGCGGTCTCGCGATTGCGCGAACGACGGCGTATCAGACCGCCGCCGCGCCCGCACCGGCCGCGCCCGGCTTGCGATGCCGCGAAAGCCGCTCCTCGGCCTGCGCGAGCTGCTCGGGCAGACCGCGCAGCACGACGATGTCGGCCTCGCGCAGTTTGGTCGATGGGTCCGGTTCCACACCGCGAATGCCGTGGCGGCGGATCGCCGTCACCTCGACGCCAAGCTCGTACAGGCCCAGTTCCGCGAGCGTGCGGCCCACGGCGTCGGCGCGCTCGTCGACCGGTACGGATTGTAGCCGCACCTGCTCGTGACCGTCCTCGCCCACATCGTCGGTACCGTGGAAGTAGCCGCGCAGGAGGCTGTAACGTTCGTCGCGCAGTTCCTCCACGCGGCGCACCACGCGGCGCATCGGCACGCCCATCAGCACCAGCATGTGCGAGGCGAGCATCAGGCTGCCTTCCACGATCTCCGGAATCACCTCGGTCGCGCCCGCGGCGAGCAGGCGTTCGAGATCGGCGTCGTCCACCGTGCGCACGATCACGGGCAAGGTGGGCTCCAGTTCGTGAATGTGATGGAGCACGCGAAACGCCGATTGCGTATTGGCGTACGTGATCGCCACCGCGGCCGCGCGGTGGATGCCCGCCGCGACGAGCGATTCGCGCCGCGCGGCGTCGCCGAACACCACCGACTCGCCCGCCGCCGCAGCCGCCGCGACGCGGTCCGGGTCGAGGTCGAGCGCGACGTACGAAAGGCCTTCGTATTCGAGCATGCGCGCGAGATTCTGCCCCGCACGGCCGTAGCCGCACACGATCACATGGCCGCTTTGCTTGATGCTTTGCGTGGCGATGCGCGTCATCATCAGCGACTGCTGCATCCATTCCGTCGAAGAGAGGCGCAGTACGATGCGGTCGGCGTTCTGAATCAGGAACGGTGCGGCGAGCATCGACAGCAGCATGGCCGCGAGGATCGCCTGGAGCAGCGTGGCGTCGACCAGATGCTTGTCGAGAATGAGGTTCAGCAGCACGAAGCCGAACTCGCCGGCCTGCGCGAGACCGAGACCCGTGCGCATGGCCACGCCCGGCGAGGCGCCGAAAATACGCGTGAGCGCCGTGATGAGCACGGCCTTCATCACGACCGGCCCGAGGAAGAACGCCGCCACCATGATGGGGTGCTGCCAGATCACGTGCGGGTTGAGCAGCATGCCCGTGGTCACGAAGAAGAGGCCGAGCAGCACGTCGCGAAACGGCTTGATGTCCTCTTCCACCTGGTGCCTGTACGGCGTCTCGGCGATCAGCATGCCCGCGATGAAGGCGCCGAGCGCGAGCGAGAGGCCGAACTTGTCGGTGATGAACGCGGCGCCCAGCGTGACGAGCAGCACGTTGAGCACGAACAGCTCCTGCGAGCGGCGGCGGGCGACCACGTTGAACCAGCGCGTCATGAACTTCTGGCCGACGATGAGCAGAATGCCGAGCGCGAGCACGATCTTCACGGCCGCCGTGCCGAGCGACTCGACGAGCGACGCCGACGAACCGCCGAACGCCGCGATCACGATGAGAAGCGGCACCACGGCCAGATCCTGGAACAGCAGCACGCCCAGAATGTTGCGGCCATGCTCCGATTCGATCTCGAGCCGCTCGGAAAGCATCTTGCTGACGATGGCCGTCGACGACATGGCGAGCGCGCCGCCCAGCGCCACGCAGGCCTGCCACGTGATATGCACCCACGGTTCCAGCACGAGCCCGAGCAGGAGTGCCACGACGATCGTGCCCATCACCTGCGAAAGCCCGAGTCCGAACACGGCGTGGCGCATGGCGCGCAGCTTCGAGAGCGAGAACTCGAGGCCGATGGAGAACATCAGGAACACGACGCCGAACTCGGCCAGGTTCTGCGCGCCGTGCGTGTCCGGCACGATGCCGAGCGAGCGCGGGCCCACGAGAATGCCCACCGTGAGGTAGCCGAGCATCGGCGGCAGATTCAGATAACGAAACAGCACGACGCCAACCACCGAGGCGAGCAGCAGGAACAGCGTCATTTCCAGCGGGGAGATCATCGTGTGAAGCGTCCTCGTTCGTCTGCGTCGTTACCGGCGATGCAAATTCTGCCCCGCGCCGGGTCAATGATCGACGCCAGGGCGGCTAAGGCCTGTTTACATGAATAACGGGCTAAATGGGAAGGGCTACGGAGAAACGGCTGGGCAAGCCCGGCGGCTCGCGCACGGGGTTTTGGCGCTGGGGGCGCCGGCGCGGCGCGCAGACGCCTTTGCTATACTCCGCGGATGATAGCGAAAATCAATGGCGACCGGGCGCTGAAGCTCGCTCGCAACGTGCTCGACATCGAAGCGGACGCCGTGCGCGGGCTTCGCGACCGGCTCGACGACAACTTCGTCGGCGCGGTCGACCTCATCCTCAGCTGCCGTGGACGCGTGGTCGTTTCCGGCATCGGCAAATCGGGCCATATTGCCCGCAAGCTCGCGGCCACGCTGGCCTCCACGGGCACCCCGGCGTTTTTCGTGCATCCGGCGGAAGCGAGCCACGGCGACCTCGGCATGGTCACCGCCGACGACGTCTTCATCGGCCTGTCGAACTCCGGCGAATCCGAAGAACTCGTGGCGATCCTGCCGCTCGTCAAACGCATTGGCGCGAAGCTCATCGGCATGACGGGCAATCGCCCGCAATCGACGCTCGGCCAGCTTTCCGACGTGCATCTGGACGCCGGCGTGGAGAAAGAAGCCTGCCCGCTGAACCTCGCGCCCACCGCCAGCACGACGGCGGCACTCGCGCTCTCCGACGCACTCGCGGTCGCGGTGCTCGACGCGCGCGGCTTCGGTGCCGACGACTTCGCGCGCTCGCATCCGGGCGGCGCGCTCGGCCGGCGCCTGCTCACCTACGTGCGCGACGTGATGCGCACGGGCGACGAAATCCCGAAGGTGCGCGACGACGTGACCGTGCGCGACGCCCTCTTCCAGCTCACGGCCAAACGCATGGGCATGACGGCGGTCGTCAACGCCGACAACCACGTGCAGGGCATCTTCACAGATGGCGACCTGCGCCGTGTGCTCGAGCGCGTGGGCGATTTCCGCGACCTGCCGATCGCTCAGGTCATGACGAAAGGCCCGCGCACGATCGGCCCGGACCAACTTGCCGTCGAAGCTGTGGAACTGATGGAGCGCCATCGCATCAATCAGATGCTGGTCGTCGATGCCGAGGGCACGCTGATCGGCGCCCTCAACATGCACGACCTGTTCTCCAAGAAGGTGATCTGATGGCTAGCCCACTCGACGCAACCGCGCGCGCCGCGCGTGTGCGCTTGATGATTTTCGACATCGACGGTGTGCTCACCGACGGTGGCCTGCTCTTCACCGGCGCGGGCGACACGATGAAGGCGTTCAACTCGCTCGACGGCCACGGCGCGAAGCTCCTGCGCGAAGCCGGCATCGACACGGCCATCATCACCGGGCGCCGTTCGGAGATCGTCGCCGTGCGCGCGAAGGAACTGAAGATCACGCATCTGTGGCAAGGCGTGGAAGACAAGCGCGTCGCGTTCGCCGAGCTGCTCTCGCAAACGGGCATTGCGCCCGAAGCGTGCGGCTACATGGGCGATGACTGGCCCGACCTCGGCGTGATGCTCCAGTGCGGCTTCGCGGCTGCGCCCGCGAACGCCCACCCCGACGTGCTCTCGCGCGCCCACTGGGTGTCCGACAAGGTGGGCGGCCACGGCGCCGTGCGCGAAGTCACCGACCTGATCCTGCGCGCGCAGAACCGCTACGACGCCCTGCTCGCCGCGGCCTGCGCGCCGCTCGCCGGGATGCCGCGATGAACCACCAGAAGTTCCGCCTCACGTCGCTCGTGCCGCTCGTGTGCGTTGCCGCGCTCGCCGGCTTCACGTGGTGGCTGCTGCAGGCCGTCCAGCCGCGCGAGAAGGAGGCGGCGCCGCGTGCGCCCACGCATACGCCCGATTATTTCGCCGATAACTTCTCGGTGTCCGAGCTCGACCAGTCGGGCGCCACGCAGTACCGGCTCACGGCCACGCACATGGTTCACTACGAGGACGACGAGAACAGCGACCTCACGAACCCGGCCGTGCGCGCATTCCAGCCCGGCAAGCCGATCGTCACGGCCACCGGGCTGCGCGGCACGGTCAACGCCGACGCCTCGATCGTCAATCTGTACGACAACGCGCGCATTCTGCGCGCGGCGGGCGCCGGCGACCCCGAAATGCAGGCTGATTCCGAGCATTTCAAAGTGCTCGTGAACGACGATGTGATCCTGACCGAAAAGCCGGTTAAACTTCGACGCGGCCAGTCGGTCATGACGGCCACCAGCGGCATGAACTACAACAATGTCTCCCGGGTCATCCAGCTCTTCGGCAACGTCCGTGGAGCCATCGCCCCGGCAGACTCCGGCGGCTCGTCCTGAACGCCGGGCCGTCCACGCAAGGCACGATTGCATGAACGATTCGCTTCCCCGTCCACTGAACGGCCGTTCGCCTGACGCCCGCCGCGCACGCTTCGCGGCGCTGATGGCGCTCGCCAGCGCGCTGCTGTTCGCCGGCCTCGCGCCCGCGGCCCACGCCGAGCGCGCCGACAAGGACAAGCCGCTCAATATCGAAGCGGACAACATGACCTATGACGATCTGAAGCAGCAGACCGTCTTCACGGGCCACGTGGTTGCCACCAAGGGCACGATCCTCATCAAGGCCGACAAGCTCGTCGTCACCCAGGACCCGCAGGGCTACCAGTTCGCGACCGGCACCGTCGCGCCGGGCACGCCCGCCGACAAGCTCGCCTACTTCCGCCAGAAGCGCGAAGGCCTCGACGAATACGTCGACGGCACGGCCGAGCGCATCGACTACGACGGCAAGCAGGACCTCACCACGCTCACGACGCGCGCGACGGTGCGCCGCCTGCAGGGTCTCTCGACGGTGATGGATCAGGTCCACGGCAGCGTCGTCACGTACGACGGCCAGAACGACTTCTACACGGCGCGCTCCGGCAAGGACGTCGCGGGTCCCGGCAACCCCGGCGGCCGCGTTCGCGCGATGCTCTCGCCGCGCAACACCGCCACCGGCGCACAACCGCCCGCCGGCGCCCCGGCCGCCCTCACGCCGTCCACCAAGCTGCAGGAAGCGCCGCCACAGTGAATACCGTCACCGCCACCCAAAGCTACGGCCGCCAGCTGGCCGGCAAGACGAGCACGCTCGTCGTGCGCAACCTGAAGAAGCGCTATGGCTCGCGCACCGTCGTCAAGGACGTGTCGCTCGACGTGAAGAGCGGTGAAGTGGTCGGACTGCTCGGCCCCAACGGCGCCGGCAAGACCACGTCGTTCTACATGATCGTGGGTCTCGTGCCGCTCGACGCCGGCGAGATCGACCTCGACGGCCGCTCCATCAGCCTTCTGCCGATCCACAAGCGCGCGGCGCTCGGTCTTTCGTATCTGCCGCAGGAAGCCTCGGTGTTCCGCAAGCTCACGGTCGAGGAGAACATCCGCGCGGTGCTCGAACTGCAGGTCGACGGCAACGGCAAACGTCTGTCGAAAGACGTCATCACCGAGCGCGCCGAAGCGCTGCTCGAGGAGCTGCAAATCGCGCATCTGCGCGAGAATCCGGCGCTGTCGCTCTCGGGCGGCGAACGCCGGCGCGTCGAAATCGCGCGCGCGCTCGCAACCGATCCGAGCTTCATCCTGCTCGACGAGCCGTTCGCAGGCGTCGACCCGATCGCCGTGCTGGAAATCCAGAAGATCGTGAAGTTCCTGAAGCAGCGCAACATCGGCGTGCTGATCACCGACCACAACGTGCGCGAGACGCTCGGCATCTGCGATCACGCGTACATCATCAGCGACGGCAGCGTGCTCGCGGCCGGCGCGCCCGGCGAGATCATCGAGAACGAGAACGTGCGCCGCGTTTATCTCGGCGAGCACTTCCGCATGTAAGCCCCCGGGCGCGCCTCGCGCGCCCGTTCACCGCAGTCCCGCAGCGCCCACCCGGGCGCGCGCGATCCGCTTTCGCGTTTTTCCGGCCTCATCTTTCGCGTTTCCCCGTGTAACTGCTCGACCTTGCCCCCAAAGCGGTGCATGGCAGGCCCGGGAGCGCCCCTGTTTGCGCACCAAATTCCGGGCAGGCACCGGCGTGGCGCACGCTCGTTTTTGCGAGTGCCCCGTGGTTTCGTCCGCGTGGCAAACTCTTTACAATGGTTCGCACACCGCCATGAAAGCCAGCCTCCAACTCCGCCTCTCGCAGCATCTTGCGCTCACGCCACAACTGCAACAGTCCATCCGGCTGCTGCAGCTGTCGACGCTCGAACTGCAGCAGGAGGTCGCGACGGCGATCTCGCAGAACCCGCTGCTCGAGAACGAGGACGACTGGATCGCGAGCCCGCTGCGCGTGGCCGCGGACGGCTCGGTCATCGCGCAGCCGCCCGCGCCCTCCGGCGCCGAGCCGATGCAGGGCGCGAACAGTTCCACCTCGACGTCCAACGGCAGCGGCGAAAACAACGAGAGCGAGCCGCGAGGCGTGGACGAATACGACGGCCTTGGCGGCGACGCGAACGGCGACGCGAGCCAGTGGAACCTGGACGATTACGGCCGCTCGGGCAACGCCTCCGACGACGACGACCTGCCGCCGCTGCAGATCCACGAATCGACCACCACGCTGCGCGACCATCTCATGGCGCAGTTGCGCGAAACGAACGCGAGCCAGCGCGACCGCGCGCTCATCACGTTTCTCATCGAATCGCTCGACGAAGATGGCTACCTCAGCGCGACCTGCGAGGAAATTCTTGCCGACATTCCCGAAGAACTCGAAGTCGACGCCGACGAATTCAATGCCGCGCTAGCGCTGCTGCATAGCTTCGACCCCGCGGGCGTGGGCGCGCGCTCGGCCTCCGAGTGCCTCAAGCTGCAGTTGTTGCGCGTCACTTCGTCGCCCACGCGCACGCTCGCGCTCGAAATCGTGTCGAACTATCTCGAACTGCTCGCCGCGCGCGACTTCACGCGGTTGCGCAAGCAACTGAAGACGGGCGACGACGAGCTGCGTGACGCGCATGCGCTGATCCGTTCGCTCGAACCGTTCCCGGGTTCGTCGTATGGCAAGGCCGAAGCCGATTACGTGGTGCCCGACATCATCGTGAAGAGGACCGGCCAGAACTGGCATGCGGAACTCAACCCCGAGGTGGTGCCGAAGCTGCGCATCAACCACCTGTACGCGAATATCCTGCGCAACAACCGTGGCGATCCGGCTAGCGGTTCGCTGCGCCAGCAGCTGCAGGAAGCGCGCTGGCTCATCAAGAATATCCAGCAGCGCTTCGAGACGATCCTGCGTGTCGCGCAGGCTATCGTCGAGCGTCAGAAGAACTTTTTCGTGCACGGCGAAATCGCCATGCGCCCCTTGGTTTTGAGGGAGATTGCTGATACGCTGGGCCTACACGAATCAACTGTCTCGCGTGTGACAACCGGTAAATACATGCTGACTCCATTCGGGACACTTGAATTTAAGTACTTCTTCGGATCGCATGTATCGACGGACACCGGAGGCGCTGCATCGTCCACCGCCATCCGCGCCCTCATCAAGCAACTCATAGGAGCCGAGAACACCAAATCTCCTCTTTCAGACAGCCGCATAGCCGAACTGCTGGCAGAACAGGGCTTCGTGGTCGCGCGACGCACCGTTGCGAAGTATCGCGAGGCGCTGAAGATTCCAGCCGTCAATCTGCGCAAGTCTCTTTAGCCTGTTCCGGCTTTTTCGGAGCAGGCGTTTTCCGGCCGCTACGCCCGTTGGCGGACATGGCCGGCCGAGTTCGCCCGCCGTCGCAGGCCTTTCGGGGAGCCGCGTTCTGGCAGACAGTCGACCGGCATTGCCGCACTTCACGCGTCACGCGGCCATCAGCCTGGAGAAGCACTATGAATCTGAAGATCAGTGGACACCATCTCGAAGTAACGCCAGCGTTGCGAGAATACGTGATCACCAAACTGGACAGGGTGCTAAGACATTTCGATCAGGTAATCGATGGCAATGTGGTCCTCTCGGTCGACAACCATAAGGAAAAGGATAAGAGACAGAAGGTCGAAGTGAACCTTCATCTGAAAGGCAAGGACATATTTGTGGAGAGCGCGAACGGCGACATGTACGCCGCCATCGATCTCGTGGTCGACAAGCTGGACCGCCAGGTCGTACGTCACAAGGACCGCGTGCAGGGACATCAACATGAGGCGATCAAGCACCAGCCTGCGCCCATCATCGAAATCCCGCCGCAGTGATCCCACAGTGTCCTGTGTGGCGATTCACGCCATGAACCGGGGCTGGAGTCGATAGTTCATCCTCCGCCCCTCGAAGCGAAGCCGCCCAAACCGGGCGGCTTTTTCGTGAGTACGCGCAATGCAGGGTTTTACCGCTGGGTGCAACCGGGCAACGAGGGTTGCGCTCATGCGTGGCGCATCGCACCATCGGCGTGGACGCTTGTTCTATAATGGTCCAGTCGTATTACGGGGTCTAACGCGCCAACAGGTCCCCACGGTCCCGGCACCGGGCTTCGTCGCCAGATCCAAAGCTTCCGCCAAAGCGGTCAGCTGTCGGGGTGTGGAGCATTCAGGCCACGTTTTCGCCTGCCAACATGAATCGTTTAGCCAAAATACTTCCCATCGAGAACGTCGTCGTCGGCCTGTCCGTCACCAGCAAGAAACGCGTCTTCGAGCAGGCTGGCCTGATCTTCGAAAACCAGAACGGCATCGCCCGCAGCACGGTTACCGACAATCTTTTCGCACGCGAGCGTCTCGGCTCCACGGGCCTCGGCGAAGGCGTCGCGATCCCGCACGGCCGCATCAAGGGCCTGAAGCAGCCGCAGGCCGCCTTCGTGCGCCTCGCCGAGCCGATCGCCTTCGAAGCGCCAGACGGCCTGCCCGTGTCGCTCCTGATCTTCCTGCTCGTGCCCGAACAGGCCACGCAGCAGCACCTTGAAATCCTGTCCGAGATCGCACAACTACTGTCGGATCGCGAAACGCGTGAGCGGCTCCATACGGAAGAAGACCGCGAAACGTTGCATCGCCTGCTCACCCAGTGGCAACCTTGATGTAATGTGCGGCGTCTTGCGAGGCGCGGTCGCGGTACGCGCGGCCGAACAGCGCGCGCTCGACGCTCGTTGCAGGGGTGAAGCGTAAGGCGCCGGCAGCCGTGAACCACCCAGGTAGCGCACCCAGGCCAGGTCGCGCGGATTATTTAGCCAGCAATTCAGTCAGCCGTTAAGCGAGTCATCTCGCGGAGTCACCGACTCATGGACACTTCCAGCATCAACGCCCAAAGCATCTTCGACGACAACGCCACCACGCTGAAACTCAGCTGGCTGACGGGGCACGAAGGCTGGGAACGCGGCTTTTCGACCGAAACGGTGGCCACGGCCACGGCGAGCGCCGACCTCGTCGGTCACCTGAACCTGATCCACCCGAACCGCATCCAGGTGCTCGGCGACGCCGAAATTCACTACTACCAGCGCCAGACCGACGAAGACCGCTCGCGCCACATGGCCGAGCTGATCGCGCTCGAACCGCCGTTTCTCGTGGTCGCCGACGGCATGACCGCGCCGCCCGAACTGGTGCTGCGTTGCACGCGTTCTTCCACGCCACTCTTCACCACGCCGATGTCGGCGGCCACCGTCATCGACAGCCTGCGCCTCTACATGTCGCGCATTCTCGCGCCGCGCGCGACGCTGCACGGCGTGTTTCTCGACATTCTCGGCATGGGCGTGCTGCTCACGGGCGACTCGGGTCTCGGCAAGAGCGAGCTGGGTCTGGAGCTGATCAGCCGCGGCCATGGCCTCGTAGCCGACGACGCCGTGGACTTCGTGCGCCTCGGCCCCGATTTCGTCGAGGGGCGCTGCCCGCCGCTGTTGCAGAACCTGCTCGAAGTGCGCGGCCTCGGCCTGCTCGACATCAAGACGATCTTCGGTGAAACGGCCGTGCGCCGGAAGATGAAGCTCAAGCTCATCGTGCAACTCGTGCGCCGCCCGGACGGCGAGTTCCAGCGTCTGCCGCTGGAGAGCCAGACCGTCGACGTGCTCGGCCTGCCCATCAGCAAGGTCACGATCCAGGTGGCCGCGGGCCGCAACCTCGCCGTGCTGGTCGAGGCCGCCGTGCGCAACACGATCCTGCAATTGCGCGGTATCGACACCCTGCGCGACTTCATGGACCGCCAGCGTCTCGCCATGCAGGACCCCGACAGCCAGTTTCCCGGCAAGCTGATCTGACGCCCGAAGCGGTGAGGCCGGCGAGGCGCGCAATGTACGCCGTGCGCGCCCTCGAAACGAGCGCCTGCGGCCCGGAGAGCCAATACAGGCGCGCGGATCGGATGCTATGATGACCCAATCGGGTTCATCGACTCTCCCATGCGTATCATCCTGATCACCGGCATTTCGGGTTCCGGCAAGTCAGTGGCGCTCAATGCGCTCGAAGACGTCGGCTATTATTGCGTCGACAATCTGCCGCCGCGCTTTCTACCGCAACTCGCCCAATATCTCAGCGACGACGGCTACGAACGCCTCGCCGTCGCTATCGATGCGCGCTCGAGTTCGTCGTTCGACGACATGCCGGAGATGATCCGCGACCTGGCGCTTCGCCACGATGTGCGCGTGCTCTTCCTCAACGCGAGCACGCAGTCGCTCATCCAGCGCTTCTCGGAAACGCGCCGCCGCCATCCGCTTTCGGGCTCCGCCGCGCACGACGCCAACGTGGGCATGCTCAAGTCACTCGAAGAAGCGATCGAGCACGAGCGTGAACTCGTTTCGAACCTCGCCGAGTTCGGCCATCAGGTCGACACGAGCAACCTGAGTTCCAACGCACTGCGCCAGTGGGTGAAGGTGTTCGTCGGCGGCGAGCGCGGCTCGCTCATGCTCACGTTCGAATCGTTCGGCTTCAAGCGCGGCGTACCGCTCGACGCCGACCTCGTGTTCGACGTGCGCACGCTGCCGAACCCGCATTACGACGCCCGCCTGCGGCCGCTCACCGGGCTCGATCAGCCCGTGATCGACTTTCTCAATGCGCAGCCGGCCGTCCACGAAATGATCGACGATGTCTATGCGTTCGTCGCGAAGTGGCTGCCGCATTTTCGCGCCGACAACCGCAGCTATCTCACCGTTGCGATCGGCTGCACGGGCGGACAACATCGATCGGTGTACATCGCCCAGACGCTCGCCACGCGCTTTGCCGGCGAGTCGAACGTTATCGTGCGTCACCGCGACGCGCCTCTCGATGTCGGAGAGTCGTCACGGCTGATCGCCTAACCGGCTGCGCATCGCGCGGCCCTTAACCGAAAGCGTTGCGCCATGTCCTCGTCTCCTGCCGTGCTTGGCCGTTTGCCGTTGTTCCCGCTGCATACGGTGCTGTTCCCCGGCGGCCTGCTGCCGCTCAAGATCTTCGAAGCGCGATACCTGGACATGGCGAGCGAGTGCCTGCGCGAGCACACGCCGTTCGGCGTGTGCCTGCTCAAAAGTGGCGCGGAAGTCGCGCAGCCCGACGAGACGACTGCCGTGCCCGAATCCGTGGGATGCCTCGCGCTCATCGAGCAATGCGATGTCGAGACCGTCGGCATGCTGCATATCCAGGCTCACGGCACGCAACGCTTTCATCTGCTCTCGCATCGCGTGGAAGCCGACGGCCTGCTCGTGGGCACGGCCGAGTTGATCCCCGAAGATATTCCACTGGAAGGCGGCAAACAGCTCGCGCAATTCGGCGCGTGTGCGGAAGTGCTCGAGCGCATCATCGCGACGATCCGCGAGCGCGATTCCGCGAGCCTGCCGTTTGCGGAGCCGTTCCGCTTCGACGATCCCTCGTGGGTATCGAACCGTCTGGCCGAGGTGCTGCCGATCGCGCTGCGCGCGCGTCAGAAGCTCATGGAATTGAACGACGCGGGCGCGCGTATCGAAATCGTGCATCACTACATGCAGCAGCATCAGCTGCTTTGATGCAGCGTTGATGCGGCTTGCTCGCTGACTCAGATCAGCGGTCCACGCAAACCATCGAGCAGTTTGCGCACCGGCGCGGGCACGCCATACGCGTCGATGTTGCCTAGCGACACCCATGCGCTCTGTCCATCATTGGCTTCGAGCGGCGCGGCATTGCGCTTGAGTTCGATCACGCGCGGCTCGATGTCGAGCTTGAAGTGCGTGAACGTATGCGTGAGCGGCATGAGCGCCGAACTCGACGCCGCGCGCTCCGGCGTCACTCCGAAGTCTCGCGCGCGCTCGGCGAGCGCGGGTTCGTCCGCGGCTTCGGGCAAGCTCCACAACCCACCCCAGATACCCGATGGCGGGCGCTTCTCCAGCATCACCGCATCGCCGTCGAGCAGCACGAGCATCCACGTGCGCCGCGTGGGCACGGCCTTCTTCGGGCGCGCGGCGGGTAGTTCGCGTTGACGTCCCGTCGTGTTGGCCACGCAGTCCTGCGCGAACGGGCAGCGCGCGCAGTCGGGCTTGCCCCGCCCGCACAGCGTCGCGCCAAGATCCATCAAGCCTTGCGTGTACGCGCTCACGTCGGCGTCGCTCGCTTCGGGACCCGGCACGAGCGTTTCGGCGAGCGTCCACATCGCGTTCTCCACGCGCTTTTCACCAGGAAAGCCTTCCACGCCGAACACGCGCGCGAGCACGCGCTTCACGTTGCCGTCCAGGATCGTTTCGCGCGCGCCGAACGCGAACGACGCGATCGCCGCCGCCGTCGAACGGCCGATGCCGGGCAGCTCCGCGAGCGCCTCGACCGTCTGCGGAAACTTGCCACCGTGGGTATCGGCCACGACCTGCGCGCAGCGGTGCAGATTGCGCGCGCGCGAGTAATAGCCGAGGCCGGCCCAGAGCGCCATCACGTCGTCGTCGGGCGCAGCGGCAAGCGCTTCGACCGTCGGAAAGCGCTCGAGAAAACGCGTGTAGTACGGAATCACGGTCGAAACCTGGGTCTGCTGCAGCATGATTTCCGAGAGCCAGATGCGATACGGGTCGCGCGTGTTCTGCCACGGCAGGTCGTGACGGCCATGCTCGCGCTGCCAGGCGATCAGGCGCGGCGCGAAACCGGTAAGCAGCTCAGCGGGATACGCGCCAGCCGGTAGCGGCACGGAAGTGGAAGAAGTTCGGTACATGGAAATGCCTGGCGCTCAGCGCTGGCAGCGCGGACAGAAATAAGTGGAACGCTGGCCCTGCACGATCTGTTTGATCGGCGTGCCGCACACGCGGCAGGGTTGGCCCGCGCGGTCATAAACGAAGTATTCGAGCTGGAAATAGCCGCTTTCGCCGTTGCTGCCGACGAAGTCGCGCAGCGTGCTGCCGCCCTTCTCGATGGCCGAGGCGAGCACGGCGCGCACGGCATCCGCGAGGAGTTCGTAGCGCGCGAGCGAAACGCGGCCCGCCGGGGTCGTCGGCCGGATACCGGCGCGGAACAGACTTTCCGATGCGTAGATATTGCCAACGCCCACCACGATATCGCCCGCGAGGAGAGCCTGCTTGACGGCGACCTTGCGGCCGCGGGTCTCGCGAAAGAGCAGTGCGCCGTCGAAGGCCGGTGTGAACGGCTCGATGCCGAGCGCCGCCAGCAGCGGATGGCCGAGCACGTCGCCAGCCTCGCGCGGGTGCCAGAGCACGGCGCCGAACCGGCGCGGGTCGCGAAAGCGCAGCGTGAAGTCGTCGAAGAACCAGTCGACGTGATCGTGCTTCTCCGCGGCCGGCGGCTTCGGCAGATTGCGCAGCACGCGCAGCGTGCCGGTCATGCCGAGATGCACGATGAACCAGCCTTCGTCGACCTCGAACAGCAAATACTTGCCGCGCCGCCCAACCGAACGTATCGTGCGGCCGCGCAGCGTACGGGCGAGCGTAGCCGGCACGGGCCAGCGCAATGCGGGGTTGCGCACCTCCACACGCTCGACGCGGCGGCCCGCGACCCACGGTTCGATCCCCCTTCGGGTAACCTCAACTTCTGGCAACTCTGGCATATCTCGCGGCCTGATTCGGATGCTGGTCCGGGTTGGTCTGCAACTTGCATAAACGTGTGTGCGCGTTGTGCGCGTATTGTAGCCAGCGCGTTACAATCGACCGAAACATTCGACGGAATTCCATGGAACTGTCTTTCGTTAAGCTGTTCGCGAAGCGTCCCGCGACGCCCCGCGCCCCTGCCGCCTTCGCGCGTCGCCTCGTTGGCGCCGCAGTTCTCGCCGCCTGGGCGTTGACCACGTCGAGCGCATATGCGCAGGATCCGTCCCCTGACACGGACGACACTTCCGTCACCATGCCGGACGCTTTCGGCCCCCCCTCGCCCGACGAGAAGAAGGATCTGCCGGCCGTTCCGCTGTCGAGCCAGATCGTCTTCCAGGTGCTCGCCGCGGAAATCGCGCTGCAGCGCGACCAGCCTGCCCCCGCCTTTCAAACGTATCTCGCGCTCGCGCGCGACACGCACGACCCGCGCATGGCGCAGCGCGCGACGGAAATCGCGCTCTCGGCGCAAAGCCCGTCCGACGCCCTGAATGCGGTGCAGCTCTGGCAGCAGTACGCGCCCGATTCCGAGCGCGCGGCGCAGCTCGACGCGTCACTCCTCGTGCTCGCGGGCAGGCCCGACGACGCCCAGCCGCTGCTTGCGCGCGAACTCGCGAAGGTACCGGCCGACAGCCGTGGCCAGGCGATCCTCTCACTGCAGCTTCTGCTTTCGCGCGGTCCCAATCGCGTGGGCGGCCTGAATGTGCTCAAAACGCTGCTCAAGGACGACATGAACCGTCCCGAGGCGCAGCTCGCGATCGGCCGCCAGCAGCTGCTCGCCGACGACGCACCCGGCGCACGCAAGTCGTTCGAGCAGGCGCTCGCGCTCAAGCCCGACTACCTTCCCGCCGCGCTGATGCTCGCGCAGATGGGGCCGGAGGAGCGCGCCGAAGGCATTGCGTCGATCGAAAAATACGTCCAGCAGAACCCGAAGTCGCGTGAAGGGCGTCTCGCACTCGCGCAGACCTATCTCGCTGCCGACCGCCTCGACGACGCGCAGAAGCAGTTCGAGATTCTGCACAAGGACAACGCGACCGACCTGATGCCGCTCATGGCGCTCGCGCTCATCAGCGTTCAGCAGAAGAAGTTCGACGCCGCGCAGAAGTATCTGACGCAATACGCGCAGGTTGCCGAGAAGAATCCGGCCGCCGACCCAGGTCAGGCCTATATTTACCTCGCGCAACTGTCGGTCGAGCAGAAGGACGACGCCGGCGCACAGAAGTGGCTCGACAAGATCCAGCCCAACAGCCAGCAATATGTGCCGGCCCAGATCACGCGCGCACAGATCCTGGACAAGGAAGGCAAGACCGACGACGCGCGCCGTCAGCTCGCGAGCATTCAGGCCGACGATCCGCGCGACCAGGCGCTGATCGCGCGCACCGACGCCGCGATCCTGTTCGACGCGAAGCGCTACCCGGAAGCCGAGGCACGGCTCGCGAAGGCGACCGCCGACTTCCCGGACGACCCGGACCTCACCTATGACTACGCGATGGCTGCGGAAAAAACCGGCCACTACGACGTCATGGAAGCGCAACTGCGCAAGCTGATCAAGACGCAGCCCGACAATCCGCAGGCGTACAACGCGCTCGGTTACTCGCTTGCGGACCGCAATCAGCGCCTGCAGGAAGCCGACAAACTGGTGGAAAAAGCCTCGTCGCTCGCACCGGACGACGCGTTCATCATGGACAGTGTGGGCTGGGTCAAATACCGCCTGGGTGACAATGCCGACGCGATCAAGCTCTTGCGCAAGGCCTACAGCCTTCAGCCGAACGCGGAAATAGGCGCGCACCTCGGTGAAGTGCTCTGGAAAAACGGCGACCAGGACGGCGCACGCGCCGCCTGGCGCGAGGCCCGCAAGCTCGAACCCGACAACGACACGCTCCTGAAGACGCTCAAACGCTTCCAGGTCAACGATCTCTGATGGCAGATTTTTTCACTTCGATTTCCCCCCAGGCCCTCACCGTTGCGCGCGCAGCCAGTTTCGTACGGCGCGCGTCGCTCGGCGCAGCGGCGGCCGCGCTCCTCGCGCTGACGGGCTGCGCGACGCAGCAGCCGCCGCGCCAACCTTCCACCTCGAACGCCACGACCTCGCTCAGTACGCAGACGAACCGCGCCTATCATGGCCGCTTCGCCGTTCAATATGTCGATCAGAACGGCCAGCAGCGCAACGCGTACGGCAACTTCGACTGGCACGAGACCGATTCGACGGTGACGCTGCAACTGCTCAATCCGCTCGGCCAGACGCTCGCGCTCGTCACTTCCGCGCCATCGCAAGCCACGCTGGAACTGCCCAACCGCCAGCCGCTCACGGCCGACAACGTGAGCACGCTCATGCAGCAGGCGCTCGGCTTTGCCCTGCCCGTGGAAGGGCTGCGCTACTGGCTGCAGCCTTCGGTCGCGCCCACCTCGCATGCGCGCACTACGCCCGACTCGCAGAATCCGCAGCGGCTTTCGCAGATCGAGCAGGACGGCTGGACCATCGATTACGTCGCCTATGCCGACGCGCCGGCCAATGGCGTGAAACGCGTCAATCTCACGCGCGAAGCACCGCCGCTCCAGATCAAGCTCGTGCTCGACCAGTAAGCGGGCCGGTTGCGGTCTCTCATCAGCAATATCTGGCCGGCACGCGCCGGCCAGAATCCAGGCATCATCCCAAGAGCATCATGATCGAAACCCAGGACTCGCTGCGCGACTGCCTAGCGCCCGCGAAACTCAATCTCTTCCTGCACATCACGGGCCGGCGCCCCAATGGCTATCACGATCTGCAGACCGTATTCCAGTTGCTCGACTGGGGCGACACGCTGCATTTCACGCGCCGCCACGACGGCCGCATCACGCGCACCGTGGAAGTGGAAGGCGTACCTGCCGAGCACGACCTCACCGTGCGCGCCGCGACGCTGCTCAAGGAACACACGGGCACGAGCGAGGGTGTCGAGATCGATATCGAAAAGCGTCTGCCGATGGGCGCGGGTCTCGGCGGCGGCAGCTCCGACGCGGCCACGACGCTGCTCGCGCTCAACCGCCTCTGGAAGCTCAACCTGCAACGCGAGCAATTGCAGGCGCTCGCACTCGAACTGGGCGCGGACGTGCCCTTCTTCGTGTTCGGGAAAAATGCGTTCGCGGAGGGTGTTGGCGAAGCCCTCGAGGCTGTACAATTGCCCCCGCGTCATTTTTTGGTCGTGACGCCGCGGGTTCATGTTCCTACTGCCGAAATTTTTTCAGAAAAATCGTTGACAAGGGACACAAAGACCTGCACAATTGCAGTCTTTCTTGCACAGCAAGCAACGCAGAACGGATGGCCAGACAGCTTCGGTCATAACGATATGCAAGCGGTTGTCGCAGGAAAATACGCGGAAGTAGCGCAGGTGCTTCGATGGTTTGAGAGTGTCTCGAGCAGCATCGCACCAGCGCGGATGACCGGATCGGGTGCCAGCGTTTTTGCAGCATTCGCCAGTCGGTCCGAAGCAGAATCGGCACAGGCCAGACTGCTTGCGGAACAACCGGACTGGCGAAGCGCGGTAGCCTCGAGTCTGAACAAGCATCCACTCTTCGCTTTCGCGGCATAGTTTTGCATGGTTGATCGTCCTACCGGTCAGTCAGGCTCAAAGTTGAGTGTAGGGGAGTCGCCAAGTTGGTTAAGGCACCGGATTTTGATTCCGGCATGCGAGGGTTCGAGTCCTTCCTCCCCTGCCAAAAATTCCAGGCAGTTCGCTCTGTGGGTTACCCAGAGCAGTTCGCCCAAGTAGTTCCTCTCGCCCCCCAAAGTCCGCAGCAGGTGCATGATGAGCAGCCATGACGGCCTGATGGTTTTTACTGGCAACGCAAATCCCGCGCTTGCCCAGGAAGTCGTCAAGATCCTCGGTATTCCCCTCGGTAAGGCTATGGTTAGCCGATTTTCCGACGGTGAAATCCAGGTCGAAATCCAGGAAAACGTGCGCGGCAAGGACGTCTTCGTCCTTCAGTCGACTTGCGCGCCGACCAACGACAACCTGATGGAACTGATGATCATGGTCGATGCGCTCAAGCGCGCATCCGCAGGCCGGATCACCGCAGCTATTCCCTACTTCGGCTATGCCCGTCAAGACCGCCGCCCCCGTTCGGCGCGCGTCGCCATCTCGGCGAAGGTCGTGGCGAACATGCTGGAAATCGCCGGCGTCGAGCGGATCATCACGATGGATCTGCACGCTGACCAGATTCAGGGCTTCTTCGATATTCCCGTCGACAACATCTACGCGACGCCCGTGTTGCTCGGCGATCTGCGCAAGCAGAATCACGAGAACCTGCTGGTCGTTTCGCCGGACGTCGGCGGCGTGGTGCGCGCCCGTGCGCTCGCCAAGCAACTGAATTGCGATCTCGCCATCATCGACAAGCGTCGTCCGAAGGCGAACGTCGCCGAAGTGATGAACATCATCGGTGAAGTCGAAGGCCGCACCTGCGTGATCATGGACGACATGGTCGACACCGCCGGCACGCTCTGCAAGGCAGCGCAAGTGCTGAAGGAACGCGGCGCGAAGAAGGTGTTCGCTTACGCCACGCACCCGGTTCTCTCGGGTGGCGCAGGCGAGCGCATCGCCGCTTCGGCTCTGGACGAACTCGTCGTGACCGACACGATTCCGCTGGGCGCCGAAGCGCGTTCGTGCGCGAAGATCCGCTCGCTCACGAGCGCAGGACTTCTCGCCGAAACGTTCTCGCGTATCCGTCGCGGCGACTCGGTGATGTCGCTGTTCGCGGAAAGCTAAAAAGAATTGTCGCGCAAGGCGCGGTGTTCGCAAGGACGCCGCGCTTTTGCACGTAATCGGCGCGAACGGACGATGGTTCGCGCTGCATCGCTGGGGGCCGGAAGGCAGGCATTCTGCTGAAAAGGCCCCGTTTTACTGCCTGGTCGCGGGCAGTGCAATGGAGAATCAAATGAAAGTCATCGCTTTCGAGCGTAACCTGCAAGGTACGGGTGCGAGCCGCCGCCTGCGCATTGCTGGCAAGACCCCTGGCATCGTTTACGGTGTCGGCGCCGAGCCGCAACTGATCGAAATCGATCACAACGCGCTGTGGCACGCCCTCAAGAAGGAAGCCTTCCACTCGTCGATCCTCGACCTCGAAGTGGCTGGCAAGTCGCAGCAAGTGCTGCTGCGCGACGTGCAATACCACCCGTTCCGTCAGCTCGTGCTGCACGTGGACTTCCAGCGCGTGGATCCGAGCAAGAAGATCCACACGAAGGTGCCCCTGCACTTCATGAACCAGGAAACCAACCCGGCTGTGAAGACGGGTGGCGCGATCATCTCGCACGTTCTGGCTGAAATCGAAATCCAGTGCCTGCCGGGCCAACTGCCGGAATTCCTCGAAGTCGACCTCGCCAAGATCGAAGCCGGTCAATCGCTGCATGCCAAGGACATCACCCTGCCCGCAGGCGTGACGCTGGTTCAGCACGTCGAAGTGGAAAACCCGGTCATCGTGTCGGCACCCGTGCCGGCTGGCGCCCAGGCGGCTGCTGAAGGCGAAGAAGCGCCGGCTGCGGAGTAAGCGCAGCGGCCTCAATGAGCCGATCCTCTCGATCCGTTTCCCTGAAACGGTCGACGTGACCCGCCGCGGTTCGCCCCGGCGGGTTTTTTTTCGCACTTTTTCGTACACTTGCGGGTCAGTTCATCGATTTACGCAA
Organism: Paraburkholderia sp. BR14312; assembly: GCF_040948675.1. Taxonomy (NCBI): domain Bacteria; kingdom Pseudomonadati; phylum Pseudomonadota; class Betaproteobacteria; order Burkholderiales; family Burkholderiaceae; genus Paraburkholderia; species Paraburkholderia sp. BR14312. Next base: position 110,808 of record NZ_JBFPKI010000014.1, read on the forward strand.
GCGGAACACCACAATGATCAGGTTGATCGTCGGGCTCGGCAATCCGGGCGCCGAATACACGGCGACGCGCCACAACGCGGGCTTCTGGCTCGTGGACCAGCTCGCGCGCGAAGCCGGCACGACGCTGCGCGACGAGCGGCGCTTCCACGGCCACTACGCGAAGGCGCGACTCTACGGCGAGGAAGTGCATCTGCTCGAACCGCAGACCTATATGAACCGCTCGGGGCAATCGGTCGTCGCTCTCGCGGCCTTCTTCAAGATCCTGCCCGATGAGATCCTCGTCGCGCACGACGAGCTCGATCTGCCGCCCGGCGCCGTCAAGCTCAAGCTCGGCGGCGGCAGCGGCGGCCACAACGGCCTGAAGGACATATCCGCGCATCTGTCGACGCAGCAGTACTGGCGTTTGCGCATCGGCATCGGCCATCCGCGCGACCTGATCCCCGAAGGCGCGCGCGCCGGTGCAAAGCCCGATGTCGCGAACTTCGTGCTCAAGCCGCCGCGCCGCGAAGAGCAGGAGGTCATCGACGCATCGATCGAACGCGCGCTCGCCGTGATGCCGACGTTCGTGAAGGGCGAGGCCGAACGCGCGGTGATGCAGCTGCATCGCAACGGTTGAAACAAGGAGAGCGTCTTGAGTCGTTACTGGAGTGACATCGTCGACCGGCTCGTGCCCTACGTGCCGGGCGAGCAGCCCGCGCTCGCGAAACCGGTCAAGCTCAACACCAACGAGAATCCGTATGCGCCCTCCCCGCGCGTGCTCGAAGCGATCCGCCACGAACTGGGCGAGACGGGCGAGTCGCTGCGCCGCTATCCCGACCCCGTCGCGAAGCGTCTGCGCGCCGCCGTGGCCGCGCATCACGGCATCCGCGCGGAGCAGGTGTTCGTCGGCAACGGCTCGGACGAGGTGCTCGCTCACGCCTTCCAGGCGCTGCTCAAGCACGACGAGCCGATCCTCTTTCCCGACATCACCTACAGCTTCTACCCGACCTACGCGCGGCTCTACGAGGTCGAGTACCGCACCGTGCCGCTCACGGAACAGTTCACGATTCGCGTCGACGATTACCGCCAGCCCAATGGCGGCGTGATTTTCCCGAATCCGAATGCGCCCACGGGTCACGCGCTGCCGCTCGCGGAAATCGAGCGGCTTGTCGCGGCGAACACGGAATCCGTGGTGGTGATCGACGAAGCGTATGTGGATTTCGGCGCCGAGTCGGCGATTGCGCTGATCGACCGCTATCCGAACCTGCTGGTCGTGCACACCACTTCGAAATCGCGCTCGCTCGCGGGCATGCGCGTGGGCTTCGCGTTCGGCCACCCCGATCTCATCGATGCGCTCAACCGCGTAAAGGACAGCTTCAACTCGTACCCGCTCGACCGCCTGGCACAAGCCGCCGCGACGGCCGCTTACGAAGACGGCGAGTGGCTGAAGACCACGAGCGCGCGCGTGATCGCCAGCCGCGATCGCCTGACGGCCGCGCTCACGGCGCTCGGCTTCGACGTGGTGCCTTCGGCGGCGAATTTCGTGTTCGCGACGCATTCTGCGCACGACGCGGCGGCACTTGCGGCCAAACTGCGCGAAAAGGAGATCTTCGTGCGCCATTTCAACGCGCCGCGCGTGAGACAGCATCTGCGTATCTCGATCGGGACGGATGCCGAGTGCGACACGCTTATCGACGCATTGAAGGCCATCGTCGCGTAAGAAGACGGCGGGATGAAATAAAAAACGCGCCAGTTGGCGCGTTTTTTACTTTCCGCAGAATTGCGCGATTCAGGCGTGGTTCTTCGCGGCCGTCAGCGCGTGGTACTTCTGCATCAACTGCTCGGGCGACTCGACATGCTCCGGATTCTTGGGAATGCACTCCACCGGGCACACCTGGATGCATTGCGGCTCATCGAAATGGCCGACACATTCGGTGCACTTCTTCGGGTCGATCACATAGATTTCCGGGCCCATCGAGATCGCGTCGTTCGGGCACTCGGGCTCGCACACGTCGCAATTGATGCACTCGTCGGTAATCATCAGGGCCATGCTGTTCTCACTTCCCGCCGGCGCGAAGGCCGGCTCACACGTTGCTTAGCCCGACAGTTTACGCTGCTTTGGCCGGGCGTTCACACCTTCGTAACCGGGGCGCCCATCGAGGCCACCTTGTCCTGCAAGCGCTTTTCCACGGACGGAAACACGAACTTGCTCACGTCGCCGCCCAACTGGGCGATTTCGCGCACAATCGTGCCCGAAATGAACTGATACTGGTCCGATGGCGTCATGAACATCGTCTCGACGTCGGGCAGCAGGTAACGGTTCATGCCCGCCATCTGAAATTCGTACTCGAAGTCCGACACCGCGCGCAGGCCGCGCACGATCACGCGTGCGTTGTTGGTGCGCACGAAGTCCTTCAGGAGCCCCTTGAAGCTCATGACCTGCACGTTCGGATAGTGGCCGAGCACCTCGTGGGCAATCTCGAGCCGCTCGTCGAGCGAGAAGAAAGGCTTCTTGTTGCGGCTGTCCGCAACGCCGACTACCAGCGTGTCGAAAATGCTCGACGCGCGCCGCACGAGATCTTCGTGGCCGCGCGTGAGCGGGTCGAAGGTACCGGGGTACACGGCGACTACCATGAGGCTTCTCCTCTCAACAGAAATGGGGCGCAATGCAGTGCCGTGGCGACGCATGCGCACGTGCGTGCGTGACGGCCAGGCCGCCCGCCGCTTCTTATCGAACGCGCATTATTCCTCATTTTCGCGCTGCAGCAAATGATAGTGAACGGCGCCGGCCCGGCCCTCGCGCACCACGCTCCAGCCCGCCAGCGCGGGCCGCGCAGCTGGATCGATACGCTCACCTGACTCCACGTAAAGCCAGCCGTCCGGGGCGACGAGCGGCGCAGCCAGTTCGAGTGAGCGCTCGAGCAGCGCGGTGTCGCCGAACGGGGGATCGAGGAACACTACATCGAACGAGCCTGGCGCGAGATTGGCCGCGAGACGCAGTGCGTCGGCTTCTGCGATTTCGATCATGCGCGCGCCAAGGCGCGCCTGGTTCGAGCGCAGTTGCGCGGCGGCGCGCGCGCTGCGCTCCACCATCACGACGCGCGCGGCGCCCCGCGAGGCCGCTTCGAAGCCGAGGCCGCCGCTGCCCGCGAAAAGGTCGAGGCAACGCAGACCGTCGAGACGCTGGCCAAGCCAGTTGAATACGGTTTCGCGCACGCGATCGGGGGTCGGACGCAAACCGTCGAGGTCGAGCACCGGCAGCGGCGTGCGCTTCCAGTCGCCGCCGATGATGCGGATCGTGTGCGCACCGCCGCCGCCACGTGCGCGGGGATCGGGCTGATGGGTGCGGCCGCCTTGGCCACGTGAAGGTGAGGAACGGGTCATGCGTTGGGTCGTACCGCTGCGTGCATTTGACCGCTGGCACTCAACTTGCCGGCGGAACTCGACTGTGGGGTTCGACGCTTTCGCATCGCGCCCTCCAATGCGCGCACGTTACCACAGGGGCGCGCAGGTGCCGCGTGCGCGCCGCAACGCTCCCACGGCGATGCCGCAGCGACTCCAGCTAACGCGCCTGATAAAATGCCATGTTTTCCGCGCGTTACCTCTTCCATGCTGTCGCTGACCGCCCCTCGGTCCGACCCGCAGCGCGCCTGACCCACCCCAGACCATGTTCAGTTTCTTCAAACGATTCCGCGGCTCGAAGGACGCCGAGAACGCGCCGGCCGAGAATGCGCAGGACGAAGCCACTCTCGAGGCGCCGGACGAGGCCGTTGATGAGGCCGTTGATGAGGCCGCCAGCGCGCCGCACCAAACGTCGCCCGCGCCCTCCGCTCCACCGGCCGTGACCGCTCCGGTCGAGCCGCAGCAAGCCGTCGACAATGACGACGAACCGGAAACCGTCGAGATTGTCCCGCCGCCCGCGCTCGAGCCCGAAGCCAGGCAATCGTGGCTCAAGCGCCTGAGGTCGGGGCTCTCGAAAACCGGCTCGAACATCCAGAGCATCTTCGTCAACGCGAAGATCGACGACGATCTCTACGAAGAGCTCGAAACCGCGCTGCTGATGTCGGATGCGGGCGTCGACGCGACCGAATATCTGCTCGAAACGCTGCGCCAGAAGGTACGCGCCGAGCGCCTGACCGACGCACAGCAGGTGAAGAACGCCCTGCGCGAGCTGCTCATCGGCCTGCTCAAGCCGCTCGAGAAGTCGCTCATGCTCGGCCGCGCGCAGCCGCTCGTGATGATGATCGCGGGCGTGAACGGCGCGGGCAAGACCACCAGCATCGGCAAGCTCGCCAAGCATCTGCAAAGCTTCGACCAGAGCGTGCTGCTCGCCGCCGGCGACACGTTCCGCGCCGCCGCGCGCGAACAGCTCGCCATCTGGGGCCAGCGCAACAACGTGACGGTCGTGCAGCAGGAAAGCGGCGATCCGGCAGCGGTGATCTTCGACGCCGTGAGCGCCGCGCGCGCGCGCCGCATCGACGTGGTGATGGCCGACACCGCTGGCCGCCTGCCCACGCAATTGCATCTGATGGACGAGCTGAAGAAGGTCAAGCGCGTGATCGGCAAGGCGTTCGACGGCGCACCGCACGAGGTGGTGCTCGTGATCGACGCGAACACGGGCCAGAACGCGCTCGCACAGGTCAAGGCCTTCGACGACGCGCTCGGCCTCACCGGCCTCATCGTCACGAAACTCGACGGCACCGCCAAGGGCGGCATCCTCGCCGCAATCGCGCGGCAACGCCCGGTCCCCGTGTATTTCATCGGCGTGGGCGAAAAGGTCGAAGATCTGCAGCCGTTCGTGGCCGAAGAATTCGCCGACGCGCTGCTTGGCAGCTGATAGCGCGCAATTACCCGGCTTTAGATGGACGAAGGGCGTCGTTCTCACGAACGACGCCCTTTTCATTGTCGCGGCGAGTGCAAACCGGTCATGCGCTCACTCCGTGTCCGGCTGCACGCCCGGCGCGGCGCGCGCGAACGCGTCGAGCGTGAGCGCGTAGTCGTTGATGCGCTGAATGGTCGGGTAACGCGTCGTGTCGATCTTGAAGCGGTTCGCGTTGTAGACCTGCGGCACGATGCAAAGATCGGCGACGGTCGGCGTGTCGCCGAAAGCGAGCTTGCCGGTGCGCGGATCGCTGGCGAGCCGCTGTTCGAGCGTCGCGAAGCCCGCCTCGATCCAGTGGCGGTACCACGCGTCTTTCGTCGCGTCGTCGGCGCCTACGGTGTGCTTGAGGTACTTGAGCACGCGCAGGTTGTCCACCGGATGAATCTCGCACGCCACCTGCAGCGCGAGCGAGCGCACATGAGCGCGATCGATGGGCGACTTCGGCAGCAGCGGCGGCTCGGGATGCGTCTCTTCCAGATATTCGATGATCGCGAGCGACTGCTGAAGCGTGTGCCCTTCGTCGTCGACGAACGACGGCACGATCGCATCGGGATTCACCTGGCGATAGGCGGGCTTGAGCTGCTCGCCGCCGTCGCGCACGAGGTGAACCGGGACGTACTCGTACGACAGGTTCTTCAGATTCAGCGCAATTCGCACCCGATACGATGCCGAACTGCGGAAATAGCTGTAAAGCTTCATGCTCCTCTCTTGCTCCTCTTGAATCGTGATGCGGCGCGCGCCGCTCAGACGACCCGCACGGCGAATTCGCCGATTCCTGCCACACCGCCCGTCATCAGATCGCCCTTGACCACGGCGCCCACGCCTTCGGGCGTGCCCGTGTAGATCAGGTCGCCGGCCTTGAGTTCGAACAGCGTCGAAAGGAACGCGATCGTGTCGGCAACCGGCCAGATCATCTGCGAGATATCCGAGCGCTGTTTCTCCTCGCCGTTGACTGCGAGCCAGATTTCGCCCTTCTCGAGCTGGCCGATCTTTGAAACCGGATGGATCGGGCCGATCGGCGCCGAATGGTCGAAGCCCTTGGCCGTATCCCACGGACGACCGAGCTTCTTCGCCTCGCCCTGCAAGTCGCGGCGTGTCATATCGAGGCCGAGCGCGTAGCCAAACACGTGGTCGAGCGCGCTCGCGACCGGAATGTCCTTGCCGCCTTTGCCGATTGCCGCGACGAGTTCCATCTCGAAGTGCACGTTCTGCGATTGTGCGGGGTACGGAAATTCGGCGGTCGAGCCCGGTGCAACGTAGAGCACGGCGTCGGCGGGCTTGGAGAAGAAGAACGGCGGTTCACGGTTCGGATCGTGGCCCATCTCGCGCGCATGCGCTTCGTAGTTGCGGCCAACGCAATAGATGCGCCGCACCGGGAAACGCGTGTCGGTGCCTGCCACCGGCACCGAGGCGAGTGCCGCCGGTTCGAATACGTACGTCATGGAGTTCTCCGTCTTTGTGATGGCGCGTGCACGAAGCACGCGTGCCTGTCGATCGCGCGGCTTGCGCCGTCAGAACAATCGCGAGTGTAACGCGCGGCGGTGGGCGTGCGCGGCGGCGTCTTCACGCGGTCGGCCGGGCGTGGCCGGCGAGGCACCGCGTGCTCGTGCGATACTTGCCGCATCCCCATTTCAATACGACGGCGGCCCTCGGCACGCCGTCGAACGAACCGCGCCCATGACCACCGCCGACTCCACCGACATCTTCCCGTGCGCCCGCTTCATCAAGGAGATCGGCCGCGGACCGCACGGCGCTCGCTCGCTCTCGTCCGAAGACACGCACGCCCTTTACGCCGCCATGCTCGACGGCCGCGTGCCCGAGCTGGAGCTAGGCGCGGTGCTGCTCGCCTACCGCCTCAAGGGCGAAACCGCGGATGAGCTGGCCGCCATGCTCTGCGCGGCGCACGCCTCGTTCGCGCCGCTCGCGGTGCCGCGAGGCGACTATCGGCCTGTGTCGATCCCAAGCTACAACGGCGCGCGCAAGCAGCCGAATCTCGTGCCGCTGCTCGCCTTGCTGCTCGCGCGCGAAGGTGTGCCGACGCTCGTGCACGGCGTCGTGACCGATCCGGGTCGTGTCACGAGCGCGGAAATCTTCGCGGCGCTGAATCGTCCCGAAGCACGCGATCACGCCGAAATCGAGGCGCAACTGGCGTCGGGCCGCGTGGCGTTTTCGTCGATCGACACGCTCGCGCCCAAACTCGCGCGCCTGCTCTCGATGCGCCGGCGCATGGGCGTGCGCAACTCCACGCATACGCTCGTGAAGCTGCTGCAGCCGTTCGCGGAGCCGGGCCTGCGTCTCGTGAACTACACGCACCCGCCGTACCGCGAAAGCCTCAGCGCCCTCTTCGCGGCTCATCCGGAAGCGGCGGTGGGCGGCGCGTTGCTCGCGCGCGGCACTGAGGGCGAAGCCGTCGCCGATACCCGCCGCCAGGTGCAGGTCGACTGGCTGCACGACGGCATCTGCGAAACGCTGGTCGAACCGGAGCGCTCGTCGCCCGGCGCGCCCGAAATCGATCTCCCCGAAGGCCGCGATGCACCGACTACAGCCGCCTGGATCGACGCCGTGCAGCGCGGCGAAGCGCCGGTGCCGGTTGCGCTCTCGCGCCAGATCGAGACGATCAAACGCATCGCGAAGCGCTGACGATCGAACCCGAAAACCCGGCGCTCAAGCCGCCGAGGGCCGCGCGGGGCGGGCGACGCGCGTGGTCCGCCGCAAGCGTATCGGCGCGCTTCATCGGCCATCTTCACGCATCTTCATGCGCCCAACCAGCAAATTCGCTGTTGACACGCGCAGCCGCCCTGATTTACATTGAACGAATGCGTTCCTACCCGAACACCCTCCGAATTACCTTCGGCCGACTATCGGCCCTATCGCTACGCCTGGCCTAAAGCTGGTGTAGCGCCGCAACGACCCCTCCTCCGGTCACCGCGGTCCTCCCAAAGCAGTTCTCGCAGTACCCCAAATCCGCTGTATCTCTACAACTTGTCGTCTGCATTCGTCCGCTTACCGTTCGGACGAGGCGCGAGGTCAAAATGCACGTTGCATGGGCATCGTTCACGTCCGCTTTCGCCGCGCCGGTTACCGCCGTCACCGTGGCCGTCTTCTTCGCGTCCGAGGTTGCCGCCCGTACGCGTGAGGTTTCGCGCATCGTGCTCCGTCGCCAGCCCGCCAACCGCCCGCTGCCGACCACCATCGCAAACGACACCATGAAGAACGAGGCTCGTCATGTTGCGTAATCCCGCCGAGAAGTACCGCCCCTTCCCCGCCATCCGATTGAACGGCCGCAAATGGCCCGCGCGCACCGTCGAGCGCGCGCCGATCTGGATGAGCACCGACCTGCGCGACGGCAACCAGTCGCTGATCGAGCCGATGAGCATCGAGCAGAAGACCGAATTCTTCGAAATGCTCGTCGCGATCGGCTTCAAGGAAATCGAAGTCGGCTTTCCGTCCGCTTCGCAGACCGACTTCGATTTCGTGCGCAAGCTGATCGACGAAAAACGCATTCCCGACGATGTGACGATCGAAGTGCTCGTGCAGGCGCGCGAAGAATTGATTGCACGCACGTTCGAAGCGCTCGAAGGCGTGCCGCGCGCCATCGTCCACCTCTACAACGCGATCTGCCCGTCGTTCCGCAAGATCGTGTTCGGCCAGTCGAAGGAGGAAGTGAAAGCGCTCGCGGTCGAAGGCACGCGCATCATCCGCGCACACGCCGACAAGAACCCGCAAACGCACTGGATTTACCAGTATTCGCCCGAAACCTTCAGCATGACCGAGCTGACCTTCGCGCGCGAAGTCTGCGACGCGGTGGCCCAGACGTGGCGCCCGACGCGCGATCACAAAATGATCGTGAATCTTCCGGCGACCGTCGAAGCGGCGATGCCCAACGTCTACGCCGACCAGATCGAGTGGATGGACCGCAATCTCGCGTACCGCGACAGCATCGTGCTGTCGGTGCATCCGCACAACGACCGCGGCACGGCGGTGGCCGCCGCCGAGTTGGCGCTGCTCGCGGGCGCGGACCGGATCGAAGGCTGCCTGTTCGGCAACGGCGAGCGCACCGGCAACGTCGATCTCGTCACGCTCGCGATGAACCTCTACACCCAGGGCATCGACCCGGGCCTCGACTTCTCGGACATCGACGCCGTGCGCCGCGTGGTCGAGCGCTGCAACCAGTTGCCCGTGCATCCGCGTCATCCGTATGCGGGCGACCTCGTGTTCACGGCGTTCTCGGGCTCGCACCAGGACGCGATCCGCAAGGGCTTCGCGCAGCAGCAGCCCGACGCCGTCTGGGAAGTGCCGTATCTCCCGATCGATCCCGCCGACCTCGGCCGCAGCTATGACGCGGTGATCCGCGTGAACAGCCAGTCGGGCAAGGGTGGCGCGACTTATCTGCTCGAGCGCGGCATGGGCTTCACGCCGCCGCGCCGCGTGCAGATCGAGTTCAGCCACGCCGTGCAGACCGTCGCCGATACGTCTGGCGAAGAGATCACGGGCGATGCGGTCTGCGCACTGTTCGCGCGTGAGTACTTCGAAACGCGCGGGCCGGTTGCCAACGCCGGTTCGGGTCGCGTGCGCTGGGAAGGCCGTGATGTGGCCATGCCGGCTGCCACGAGCAGCGATGAGGCACATGCGCAAGCTGTGGCCGCCGCCATCGCGGCAATCGCCGGCGAGCACATTGAAATCACGTCGTTCGAGACTGGGCGCACCTCGCAGGGCGGTACGGCCGTGTTCGTCGGCGCGCGCGTGGGCGGCCAGCCGCTGCGCCACGGCATCGGCGTGGGCGAAGACGCGGTCCATGCGTGCGTCGCGGCAGTGGTCAGCGCGGTGAACCGCGCGACGTGGCCGCAAGTGGATCGGCGCGCGGCGGCCTGACGCCTTTCGCGCGTGTCGCGCGCTGTGCGCGAAGCAGTTTGGCCTTTCGCGCGTGTCGCGCGCTGTGCGCGAAGCAGTTTGGGTTTCAGCAGGGAAATCGGCGGCATTGTTGAGCGCCGGCGGCAAAACGGGCCGCCGGCGTGCGCCTGAAGCGCCTACACGGCGTTTCAGCGAGCGGACTTACCGGTCGTCACTCGATCGCGCAACGCGTCGCCTGCCATGCGAGCAGACGCCAGTGGCCCCCTTCCTGCGTCTGGATCGCCGTATAGGCAATCGGAAAGAGCAGCGCACCGTTGTTCGCTTCCATCTCGATCAACACGCGGCCGGAGACCACGCAGGCCTCGTTGCCCGCGTGCAGCACGTCCTGCGACTGGATCTCGATCTGGCGGTAGCGGCGGCGGCCGGCCGTGATCGCGTCGATGAACTGCTGCTTGGTCTCGCGTTTGCCGTTGGTGTGGACGAAGGTCGCGTGATCGGACAGCAACTGGTCCAGCGACGTGCCGTCGCCGTCGACCATCGCGCGAAAGCGCTCGCGCTCAAGTCCGCGAATCGCATCGATCAGTTTTGCCGCCATCGCTCGAGCCCCTTGCGCGTTGGCCCGCGCCTGAGCGCAGATCTCCGCCGAAGATTTCTGCATACGTCTGGCTGAAATTTATACCAGGTTTTGGCACAAGGATACTTGCGATCAAAGACATCGCCTCCATTTATGGTGGATACGCCACGCGCCCGGTGAGAACTGCGCCTGGCGTAACGACATCTCCGCGGCCGCGCCCGGATGTCGCAGCGCAGCACTTTCCGCTTTATCCGATGTCTATTTCTCAGATTGTGTGACAAGGTCCTGGCGCTGCGCGGCCCGTCGAACGTCGCTGATTTCACCCCTTATTTCCCGCGCACTTCGCGCCGGACGCTGTCCCGTTCTAGAGTGTTCCTTCGGCCTGCCCCTTCGCAGGCCTGCGCCGGGCGCTGGGCCCCGCCCTGCTTGATTGCCGGCGTTTAATGTAATCTATCGATACAACCATTTCGATAGGAATCAAGGAACCTTGAAGCCCCTACAGACTCCAAGTATTAGCACTCGGGGATTCAGAGTGCTAACATCCACCGTGGAGTCGGTGTCTGACTTTCGCAAGATTCCTGAGGAGTTCGCTACGTGAGCAACGCAATGACCATGACCCTTCCGAGTACGCGGAGCCCGTCGTCGGCCAAGGCCGGGGGCTCATTGGCGCTCGCGAATGCTTCCCTGTTGCCCGGCCAGCTGGGCAACATCGACGCTTATATTCAGGCCGTGAACCGGATCCCGATGCTGACGCCACAAGAAGAGCGTCAGTTCGCGACCGAGTTTCGCGAGCAGAACAATCTTGAAGGCGCGCGCCGCCTGGTGCTGTCGCACCTGCGCCTCGTGGTGTCGATCGCGCGTAATTATCTCGGCTATGGCCTGCCGCACGCCGACCTGATCCAGGAAGGCAACATCGGCCTGATGAAGGCCGTGAAGCGCTTCGACCCCGAGCAGAACGTGCGCCTGGTGTCGTACGCCATGCACTGGATCAAGGCTGAGATCCACGAATACATCCTGCGCAACTGGCGCATGGTGAAGGTCGCCACGACAAAGGCGCAGCGCAAGCTGTTCTTCAACCTGCGCAGCCACAAGCAGGGCCTGCAGTCGTTCACGCCGGAAGAAATCGACGGCCTCGCGCAGGAACTGAACGTGAAGCGCGAAGAGGTCGTGGAGATGGAAACGCGCCTGTCGGGCGCCGACATCGCGCTCGAAGGCCAGACCGAAGACGGCGAGGAGTCGTTCGCCCCGATCGCCTGGCTCGCCGACTCGCACAGCGAGCCGAGCGCCGTGCTCGCCGCACGTTCGCGCGACCGCCTGCAGTCGGACGGCATTGCGAGCGCGCTGGAAGCGCTCGACGCACGCAGCCGCCGCATCATCGAGGCGCGCTGGCTCAACGTGGACGACGATGGTTCGGGCGGCTCGACCCTGCACGAGCTGGCCGACGAGTTCGGCGTTTCGGCCGAGCGCATTCGCCAGATCGAGGCGAGCGCCATGAAGAAGATGCGCACCGCCCTCGCCGACTACGCGTAAGCGTCGCCAGGTCTCACCGCCGGCACACCGAAAACCCCGTTCCCGCGAACGGGGTTTTTCTTTTGCGCGCACCACACGCTGCGCACCTTCGCACCGGCCTCGCTGATTCCACCCTAAGATGATTTCGAGGTGGTGAGCCAGAGGCCGCGCCGCGGTCTGGCCTCGTAACGCGTTCGAGGGCACCCGTCGCCATGATCCCGGCATCCGGTCAACGCCAGCGCACATCGTCGCTGCTGCGCACGCGCATCCTCCAGTGGATGCGCGGCCCCACCTTCGCGCGCGATATTGCCCTCGTTCTCGCCGTCAAGCTCGTCCTCTTGATGGCGCTCAAATACGCGTTCTTCAATCATCCGCAGGCAGAAGACATGAACATGCCGCCTGCCGCTGTCGCGCAGGCCATCCTGGCCGTGCCCGAGTCTACGGCGCTCAAGCCGTCAGTGTCCCAATCCCCGACCATGCCGCCCCCGCGAGGAGACCGTCATGCCCACGATTGAATCGGTGGAACTCTCGCGTCTTCAGTTCGCCATCACCGCGCTCTACCACTTCCTGTTCGTGCCCCTCACGCTCGGCCTCTCATGGCTGCTCGTCATCATGGAGTCCGTCTATGTGATGACCGGCAAGGAGATCTACAAGGACATGACGCAGTTCTGGGGCAAGCTCTTCGCCATCAACTTCGCGATGGGCGTCACCACCGGTCTCACGATGGAGTTCCAGTTCGGCACCAACTGGTCGTACTACTCGCACTACGTGGGCGACATTTTCGGCGTGCCGCTCGCCGTGGAAGGGCTCGCGGCGTTCTTCCTCGAATCGACCTTTGTCGGGGTGTTTTTCTTCGGCTGGAATCGCCTGTCGAAAGGCGCACACCTCTTCACCACGTTTCTCGTCGCGCTCGGCTCGAACCTCTCGGCGCTGTGGATTCTCATCGCCAACGGCTGGATGCAGAACCCCGTGGGTGCGTCGTTCAACTACGAAACCATGCGCATGGAACTCACCAGCCTGTTCGCGGTGATCTTCAACCCCGTCGCGCAGGTGAAGTTCGTGCACACGGTTTCGGCCGGCTATGTGACGGCGTCGATGTTCGTGCTCGGCATTTCGTCGTGGTACCTGCTGCGCCGGCGCGACGTCGAGTTCGCGCTGCGCTCGTACGCGATCGCCGCGGGCTTCGGCCTTGCGTCCACGCTATGCGTGCTGATCCTCGGCGACGAATCGGGCTACACCGACGGCGTGGTGCAGCAGGTCAAGCTCGCCGCCATCGAGGCCGAATGGGAAACCGCGCCCGCCCCCGCGCCGTTCACGCTATTCGGTTTGCCTAACCAGAAGGAAGAGCGCACCGACTACGCGATCCGCATTCCCTGGCTGATGGGCATCATCGCCACGCGCTCGATCGACACGCCCGTGATCGGCCTGAAAGACCTGATGGGCCGCGCCGAAGTGCGCATCCGCAATGGCATGCTCGCCTACGCCGCGCTGCAAAAGATGAAGGAAGGCACCGCCGACACCGAAACGCGCGACGTGTTCGAGGCGCACAAGGCCGATCTCGGCTACGGCCTGCTCTTGAAGCGGTTCACGCCGAACGTGGTCGACGCGACCTCCGGCCAGATCAGGGCCGCGTCGCGAACCGCGATTCCGGCCGTCGCGCCGGTGTTCTGGTCGTTTCGCGTGATGGTGGGTCTCGGCATCCTCTTTCTCGTGACCTTCGTACTCGCGTTCTGGTTCTGTGCGCAGCGCTCGCTGCTCAAGGACAGCCGCCGCTGGTTCCTCGGCTGGGCGCTCGTGGCGATTCCGCTGCCGTGGCTCGCCGCCGAGTTCGGCTGGGTCGTCGCGGAAACCGGCCGCCAGCCGTGGACCATCGCGGAAGTGCTGCCCACGCGTCTTTCGGCTTCGAGCCTCGCACCCGGCGACGTGATGCTGAGCATCGCGGGCTTCGTGATCTTCTACACGCTGCTCTTCATCATCGAGATCACGCTGATGTTCAAGTACGCGCGCCTCGGGCCTTCGTCGCTGCATACCGGTCGCTACTTCCACGAGCAGACGGCCGCGCTGGCCACCAGCGGCAAGGTCTCGTGATCGCTGCAAGACACCGAAAGACGCGAGGAAACACGCCATGGACTACGCAACGCTCAAGTTGATCTGGTGGGTGCTGATCGGCGTGTTGCTGATCGGCTTCGCGCTCACCGACGGCTTCGACATGGGTGCGGCCGTGCTGCTGCCCTTCGTCGGCAAGACCGACGAGGAGCGCCGCATCGTCATCAACGCGGTCGGCGCGACGTGGGAAGGCAACCAGGTGTGGTTCATCACGGCGGGCGGCGCAATGTTCGCCGCGTGGCCGCTCGCCTATGCGGCGTCGTTCTCGGGCTTCTACTTCGCGATGCTGCTCGTGCTGTTCTCGCTGTTTTTCCGTCCCGTGGGCTTCGACTATCGCGGCAAGCGCGTCGATGTGAGATGGCGCCAGGGCTGGGACTGCGGTCTTTTCATCGGCGGCTTCGTGCCGGCGCTCGTGTTCGGCGTGGCGTTCGGCAATCTGCTCCAGGGCGTGCCGTTCGCCTACGACACGGACCTGCGCGTGACGTATCACGGCAGCTTCTTCGCACTCCTCAATCCGTTCGCGCTGGTTTGCGGGCTGGTGAGCCTCTGCATGCTCACCGCGCACGGCGCGGCGTTCCTGAAGAGGAAGACCGATGGCGTCGTCGCCATGCGCGCCTCGAAGGCGCTACGGCTTTTCTCGGCGCTCACGATCGTGTTGTTTCTCGTGGCGGGCGCGCTCGTGGCGACGCTCATCGGCGGCTATACGATCACGTCGCCGGCGCCGCTCGATACCGTGGCCAATCCACTCCTGAAGCGTGTCGATTCGGGGCCAGGGCTCTGGCTCGCGAACTACGGGCTTTATCCGTGGATGGCGCTCGCCCCTTCCGTGGGCGTGCTCGGCGGCGTGCTCGCATTCGCACTCGCGGGCTCGCGCTTCGAGCGGCTCGCGTTCGTGAGCACGGGGCTGCAGATCGTCGGCGTGATTCTGACTGCGGGCTTTTCGATGTTCCCGTTCATCATGCCCTCCTCGCTCGACCCGCGTTCGAGCCTCACCGTCTGGGACGCAACCTCGAGCAAGATGACGCTCGAGATCATGCTGGTGGCCGTCATCATTTTTCTGCCGATCGTGCTCGCCTACACGGCGTGGGTCTATCGCGTGATGCGCGGCAAGATCACCGCCAGCGCGATACAGGACAACCACCATACGCTGTACTGAGCGCCCAGGCGACTGAGCGGCGCTGGAAACGAAAACGCCGCGGCAGGTGCCGCGGCGTCTTTCACAGGCATACAGCGAATCGATTACGCCGGCTGGAGCGCCAGCTCGCGTGCGTAACGCGGCGCGGCGTCGCCGACCACGATGTGCAGCGTATCCGCCGAAGTCCACACCGCGTCGAGCGCGCCGAGCTTCTCGCGATCCACGGCCGCCGGGTCGCGCACGATCACGCGCAGGCGCGTGGCCGCCACCGCGTCGAGCGAAACGATATTGGCAACGCCGCCGAACACCGCGAGCCAGCGCGACGGATTCGGATCGAGCGGGCCATGCGCGATATCTGCGCTCGCGCTCGCCTGAGCAGCCAGAACAGCCTGAGCCGCAGGCTGCGCCGCGGGAGCCGCCTTGCCAGCCGCGGAACCGCCGCGGGCGATCTCTCCGCGAATCTCATCGGCGATGATGTCCGCTTCCGGCCCGATGACGACCTGCACGCTTTCGCCGCCGCGCTTGAGCACGCCGCGTGCGCCGATCGCCTTCAACGCCGGCTCGGAAACATGCGCGGGATCGGCCACCGTGAGACGCAGACGCGTCGTGCAGGCATCGACCACCTTGAGGTTGGCCGCACCGCCCAGCGCATCGATGTAACGCGCCGCACGCGAAAGCGATGCCGCCGCCGCGCCGCCGGCTGCCACCGCAACGCCCGACATCGACGAGGCGATTGCCGTATCGCCCGCCGAAGCTTCACGGCCCGGCGTGGGCAGATTGAAGCGGCGGATGAAGAAGCGGAACAGCCCGTAGTACACGACCGCATAGACCGCGCCGAGCGCAATTGCATACCAGCCGTGCGTGGAGAGCCCGTAGTTCAGCACGTAGTCGATCGCGCCGGCCGAGAAGGTGAAGCCGAGCTTGATGCCGAGCAGCGAGCAGATCGCGAGCGACAGACCCGTGAGCACCGCGTGGATCGCGTAGAGCACGGGAGCGAGGAACATGAACGTGAACTCGATCGGCTCGGTCACGCCCGTGAGGAACGAGGTCAGCGCCATCGAAAACAGCAGGCCGCCCACCATCGCGCGCTTGTCCTTCGGCGCTTCGTGCAGCATCGCGAGACACGCTGCCGGCAGGCCGAACATCATCACCGGGAAGAAGCCGGCCATGAAGCTGCCCGCCGTTGGGTCGCCCGCGAAGAAGCGGTGCAGGTCGCCCGTGACCGCCGCACCGCCGGCTGCCGGCGTGAACGAGCCGAACACGAACCACACGAGCGAGTTGAGGATGTGGTGCAGACCCGTGACGAGCAGGAGCCGGTTGAGCAAGCCGTACACGAAGGTGCCGATCGCGCCCGCCGTGGTGAGCCAGTGGCCGGCGGTGTCGATCACGCCCTGCACCGGTCCCCAGACGTAGCCGAACGCGATACCCAGCGCGAGACACGTGAGCCCCGTGACGATCGGCACAAACCGTTTGCCGCCGAAGAACGCGAGGAACTCGGGCAGCTTGATGTCCTTGAAGCGGTTGTACAGCATGCCCGCGACGACGCCGGCCACCACGCCCGACAGCACGCCCATGTTGAGCTTGTCGTTGATGTCCTTCATCACGGCGGTCTGGACCAGATAGCCCAGCGCACCCGCGAGGCCGGCGACGCCGTTGTTATCCTTGGCGAAGCCCACCGCAATGCCGATCGCAAACAGCAACGGCAGGTTATCGAAGATCGCGCCGCCCGCGTCGGCGATGATCTTGATGTTGAGCATGTCGGCCTGGCCGAAACGAAGCAGGATGCCGGCGACCGGCAGCACTGCGATGGGAAGCATCAGCGCGCGGCCGAGGCTTTGAATCTTGAGAAACGGATTGCCATCCATTGAACTGCCTCCAGTCTCTATCTCTTGCTTGACGTGTGTGGGTGAGAGAAGCCGGCGCGCGATCGCTGCGCACGCCGGCATGTTTCTAAGGATTACTTAGGGTGGGTGAAACAGAAATCATCAATCGAGCGGCCAGCTTTCGCGGCTTGCCGCACGCACGGCTTGCGCCGATTCGAGTGCGAGGGCGTTCTGCGCACGCTGGCGGCAGTCGTTGTAGTCGAGCTTGCGCACGCGCGCCTTGATCGACGGCACCGAAACCGGATCGACGGAAAGCTCCGTCACGCCGAGGCCGACGAGCAGCGGCACCGCGAGCGGATCGCCCGCCAGCGCACCGCACACGCCGACCCACTTGCCGTGCTTGTTCGCGCCTTCGACCGTCGCTGCCACGAGACGCAACACGGCCGGGTGCAGCCCGTCGGCTTGCGCCGCGAGGTCAGGCTGGCAACGGTCCATCGCGAGCGTGTACTGCGTGAGATCGTTGGTGCCGATCGAGAGGAAATCGGCGTGGCGCGCGAGCTGGTCCGCGAGCAGCGCCGCCGAGGGCACCTCGATCATCACGCCCACTTCGACCGGCTCCGTGCGGCCCGCTTCGCGTGCGAAGGTGTCGATGCGCTCGCGCAGACGCACGAGTTCGCCCACGTCGGTCACCATTGGCAGCAGGATGCGCACCTTGCCCGCGGGCTTCACGGCAACGAGTCCGCGCAGCTGATCGTCGAGCAGATCGGGCCGCACCTGCGCGAGGCGGATGCCGCGCAGACCCAGCGCCGGATTCGGCTCGGGCGGCAGCGTGAGATAGTCGACTTCCTTGTCCGCGCCCACGTCGAGCGTGCGGATGATCGCCGTGCGGCCCGCCAGTGCGTCCGTGATGGCCTGGTAGCTCTGAAGATGTTCGTCCACCGTGGGCGCGGCCTGGCGATGGATGAAGAGCAGCTCCGTGCGCAGCAGCCCCACGGCGTCCGCGCCGTTATCCACCGCCGTGTTGGCATCCTCCAGCGTCGCGATGTTCGCGGCGACTTCCACCGCGTGGCCGTCGCGCGTGGCTGCGGCCTCGTGCGACGTGCGGCGGTTCGCTTCGCGCACGCCGGCCAGGCGCTGCTTTTCGCTGCGCGCGCGTTCGATGTCGAGCGCGCTCGGCGTGTACGCAAAGCGGCCGGCGCTCGCATCGATGACGACTTCGGTGCCCTCGGGCACCGCATGCAGCGCGTCGCCAAGCGCGACGAGCGCCGGGATGCCGGCCTGGCGCGCGATGATCGCGGCGTGCGAGGTCGCGCCGCCGCGCGCCATCACGAGCGCCATCACACGCTTGCGGTCGAGCGAGGCGAGATCGGAAGGCGTGAATTCGTCGGCGGCGAGCACGGCTTCTTCGGGCAGCGTACGCGCGGCCGCGTTCGACAGACCGAGCGCGCGCAGCACGCGCTTTTCGAGGTCGCGCAGGTCGGCGGCGCGCTCCGCTAGCAGCGGATCGTCCACCTTGCCGAGCACCGCAATCTGCGCGCGAATCGCTTCGCGCCACGCGTAGCCGGCGCTCTTGCCGAGGCTGATCGCGTCGCGCGCGGCGTCGACGAGCGTCGGGTCTTCGAGCAGCACGCGGTGCATCGTGAAGATGCCCGCCTCGCCGATCGCGCCGCGCTGCGACGCCGTGCGCACGCTCTGGTTCAGCTCGGCGTCGACAGCGGCGATCGCCTTGTCGAGCGCGCGGCTTTCCGCGGCCGACGTACCGCTCGCGAGTTCGGGCGGCGTCAGTTCGGCTTCGTCCCAGCGCACCAGCTTGCCGACCGCGACGCCCGGCGCGGCGCACACGCCCGCGAGCACGCCCGGCTCGGCGGAGGACGCCACGGCGGCCGCGGCTTCCTGCATCACGGGCGCGGGCGACTGCTGCCGCGCCGGGGCTTCGCCGTGCTCGCCGGGCGCTTCGCGCAGGAGCTCGTTCGCGACCGCGTCCACGGCGCGCTGCGCCTCCAGGCCGATGCCGACGAGTTCGATGGTCGCGCCCTCGCCCGCGCCGAGGGCGAGCAGGCCGACGACGCTCTCGATGGCGGACTTGCGCTCGCCGAAGCGCACCTCGACGCGCGCGTCGATGCCGCGCACCGCTTCGCGCGCCCGCGCCGCGGGCCGCGCATGGAGGCCGCCCGCATGCGTAAGTGTGACGCTGCGGCGCACTTCGTTTGCGATCAATTCATGGGCGGCTGCGATCTCCGCGCCGTCACGCACGCGCAGCACGAGCAGCGCGGACTTGCCCGCTTCGACGTGACCCGCGCCCGCGCGCTCGATCACTTCGAATGCATCCGAATTGGCGATCGCGACGACCGAAACGAGGCTCGGTGCATTGCACGCCACCACGTCGAGATCGAACTCGATCAAGGTGTCGCCGAGCCGCACCTGCGCGCCCTGCTTGACCTTCGGCGTGAAGCCCTTGCCGTTCAGCTCGACGGTGTCGATGCCGACGTGCACGAGCACCTGTGCGCCTTCCGCCGATTGCAGCGTGACCGCGTGGCCGGTGCGTGCGAGATGCACGACGATGCCGTCGCACGGCGCGACGACGCGGCCGACGAGCGGATCGACGCCGATGCCGTCGCCGAACAACCCTTCCGAGAACACCGGATCGGGCACCGACGCGAGCGGCACAACCGGGCCGGTGAGCGGAGAGACCAGTACGATGTGCCCCTCGGCGCGAGTATGCGGATCCATCAGGCGAGACTCCTCGATGCGTTCCATTCGCTTTCCAATCTAGTGTGTTTCGGTGACTTTGTTCAGGTAACGCGGCTCGTCAGGATTGCGGCCGCGCGCGGCGGCAAGGCCCGCCGCCATCACGTAGAACGACAAAATGGCCGCGATGGGATCGAGTGCCGCGTCGGCAGCCGTTTCGAGCGGCAGCGCAGCGCCAGCCACGTCGGCGGGCGCCGCGAGCAGCACGCGCGCACCGCGCTTTTCCATGTCGCGGGCGAACTCGATCAGGCCCGCCTGCTCCGGCCCGCGCGGGGCGAACACGAGCAGCGGGTAATCGCGGTCGATCAGCTCCATCGGGCCGTGGCGCACCTCGGCGCTCGAAAACGCTTCGGCCTGAATGCCCGAGGTTTCCTTGAGCTTGAGCGCAGCCTCCTGCGCAACGGCGAGGCCCGGACCGCGACCGATCACGATCATCTGTTTCACGTCGCGCAATTCTTCGACGGCCTTCGACCAGTCGAGCGTGCCCGCGCGATCGAGCGCGTCGGGCAGCGCGCGCACGGCGTCGAGGAACGCGGCGTCGCGCTGCCAGAAGCCGACGAGTTGCGCCGACATCGCGAGCATCGCGATATAGCTCTTGGTGGCCGCCACGCTCAGCTCGGGACCGGCGAGCAGCGGCAGCTCCATGCCGGCGGCCTCGGCGAGCGGCGAGCCCGCGACGTTGACCATCGTCGCCGTCAGCGCGCCGGCTTCGCGCAGCGCCTTGATCGTCGCAACCAGATCAGGACTCCTACCTGATTGGGAGAAAGCGAGGGCAAACTGGCTGCGCACACGTAAGGGCGCCTGCTGGAGCGTTGCGATCGACATCGGCAGCGTGGCGACCGGTATGCCGATGCGGCTCATGGTGAGCGCAGCGAAGTAGCTCGCCGCGTGGTCCGAACTGCCGCGCGCAACGGTGAGCGCGACATGGCGCGGTTCGGCCTCGAGCGCGCGGGCGAGCGCCTCGACGCGCGCGGTGTCCGCGAGTTGCGCGGCGACAACGCTGGCCGATGCCAGCGCTTCCTTAAGCATATTCGACAATCGATTCTCCTTCGACGTAGGTCGCGGTGAGCGCCAGCTCGCGATCGAACACATTGACATCGGCCCATGCGCCGCGCGCGAGGCGGCCACGGTCTTCGATGCCGAGGTAATCGGCGGCATAGCGCGACAGGCGCGCGGACACGTCTGCGATCGGCAAGCCGATCGAGACGAGGTTGCGCAGCGCCTGGTCCATGGTGAGGGTGCTGCCCGCGAGCGTGCCGTCGGCGAGGCGCACGCCGCCAAGGCACTTCGTCACGTGCTGGCTGCCGAGGCGGTATTCGCCGTCGGGCATGCCGGTGGCCGAGGTGCTGTCGGTCACCACATAAAGGCGCGGAATGGCGCGCAGCGCGGCGCGGATCGCGCCTGGATGCACGTGCAGCAGGTCGGGAATGATCTCCGCGTACTCGGCATGCGCGAGCGCCGCGCCGACTACGCCCGGGTTGCGATGGTGCAGCGGCGACATCGCGTTGAAAAGGTGCGTGAAGCCGCAGGCGCCATGCTTGAGCGCGGCCACGGCGTCGTCGTAGGTCGCGAGCGAGTGGCCGATCTGCACGCGCACGCCGCGCGCCGCCATCTCGCCGATGATCTCGATATGGCCCGCGATCTCGGGCGCCACGGTCACCACGCGAATCGGCGCGATCGAGAGGTACTTGAGCACTTCGTCGAGCACGGCCGAAACGGCGGCGTCGGGCTGCGCGCCGAGCTTGCCCGGATTGATGTACGGCCCTTCGAGGTGCACGCCCAGCACGCGCGCGCCACCCACCGTGCGGTTGCGCGTAACGTTGCCGAGGCCCGCGACCACGTTCATCAGCTCGTCGCGCGGGGCGGTCATGGTGGTGGCGAGCAGGCTCGTGGTGCCGTAGCGGGCGTGGGTGCGCGCGATGGTTTCGATCGCGTCGCCGGCTTCCATCACGTCGGCGCCGCCGCCGCCGTGCACGTGCAGGTCGATGAAGCCCGGCAGGATGTAGGGCGCGTCGTTGTTCGCCGGATCGGTGGCCTCGCCCGTGATCGCGGTGATGCGTCCGTTCTCGAACGACAGCGTGCCGTGGATCCAGCCTTCAGGGGTGAGTATGTTTCCGCTCAGCATGAGAGTTTTCCGATGAGGCGCATCGAAGCGCGGTAGGACGTTTCGGTGACGTGCATGAGAGAGACTGCGGCGGCGCTCACTGGCGCAGCTCCGCAACGAAGTCGTAATAGCCGTCGCGGCAATAGGTGTCGGTCAGCTCGATGGCCCGCTGATCGGCGGAAAAGCCCACCCGCGTGATGACGAGCAGCGCCGCGCGCGGCTCGACGCCCATCAGCGCGGCGATTTCGCCCGTCGCGTTGACCGCGCGAAAGTGCTGCAGGGCGCGTACCACGGGCACGCGATGCTGCTCGAGATACGCATACAGCGAGCCCTCGATGGCTTCCGGGTCGGGCACGATCGACACGGGCAGCGCCGAATGCTCGACGGCCATCACGGTGCCGTCGGCGCGGCGCAAGCGGCGCAGGCTCGCGACCGAGGCGCCCGGCGAGAGGCCGAGCTGCACGATCTCCTCGCGGTGCGCGGGCCGGACCTCGCGCGCGAGCCACACCGAGTCGGGCGTGAAACCGCGCTGCTCCATTTTCTTCGTGAAGCCCGTGAGGCGCGAAAGCGGGTCTTCCACGCGCGGCGTGATGAAGCTGCCCGCACCGCGTGCGCGCCGGATCAGCCCCTGCTCCACGAGCAGCTCGATCGCCTTGCGCGCGGTGATGCGCGACACGCCGATGGCGTCCGACAGCGTGCGCTCCGAAGGCAGCGCTTCGCCGGCCGACCACACGCCGCAGTGAATGGCCGTGGCAAGGTTGCGCGCCAGCTGCAGATAGAGCGGCGTCACATTGCGCGCATCGGGCATCAGGGCAGACCAACGGGTTTCCATGGACTTGGCGCCAGCGGTTGGACGTTCGTGGGGGGCCGGACGGGCACGCTGCGTGGCAGTGCCGGTGGTGCAGATTGGTCCGGTGTGGAAGCGAGCCCATTATATAACCACAATAAGACCAGTCAACAGAGGCCATCGCGCCGCAGGTAAACTAAGAATATCGTTAAAAATCAATGCATTAAACGAACTAACAAGGCTCCAGCGGGGTGCAGTTCGACATCAGGATTTACCCTGGAGCGGTATCCTGGGGGCGCCACAATGGGACCAGGGTGGCGTCAACAGGTTAGCTGACATAGGCCCACCGTAGTACCGCCGTAGGACCAGGATGCGACTGCAGCAGGAACCGTCGCGGAGACCGCGATCGTGCACGCGCAATAAAAAACGCCGTGGCGGTCGCCACGGCGTTCGGGGGCTCCCGCGTCGATTGGACGCAGGCAGCCGCTGCTCGAAGGTCCCTTAGAACGACGGAACCATCGAGCCCTTGAACTCGTTCTTGATGAACTGGCGCACGTCTTCCGACTGGTACGCGGCGACCAGCTTTCTCACCCAGGGCTTGTCCTTGTCCTGGGTGCGAACGGCGATCAGGTTCGCGTACGGGCTGTGGATGTCCTCGATGGCGATCGCGTCTTTGGTCGGCTGCAGGCCGGCCGCGAGCGCGTAGTTCGTGTTGATCACGGCGGCGTCCACGTCGCCGAGCGCACGCGGAAGCTGCGCGGCGTCCAGTTCGACGAGCTTGATCTTCTTCCGGTTTTCGGCGAGGTCGAGCGGCGTCGCGTTGTTGCCGTTGACGCCCGCGCCAGCGCGCAGCTTGATCAGGCCCTTGCTTTGCAGGAGCAGCAGCGCGCGGTTTTCGTTCGATGGGTCATTCGGCACGGCGACCTTCGCGCCTTGCGGCAGATCGTTCAGCGATTTGAGCTTCTTCGAGTACACGCCGATGGGCGAGATGTACGTGAGGCCCGCGTTCACGAGCTTGTAGCCGCGCTGCTTGATCTGGCTGTCGAGATACGGGCCGGTCTGGAAGCTGTTGGCGTCGAGCTCGCCGGCGTCGAGCGCGGCGTTCGGCTGCACGTAGTCGTTGAATTCGACGACCTTGACGTTCAGGCCTTCGCGCTTGGCGACCTTCTGGACGACGGCCCAGACTTGCGCGTCCGGACCCGAAACGGTACCGACCTTGATGACCTGGTCGTCGGCGCGTGCGCCGAAGCTGGCCGCGAGCGTGGTGGCGGCGATGCCGGCGAGGAGTGCTTTAATCAGATTTCTGCGCTGCATGAAGAGGATGTTCCTGCGTGGTTTTGGTATTGCTCCGGTTCCGTGGCGTTGTGCGCCATCTGCCGGACGATATAAATCGTCTCATATGGAACCGGTTGCGCGAAATAATGAATTCGCATACTGGTATGCCCGTGCAGCCCTGAGGCGTGCGGCGCGTGTTCGCCTCTCGCGGCGAACACGCCGCGCTTCCCTTAGTCGGGATTCGAGCCGAGAAGGATCTTCAGATCGTGCAGCCAGGGCGTGACGCCCTGCCCGTCGCGCGCAAAGAGGCGCAGCTTGCCGGTCGTGTCGAACACGTAGCTCGCGGCGGTGTGATCCATCGTGTAGCTATCCGGCGTGTTGCCGGGCACCTTCGCGTAGTACACGCGGAAATCCTTCGCCACCTGCTTGAGCTGGTCCTCGTTGGCCGGGCGCAGCCCAATGAAGGTCGGATTGAACGCGGCCGCGTACTGGCCCAGGATCTGCGGCGTGTCGCGCTCGGGATCGACGGTGACGAACAGCACCTGCACGCGCTTCGCCGCATCGGGCCCGAGCTGCTGGAGCGCCTGCGAAAGCTCGGCCATGGTGGTCGGGCAAACGTCCGGACAGTGCGTGTAGCCGAAGAACAGCACGACCACCTTGTCCTTGAAGTCGGCGAGCGTGCGCGTCTTGCCGCTGGTGTCGGGCAGCGCGAAGTCCTTGCCGAACTGGGTATTGCCGGTGATGTCGAGGTTCGAGAACGCGGGCGGCTGCTGGCCGCAGCCCTCGAGTACCAGCGTGCCGCCGAGTGCGCCTGCAGCGGCAAGCGCGACGACCGTGGCGCGCACGAAGCGCGCAAGCGTGCGGTGGGCCATGTCGTTACGCCGCGATGAGCGCATGCACGTAATGGTCGACGAGCAACGCCATGAACAGCAACGAGAGGTAGACGATCGAATAGCGGAAAGTCTTGCGCGCCAGTGCGTCGGAATATTCGACGTAGATCTTCCACGCGTAGGCGAGGAATACGGCGCCGAGCAGCACGGCCGAAGCCAGATACAGCACGCCGCTCATGCCCGAGATGTACGGCATCAGCGTGACCGCGAACAGGATCACGGTGTAGAGCAGGATGTGCAGACGCGTGTACTTCTCGCCGTGCGTGTTGGGCAGCATCGGCAGGCCGGCGTTTTCGTAGTCCTTGCGGCGGTAGAGCGCGAGCGCCCAGAAGTGCGGCGGCGTCCACACGAAAATGATCAGCACGAGAATCCAGGCGTCGCCGGGCACGTGGCCCGTCACCGCGGCCCAGCCGAGTGCAGGCGGCATGGCGCCCGAGGCGCCGCCGATCACGATGTTCTGCGGCGTGGCCGGCTTGAGCAGCAGCGTGTAGATGATCGCGTAGCCGATGAAGGTCGCGACCGTGAGCCACATGGTGAGCGCATTGGTGAACGTGTACAGCACCCACATGCCCAGGCCGCCGATCACCGCCGAGAAGATCAGGATCTGCGTGCTCGTGATCTCGCCGCGCGCCGAAGGACGCCAGGCAGTCCGACGCATGCGCGCATCGACCTTTTGCTCGACGAGACAGTTGATCGCGAAGGCCGCGCCGGCCGTGAGCCAGATGCCGACGGTGCCGCCGATCAGCTGCTTCCAGGGCACCATGCCGGGCACGGCGAGGAACATGCCGATGACGGCGCAAAACACGGCGAGTTGCGTGACGCGCGGCTTGGTGAGCGCGAGATATTGGGAAATCCGGCTACCGGGCGTCTGGGATAGGGTTGTACTTTCCATAGGGCGGGATCACACCGCAGCGGTGTCGCGCGCTGGGAGAACGGCGCGGCCGGGGCGGCTACAAGCAATTCGAAAGTTTAGCACGACGACCAAAAGCAGCAGGATCGCCGCGCCACCGTTGTGCGCCACTGCCACGGGCAGCGGCCACTGCAGCACGATGTTGGATAGCCCTGTCAGAAATTGGATAAAGATCACGATCATGATCCAGTTTGCCGGGCGTCGCAGCGAGGCATAGCGTCGCAACTTGAGGGCGAACCATACCAGATAAGCGATCACGACGAACGCGAAGGTACGGTGCGTCCAGTGGATTGCGACGAGCGCGTCCTGCGTGATCACGTCGCCGTTGCCGTCCATGCCGAGCGCGCGCCACAGGTGGAAGCCGTGATGGAAATCCATCGGCGGAATCCACGCGCCGTTGCAGGTCGGGAAGTCGGTGCAGGCCAGCACCGCGTAGTTCGTGCTCACCCAGCCGCCCAGCGCGATCTGCAAAACGAGCAGCACGAGCGCCGCCAGCGCGGCCATGCGCCAGCGCGCGGCGTCCGGCTCGTACGCGGGCAGCGGCGTCATGCGCGCGGCGAGCCAGGCGAGCGAGCCGAGCAGCGTGAGGCCGAGCAGCAGGTGCGTCGTGACGATGATGGGTTGCAGCTTCATCGTCACCGTCCACGCGCCGAACACGCCCTGCACGAGGATCAGCCCGAGCAGCGCCGTGGGCCACCACGGCGACACATGCAGCGGCAGGCGCTTGATGCGCGCGCGCCAGGCAATCGCCATCTGCGCGATGATCAGCACACCGATCGCCATGGCGAAATAGCGGTGGATCATCTCGATCCATGCCTTCGTCATGCTCACGGGACCGCTCGGCATGGCCAGATGCGCCGCGGCAATCTGCACGTGCGCGATGAACGGCGACGACGTGCCGTAGCAGCCCGGCCAGTCAGGACAGCCGAGGCCCGAGTCGGTCAGGCGCGTAAAGCCGCCGAACATCACGAGGTCGAGCGTCATGAACGTCGTGAGCCACACGAGCTTGCGAAACTTGTTGTCGTCGGCCTTGACCCAGACCCACGAGAGCGGCAGCAACGCGATGCACAGGCCGATCAGGCCCAGCTCCAGGATAATCATCTCTCTTACTCTTCTCTGTCAGACTCGCGCTGCGCACCTTAACCGATGCGGGACCACTTGAGCAGTTTAGTGACGTCTTGTTTGATTTTCGACGGATCGGCTTGCGCCGGGAATCGCATCATCAGGTTGCCGTTCGGATCGACCAGATAGATGTGGTCGGTGTCGTTCGTCGTCTGCGTCGCGGGCAGCCACGCCGCGACGGCGACCGGATCGGCGCGCAACACGCGCGTGTCCGCGTAGGCGCCCTTCACTTTCGCGGGGACGCTCGTGTCGTCGGTGCGCAGCCAGACCGTGACGATGCGCTCGCGCTCCTGGCCCTGCGTCGCGCGCACCTGGCGCATGAAATAGAGCTTCGTGGCGCAGGCTTCGTCGCAGGCGCCGCCATTCACCGAGATCATCAGCCAGCGGCCCTTGAGCGAGGCGAGCGGCACTTCATGGCCGTCGTCGCCCGTCACCATGAGCGCGCCGGGAATGGGCCGCTGCGGCTCGATGAGCGTGCCATAGCTCGTCGAGCCGCCCTTCGGCTTGATCACGTAGTACGAGAAGTACGAAATCGCGATCGGCGCGCCGCAGATGAGCATGATGATGAGCAGCGTCCAGCGGCCACGCCGCTTCGCGTGATTCTGCGCGGACGTGGCGGCCGGCTGTGCGGCTTGTCTGGCCTGGGCGGAACGGGGGGATTGCGTCGACACTCTCGTGGAACCTCGCTTCTGTCGCTTTCAGTTGTCCATGTGCTGCACGCGCAGCGCCATTGTCCGGATCATGTCGGGATCGAATCGATTCGTCCGACGGATCATCAGGCGTCCTTCGCACTGCCTGCGTCTTGCCCTTCGGGCTCTACGGCGTGCCGCCCGGCTTCGCCTTCGGTGCGCGCTTTTGTCGCAGCGCTTTTCGCAGCTTTACGGGCCGCAAACAGACCGAAACCGAGGGCCGCGAGCGCCATGCCCCACCACTGGAGCATGTAGCCGTAGTTGCGCTCGACATCGGTATCCGGCACCGGCCAGTCGCGCACGAGCCCGTCCTTGAAGGCCGGCACGAAGCCGGTTTGCTGAATCACGAACGATTGCAGCGGCAACCCGGTTTCCGCTGCGTAGGAAGCGACGCCGAGATTCTGCCGTATCTTCTGATGCGCTGCAGAGCCACCCGCACCGAGTTCGAACGCACGCGAGGCGTTTGCGCGCGCAATGCCTTCGACTACGACCGGCCCAGGCGGCGTGACATAGGGCGCGATTGCGGTGCGGTCCGCGACGTTGCGCGGCAGCCAGCCGCGATTGACCAGCACGTAGCCGCCGCCTTCGAGTTTAAGCGGCATCACGACATAAAAACCCGGCTGATCGTTATACGGACGATTGTCGAGATACACCACGCGCTCGGGCAGGAAGGTGCCCGTCGCCCGCACGCGATGGAACTCGATGTCCTTCAGCGGGAGCGGCGCGGCGCCCACCGGTTGCGGCGCAGACGATTCGTACTGCGTGATTTGCGCCTGCAGCGCCTCCTTCTGATGCGCGCGGTCGCGCTGCCAGAAGCCGAGCCGGATCGTCACGGCCATCACGATCAAGATGAGCAGCGTGGGGACGAGCCGGATTTTCATTGGGCACGTCCGATGCGTGAGATACCGGTGATCGAACCCCGCACCACGCAGCGTGGTGCGATAATGAGACAGACGTTTTCAGGCATGCCAAATTCCGTGAACTTCATGCACATACTCGTCCCGGTTGCGTTCGCGCTGATCATCGCGAGCATGATCTCCGCGCTCTACTTCATGATGCACGACCGGGGCCGCACCAAGCGGATGGTCTGGTCGCTCGCCACGCGCGTGGGCCTTTCCATCTCGCTCTTTCTGTTCATCCTGTTCGCGCACTGGATGGGCTGGATTCAGTCCACCGGGATTCCCTACGGTCGCTGAGCACCGCTGACCGTCACCGAACACCGCCGCGCAAACCGCATTCCGGAAAACACAAGGCGCCGCGCCGACGAGGTCGGGCGGCGCCTTGTTTCTCTCCCGGCTCGCGCGCCGCGGCCTGCGCGGCGCACCCCGCATCACAGCCAGTACACGACGACGTAGAGGCCGAGCCACACCACGTCGACGAAGTGCCAATACCATGCCGCGCCTTCGAAGGCGAAGTGATGCTCCGCGGTGAAGTGGCCGCGAATGAGCCGGATCATCACGACGGTCAGCATGGTGCCGCCCAGGAACACGTGGAAGCCGTGGAAGCCCGTGAGCAGGAAGAACGTCGAACCGTAGATGCCCGAAGCGAGCGTGAGATTCAGCTCGCCGTACGCGTGGATGTACTCGAACGCCTGCAGGAAGAGGAAGCACACGCCCAGCACGATCGTCGCGGCGAGCCAGGCGATGGCCTTCGAGCGATGATTGTCGCGCAGCGCGTGGTGCGAAACGGTGAGCGTCGCGCCCGAGGAAAGGAGCAGCGCCGTGTTGATGGTCGGCACGGGCCACGGCGTCATCGAGCGGAAGTGCGAGACCAGCGCTGCGGGACCGTTGTTCGGCCACACCGCGGAGAAGTCCGGCCAGATCAGCCTGTAGTCGAGGCTGCCGAGCTGATGCAGGGCGATCGCACGCGCGTAGAAAAGCGCACCGAAGAACGCGCCGAAGAACATCACTTCGGAGAAGATGAACCAGCTCATGCTCCACCGGTACGACACATCGACGCGCTTGCCGTACATGCCGCCTTCGGACTCGGCGATGGCGTCGCCGAACCAGTGCCACAGCGTGAAGAGCAGCCACAGCAGGCCGACGAGCACACCGATCGGCCCCCACGACTCGCCGTTGATCCACGAGGCGAGCGACCCGAGCATGACCACAAGCCCAATGGACGCGCTGATCGGATGCCGCGACGGGTGCGGTACGAAGTAGTACGGGCTATCGTTTTGGCCGCTCATGCCTGTTTCTCCAGTTTCCAGTTGCACCGGACATCGCCGGCTGCATTTGTCCGAGTGTGTCCTCGTTATTCACTGCTTCGTGCGCAGCGTTGCGCGCACTCGCTCATCCCACCACCGCGTGCACGATCAACAGCAGCACGACGATGAACAGCACTGCGCCGATGATGCCCGCGATGATCAACTGCACGGGGTGCAGGTTCGCCGCGTCGTCTTCGAGGTCGGCGCGCTTGCGCACGCCGAGAAAGGACCACGCCACCGCTTTCATCAACTGCAGGATGCCGCCTTTCTTCTTCGCCGGCCCCGCTCCGCCATGTTCGTCACTCATGCGCCCTTCGCCTCCTGGCATCGTTGACTTCGGCGCTGAAGGAGCTCACGCGCCCGCCGATTGCTTCGGCGGCGGCGGCACAGCCGGCTTGTTCAGCTCGAAGAACGTGTACGACAGCGTGATCGTCTTCACGTCTTTCGGCAGCTTCGGGTCGATCACGAACACCACCGGCATGCGCTTCGTCTCGTTCGCCTTCAGGACCTGCTGCGTGAAGCAGAAGCATTCGATCTTGCGGAAGTACTCCGTCGCCTGCTTCGGCGCGTAGCTCGGAATGGCCTGCGCGTCGATCGTGCGTCCTTCGTTGTTCGAAATGTCGTACATCACCGTCATGACTTCGCCCGGATGCACGTCGAGGCTCGTCTGCTCCGGCTTGAAGCCCAGCAGCCCGCGTGCGTTCGCGTCGAACTCGACCGAGATCGTGCGTGTCATGTCCACCTGCGTGTTGCGCGCCTCGCGCTCCGTGGCGTCGCGCTGCACCAGGTTGTTGATGCCTGTGACCTGGCAGATCGCTCGATACATCGGCACCAGCGCAAAACCGAAACCGAACATCAGCAGCGCCACCACGGCGAGCTTGATGAGCATCGACCGGTTGAATGCGCGATCATTTCCAGCTTGCGTGGACATCGAACTTCCTCGAACGATCTTCCGGCAAACGCCCTGCGCGTCAGTGGCCGGGGAAATACACCTGCTTGACGACGGCCGCCACAAAGAAACCGACTACGACAGCCAGCAAGATGAGGCCGAGCCGCAGATTGCCCGCGCGGATCTGCTCGGGCGTGCGTCTTTTTTGTGGATCCCGGGTCATGCGTTCAGCGCGGTTGGCCGCGGCTTCTCCTTGCATCGTGAATCGCCTCTCGTACGTGCTCCGATGAAGACTGCGTGAAGACCGCGTGCTTCGTTCGCGTCCGGCTGCGCACAGCCGGACGCCACCCACTCAACGGGTTACTCGACCGTCGGCGGGTTCTCGAACGTGTGGAACGGCGCCGGGCTCGGCACGGTCCACTCGAGGCCCGTTGCGCCGTCCCACGGCTTGTCGCCGGCCTGTTCCAGCTCGCCGCCGCCGCGATACGCGGGCAGCGCGACAAAGAACAGGAAGTACACCTGAGAAAGCCCGAAGCCGAAGGCGCCGATCGTGATCACCTGGTTCCAGTCGGTGAACTGGGCCGGATAGTCGGCATAGCGTCGCGGCATGCCGGCCAGGCCGACGAAGTGCATCGGCAGGAACGCGAGGTTGAAGAAGATGAGCGAGCACCAGAAGTGGATCTTGCCGCGCGTCTCGTTGTACATCCAGCCGGTCCATTTTGGCGCCCAGTAGTACCACCCTGAGAACAACGCGAATAATGACCCCGCCACCAGCACGTAGTGGAAGTGCGCCACCACGAAGTAAGTGCCGTGATACTGGATGTCGAGCGGCGCCATGGCGAGCATCAGGCCCGAGAGACCGCCGAACGTGAACACGATCAGGAAGCCCACGGCCCACAGCATCGGCGTTTCGAACGAGAGCGAGCCGCGCCACATCGTGGCGACCCAGTTGAACACTTTCACGCCCGTCGGCACGGCGATCAGCATCGTCGCGTACATGAAGAAGAGCTGGCCCGTGACCGGCATGCCGGTGGCGAACATGTGGTGCGCCCAGACCATGAACGAGAGAATCGCGATCGACGCCGTGGCGTACACCATCGAGCTATAGCCGAACAGCGGCTTGCGCGAGAACGCCGGAATCACCTGCGAAACGATCCCGAACGCCGGCAAGATCATGATGTAGACCTCGGGGTGCCCGAAGAACCAGAAGATGTGCTGGTACATCACCGGGTCGCCGCCGCCGGCCGCGTTGAAGAAGCTCGTGCCGAAGTGGCGGTCGAACAGCAGCATCGTGATGGCGCCCGCGAGCACCGGCATCACGGCGATCAGCAGGTAGGCGGTGATGAGCCACGTCCACACGAACATCGGCATCTTCATGAGCGTCATGCCGGGGGCGCGCAGATTCAGGATCGTCACGACGATGTTGATACCGCCCATGATCGACGAGGCGCCCATCATGTGCAGCGCGAAGATCGCGAAGTCCATGCCCGGGCCCATCTGCGTGGAAAGCGGCGCGTAGAGCGTCCAGCCCGCGGCGGTCGCGCCGCCCGGCGAGAAGAACGAGCCGACCAGCAGGCAGCCGGCGGCGGGCAGCAGCCAGAAGCTGAAGTTGTTCATGCGCGCGAACGCCATGTCCGAGGCGCCGATCTGCAGCGGAATCATCCAGTTCGCGAAGCCCACGAACGCCGGCATGATCGCGCCGAACACCATGATGAGACCGTGCATCGTGGTGAGCTGGTTGAAGAACTCGGGGCGCATGATCTGCATGCCCGGCTCGAACAGCTCCGCACGAATGGCGAGCGCCATGACGCCGCCCGAGAGGAACATCACGAACGAGAAGAGCAGATATAGCGTTCCGATGTCCTTGTGATTCGTCGCGAGCAGCCAGCGGCGCCAGCCGTGGGGCGTGGCGTGCGCGTGGTCGCCGTGCACGTGACCGTGCCCGCCAGCTACATCGTGTCCGATGCTAGACATGTCTTATCTCCTGTCGGTCCGGAGTTGGCGCTTTGGCGCCTGACTCCAGCCCCATGCAATTGAAATGCTGAAGCGAATTGCTTTTGCGTCTCTTGCTGCTTGTTCTTATGGCGCGGGCCCGTTCAGGCCGCCGCGCTGATCTCCACCCGACGCGCTTCTTTCGCGTTCGCGCCGCCCGTGATCGTTTCCGGCTTCTTCAGAATGATGTGGTCTTCCGCAATGCCTGCCGCCTTCATCGCGTCGCGCACCGCTTGCGCGCGGCGCTTTGCGAGGTCGGCGTTCGTGCTGGCGTTGCCGCTCGAATCGGTGTAGCCCGACAGCGTGAACTTCGCGTCCGGGTGCGCCTTCGCGTAGTCGGCTGCCGCCTGGATGGCGTCCTTCGCGTCGGCGGGCAGCGTGCTCTTGCCCACTTCGAAGTAGACGCTCGCCGGCAACGCGGCTGCGCTCGGCGCCGCTGCGCCCGACGCCTGATCCGCGCCGCTTGCGGGGACCGCGCCGCTCGCCGCGCTCGCTTCGGCCGCGCCGCTGGCGGCTTCCGCGCCGCTTGCCGCGGCCGCGCCGCTCGCGGCGCCCTCGCCCGCTGCCGCCGTCGTGCCGCCGCCCTCGGGCATTTTGCCGTTACGCGCGTCGGCCACCTGACGCGGCTGCAGAATGTCGCCGGTGTGGTTGCCCCACGAGTTACGCTCGAACGTGATGACCGATGCGATCTCGACGTCGTTGAGCGTCGGCGCCCATGATGGCATGGCGTTCTTGCCGTGCAGGACGATGCTCACGTGCTCCGCGAGCGGACCCTGAACGACCTTGCTGCCGTCGAGCGCCGGGAACGCGCCCGCGCCCTTGCCGGTGGGCTGGTGGCACACCGCGCAGTTCGAGTTGTAGATCTTTTCGCCGCGCTCCTTGAGCTCGGCCAGCGTGTAGGTCTTGTTCGGGTCGTCGTTGGCAGAGGCCATCTTTGCCTTTTGCGTATCGACCCACTTCGCGTAGTCCTCGTCGGAGAGCACCTCGACGACGACCGGCATGAACGCGTGCTCCTTGCCGCACAGCTCGGTACAGAAGCCGCGATAGGTGCCGACCTTGTCGGCCCTGAACCACGTGTCGCGCACGAAGCCCGGAATCGCGTCCTGCTTCACGCCGAACGCGGGCACGTACCACGAGTGCACGACGTCGTTGGCCGTGGTGATGACGCGGATTTTCTTGTTGACCGGCACCACGAGCGGATTGTCGACTTCCTGCAGGTACGTATCGGTGATCGGCACGCGGTTGTTCACCTCGGAGCGCGGCGTGCTGAGCGTGGAGAGGAAGTTGATGCCCTCGCCCGGCCCCTTCACGTAGTCGTAGCCCCATTTCCACTGGTAGCCCGTGACTTTCACGGTGAGGTCGGCGTTGGAGGTGTCCTTCATCGCGACGACGGCCTTGGTGGCGGGCAGCGCCATCAGCACGACGATGATGAACGGCACCACCGTCCAGATGATTTCGACCGTGGTGCTCTCATGAAAGTGAGCGGCCTTGTGGCCCTTCGCCTTACGGTGCGCGTAGATCGAATAGAACATGACGCCGAACACGCCGACGAAAATCACGACGCACAAGAGCAGCATCATCATGTGGAGGCCGTAAAGCTCTTCGGCGATGCGCGTGACGGGCGGCTGGAAATTGATCTCGTTGACCGCAGGGCCGCCTGGGCTGTCTCCGACTGCGAGTGCCGCGCCGGCGACGAGGAATCCGCTGCACGCCAGCACGCCCTGGAGGGCTCGCTTGATTGTTTTCATAGCTTCCTTACCCATAATTTCCATTCAAACCCTCGACCCCGCAGGAAGGTTTTGCAACCAGGGCGCCCCCTGGGACGCTCGTGCCGCCAACCGGCAAGCTCACGCGCCGCGCATCAAGGCGCGCGCGCAAGCCAGGCACGCAGTTCCCGCGCGAACTGCGCACGCCGATATTGCGGCAGATGCAACCCGACAGCGACCGCCTGACCGCGGGACACGAGACGCACCGGGTCGCGTGGGGTCGCGCCCGGCTCGACCCGGACCCAGCGGGGATTGAATTCGAACTGCGTGAGCGCGTCGGCGCTCATCTGTTCGATCACCAGCCGGTTCGGATAAAGCCTGATACGTTCGTAATCGACAGCATGGCGCGCATAGATGACAAAAGCGCCGCCTACTACCAACAGATCGATACCGGTAAACGGCAAAACCAGCCAGGCGCCGTGGATCAACAACAGAACGGCGATCGCGATGGAAACCAGCGCCAGCGAAACATAGAAGAACACGAATTGCCTGGGCGAAACCGAACAGTTGCGCTTCATGATCCAGTCTTTCAGGACCGGTTCCGGACTCGCCAGCAGATCAGACGCCTGCATCGCTCGCTTCCCCCACTTGCAACTTCGCCAGACTATCGCCGCGTCGCGCCTCGCACAACTACGGGAACATCTGGACTTGCCACAACGGAATTTGGGGACCCTTCCGCGCAGCAAACTGACGCATTATAGGCGCGATCCCCAGCCCTCACAAGCAAGGCCCAATCGCCCGCGAACCCATACCAGATGGGCTTTACAGCGATTTTTCAGGCATTTCCCCAAGGCTTTTCCGGCGCTAATTTCAGGCATAACGAAAGCCCCCTTACCACGTTACCGATTCCTTGCAGGACCCCGGCCGATGTCTTCGATGCGCACGATGCCATGGCCTTCGGCGGTCGTGCGCGGCACGGCCTTCCACGCGTGGCCGTAGATGATCTCGAAGGTCAGCGGGATCGTGCCCGCGTGCGGACCGTCCGTGCAGCGGCGCGCCTCGAGCGCCGCCACGAGCGCACGGTGCAGGCGCCGCGCGGTGCCACCGTTCTCACTGTCGCCATCGCCGTTGCGCTCGAACGGATACGCGCCCCAGCGGCGCACGTCGGCGAGCAGCTTCTCCGGCGTCTTGTAGGTGATGGTGAGCGTTTCCTGGTCCATGACCGGAATCTCGAAACCGTTCTCGACGAGCATGTCGCCGAGATCGTGCATGTCGACGAAATCGATGACGTGCGCGCGCGTCGGCACGCCGTGCGCGGCTTCGACTTCGGCGAACGCGCCGCGCAACTCCTTGAGCGTGTCGGGGCCGAGCGTGCTGAACATGAGCAAGCCGTTGACCTTAAGCACGCGCTGCCACTCGCCGAACACGAGGTCGGGGCGCGGATGCCAATGCAGTGCGAGATTCGACCACAGCAGCTCGAACGCACCGTGCGCGAACGGCAGTTCGGCGAAGTCGGCCTGCGCAACCCGCGGACCGCGCGAGCCGAGCGCGCGTCCAACCGATGCAGGCAGGAAACGCCGCCAGCTCGTGTCGGGGGCGTCGTGCTCGCGGGCACGGCGCAGCATGGCGAGGGAGAGATCGGTGCCGAACACGGGCGCTTCGGGAAAGCGCTCGCGCAAGCCGGGCAGGTCGTCGCCCTGGCCGCACGCGATGTCGAGCACGGCCGCAGGTTTCACCTTGATGTACTCGAGGCGCTCGCGCATGCGTTGCGCGATTTCACGCGGCAGGAAGGCAACGTCGTCGAAAGTCGCCGCACGGCGATCGAAGATGCGCCGCAGGTGCCGGGTGTCATAGTCCGGACGGCCAGTTCTTGCGGGAGACGGGGACATGTCGGTCGTATTGGCGAAGTCTGCGAAGTATACTCGCTCACTCCTTTCCTTTCAGTCACGCGAGCCCGCTGCCCGGGCCGTCCTTCGATGCCGCCGCGCCCTTCTTCTCGTGATGCACGCAATGCAGCGGGCGTCACACCGCCCGCTTCGCACCGCACTCGTCTTGCGGGCGTTGCGCGCGTCTGTCGAAAAGCGCGGGCGCTGCCGTCACAGCTTGCCCACTTCGTGCTGCCCAATCTGTGTCCATTATGCGGCAATTTGACGCGAGCCACGCTCTGTGTGTGCTGCGATGCCGCGTACTGGAATGAGCCGCGCCTGCGCTGGACGGTCTGTGCGATGCCGCTCGCGCACAGGCGCGGTGCGGCGGGACGCGCACGCTACCGCTGCGAGGCCTGCACCGACGCACCGCCTGCGTTCGACGCCACGCTCGCGCTCGCCGATTATCGCGCCCCGCTCGACCTGCTCGCGCGTGGCCTGAAGTTTCGCGCGCGCCTCGCACTCGGCGAGGAATTTGCGCGACGCCTGGCGCTGGCCGCATACGATATGTGCGATGAGCACGGCATGCCGGAGATCGTCGTGCCGGTGCCGCTCTCGCGCGAACGCCTGATCGAGCGCGGCTACAACCAGGCCTGGCAGATCGCGCGGCCGCTCGCGCGCCGGTTGGGCACGCACGCGGATGCCACGCTCGTACGACGCATCCTGCATACGGCGCCGCAATCGAAGCTCGATCGCGAGACGCGCCGCCGCAACGTCGGCCGGGCCTTCGCGCTCACGCGGCCGCTTGCCGGCCAGCACGTGGGTGTGGTCGACGACGTGATGACCTCGGGCGCCACGCTCGACGCGCTCGCGCATACGCTCAAGGCCGCTGGCGCACGGCGCGTGACGAATTTCGTCGCGCTGCGCACGCCGAAGGACTGATCGGCCTCACCCTGTTCAAGACATCGAGAGAGTTTCATCGTCATGTTCAACGTCGTTCTCGTCGAACCCGAAATCCCGCCGAACACCGGCAACGTGATCCGCCTGTGCGCGAACACCGGTGCGCGGCTTCATCTGATCGAACCGCTCGGCTTTCCCCTCGACGACGCGAAAATGCGCCGCGCGGGCCTCGATTACCACGAGTACGCGCAGATGCACGTGCACGCCGACTGGGATACCTTCATCGCCAAGGAAGCGCCGGACCCGTCGCGCATGTTCGCGTTCACGACGCGCGGATCGGGCCGCTTTCATGCGCATGCGTTCCAGCCGGGCGACTGGTTCGTGTTCGGCGCGGAAACGCGCGGCCTGCCCGACGCGGTGCTAGAGCGCTTTGCGACGCCACAGCGTGTGCGCCTGCCGATGCGACCCGGCAATCGCAGCCTGAATCTCTCGAACACAGTTGCGGTCGTGGTGTTCGAAGCGTGGCGTCAAGCGGGATTCGAAGGCGGCGAATGACGCGGGTACGTTGTACCGCGTCGCCCTACGCCCTGCCGCGCGCCGCAAGCTCACGCTCGTAGCGCGTGAGCATCGCATTGTCGAAGCACGCGAAGATCACGTGTTCGAGCGTCGGATATTTCGATAGCTCGTCGATCACGGTCGATACCGCAATCGCCACGGCCTCGTCGGCAGGAAAACGGTAGACGCCGCAACTGATTGCCGGAAACGCGATGCTCGTCACGCCGGCCTCGCGCGCGCACTCGAGCGAGCGCCGGTAGCAGGACGCGAGCAGATGCGCTTCGTCACGGCCGCCGCCGTACCAGACGGGGCCCACGGTATGGATGACGTGTTTTGCGGGAAGGCGATAGCCGCCGGTGATTTTGGCGTCGCCGGTCGGGCAGCCGTTCAGCGTCTCGCATTCGCGCAGCAGGTCCGGCCCGGCGGCGCGATGAATCGCGCCGTCCACGCCGCCGCCGCCGAGCAGCGATTCGTTCGCGGCGTTGACGATCGCATCGACCTTCAACGTGGTGATGTCGACGGCCTGCGCTTCGATGCGGCAGTTTCCGATGGTCAGCATACGGTCCTCCTTTGCGATCCGGCCCACGCAAAGCGTGCTCAAAACCTGGCGCAGCAGGACCGAAGCGTCCTACTCCGCCTTCGCGTCGCGCCGCAGCAGCGCGCTCACGGCGTCGCGCGGCGTGACACCGTCG
Organism: Paraburkholderia sp. BR14312; assembly: GCF_040948675.1. Classification (NCBI taxonomy): domain Bacteria; kingdom Pseudomonadati; phylum Pseudomonadota; class Betaproteobacteria; order Burkholderiales; family Burkholderiaceae; genus Paraburkholderia; species Paraburkholderia sp. BR14312. Next base: position 148,997 of record NZ_JBFPKI010000014.1, read on the forward strand.
AACAGCACGGCGCATACCGCCTGGGTGATCGGCATGTCGATGCCGTGCGCGCGCGCGAGCGCCAGCACGGCCTGCGCGCAGCGCACGCCTTCGGCCACGTGGCCGAGTGCGGCGAGGATATCGTCGAGCGTGCGGCCGCTCGCGAGCTGCTTGCCCACGGTGCGGTTGCGCGATAGGTCGCCCGTGGCGGTGAGGATGAGGTCGCCGAGGCCGGTCAGCCCCGTGAAGGTCTCGGCGCGCCCGCCGAGCGTGACGCCAAGGCGCGTCATCTCGGCGAGACCGCGCGTGATGAGCGCCGCGCGTGCGTTCAGGCCGAGGCCCAGACCATCGGCAATGCCGGTCGCGATCGCGAGCACGTTCTTGACCGCGCCGCCCACCTCCACGCCGACCACGTCGTCGCCGGTATAGATGCGCATCGCGCGGTGATGGAACGCAGCGAGCGTGCGCTCGCGACAATCGGCGGAGGCGCTCGCCACCGTCAACGCGACAGGCAGGCCCTCGCCGACTTCGCGCGCGAAGCTCGGCCCCGAAAGCACGCCGTTGCTCGCATGGCCCGGCAGCTCGGCCGCCACGACCTGATGCGGCATCAATTGCGTTTGCGCTTCGAAGCCCTTGCAGAGCCAGACGAAGTGCGCGGGCACGCGGCCCATGTCGCGCAGTGTGCAAAGCATGCCGCGCAGGCCGGCCACGGGCGTGGCGAGCACGACGAGATCCGCCTCGCCCGACGCATGGTCGAGCGCGGCGGCAAGATCCGTTTCGTATTCGAGATTGCTGGGCAGCGCGACGCCCGCGAGGTAGCGGGCGTTTTCGTGCGTCTTGCGCAAGGTGTCGACGAGCGCGCCATCGCGCGCCCACAACAGCGTGTGATGCGCCTGGGCGAGATGCCCTGCCAGCGCGGTGCCCCACGCTCCGGCGCCGAGAACGGCGATGTTCATTCCGATACTCCGCACCGGTAGTTCGTGGAAACGATCAACGTACGCTTTAGTGCGTTGCGCTGCTTGCGCCGTCTTGCTGGGCGAGTTGCTGCAGGCGTTGCTCGTAGAGCGCCTGGAAGTTGATCTCGGCCAGGTGGATCGGCGGGAAGCCCGCGCGCGTGATCGCGTCGGCGATATTCGAGCGCAGGTACGGGAACAGGATGGTCGGGCATGCGATGCCGACGAGCGGATCGACCTGTTCGGCGGGGATGTTGCGGATGTCGAAAATGCCGGCTTGCTTGGCTTCGATCAGGAACGCAACCTTGTCCTTGACCTTGGCCGTGACGGTGCCGGTGACGATGATCTCGAACACCGATTCGGCGAGGCGCTCGGCCTTGACGTCGACTTCCACTTCGACCGAAGGCATGTCCTGCTCAAGGAAGATGGCCGGCGAATTCGGCTGCTCGAGCGACATGTCCTTGAGGTAAATGCGCTGGATATTGAAGAACGGCTGGTTGTTCTCGTCAGACATGGTGTATGGCTTCCCTGATTGAATGGATCGCGGCGGCATCCTCGTGACATCTCAGCGTCCCGAAAATGCGCCGCGCTACGGCAATGAACGGCAACAGGCCCGCGCAAGCCTCACTGGCTCGCGCGGGCCGAAACCCTGCGTCGCTACGTCACGCTGCGCAGCCCGCCTGCGGACCGAGGCCGCAAGGCTATCGGGCTGCGAATCAGGCCTTGAATCCGCCCGTAACCTCAGGCGGCTTCGAGCAGCGGCATCAAGCCGCCCGCACGGTCGAGCGCGGAGAGGTCATCGTAACCGCCCACGTGCGTCTCGCCGATGAAAACCTGCGGCACGGTACGCCGGCCGGTGCGCGTCATCATCTCTTCGCGCCGCGCCGGGTCCCGGTCGATCAGCACTTTCTCGATGTGTTCGACGCCGCGCGACTTTAAAAGACGCTCGGCCATCTGGCAATACGGGCACACCTGGGTGCTGTACATGACCACTTTGCTCACTTCGAACCTCCTTGTTTCACGACCGGCATACCGGCCTGCTGCCAGGCGTTCACGCCGCCGTCCAGCACGTGGACTTCGGCAAAACCGGCGTCCTTCACGAGGCGCAGCGCCTTGTGCGACTGCTGGCCCGTCTGGCAGACCAGCAACACCGGGTTGCTCTTGTTCTTCACGAGCTGGCCGATCTTCGTCTCGAGTTCGCCGAATTCAACCTGGCGCGCCGAGGGCAGATGACCCTTCGCGAACTCACCCGCGGGACGCAGGTCGACCACCACCGCGTTGCGGCGGTTGATGAGCTGCGTCGCCTCGGCGGTGGAAACCCCGCCGCGGCCGCCGCGCTTGAGCGTCGGCCACAGGAGCAACCCTCCTGAGATGAGGACGATCGCGATGAGTACAAGGTTGATGTAATTGGTGAAGAACGTCACGGAGGGGCCGCCGAAAAAAGGGAAAGTCGGAGAAATCGTGCGAAATCGGATTCGGACAATCCGCTCATTATAAAATAACCGTTTGTCGCAGGGTTACCGCCCCCCAGCCCGGGCGTGCCGCCCGCCGGACCTGGACCGCCGCCATGGTGCTGCTGCCGTGTTGCGTCTTCCGTCCCCGATTACCGCTTCCTTCACTACCGACCGGCATCCTCATGTACAAACTCGTACTCATCCGCCACGGCGAATCGACCTGGAACAAGGAAAACCGCTTCACCGGCTGGGTGGACGTCGACCTCACCGAGCAGGGCAACCGCGAAGCGCAGCAGGCAGGCCAGCTGCTCAAGGAGTCCGGCTACACGTTCGACATCGCCTACACCTCCGTGCTCAAGCGCGCGATCCGCACGCTCTGGCACGTGCAGGACCAGATGGACCAGATGTACCTGCCCGTGGTCCACTCGTGGCGCCTGAACGAGCGTCACTACGGTGCGCTTTCGGGCCTGAACAAGGCCGAAACGGCAGCCAAATTCGGCGACGAGCAGGTGCTGGTCTGGCGCCGCAGCTACGACACGCCGCCGCCGGCGCTCGAGCCGTCCGACTCGCGCACGTCGTACAACGACCCGCGTTACGCCAAGGTGCCGCGCGAGGAACTGCCGCTCACCGAGTGCCTGAAGGACACGGTCGCGCGCGTGATGCCGATCTGGAACGAGTCGATCGCGCCGGCCATCAAGGCGGGCAAGAAGGTGGTGATCGCCGCGCACGGCAACTCGATCCGCGCGCTCGTGAAGTACCTCGACAACATTTCGGATGACGACATCGTCGGTCTGAACATCCCGAACGGCGTGCCGCTCGTCTACGAGCTGGACGAGAGCCTCAAGCCCATCAAGCACTACTACCTGGGCGACGCCGAAGCCATCGCGAAGGCGCAGGCCGCCGTGGCGAACCAGGGCAAGAAGGCGGGCTGAGGCTTGGTGCTTCCCTTCATCGGCCGCATCCTGGCCATGCCTGGTTGATTCAGGCAGCCGCCGGTCCGTCGGGCCGGCGGCCTGTCCGCAGGCCATGCCCTCCCACCAGGCGAAGCGCCGCGCGGCTTCGCCCCGGCACTCTGGCCGCGCTGGAATTCGTTGCACATTCCCCTTTTCTGTCTTTTTCCGGGCCTGGCTGGCAGGATTGCCAGCGCACTGCCAGCACCGTGCCAGAAGCAAAATTGCGGCACACGGTTTGCGAACCTGGCGGCTGCGGCACTGTCTTAGTCCCCATCGTACGCGCCATATACACAGCCACGGCGGGTGTGCAGTTATACTTGTCCGTCGCTTTTCCAATAGACGCTGCCACGCGCCTTTTCGACCGCACGCAACATACTCTATGCGAAAGAACCTGAAAAACATCGGCCTGATCGCCGCTGGCCTCGCGACCGGCGTATTTGCCACCCTGCAGATTTCCGCCGAGGCGCAGCAAACCCAGCAGACGGTCGTAGAACCGCTGCCGCTCGACCAGCTGAGGCTCTTCGCCGAAGTCTTTGGTCAAATCAAGCATGAGTATGTCGTGCCGGTGGACGACAAGAAGCTCCTCACCGCCGCCATCAAGGGCATGGTGTCGAGCCTCGACCCGCACTCGTCGTATCTCGACAAGACCGATTACCAGGAACTCCAGGAGCAGACCAAGGGTCGCTTCGCGGGCCTCGGCATCGAAATCTCGTCGGAAGACGGCCTGATCAAGGTCATCTCGCCGATCGAAGACACGCCCGCCTACCGCGCCGGCATCCGTCCGGGCGACCTCATCACGCGCATCAACGACAAGCCGGTGCGCGGCATGACGCTCGACCAGGCCGTCAAGCAGATGCGCGGCGACCCGGGCACGAAGGTCACGCTCACGATCTTCCGCAAGACCGACGACCGCACCTTCCCGCTCACCATCACGCGCGCCATCATCAAGGTCCAGAGCGTGAAGTCGAAGATCGTGCAGCCGGGCTACGCGTATATCCGCATCACGAGCTTCCAGGAGCGCACGGTCCCCGACCTCGCCCAGAAGCTGCAAGATATCGCGCGCCAGGAGCCGAACCTCAAGGGCATCATCCTCGACCTGCGCAACAACGGCGGCGGCCTGCTGCAAAGCGCCGTCGGCGTTGCGGGCGCGTTCCTGCCGCCGGATTCGGTCGTCGTCTCGACGAACGGCCAGATCCCGGACTCGAAGCAGGTCTACCGCGACACCTACGAGAACTACCGCCTGCCGTCGTTCGACGGCGACCCGCTCAAGGGCGAGGCGGCCGAGTTCAAGACCGTGCCGATGGTCGTGCTGACCAATGCCTACTCGGCGTCGGCCTCGGAAATCGTGGCGGGCGCGCTGCAGGACTCGAAGCGCGCGCTGATCGTCGGCAAGACGACGTTCGGCAAGGGCTCGGTGCAGACCGTGCGCCCGATGACGGCCGACACGGCGCTGCGTCTCACCACGGCGTACTACTACACGCCGAGCGGCCGCTCGATCCAGAACAAGGGCATCCGTCCTGATATCGCGGTCGATCAGTACGCAGACGGCGATCCGGACGACGCACTCGTCACGCGCGAAGTGGACTACCAGAACCACCTCGCCAACACGCAGGATCCGGACGAGAAGAAGGAGCAGGAAGTGCGCGAGCAGGAGCGCATGGACATGCTGCGTCAGCTCGAAGAGCAGAACGACAAGAAAACGCCGGATCAGCGCCAGAAGGATCGCGAGCGCAAGCCGGTCGAGTTCGGTTCTACCGACGACTACATGCTCCAGCAGGCGCTGAACAAGCTCCAGGGCAAGCCGGTGGCCGAATCGAAGTCGCCGATGGAGCGCCGCCTCGCGCAGCAGAAGCCGCCGACCTCGGCTTCCGCGCCGATCGCCGTGAAGCCGGGCGCGCTCATCATGGCGCCGGCTCCGGGCTCCGCCGCGCCGGCCTCCGCTCCCGCGCCGGCGAAGTAACACGCCGTACCGCCTCGCGACCCGTGCGCCTCGTGCGCCGGTCGCGAGGCCGCCCCTCCTCCAGCCGCTGGCGTCGTTACAATAACGGCACGGTATTTCCCCGGCGCGCGCTCCCCCATTCAGGGCCATTCAGGCTCTCGAGTCCATCGCAGCGCCATCGAACCAGCGCATCGCGATGAACGACGACCAACTCCTTCGCTATTCCCGCCATATCCTCGTCGACGAGATCGGCATCGAGGCGCAGCAGCGCTTTCTCGACGCGCATGCGATCGTCGTGGGCGCGGGCGGCCTGGGGTCGCCCGCGGCGATGTATCTCGCGGCCTCGGGCGTGGGCACGCTCACGCTCGTCGACAACGACACCGTCGACCTCACCAACCTGCAGCGGCAGATCATGCACGAGACGGCTTCGGTCGGCCGCGCGAAGGTCGAGTCGGGCCGCGACGCCATCGCGCGCCTGAATCCCGAGGTGAAGGTGAACGCGCTGCAAACACGCATCGACGATGCGTGGCTCGACGCGCAGGTGCCGGGCGCGACGGTCGTGCTCGACTGCACCGACAACTTCGCCACGCGCCACGCCATCAACCGCGCGTGCGTGAAGCACCGCGTGCCGCTCGTCTCGGGCGCGGCGTTGCGCTTCGACGGACAGATCAGCACGTTCGACTTTCGCGACGACGCCTCGCCGTGCTACGCCTGCGTGTTCCCGGAAGATCAGCCATTCGAGGAAGTGGCGTGCTCGACGATGGGCGTATTCGCGCCAACGGTTGGCATCATCGGCGCGATGCAGGCGGCCGAGGCGCTGCGCGTGATCGGCGGCATCGGTACGCCGCTCGTCGGGCGGCTCATGATGCTCGACTCGCTGCGCATGGAGTGGAGCACGATGCGCGTGGCACGGCAGCCGGATTGCCCGGTGTGCGGCGAGCGTCGCCGGCACGCCTGAACCCCCGCGCGAGTCAAGAAAAAAGCCCCGGACATGCCGGGGCTTTTCGCATTTTCGCGTATCAGCAGGTGCACGCTCAGGCCTGGGCCACACGCTGCAGCGCGGCCTGCAGCTCCTCGGGCTCGTAAGCGGCCAGCACCTCCGCCACCGGTTTTTCCAGCGTCTTGAGCTGCGAGCGCAGGATCTCCTGCTTCACCACGAGCAACTGGCTCGGGTGCATCGAAAACTCGGTAAGCCCCATGCCGAGCAGCAAACGCGTGAACGACGGGTCGCCCGCCATCTCCCCGCATACCGAAACGGGCACGCCCGCGCGCTTCGCCTCGCGCAGCGTATGCGCGATCAGCTGCAGCACGGCCGGATGCAGCGGATCGTACAGGTCGGCCACCGCGTTGTCGGCGCGGTCGATGGCGAGCGCGTACTGGATCAGGTCGTTGGTGCCGATCGAGAGGAAGTCGAGACGCCGCAGGAACATCGGCAGCGCGAGCGCGGCCGCCGGAATCTCGATCATCGCGCCGACCTGGATGTTGGGATCATAGGCGAGGCCCGCGTCGTCGAGCTGGCGCCTGGCCTCGCGGATCAGGTCGAGCGTCTGGTCGATCTGCTGCGCGTGCGCGAGCATCGGAATCAGGATCTTGACCGAACCGAACGCCGAGGCGCGCAGGATTGCCCGCAACTGCGTGAGGAACATCTGCGGCTCGGACAGGCTCCAGCGGATCGCGCGCAGGCCGAGCGCCGGGTTCGCAGCCGTCTCGTAACCGTCGCCCGCATTCATGGCGTCGAGCGGCTTGTCCGCGCCCACGTCGATCGTACGGATCGTCACGGGCAGCCCGTTCATGAGCTCCACCGCGCGGCGGTAGGCGGCGAACTGCTCGTCCTCCTCCGGCAGGTGGTTCTTGTGGTTCATGAACAGGAACTCAGTGCGAAAGAGGCCCACGCCCGTCGCGCCCGAGTCGAGCGCGGCCTGCGCGTCGTCGGGCAGCTCGATGTTCGCGTACAGCTGGATCTTCGCGCCGCATAGCGTTTGCGTCGGCGAGAACTTCAGGCGCTGCAGCTTGCGCCGCTCGAGCGCCATCTCGCTTTGACGGTAGGTGTACTCCTCGAGCACGATCGGCGCGGGATCGACGATCACGATGCCGTGGTCGCCGTCGACGATGATGAGATCGTCCTGGCGGATCAGCGCGCTCGCCTGCTGCACGCCCACCGCGGCCGGGATGCCGAGGCTGCGCGCGACGATCGCCGTGTGCGAGGTGCGGCCGCCCAGATCGGTGACGAACCCCTGGAAGGTTTGCCCCTTGAACTGCAGCATGTCGGCCGGCGCGATGTCGTGCGCGACGACGATCATCTCGTCGCAGCCGCCGTGCAGCGAAGGCGGCATGGCGCCGGCGAGCGACTTCAGTACGCGCTCCACGACTTGCTCGATATCTGCCTTGCGCTCGCGCAGGTACTCGTCCTCCACGTCGTCGAAGTGACGCGAGAGGCGTTCGAGCTGTTCGGTAAGCGCCCACTCCACATTGAAGCGGCGCGTGCGGATGAGATCGATGGTCTCCTGTACGAGCATCACGTCGTTCAGGATCATGAGGTGCACACCGATAAATGCGCCCATTTCGGAAGGGGCGTCGGCGGCGAGATCGGCGCGCAGCGTGTCGAGTTCGTGCTCCACGGCCTGCAGCGCCGCGCGAAAGCGCACGATTTCGTCTTCGATCTGCGCGTGCTCGATGAGGTAATGGTCGACGTCGAGCGCAGCCGGAGCGATCAGGTACGCTCGCCCGATGGCTATACCGCGTGATACGGGAATTCCATGCAGCGTGAACGGCACGCGCACCTCCTCTGGTTATTTGATGCTGCGGCAAACCGCTGCAATGCGCTCTCTCAGACCCCGGCGATGATTATAAATTCCAGCGCGGCGGAATGTGGCCATGCGCACCTGTGCGCGCATGACTGCGGCGTTGTGCAGCAGTCGCCGCCCGCAAACAAAAACGCCGCGGCAAACCGCGGCGTTCCGAGCAAGGCGCAATGACCACGCGCGTCTTACTGGCCTTCGCCAAACTTATCGGCGATCAGCTTGAGCAGCGCGCTCATGGCGTCGGCCTCGTCCGGGCCTTCGGTTTCGATCATCACCGTGCTGCCGATGCCCGCCGCCAGCATCATGACGCCCATGATGCTCTTGGCGTTGATGCGGCGGCCGTTGCGGCTCATCCAGATTTCCGACTGATAGTTGCCTGCGAGCTGCGTCAGCTTCGCCGACGCCCGCGCGTGCAGGCCGAGTTTGTTCACGATGGTCGTTTCTTGTTGCAGCATAGGTCGATCCGGACGCGGTGTGTGGAAGTGAGACTGGGTTGTTTCGCTGTGCCTTGTTGTTGGCTTTCGCTGGCGCGCCGCCGGCTCAGGTGCTGCCAGCCGGCCTGAACACGCCCGCCGCAACGCCGCCGGTGCAAGCCGCGCCGCGCGTCGCGGCTGCTGGCTGGCTCGCGCTCTGGCCGGCTACCGGATTCGCGGCCTGCTTTGTCGCGTCGGCAGTGGTTTCGGTGCAGGGCGTGGGCGGGCAAGCGCATTCGCTCGCAGGAGCAACGGGCGGCATGGTCGGGCCGATGGTCTGCACGCCCTTGCTCGCGCCGGCCAGCGCCTTTTCGACCAGCGTGTCGAGCGGCGTTGCCCGGTAGCACACGGCACGCACCAGCATCGGCAGATTCACGCCGGCCAGCACGCGCACCTCGGGCACCGTGGCGAGGCGCGCCGCGATGTTCGAAGGCGTGGCGCCGAACATGTCGGTCAACACGAGCGCGCCGTTTTCTTCGCGCAGGCGCTCGATCTCCGAATTCGCCTTGGCGACCACTTCAGCCGGGTCGCTGTCGGGGAGCACGTCGAGCGCGCCGATGCGCGCCGGACAACCGCCATAGATATGCGCGATGCACTCGCGTAGCGCGGTGGCGAGCGGTGCGTGCGCAATGATCAGAATCCCTGCCATGTCAGCTTGACTGCAAAAAACGGCTCCGGTTGATGCTCGGACGACCCCGTAGATCGCGTCCTGCAGCGCCAACCCCGCAGCCAGCCGTGAGCTCGCAGGGTCGGAACACGCGCCGCGCGGCAGCCAAAGCGTCTCGTCGACGCCCGCTTGCCAGCCCGGAACGCGGGCTCGCGGCATTGTAGCAGGGTCATTTTCGCGCACGCGAGGCGGTTCTGCTCACAGCGGCGACAGATATCGCGCGCGATTCACAGGCTCCGCGTACGCGCTCGACCTTTCGTGGTCCAAAACTGCCCGCCAGTCAAGGTCTGGAGGGGCGCCTGCCCTGCAAGGCGTCCACATCCGGCAAATGCAGCCATACGCGAGGCTTTCAAGTCCGCGCTCCAGGTGCGGGCTTCAAATGCGCCCGGTCCCCGTTTCGAAAGCAGATTCAGGCCGCCGCGCGCTCCAGCGCGTCGATGAACATCGCGGCCACGTCGAAGCCCGTCTGCTCCATGATTTCGCGGAAACACGTCGGGCTCGTGACATTGACCTCGGTGAGCCAGTCGCCGATGGCGTCGAGCCCGACAAGCAGCAGGCCGCGTGCCGCGAGCGTCGGGCCGAGCGCTTTGGCGATCTCCATGTCGCGCCCGGTGAGCGGCTGCGCGACGCCGAGCCCACCCGCCGCCAGATTGCCGCGCACTTCATTGCCCTGAGGAATACGCGCGAGCGAAAACGGCACCGGCTCGCCGCCGATCAGCAGGATACGCTTGTCGCCGGCCTTGATTTCGGGGATGAACTTCTGCGCCATCACGCTGCGCGCCCCGTCGTGACTCAGCATCTCGATGATCGAGCCGAGGTTCATGCCGTCCGCCTTCACGCGGAACACGCCCATGCCGCCCATGCCGTCGAGCGGCTTGAGGATCACGTCCTGGTGCTCCTCATGGAACTTGCGCAGGCGCGCCGCGCTGCGCGTGACGAGCGTCGGCGCGACGAACTGCGGAAATTCGCCGATGGCGAGCTTCTCCGAGTGATCGCGAATCGACTGCGGCTTGTTGAAGATCTTCGCGCCCGCGCGCTCGGCGATCTCCAGCAGCCACGTCGACGTGACGTACTCCATGTCGAACGGCGGGTCCTTGCGCATGACGACGGCGTCGAAGCCGGTGAGCACGCGCGCATCGGCCGTGGCTTCGAACCACGTTTCGCGATGCAGGTCCGCCGTATCGCCGATGATCGTGAAGCGCCGCACGTCGGCCTCCACCTGGCCGTTCACCCATGCGAGGTGCCGAGGCTCGCACGCGAAGAGCCGGTGGCCGCGCTTCGCGGCCTCGGCCATCATCGCGTAGGTCGAGTCCTTGTAGATCTTGAACCGCTCGAGCGGATCGGCGATGAAGAGAATGTCCATATCGTCTCTGCCTTGTCCCTGTCCTGTCGCTGCTTGACGCCTGGCATGGCGCCTGGTGTGGTGCCTGCTTTCATGACGGCAACGCCCGCACGGTGGCGGGCGCTGCGTTCGATTGTGTGAAGGATGACGGCTGGATCAGACCTGGATCGCTTCGGGGTCGGTCTTCTCCAGCTCGACCGAGGCCGCCAGCAAGCCGAGCCGCGCCACCACGCCGTACATGTAAAAGCGGTTCGGCGGCGCCGCCCCCGCTTTCGCGCGCGTGTCGGGCAGCGCCGTGTGCTCGAAGCCGAGCGGCACGAAATGCATGCCCGGCGCGTTCAGGTTCTGGTCGCGCTCGCGGCTGCCGTGCGCGCGGTAGAAGCCGCCCACCACATAGCGGTCGATCATGTACACGACCGGCTCGGCCACTTCGTCGCCGATATGCTCGAACGTATAGACGCCTTCCTGCACGATCACGTCGTGCACTTCCAGCCCGTCCTTCGTGGCCGACATCTTCGCACGTTCGCGCTTCGTGAGTGCGGCGACCTCCGAGGCATCGTGCACCGTCATCACACCGCGGCCGTCCGTGCCGGCATCGGACTTGATGACGACATAGGGCTTTTCGGTGATGCCGTACTCGCGGTACTTCTTCGCGATCTTCTTGAGCACGGCGTCGATGGCAGTCGCGAGCGGCTCCTCGCCCGTGCGCGCCTCGAAGTCCACGCCTTCCACGTGCGCGAAGTACGGATTGATCATCCACGGGTCCACGCCCACCATCTTCGCGAACTTCTTCGCCACGTCGTCATAGCAGGAGAAGTGCGTGGACTTGCGGCGCACCGCCCAGGCGGCGTGCAGCGGCGGCAGCACGTACTGCTCGTGCAGGTTTTCGAGCACGGGCGGAATGCCGGCCGAAAGATCGTTGTTCAGCAGGATCGAGCACGGGTCGAAGTTCTTCAGGCCGAGGCGCCGCTGCGAGCGCTCGAGCGGTTCGAGCACGATCTTCTGGCCGTCCGCGAGCGAGATCGTGACCGGCCCGGCGATCGTGTCGTCGAGGGTGCCGAAACGCACGTTCAGGCCCGCCTGACGCATGATCGTGGCGAGCCGCGCGACATTCTCCAGATAAAACGCGTTGCGCGTGTGCATCTCCGGAATCACCAGCAGGTTCTTGGCGTCCGGGCAGATCTTTTCGATGGCGGCCATGGCCGCCTGCACGGCGAGCGGCAGCACTTCCTGCGGCAGGCAGTGGAAGGCGCCGGGAAAAAGGTTGGTGTCGACGGGCGCGAGCTTGAAGCCGGCGTTGCGCAGGTCGACCGAGGCGTAGAACGGCGGCGTGTGCTCCTGCCATTCGAGGCGGAACCAGCGCTCGATGGCCGGCGTCGCGTCGAGGATGCGCTGCTCCAGTTCGAGGAGCGGGCCATTCAACGCCGTAACCAGATGCGGGACCATAAGGGGTGACTCGCGGACGAAATGCTTTGATTGTAGGGAAACCGGTCGTTTATCTGGGGACGATTGCGCCAGTTGCAAGACGGGATTGCCCTCGTGAATCCCCGTCATGAAACCCTTGGGCGCGGTAGGGTCAATCGAGCGTTTCGCGCGCGCGGATATTCAAGCCGGATATCCATTCTGGACCGCCCGCGCCGCCCGGCGCAATTGGGCACACGGATTGAAGGGGCACTATGCGAACGCGCGGGCGCGGCGCTTATTCCCCCTCCCGCGGGAGCAAAGCCCACACCCGGCGCCGCAGCGCGCAAAAGAAAAGGGCCCGCCGAAAAGGCGGGCCCAGGTCGCTGCTTACTGCCCTGCTAGATCAAACCATCTAACGCGGCGCGCTTATTCCACGCGTTCGCCATGCAGCACCACGTCGAGACCTTCGCGCTCTTCTTCTTCCGAAACGCGCAGGCCCATCACCATGTCGATCACCTTCAGCAGGACGAAGCTCACCACGCCGCTATAGATGAGGGTCGTGAGCACGCCCTTGGCTTGCAGGATGAGGCTGCCATCCGCGCCGCCGATGTCCTTCACCGCGAACACGCCGGTCAGCAGCGCACCGATGATGCCGCCGATGCCGTGCACGCCGAACGCGTCGAGCGAGTCGTCATAGTTGAACTTGTGCTTGAGCCACGTCGCCGACCAGAAGCAGACCACGCCCGCCACCACACCGATCACGATTGCGCCCAGCACGCCGACGAAACCCGAAGCCGGCGTAATGGCCACGAGACCTGCAACGGCGCCCGAAGCGATACCGAGCACCGACGGCTTGCCCTTCGCGATCCACTCCGCGAACATCCAGCCGAGCGCGGCGCAGGCGGTAGCGATTTGCGTCGTGAGCATCGCGAAGCCGGCACGGCCGTCAGCCGCGACTGCCGAACCCGCGTTGAAGCCGAACCAGCCCACCCACAGCATGGCCGCACCCATCAGCGTGAGCGTGAGGTTGTGCGGAGCCATCACTTCGCGGCCATAGCCAACCCGCTTGCCGAGCACGAGACAGCACACGAGGCCCGCGATACCGGCGTTGATGTGCACGACCGTGCCGCCCGCGAAGTCGAGGATGCCGGCGCTGGCGAGCCAGCCCGTCGGCTCCCACACCATGTGCGCGATCGGCGAGTAGACGATGACCGACCACAGCGACATGAACACGAGCATCGCCGAGAACTTCATGCGATCGGCAAACGCACCGGTGATGAGCGCCGGCGTGATGATCGCGAACGTCATCTGATAGACGAAGTACACGGTCTCGGGGATGGTCGGCGCGAGGTGGCTCACGGTAAGCGTCGTCGCCTTGTCGCCCTTGATGTAGTTCATGCCCTCAAGGAAGATGCGCGAGAAGCCGCCGATGAACGAGCCGCCCGGCGTGAACGCGATCGAGTAGCCGACCACCGTCCAGATCACCGTGACGACGCAGGTGATCGCGAAGCTCTGCATGAGCGTCGAGAGCACGTTCTTCTTGCGGACCATGCCGCCGTAGAAGAGCGCGAGGCCCGGGATCGTCATGAACAGCACGAGCGCGGTGGAGGTCAGCATCCACGCGGTGTCGCCGGAGTTGATCTTCGACGAATCGACCGAGAACGGCGCGGTCGGTGCGGCGGGCGCCGCAGCTGCGGCAGCGGCCGATGCGTCGGCCGGGGCGCTGGCGGCGGCGGCCGGGGCGCTGGCTGCTGCTGCCGGGGCCGAAGCCGCGTCGGCTGCGGGCGCCGAAGCCGGGGCGGCCGCGGACGCATCGGGCGCCGAAGCGGTGGTGGCCGGCGCGGAGGCCGCGGCGGGCGCGGATGCGTCGTCCGCCAGCGCGGCGCCGACGCCGCCGGCCAGCAGCGAGCCGGCCATCATCAGGGACATCAAAAGTTTGCGCATCTCGGTTTCCTCTTTCCTCTTGTCTCGGTCTCTTTAGGCTTTACAGCGCGTCGGCGCCGGTCTCGCCGGTGCGGATGCGGATCACTTGTTCGATCGGGGTGACGAAAATCTTGCCGTCGCCGATCTTGCCCGTGCGGGCCGCGCGTTCGACTGCCTCGATGGCCTGCTCGACGATATCGTCGGCCACGGCGGCTTCGATCTTCACCTTCGGCAGGAAGTCGACGACATACTCCGCGCCGCGGTACAGCTCGGTGTGCCCCTTCTGGCGACCGAAGCCTTTCACCTCCGTCACCGTGATCCCCGAAACGCCGATCGCCGAAAGGGCTTCGCGCGCCTCATCGAGCTTGAACGGCTTGATGATTGCTGTAATGAGTTTCATGTAGTCCTCGCTGTGGTTTGCTTCATTCCTTTGTCTGCTTCTGCAACGGGCGCCCGGCGAACGGCGCGTGATGCTTCGCCGCGTCGCTGGCACACCGTGAGCCAACCTGTCGTTCGGTGCGCGGGGCAGTATTAGCAACACCCGTGCCAATTTGCTGCACTCCGTGCGTAAAGGCGGTGTGATGGACTTCGATGCAAGCGCGCTCAAAGCCGTGGACAATGCGGTCCGCGCCTTGAGGGGCGCGGCGCGCAAGGCCCTGGCCGAACGGCCAGCGTGGCGCGCGCGCGGTGGCGTGGCGCGGGGAACGTTGCTACAGTGTTCTCAGGCATTGCTGCCGCGCCGGGCGCCGCATGGCGGCGGGAAATGGCCCGCCGCGCCACAGCGCGAAGCACACGGGCCCGCGGTGCGCACCACTTGCGCGCACACTGGCCGTGGCCCTGCGAGTTCGCACCAAGATCGATCACGGTCCGCCGCGGGGCACAGGCGAAACAAAACTTGCACATTTTTTGTGCAGCGAAGGGGAATCGAATGAAGCAACCTAACGATGTATTCAATGATCTGCAGTCGCGCATGAGCGATCTGCTCAAGAACTCGCCGGCGCGCGATGTCGAACGCAATGTTCGCGCAATGTTGTCGCAAGGCTTTTCGAAGCTGGACCTCGTCACGCGCGAGGAATTCGACGCGCAAACGCAGGTGCTCGTGCGCACGCGCCAGCGCCTCGAAGAACTCGAGCGCCGCGTGGCCGAGCTCGAGCAGAAACTGCCGGTGACTAGCCAGTCCTCCTGATCATTTCCTTGCGCACTCCTGTGCGCAATTGAGTGCAGCACCGCTGCCGCCCGCCGCAAGCGATCCGTAGCGTGGTCGCAATGGAACCGTAAAGGGGCATACGCCTCACCAGCCTGGCGCATGCACGGCGCGCGAAACACATACGAAGCCCGGTCCGAAGCTTCGTACACCGCGCGCCACTTCCGCATGCGAGCCTTCCGGAGAATCCCATGTCGCTTGCCGTGGTGCGCAGCCGCGCGCCGGCTGCTGGCCGCGCGCCCGAAGTCACCGTCGAAGTCCATCTCGCCAACGGTCTGCCGTCGTTTTCCATCGTCGGGCTGCCCGACCTCGAAGTGCGCGAAAGCCGCGAGCGCGTGCGCGCCGCGCTCTCGAACTGCGGCTTCGATTTCCCGGTGAGGCGCATTACCGTCAACCTGGCACCCGCCGATCTACCCAAGGAATCCGGCCGCTTCGATCTGCCCATCGCGCTCGGCATTCTCGCGGCGAGCGGGCAGCTTCCGGCTGCGGCACTCGCGCACCGGGAGTTCGCGGGCGAGCTTTCGCTCACCGGCGCCGTGCGGCCCATGCGCGGCGCGTTTGCCATGGCTTGCGGCACGGCACGCGCGCACAGAGAGCGCGCAGCGCATTTCGACGAAGCGGCAGCGTTCAGCCGCGAGCCCATAGGCGAAAGCGCCATCCTTCGGATTCCCGATACTGAACCCGGCGAAGCAGCGCGCCCCGGCATGCCCGAGCTTTATCTGCCCGCGCAAAACGCTGCCGAAGCGGCGCTCGTGCCAGATGTCGCGGTGTACGGCGCGGCAGACCTGCGCTCCCTGTGCGCCCATCTGGCGGGCGGCAATCCCGAAGCGCGCCTCGCCCCCGTGCGCGCGAGCGCCCTCGACACTGGACCCATCGCCACGCCCCCTGACATGGCCGACGTCGTCGGCCAGCGCGGGGCGCGCCGGGCGCTCGAAGTCGCGGCGGCCGGCGGGCACCATCTGTTGATGGTCGGGCCGCCAGGCGCCGGCAAGTCGATGCTCGCCGCACGCCTGCCCGGGCTCCTGCCACCCATGACGGACGACGAGGCGTTAGCCTCCGCCGCCCTGCTCTCCGCCAGCGCGGTCGGTTTCACGCCGCAGCAGTGGCGCAAGCGGCCGTTTCGCGCGCCGCATCACTCGTCGAGTGCCGCCGCGCTGATCGGCGGGCGCAATCCGCCGCAGCCGGGCGAGATCACGCTCGCGCATTTAGGGGTGCTATTTCTGGACGAGCTGCCCGAATTCGACCGCCACGTGCTGGAGACCCTGCGCGAGCCGCTCGAAGTGGGCGCGATCACCATTTCACGCGCCGCGTGGCAAACCGACTTTCCGGCCGCCTGCCAACTCATTGCCGCGATGAATCCCTGCCCGTGCGGCTGGCGCGGCGACCCCGCTGGTCGCTGCCGCTGCACGCCCGAAAGCGCCGCGCGCTATTTGCGCAAGCTGTCGGGGCCGCTCCTGGACCGCATCGACATCCAGATCGAGATTCCAGCGCTGCCGCCCGCCGAACTGGCCGCTCGCGCGAGCACGAACGCCGAATCGAGCGCCGCGATCGCCGCTCGCGTCCAGGCGGCACGCGAGCGCCAGCTGGCGCGCCAGAGTAAAACCAATCGCGAATTGAACGGCCGCGAAACCGACGCAGTCTGCCAGCCGGACGCCGCCGGGGAAGCGCTGCTGCGCGAAGCGGGCGAGCGCTTTGGCTGGTCGGCACGCGCCCATTACCGGGTGCTCAAGGTCGCGCGCACGATCGCCGATCTCGCGGGCGCCGCGATGCCCGAAGCCGCCCACGTGGCGGAGGCCGTGCAGTACCGGCGCGTGTTCACCGAGCGGTAACCCGCAGTGCCGGTTTCGCCGGAGAGCGCTGCCGCTTTGCGCCGCAGGGAATGTGAATAGCGCCAATAAGTCGAAGTCAAGACTTGACTTATGCACATTTCGTCATGCTGCCCCTGGTTCTGAGCATGGTTCGCATTACGCCACGATCGCTTTCGTAACCCATTGATTCTTCTACCCTTCTGGATTTATAGAAAAGCGGCCAAAACTAACAGAAAGCCCACAGGACGGCCCTTTCCGGCCAACGGGGCGTTGTTTTCCACAAAGTTACCCACAGCTCCTGTGGGTAACCAGTAAACCGTCAATCAAATCCGATAATTAGCGTGTTTACCTGCAGCGCAACTTTCACTTCGGCCCGCAAGCGCCCGCCGCTGTGTGACCAAAACATCGCGACGCAAGGCGTACTGCGGACTCCCAAAACTCAGTACAGCTTGAAAGATCCGAAGAACTGATCGACCTGCTCGACCGGCGGCTCGGTACGGCCGACGATCGCCACCTGATAGGCGCGTGCGCCCTTTGCCACGAGCCGCGCGTGGATCGTGCGCGTCTCGCCGTTGGCGCCCGCCTTGCCGGCCATGCGCATTTCGACGCCCTCGACCGAGCCGCCCATTGCAAGCGGCACCCCCACCGCGTGTGTCTCGGCAGCCGCGCCCACGTTGCGCGCAAGGCCCGCGCGCAGGAAGTCGAGTGCCTTTTGCTGCGTTGCGGGCTGCGCGTCGGGCAGATCGAGCGTGCCGACCACGAACACGTCGCCGGCGACTTCGGCCGTCTGCACGCGCATGCGCATCGGCGTGCCGTTCACGTCGATGCGGCGCTCGTCCTTGTCGGGCTTGGCCGGCAGATCGATCGCGTAGCCGCTCGCATCGTTTGAAATCGTGCGCCAATCGTAAGTGGGCGAGCAGGCGGCCAGCGCGAACGCGGCGGCGACTATGCCCAGCGCCGCCACGCGGGCAGGAACGGAGGCGCGCATCGGTAGATTCAACGGGAGTCGGGCACGGCGAAGGATGTCCAGGACCATGGGGCGCGGTTCGTCACGGAGGTGAAAGGTGCGCGACATTATCCGTCGACGCATACCCGGATGTTGTCTCGCAACCGCTATGCCGGGAAATTCGGCGCTACAATATTTGCGCTCGACACCCGCGCCCTTCGGCGCACGAGGCAAGGCTCATGACCGCTGCATCCCCGAATTCTTCGAACAAGCGTTCCGGCGCGCTCATGCGCATTGGCGCGGCGGTGGTCGTCGTCGCGATCGCTGTGGCCGGCTACTTCGCGTTCTTCGGCAGCCAGCAGCGCGTACCCGACGCCACCTTCACGCTCCTGTCCGGCCAGAAGGTCTCCACGAACGACCTCAAGGGCAAGGTCTACCTCGTCAACTTCTGGGCGACGAGTTGCACGACCTGCATGGCGGAAATGCCGAAGATGGTCCAGACCTATAACCGCTTCAAGGGCGAAGGTCTCGAGTTCGTTGCGGTGGCGATGAACTACGACGCGCCGATGTACGTCGCCAACTACGCGCAAACGCGCCAGCTGCCGTTCAAGGTGGCGATGGACGACGGCTCGGCGGCCAGGCAGTTCGGCAACGTCCAGCTCACGCCCACTACCTTCGTGATCGGCCGCGACGGCAAGATCCTCAAGCGCTACGTGGGCGAGCCGCAGTTCGCCGAACTCGACCAGTTGCTGCAGAAGGCGCTGGCGACCTGATACGCAATTCGCGTAGCCAATAAAAAAAGCAGCGGAAAACCCGCTGCTTTTTTTATGCCTCTTTGTGCCGCTTCACGCCTCGCCGCGCGCCACCAGCCCATAGCGGCGTATTTTCTCGTACAGCGTGGCTTTCGCCATTTGTAGCCGCTCGGCGGCCTGGGCGACCGCGCCGTTGTTCTGCTGCAGCGCGTCGGCAATCAGTGCGCGCTCGTACTGCTCCACGCGCTCCTTGAGCGGCAACGCGTCGTCCTCGCCGGCCGCCGCGACTGCCGACAGATCGTCGGGAATCCCGAGGACCCTGCGGTCCGCCGCATTGCGCAGCTCGCGCACGTTGCCCGGCCAGTCGCGTTGCGCGAGCCGCATGCGATCGCGCTCGGTGAGGAGCGGCGCAGGACGCTGGTAGCGCACCGCCGCGTCGAGCAGGAAGTGCTCGAAGAGCGGCACGATGTCCTCGCGGCGCTCGGCCAGCGGCGGCAACGCGATCGTCACGACGTTCAGCCGGTACAGCAGGTCGCGCCGGAAGGTCCCCGCCGCGACGTGCTCGCTCATGTCGCCCTTCGCCGCCGCGACCACGCGCAAGTCGGCGCGCACCGGCTGGTTCGAACCGAGGCGCTCCAGCACGCCATCCTGCAGCACGCGCAGCAGCTTCACCTGCAGCGAGAGCGGCATGCTTTCGATCTCGTCGAGAAAGAGCGTGCCGCCGCTCGCGTGCTCGAGCTTGCCGATCCGGCGCTTGGCCGCGCCCGTGAAAGCACCCGCCTCGTAGCCGAACATCTCCGACTCGAACATCGGTTCGGGCAGCGCGCCGCAGTTCACGGCGACGAACGGCTTGTCATGGCGCGGCGAAAGCTCATGCAGGCTGCGCGCAATGAGTTCCTTGCCCGCGCCGGTGTCGCCGTTGATGAGCACCGAGGCGTCCGTCGGCGCGACGTTCGCGATGAGCTTGCGCACCTGTTCGATCGCCGGACTTTTGCCGATGATGCGCGGCGCGAGCGCGTCGTGCCCCGCCAGCTCGCGGCGCAGCGCGAGGTTTTCGAGCACGAGCAGGCGCCGCTCCAGCGCGCGCCGCACCGTTTCGATAAGGCGTTCGGAGGCGAACGGCTTTTCGATGAAGTCGTAAGCGCCGTCGCGCATGGCCTGCACGGCCATCGAGATATCGCCGTGGCCCGTCACGAGGATGATGGGCACCTCGGGCGCTCGCTCGTGGCACTGCGCGAGCAGATCGAGCCCGCTCATGCCGGGCAGGCGGATATCGCTCACCACGACGCCCGCGAAGTCGGCATCGACGAGCGGCAGCGCGCTTTCCGCATTGGCGAAACCGGCGGCGTCGAAGCCGGCGAGCTGCAGGCTTTGCACGCCCGCGCGGCGCACCAGTTCGTCATCCTCTACGTAGAGCACCCGGCCGGGCGCGGTATTGACCATGCGTTCACCATGTTCGTTCGTCATCCTGATTCAAAAGCCAGCCACGCAACCCAGCGTCACAACCCCGCGGCACGCGCCGCGCTCTCGGCATCGGCACGCGCGCGGCGCAACGTCAGCACGAAGCGCGCGCCGCCTTCGGGTACGTTGCTCGCCGTGAGCGAGCCGCCGCAGTCGCGTGCGATCGACGAGGAGATCGCAAGGCCAAGGCCAAGCCCCTGCCCCATTTCCTTCGTCGTGAAAAACGGCTCGAAGAGGCGCGGCAGCACATCGTCGGGAATGCCCGGTCCATTGTCGCTCACCGCGATGGCGAGCGTCGCGGCGCTCGCCTGCACGTCGATCGCAATGCGCGGCGACGGCAGGCCTCCCACGGCGTCGAGCGCATTGCCGAGCACGTTGATGAGCACCTGTTCGAGCCGCAGGTCGTCGCTCTGCGCGCTCAGGTCCGGGTACTCTGCGTCCACGTCGAGCGGCACGGTCGGCGCGCCGTCTTCCGTCAACGTGAGATCCACGCGCAAGCCGTCGAGCCGCTTGCCGAGCAGCGCGAGCGAGTTGCGCAGCGCGCGGGTCACCGGTGCACGCGCGCCTCTCGGCCGCGCGCGCCCGACGAACAGCTTGAGCTGATTGACGATCTTGCCCATGCGCTCGGTGAGCGAGCCGATCGCCTCGAGGTTTTCGGTGGCCGCCGCGTATTGGCCGCGCTCCAGAAACACGCGCGTGTTGTCCGAGAAGCTGCGCAACGCCGCGAGGGGCTGGTTCAGTTCGTGCGTGATGCCCGCCGCCATCTGGCCGAGCGCGGCGAGCTTGCTCGCCTGGATCAGCTCGTCCTGGGTGGCGCGCAGTTCCGCTTCGGCGCGCGTGCGCTCCGCCACCTCGCGCTGCAGGCGCTCGTTGGCCTGCGAGAGATCGGCGGTGCGCTCAGCCACGCGCTCGTTGAGCATCGCATAGGCCTTTTGCAGCATCGCGCGGCTGCGCATCACTTCCCTCACGCGTGCGCGCCGCATGCGCCAGTAGAAGCCGAACAGGCACAGGGAAACGTAGCCGAAACCGGTCATGATGGTCGCGTTGCGCGAGGCTTCGAGCACGGGGTCGATCGACGACATGGTGACGAGATGCCAGTCGGGCTCGACGAGCGAGCGGCGCGTTTCCAGGTAACGCGGTGCACGGATGCCGGCGCCCATGCGCACGATGTCGGCGCCGCCCTGCAACACGCGTTCGACGCGCGTCGGCAGCGGCGCGATCGGCTCGCTCGCGTACTGGCGCGTGGCGTCGATCGAGGCCACCACGGCCGGCGGCAGCGGGCGCACCGTGCGGTACTTCCACGCGGGCACCGAGGAGAGAAAGATCACGCCGTTGTCGTCGGTGACGAGCAGCGGCTCCGAGGCATCGGTGCCCGGAAACCATTCGAGATTGAGCTTCACCACGGCCACGCCGACGATCTTGCCGTCGCGCCGCACGGGCTGCGACACGTAGTAGCCCGGATCGTGCGAGATCGTGCCGATGCCGAAGAAGCGCCCCACGCCGCCGTTCATCGCGTCGATGAAATACGGCCGGAAGCGGTAGTCCACGCCCACGAAGCTATCGGGGTCGCGCCAGTTGCTCGCCGCGATGCTCATGCCGTCGGCGCGGATGATGTAGGTCGTCGTGGCGCGCGCGTGACGGTTCACGTCTTCGAGATAGCGGTTCGCGGCGGCCACCCACTCGGGTCTCGGATCGACCAGCACGTCCTGCACGAGCGGATGCTCGCCGACGATATAGGGCAGCGAGTCGTAGCGCTCGAGCGTGCTCTTGAGCGAAGCCGCGGTGCGGTCGCCGCGCACGGCGGCGTTGCGGCGCAGCGCGTCGATCCCGGTCTGCCACGTGAGCGCCCACGTCAGCGCGCAGACCGCGACGAGGCCGGCTGCGAGCGCGAAGAGGATGATGAGGCGGCGCGTCACGTGAGCGGCTTCCAGACGGTCGAGGGGGATGAGAGAGATTGTGGCACACGGCCGCGCCGCGCCGGGGCGTCCGGCTGGACTAAGCGCTTCGGACCCACTCAGCCAAACTGCGGCGAAGTCAGACGAGAAACAAAAACGGACGGCGCTCGCGCAGGGGAAACGCTCGCGCCGCCCAGCGGCCATGGCCGCGAAACATCGAGAGAACAGACATCGACGGGCGGCGCGCCTCACGGCCTGCGCGCGCCCGCCCAGCGCGGCTTACGCGCCTGCGCTTTCCTTCATTTCTTCGACCTCGCCGGAGAGCACGGCGCGCAGCTTGTTGCGGTCGAGCTCCTTCTCCCATGCCGAGACCACGACCGTCGCCACGCCGTTGCCGACGATGTTGGTCAGCGCACGGCACTCGCTCATGAAGCGGTCGATGCCGAGGATCAGCACCATGCCCGAGAGCGGAATGGTCGGCACCACGGCGAGCGTGGCCGCCAGCGTGATGAAGCCTGCGCCGGTCACGCCGCTCGCGCCCTTCGAGGTGAGCATCGTCACCGCGAGCAGCGTGAGCTGCTGCGTCCACGTGAGATCGGTGTTGGTCGCCTGGGCGATGAAGAGCACCGCCATCGTCATGTAGATGTTGGTGCCGTCGAGGTTGAACGAGTAGCCGGTCGGCACGACGAGGCCCACGACCGACCGCGAGCAGCCAAGGCGCTCGAGCTTCTGCATCAGTTGCGGCAGGGCCGATTCCGACGAGCTGGTGCCGAGCACGATCAGCAGCTCTTCCTTGATGTAGGAAACGAAGCGGATGATCGAGAAGCCCGTGAAGCGCGCGATCGCGCCGAGCACGACGAGCACGAACACGATCGACGTGAGGTAGAACGTGCCGATGAGCTTGAGCATCGGGATCAGCGAGCCCACGCCGTACTTGCCGATGGTGAACGCCATCGCGCCGAACGCGCCGATCGGTGCGAGCTTCGTGACGATCTTCACGACGCCGAACAGCACGCCCGAGATGCTGTCGATGAACTCGGTCACCACGCGGCCACGCTCGCCCAGTTGCGTGAGCACGGCGCCGAACAGCAGCGCGATCAGCAGAATCTGCAGGATTTCGCCCTGCGCGAACGCCGAGGTGATCGTGTCCGGAATGATGTGCATCAGGAAGTCGACGCTGCTCTGGCCATGCGCCTTTTCGGCGTAGCTGGCCACGGCCTTGGCGTCGAGCGAATGGACGTCGACGTTGAAGCCCGCACCGGGCTTCAGCACGTGCGTGGCGATCAGGCCGAGCACGAGCGCGAAGGTCGAGACGATCTCGAAGTAGAGCAGCGCCTTGCCGCCCACGCGGCCCACTTTCTTCATGTCCTCCATGCCGGCGATGCCGGTCACGACGGTACAGAAGATGATCGGCCCGATCACCATCTTGATGAGCTTGATGAAGGCGTCGCCGAGCGGCTTCATGTCGATGCCGATGGCGGGCCAGTAATGGCCGAGGATCACGCCGATGACGATCGCCACGATCACCTGGAAATAGAGGACTTTGTGGAGAGGTTTCTTCACGATGGTTCCTGCAAATGAGTTAAGCCAATGGCCGAACGAATCGAGTTCGGGCCGCGACAGGTCGAAACTGGGGATCAGCGAAACCGGAAGAGGGGATCGGACATCGGCTGTCTCCTTGCTGTTTTTTTGTCGCGGCCGGGGTGGCCGCGCGTTCTTATGTGCAAGGAGAATGCCAGCTAGCGCAACCGCTCACGCCATTGATTTATAAGGTTTTTTATCCAACGAACCAAGGCGCGAATCTGGTTTTCCAGAATCGCGCCCTATGAGCGTTCGGATTTCCAGAAAGACGGGAGCCGCCTTAGCCGCGTCCCTTCCACGGCACGAGGCGCCGTTCGAGCGCGCGCATGGCGAGGTCGAAGAACCAGGCAATGAGCCCGATCAGCACGATGCCCATCACCACGACGTCGGTGCGCAGGAAGCTCGACGCGTTGAGCACCATCTGCCCGAGACCTGCCGTCGCGGCGACCATCTCGGCGGCCACGAGCGTAGTCCAGCCGAAGCCGATGGCGATGCGCAGGCCCGTGAGGATCTCCGGCAGCGCGGCGGGCAGCACGACGAAGCGCACGATCTGCGCGAGGCTGCCGCCCAGCGACGCCGCCGCGCGTATCTGCTCGACGCTCGCGCTCTTCGCGCCGGCGCGCGCGGCCATAGCGATGGGCGCGAAACACGCGAGCCAGATCACGACGATCTTGGCCGTTTCGTCGATGCCGAACCAGATCACCACGAGCGGCAGGTAGGCAAGCGGCGGCAGCGGCCGGTAGAACTCGAGCGGCGGATCGAGCAGGCCGCGCGCGATGCGCGAGACGCCCATCAGAATGCCGACGGGCACGGCCGTCACCACCGCCAGCAAGAACGCACCGAACACGCGCAGCGCGCTCCAGAACAGATGCTCGGAGAGCGGCAGGCCCCCCTGGATGCGGCCGTGCAGCGCGTCCGTGAAGGCTTGCCAGACGGCTTCCGGCGTCGGCAGGAAAAGCGGCGGCAGCCAGTGCAGGTGCGTCGCGAGCCACCAGAGCAGCGCGAGCGCCGCCACCGACGCCGCGCTCAGCGCCGCCGTGGGGCCTTCGCCGGGCATGCGCCAGACTTTGGAGCGCGCCGTTTGCGCCGCGTGCGCCTCGTCAGTGCGGGGCAGCGCGCGGGCCGCTTTAAGCGCGACTTCTCTCAACGATTCGTGCGACACGCTCATACCGGCTCCTCGTGTGCATGTGCGCCCGCGTCTGCATGCAGCAATTCCACCAGCCGCTCGCGCCACGCGATGAACTCCGGCGACGACTTCACGGCGCGCGCGTCACGCGTGGCGAAATACCGGCGCGCGAACGGCACCTCGTACTCGCGCTCGATGCGGCCCGGGCCCGGCGTCATGACGACGATGCGCGTCGCCAGAAAGAGCGCCTCCTCCACGCTGTGCGTGATGAAGAACACCGTCTTCTGCGTGCGCGCCCAGACGTCGAGCACGAGCGTCTGGACCTGCTCGCGCGTCATGGCGTCGAGGGCGCCCATCGGCTCGTCCATCAGCAGGATCTGCGGATCGCTCGCGAGCGCGCGCGCAATGCCCACGCGCTGCTGCATGCCGCCCGAGAGCGCATACACGCGTTCGCGCGCCTGGGCTTCCAGGCCCACGAGCGCAAGCTGCTCGCGCGCGATGCGCTCGCGCTGCGCCTTCGGCACGCGCCGAAAGCGCAAGCCGAGCGCGACGTTATCCAGCACGTCGAGCCACGGCAGGAGCGCGTGCTTCTGGAACACCACGCCGCGCTCGGCGCCCGGCCCCTCCACGCGCGCGCCGTTCACGCGCACCTCGCCAAGCGCCGGCTCGATGAAGCCCGCGATGCAGTTGAGCAACGTGGTCTTGCCACAGCCCGAAGCGCCGAGCGCCACGACGAACTCGCCGCTCGCCACGTCGAGGTTCACGTTCGCGAGCGCGACGTTCGGCGCAGCGTCACGTCGAGCGCCTTCGTAGATGACGGTGAGATCGCGGATCTCGAGCGCGCTCATGGGTTGCTCCTTGCGTTCAATGCGCAGCGGCGCGCTGCACGTACTGCGGATCGACGCCTACCGAATAGTCGGGCAGCACGTTCTGGATCGTGCCTTGCTCCTTGAGGAAGGCCGCCGTGGCGAGCAGCGACTGCGCCGCCCCCGACTGCGCGCCACCGCCCAGCCAGGTCTTCGAGGCCTGCTCGGCGGGCGTGGGGAACGCGTAGAGCGCGAGGCTCGCGGGCACTTCGGCGGCATTCGCACCCGACTCTTTCGCCACCGCCAGCACCTGCGGCGAAGCCGCGTTCCATGCCGTGCGATGCGCGCTGTAATCGGCGTCGGCGGCGGCCAGCACCTTCACGAACCTGGCGACGAAATCGCCGTTGTCCTTCGCGAACTTGCGATCGACCACGAAGCCGTCGAAGGTCGCCTTGCCCGTGGCCTTCGCCACCTGGCCCGAAGTCACCAGCACCTTGCCGTTCTTCTTCACCTGCGCGAGCACGGGGTCCCAGATGTAGGTCGCGTCGATGTTGCCGCGCTGCCAGGCGGCCGCGACCTCGGGCGGACGCAGGTTGACGATCTTCACGTCGGCGGGATTCACGCCCGCGTTCTGCAGCGCGACGAGCGCGTGAAAGTGCGAGGTCGAGACATACGGCACGCCGATCGTCTTGCCCTTCAGACCCGCGATGCTCGTCACGCCCGAACCGTCGCGCGCGACGAGCGCTTCGGCGTCGTTGATGTTGTCGAGAATCCAGAAGAGCGAGAGATCCACGCCCTGCGAGAGGCCCGCCGCAATCGGGCTCGAACCGGCTTCGCCGAGCTGCACCGAGCCCGAGGCGAGCGCGCGGATCACATCGGCGCCGCTCGCGAGCTTACGGTAGGTGACCTTGTAGCCCGTTTCCTTCTCGACTTCGCCGGTTGCCTGCGCGTAGCGCCACGGCACCACCATGTCCTGATACGCGATCACGACCTCGCGCGTTTCGGCGTGCGCGCGCGGCGCGCCGAACGCGCTAGCGAGGCAGGCGGCGGCGAATGCGACGGCGGCGATGTGCGGGCGGCGTGCGAATGCAGGGATAGCGCGAGGGTTCATCGGGAGACTCCGGCGAAACGACGTTCGAGTGAATGAAGGTTCCGACTATAGGGAGTCTGGCGGCGGCCGGTTCTAACTTATCCGCGTTAGCTAATGACGCTGCTGGAGCATTGCTTTTCGCGTTGAGGTGGATGGTGCGGGAATCGATGCATGCATCGCGCTGTTCGAGCGCGGCGCGACGCAAAAAAGCAAAAAGCCCGCTTTTCAGCGGGCCTTTCGACTGGGTGCTTGCGAGAAGCGGGGAATTGTTTAAACCACCCCTGCCCCATGCGCCTGCAGATCGGCGTGATAGCTCGAACGCACCATCGCGCCAACGGCCGCGTGCGTGAAGCCCATCTTGTACGCCTCTTCCTCGTACATCTTGAAGGTGTCGGGATGCACATACGAACGCACTGGCAGATGGTGCTCCGAAGGCTGGAGGTACTGGCCGATCGTCAGCATGTCGACGTCGTGCGCGCGCAGGTCGCGCATCACCTGAAGAATTTCTTCTTCGGTTTCGCCGAGTCCCACCATCAGGCCCGACTTCGTCGCGACTTCGGGATGCAGCGCCTTGAAGTCCTTGAGCAGCTTGAGCGAGTGCGCGTAATCCGAACCCGGGCGCGCTTCCCTGTAGAGGCGCGGCACCGTTTCGAGATTGTGGTTCATCACATCGGGCGGCGCGGCATTGAGGATCTGCAGCGCGCGATCCAGACGGCCGCGGAAGTCCGGCGTGAGAATCTCGATACGCGTTTCGGGCGATTGCTCGCGCACCTGACGGATGCACTCCACGAAGTGGCCGGCGCCGCCGTCACGGAGGTCGTCGCGGTCCACACTCGTGATCACGACGTACTTGAGCTTGAGCGCGCCGATCGTGCGCGCGAGGTTCGCCGGCTCATCCGGATCGAGCGGATCGGGGCGGCCGTGGCCCACATCGCAGAACGGGCAGCGGCGCGTGCACTTGTCGCCCATGATCATGAACGTCGCGGTGCCCTTGCCGAAGCACTCGCCGATGTTCGGGCAGCTCGCTTCCTCGCACACCGTGTGCAGGTTGTGCTCGCGCAGGATGTTCTTGATTTCGTAGAAGCGCGAGTTGCCCGTGGCCGCCTTCACGCGGATCCACTCGGGCTTCTTCAGCTTCTCGATGGGAATGACCTTGATCGGAATGCGCGAGGTCTTGGCCTGCGCCTTCTGTTTTGCGGTGGCGTCGTAGGCAACGGCGTCGGCGCTCGTGCCAGCGGAGTTTGCGGCGGGGTTCGCGGTTACGTCAGTCATGCTTTCGATCCAGTCAGGCCGCCGGTGCAACGCCAGCCTGCGGTTGCGGCGGTTGCCCGCCTGATACGGCCGCTTCGGCCGGGTCCATCGCGGCCGCGTAAGCGGCCGCTTCCTTTTCAGCCGCCTCTGCGACCGGTTTCGTCCCGGCCGCTTCGGCTGAAGGGTCTGTGGCAGCCGCTTCGGCTACCGCGAGAAGTGTTGCTGCGTGCGCCGCGAGATTCGCCTCGAGCCGCGCCGCCAGCGTGGCGGCGACGTCGCGCCAGTCCGCCCGGACGCCAAGCGTGGCCATATCGACGGTTTCGAGACCGGCGTATCCACACGGATTGATCGCCAGAAATGGGTTCAGATCCATCGACACGTTGAGGCTCACGCCGTGATAGCTGCAGCCGTTGCGGATCTTCAGCCCGAGGGCGGCGACTTTCGCGCCCGGGTGCGCGGCGCTCGCGCCGCTGGCGCCTTCTGGCACGTAAATGCCGGGCGCGCCGGCCTTGCGCTCGCCCGCGAGATTATACGCCGCCAGTGTTTCGATCACGGCGTCCTCGATGAGCGTGACGAGCTCGCGCACCATCAGCTTGCGGCGCCGCAGGTCGAGCAGCAGGTAGGCCACCACCTGGCCCGGCCCGTGATACGTGATCTGCCCGCCGCGATCGATCTGTACGAGCGGGATGCCGCTGTTCGCCACCAGCAGATGCTCAGGCTTGCCGGCCTGGCCGAGCGTGAACACGGGCGGATGCTCGACGAGCCAGATTTCATCGGGCGTATTGGCGTCACGGGCGGCCGTGAACTCGCGCATGGCGTCAAAGCTTGCTTGATAAGCCTCGTTGCCGCGCCAGCGCACGACGATGGACGAACTTGCCGTTCGAGACGCGACCGCGGCCGCGCCGGGGTCGGAATGAATTTGCGAGGGTGAAACCGGGGTGGCGCACATGATTTCGGGAGTTTACCGAATTCGGGGCGAGCGCGCCGGGCATGCTGCGGACAACGGCGGCGATGGGTGGCTTTCCCATCGTCGCCGCTTTCGAGTGACGAGCCGTCAGGTCAAACCGTGCGCCAGCCGTCGCCGATGTGAACGCCTGCGCGCTGTGCGGCGCGCGCGGCCAGGTCGACCACGCGCTCACTCAGGCGCGCCGGCGCGGCGAACCCCACCCACGCGGGCGCGCCGCCTTCCGCGCCGATCCACAGGCGCTCGCCGCGCCGCAGCCGCATCGTGTGGCCGGGTTCGAGCCAGTAGTCGGCGGTGTCGTCGCTGCGCGTGACCCAGACGGTGCCGCACTTCACGCTCAGCCGCGTGCTGCGCGCGACGCGCACTGAAGCCGTTTGGCCGGCCGCCACTTCAAACGTGATATCCGAAGAAATTTCTCTCATTTTCGACTCCGAATGACCTGCTTCGATAGCTACAATCGTAGACACCATAAGGGGTCGAGCAAAACGATCAATTTTCACGCCTATGTGAGAAAAAATACGATATGGATCTGCGCCAGCTACCCGCGCTGAATGCGCTCAAGGCCTTCGAAGCCGCCGCCCGCCACGAAAGCTTCTCGCGCGCCGCCGACGAACTCTTCGTCACGCACGGCGCCGTGAGCCACCAGATTCGCGCGCTCGAAGCGGAACTGGGCGTGGCGCTCTTCGCCCGCGACGGCAAACGCGTGCGCGTAACCGACACCGGCCGCCGCTACGCCGGCCAGGTGCGCGACGCGCTCAGCCAGCTCGCGCACGCCACCCAGGAAATCCGCGCCGGCGACCGCGACCGGCGGCTCGTCGTTTCAATGCTGTCGTCGTTCGCGGCGCGCTGGGTCACGCCGCGCATCGGCCGCTTCATCGAGGCGCATCCGCAGTGGGACGTCGAGTTGCAATCGACGAATTCGCTCACCGACTTCGCGCGCGACGACGTCGATGTCGCCATCCGCTTCGGCTACGGGCACTATCCGGGGCTGCACGCCGAACTGCTGCTCGACGAAATCTTCTTTCCCGCCTGCTCGCCCGAATTCAACGGCGGCAATCTGCCCACCGATCCACACGAACTCGCGAAGCTGCCGCTACTGCGCTCGGACGACGAACTGTGGCGGCCGTGGTTCGACGCCGCTGGCCTCCAGGACCTGCCCGAGCCGAAGCGCGGCGTGCTTTACCAGGATTCGTCGAACCTGCTTCAGGCGGCGATGGACGGCCAGGGCATCGCGCTCGTGCGCCGCTCGCTCGCCATGCACGAGATCACACGCGGGCGCCTCGTGCGCCTTTTCAAGGACATCGACGGACCGAGCCCGTGGCGCTACTACTTCATCTGCCCGCCGCAACGCATGCAGACCGAGCGCGTGCAGGCGTTCCGCGACTGGGTGTTCGACGAGGTCGCGCGCTTTCGACGGCTCTACGAGGACGCTTGCGAAGCCGGTCCGCTGATGACGGCCGCCGCCGCGGCGCAGCGCGCGCGCATCGGCGACATGCCTTGATGATCCACTGGACGCCAGATGCGGCGCCCGATGCAAAAAGGGCCGCATATTGCGGCCCTTTTCGTTCGAACGCCTTCTGCTCGCTTACAGCACGATCTTCACCATCGGATGCCCGGTGAGGGCGCGATAGATGTCGTCGAGATGCGCCTGGCTCGTGGCGCGCACCGTCACGGTGAGGCCCGTGTAGTTGCCGCCGCTCGACGGACGCGTCTCGATGGTCGCGGCGTCGAAGCCACCGTCGAATTCGCGCAGCACCGTCACGATGGTGTCCTGGAATTCCGGATGCGTCTTGCCCATCACCTTGATCGGGAAGTCGCAGGGGAATTCGATCAGCGATTCTTTCGCTGCGGGGGTGTTTGCCTGTTGTGTCACGTTCATTTCTCCACTTCCTGTAGCTCGGCAACTGCTGCACGCAATGCCTGCGCCTCGCGTTGCTTCGCGCGCTGGTACGCCGCGTGAAGCGCCGCATAGACCGGGCCCGGCTTGCCGCCGCCTACCGGCTTGCCGTCGAGCGCGACGACCGCCAGCACTTCCTTCGTTGCCGAGGTCACGAGAATCTCGTCCGCCTCGCGCAGTTCGGCTTCGGCGATCTCTCGCGCTTCGAAGCGCACGCCGCACTCCCCGGCCAGCTCCTCGACCAGGCCGTAGCGAATGCCTTCGAGAATGCGGTTGCTGCGCGGCGGCGCAAAGAGCGCGCCGCCCTTCACGACCCACACGTTCGACGAGGACGCTTCGGTGAGCCAGCCGTCGCGCAGCTGGATCGTTTCGAACGCGTCGTTTTCCGCCGCGTGCTGCGCCATCAACACGTTGCCGAGCAGCGAGGTCGACTTGATGTCGCAATTGAGCCAGCGCTTGTCTTCAGCCGTCACGCAGCGCACGCCTTGTTCGCGCTGTGCAACGCCCGGCAGCTTGAGCGGATTGACCATCGCGAACACGGTGGGCGTGGCCGCCGCCGGGAAGGCGTGGCCGCGCGGCGCCACGCCGCGCGTCACCTGCACGTAGAAGTTGGCGTGGGCATCGCGCGCGAGCGCACCCGCCGCTTCGTTCGCCTCGACGAGACGCGCGAGGAGCGCGCGCCAGCCTGCTTCGTCGAACGGATTCGCGATGCCGACCTTCTCGAGCGAGCGCTTGAGCCGCGCGAGATGCTGCGCGATGCGAAACGGCACGCGCACCGTGCCTTCATCATCGGCGAGCGCATAGACGGGCACGACTTCGTAAATGCCGTCGCCGAAGATGAAGCCGCGATCGAGCACGGGAATGCGTGCTTCGGAAAGCGGCGTGAGCTCGCCGTTGAGCCAGACGAGCGGCTCGGCCGCCTGCGTCGCTGAAGCGGACGTCATGACTTCTTCTTGTTGACCATGAGCATGAGCGAATCCCACACGCGGCCGACGACACCGGCCTGCGGCACGGCTTCGAGCGCGACGAGCGGAACCTGCGCCAGCACCTTGCCGTCCGCACCCACGAACTTCGCCGAACCGACCTGCTGGCCAACGGCGAGCGGCGCGATCAGCGGGCTGCTGAGTTCGACCTGCGGCTTGGCCTTCTCGGCGGCGCCCTTGGGCAGCGTGACGAACTGATCCTTCTGCACGCCGACCTTCACGGCGTCGAGCGTGCCCTTGTAGATGCGCGGCGTCGCCACGGCCTGGTTCGCCTGATAGATGCGCGTGGTGTCGTATGCGCTATAGCCGTAGTTCAGCATTTTCAGGCTGTCCTGCACGCGGTCGTGTTCCTTCGGCTCGCCCATCATCACCGAAACGAGACGGCGGGAGGCGCCGCCCGCGATTGGACGCTTGGCCGATGCGATCAGGCAGTAACCCGCAGCTTCGGTGTGGCCGGTCTTCAGACCGTCGACGGTCGGGTCGATCCACAGCAGGCGATTGCGGTTCGGCTGCTTGATGTTGTTGTACTTGAATTCCTTGACCGAGAAGATTTCGTAGTACTCGGGATAGTCGCGGATCAGGCGCGCGGAGAGCCTGGCGAGGTCGCCGGCCGTCGTGTAGTGATTCGGGTCGGGCATGCCGTTCACGTCGGCGAAATGCGTGTGCGTCATGCCGAGCTTTTGCGCCTCGGCATTCATCATGTTGGTGAAGTTCGCCTCGCTGCCGCCCACGAGTTCGGCGAGCGCGATGGCCGCGTCGTTGCCCGACTGCACGATCATGCCGTACACGAGGTCATGCACCGAGACCGGCTTGTTGGCTTCGATGAACATGCGCGACTCGTCGTTCTTCACGCGGCGCACGGCTTCGCTCGGCTCGATGATCTGGTCCATCGAGATCTTCTTGCTCTGCAGCGCCTCGAACACGAGGTACGCGGTCATGAGCTTCGTGAGCGATGCGGGCTCGACGCGCTCATCGGCGTTGCCGGAGGCGAGCACCTGGTTCGCGGTGGCGTCGACGAGCACCCAGGAGCGCGCGTTCACGCCGGGCGGCGGCAGGCCGCCAA
The DNA here is from genome assembly GCF_040948675.1 of Paraburkholderia sp. BR14312. Classification (NCBI taxonomy): domain Bacteria; kingdom Pseudomonadati; phylum Pseudomonadota; class Betaproteobacteria; order Burkholderiales; family Burkholderiaceae; genus Paraburkholderia; species Paraburkholderia sp. BR14312. Next base: position 181,712 of record NZ_JBFPKI010000014.1, read on the forward strand.
GCACCTGGTCTGCGGCGGCGCCGGCAGACACCTGCGCCTGCGGCTGTGCCTGCGCTTTCGCGCCGGCGGGTGCGGGCGTGCGGGCAAACGCGCTCGCGCTCACGAGAAGTGTGGCGGGCAGCAGCGTTGCGAGCGTGACATTGCGGACGACGGAGGAAGGAACGAAAGAAGACGGTTGGCCGGAGGAGAGAAAACGCATAGGTTCAGGTCGGGCTGAATTGGGACGGGATGAACGTAGCGCGCCATGCGGCGCACGGTCGGTGAAAGCCGGAATGCGGGTGCCGTGCATGCGCCGGTCGCGGCGCAGCAAGCACAAAATTGGCGAACATTATACGCGTCACGTCGTGGCGAATTTTCGCTAAGTCACACGTTTGCGCATACCTGTCGTGCATTTTTCACGCATTTCGGCAGACATACGCGAGGTGACGAAGGGCTAGCATCGGGCCCCGAAACTGTGGGGCCGACGCTTCAGCGCCACGCTTCGACGATGATGCGCTTGAGGATATGCAGCTTGCGGTGCAGGAAATGTTCTGCCCCCGGAATCACGACGACCGGCAATTCCTGCGGACGCGCCCATTCGTACACCGAGAGAATCGGCACGGTGTCGTCGAGCTCGCCGTGGATCACCAGCGTGTCGTCGCGCACGGGCGCGACTTCCCAGCGGCTCGCAGCCGTGCCGACGAACACCATGCGCTCGATCGCACCGCCCGCTTCGAGGTAGCGCTTCGCGACGTGCGAGAGCACGAAGGTGCCGAACGAAAAGCCCGCGAGCACGAGCGGCACGTCGGCGTGGCCCGGTTGCGCGCGCATGTAGGCGATGAGTGCGAGCAGGTCGTCCTGTTCGCCGATGCCGTTGTCGTGCGTGCCCGCCGTTTCGCCCACGCCGCGAAAGTTCGAGCGATAGGTCGTGTAGCCGAGTTGCACGAGCGTGCGCGCGAGCGTTTGCGCAACCTTGTTGTCCATCGTGCCGCCAAAGAGCGGATGCGGATGCGCGACGAGCGCAATGCCGCGCGGTGTCGTGCCGGCGTCGGGCACGTCGAGCGCGCACTCGATCTTGCCGACCGGACCGTCGATCTGGAATTTATGTGTCTGGGCGTTCATCGTGCGGCAGTCCTTACGGGTACTGTTTGGCCGTGCATTGGAGCAATCAGCGATCGATTTTCAGGCGCTCGACCACCTGGCCGTTCTGCAGATGCGAGACGACGATTTCGTCGATGTCGCTCTCGTCGATATACGTGTACCACGTGCCTTCCGGATACACGACGACGGCCGGGCCCTCCTCGCAGCGATCGAGACAGCCCGCCTTGTTGATGCGCACCTGGCCGGGACCGGCGAGGCCCAGCTGCTTCACGCGCTTCTTCGCGTACTCCTGCATGGCCTGTGCGTTGCAATTCGCGCAGCTCGGGCGGTCCGCGCCGGGGTCGCGCTGGTTCAGGCAGAAAAAGACGTGGTACTTGTAGAACGAATCGGTCATGGCGTGGGGCACCGGTGAGTGTCGCGCAGTGAGCGCGGGCTTGCTGAAAGCGTGTGGCCCGCCTTGGCGGCAATACATTGCGTGGCGCGCGAGCGTGGCTGCGCGGCGATCCGGTCGATTATAGCGAGCGCGGTGTGAACGCTCTTGCGAGCGCCGCGCGCCCTCACCGGTCGTGGCGAGCGCGCTTCGCGGCCCGGCGCGCGCGCCGCACGAGCCACGCGCGTTCGAGCGAGAACGCCGTCCATGCGAGCGCGGCCCAGGGCCACGTCCACGCGAGCCAGCGCGCGAGGCCGTTGAAGTGCAGGTAGCGGCCCTGGCGCCAGTCCGCGAGCACGACGTCGAAATACGGATTCACGGGCAGCACATTCACGAACACGAGAGCCGCCGCGAGCGCGAGCGTCGCCGCCGCGGCGCGCACGGCGCGCGGCAGACGCAAGGCGAGAAACGCGAGCAGCGTGCCCCACACGAGGCCCGCGAGCGCCCCCGGCGTCGCCCAGTCGAAGATCAGGCCGCTTTGCGACTGCAGAAAGGTCGCGCCTACCTTGACGACGAGTGTCACCGCAATCAGCGCAATGACGAGCCGCGCGCGCGGCGCCCGCGAGCGCATGGGGAGCGTCGCGAACGCCGCCGCGCCGAACAGGTTCAGCGTCGTGACGATCGCCTCCCAGCCGCTATCGGGCAGGCGCGCGGCCAGCATGTCGGGCAGCGAGCGCAGATGCCAGGCGGCAGGCGTCCAGGCGAGCACAGCGTCCTGCATCGAGACGTCGAGGCGCTGCCAGAGCGCACGCGCCCACTCGCCCAAGCCGAAGAGGCGCGGCGTGGGATACATCGTCGCGAACGGCCAAAGCCCCGCGAGCACCATCAGCACGGCCGCGTCGCGCTCGAACCAGCGAAAGCGCAGGCGGCGCAGGAAGCCGCGCTCGAGCAGCGCGCCGGTGGCGGGCGCCGCCACGAGCGCGCCGAGCAATGCGCCGAGCGCGTTCGAGGCGAGATCGAGATTGGACGCCACGCGCGTGGGCAGCCAGGTCTGCACGGCCTCCATGACGCCCGAGAGCAGCGTGCCCGCAATGGCGGCGAGCAACACGGCGAGCCAACCGCGCCAGCGCGGCCACGCGGCGAGCACGACGAGCGCGCCGAACGGCATGTAGCCGAGCACGTTGGTGACGATGTCGAACACCGTCCAGTAGCGTGGCCACGGATCGCCGAGATAGGCGAAGGGACTGAGGCCGAGCGAGCGCCAGCCAGTGAACGGATACCAGGAGCCGTAGACGATCAGCGCCGTGTAAAGCGCGAGTGCCTGGCGCGAGAGCGTCGAGGCCTGGCGCGGCAGCGGCTCGCGTGCGGCGGCAGGCGATGGCGATGGCGATGGCGCTGACGACGCGGGCGTGTCGCCGCTGGCGATCGCACCGCGTTCGTCGCCAGCGCCCTGGCCGTTGCTTTGGCCACCGCTTTGACCACCCTCGTCGCCGTCCATCCCGCGCCGCCCGCCGTGCGGGGCGCGCAGCCGGAGCCGTCCCGCTTCGATCATGCCGCTATCCCGCCCTTGCCCCCGATGTCACGCCGCACATCGCAATCGCGCGACGCCTCTCTATATCCCTCAAGGCGTGCCCGCGAACGACTGCGTGCTCAGCCACGCGCCCACTTGATTGGCGAAATCGTCACTGGCCGCCTGCAGCGCACGCACGCCGCCCGCGGCGTCGGGCGTGGGCGCCGGCGCGCGCGTGGCGAACGAGCGCTGCGCCAGCACCCTGCCGCCCTGCATGAGCGTTGCGCGCGCAGCCAGCACGCCCGCGCTTTGCGTCGGGCTCTCGAACACCTGCTCGAACTCGTACAGCTCGACCTTGAGCATCGGCGCCTGCACGGCGTCACCGCCCGCGAGCACCGTCGCGTGCGCGCCGAGCGACGTGCGCAGACGTTCCGTGAGCAGCCGCGCGGGCGACATCGTCCAGCGGCTGTTCGCGTAGCGCGCCGTGCGCTGCGAGTCGAAATTCATCCGGTAGAGGATGCCGTCGTTATCGAGCGGCGGCGGCGCGCTCACCGCCAGCACCTTCAAAAGCGGCCTGGCACCCGGCGCGCCGGGCGCCGTCGGGGCGGCCTGGGCGCCAGGCGCTTCCTGCGACGACTGCAGGCCGAGGTCGTAGCGAGCCTCGTTGATCGCCGGATTGCTCGCACAGGCGGCGAGGAGCGCACCGAGCGCGAGCGCCGCCAGCCAGGCTGAGCCGGCCGCTGCAGCGCGTTGCATCGATGGTGGCAGGCGTGATGTGCGTGACATTGCGTTTCCTTCTTTGGCGCGCGGCGCATGCGCCGCGCGAAGTGCATCGAATGGGTGTCCCGTAGGACCGTCAGGCAGCGGCGCGGCCTACCTCGTCCCCGCAGTAGCCGGCCACGCAAAGCCCGCCTCGCCGGGCCCGGGCGCCGGCTGCGGCGCGCCGCCGAACAGCACGCTGCGCGGGCTCGTGCTGAAGGTGCCCGCCGCGCGGTCCACGGCGCGCATGGCCGAGCGCACATCGTCGGTGAGCGAGTCGACGCGCGGCAGCGTGTCGTAGCCCACGCGCGCCGACAGGTCCTGGATCGAGGTGTCGATCGAGGTGAGCGCCGCGCCGGCCTGGGCCGCCGCCGTGCCGGCCTTGTTCAGGTTGGTCTGGAACGGGCCGTCCGGGCGGTTCATGCTCGTGATCAGCGTGTTGGTCGACTGCAGCGTGTGCTGCAGCTGCGTCACCGCGCCCGGTAGCTGCTTCGTGGCGGGCTGGAGCTGCTCGGCGAGCACGTTCACGCTGCTCGCGGCCTGCTGCAGGCTGTTCACGGCCTGCATCACCTGCTTGCGGTTGTCCTCGGAGAGCATTTCGTCGATGTCGCCGGCAATGTTGTCGAGCTTGCGCAGGAGCGCGTCGCCGCGGCGCTGGAGCTGGTCGAGCAAGCCCGGGCGCAGCGGCAGCTCGGCCACGCGCGCTGGCGAAGAATGCAACGGCGAGAGGTCCACGCCGTTGTCGTCGAGCTGCACGAACGCGATGCCCGTCACGCCCTGCAGCGCGAGCGAGCCGAAGGTGGAGCGCGTCATCGGCGCCTTCTGGTCGACGAGAATGCGAATGCGGATCTGGCCCGGATGCTGGGTATCGAACTTGATCGACTGCACCTTGCCCACGTCGATCCCGCGAAACCGCACCGCCGCGTCCGGATAGAGGCCCGTCACGCTCGAGCGCGAAATGAGGTCGTACGGCACGCGCACGGCCCGATCGGCGCTGAAGAAGACGACGACAAGCGCGATCACGATGAGCAGCCCTATCGTGAACATGCCCGCCCAGAACGCATGCGGTTTGTTTTCCATCGTCAGATTCCTTCTTTGGCGGCCGCGGCGCGCCGGTTGAGCCGGTCAGGCCGATCGAGCCGGATAGCGGCGCGCGCGGGCCCTACCACGGCTTGTACCCCACGGCTGCGGGAGCGAGCGCCGCCGGCGGCAGCTTTGCGCGCCGCTCGGGCGGCAGCGCCTGGAGCGCGCGGCGACCGCGCATGCCCAGAAAGTACTCGCGGATGAACGGATGATCGACGCTCGCCGCCTCTTCCACGGGCGCCGCCACGAGCACCCTGCGCTCGGCGAGCACGGCCACGCGCGTGGAGAGCGCGACCATGGCGTCGAGGTCGTGCGTGACGAGCACCACCGTGAGCCCCAACGCCCGGTGCAGCGTGCTGATGAGCTCCACCACTTCGTCGGAGGAGCGCGGGTCGAGCCCGGCCGTGGGTTCGTCGAGAAAGAGCAGCTCCGGCTCCAGCACGATCGCGCGCGCGAGGCCCACGCGCTTGATCATGCCGCCCGAGAGCGCGGCCGGCATTTTTGACGCGTGCTTGCACGGCAGCCCGACCATTTCGAGCTTGAGCATCACTATGTCGCGCAGCAGGCCGGCCGGCACCTTGCCGAGTTCGCGCACGGGCTGCGCGATGTTGTCGAACACCGTGAGCGACGAGAACAGCGCGCCCTGCTGGAACAGCATGCCGGTGCGCGTGCGCATGAGGCGCGCACGCTCGGCGTCGATGGTCGAAATGTTCTCGCCGAACATCTTGATGGTGCCCGAGGTCGGCTTCTCGAGCCCGAGGATCTGGCGCACGAGCGTGGTCTTGCCCGAGCCCGAGCCGCCTACCAGCGTGACGATCTCGCCACGGCGAATTTCCAGGTTCAGATGCTGATGGACGACGTTGCGCCCATAGCGCTTCGAGAGGTTGTGGACCTCGATCACCGGCTCGCCGATGGTCGGCAGCGGCAGATCCTGCGCGACCTCCTTGAGCGGCGTGGTGATCGTGCCGGTCGTTTTCGTCTCGATCGTCGTAACCGTCGTGCCAGTCGTGCTCATGAAAGCCCCACGTTCTGGAACAGGATCGCGAACACGGCGTCGGCGAGGATCACGATCGTGATCGACGTGACGACCGACGTGGTCGTGCCCTCGCCCAGGCTCTGCGAATTCGCCTTGATGCGAAAGCCGAAGTGACAGCCCACGATCGCCACCAGCATGCCGAACGCCACTCCTTTGCCGAGGCCGATCCAGAGATTGGCGATCGGCACGACGCTGGGCATCGAGCGCATGAACCACGAAATGTCGATGCCCAGCACGATCTTCGCCGCGATCGCGCCGCCTAGCAACGCAATGATGTCGGTCCAGATCACGAGCAGCGGCATTGCGATGCCGAGCGCGATCACCCGAGGCAGGATCAGACGCAGGCCGTGCGAGATGCCCATCACGCGCATGGCGTCGAGTTCTTCGGTCACGCGCATCACGCCGATCTGTGCCGTGATGGCAGAGCCCGAGCGCCCCGCCACGAGAATCGCCGAGAGCACGGGCCCGAGTTCGCGGATCACCGCAAGGCCGAGGATATTGACGATGAACTGGTTCGCGCCGAACAGGCGCAATTGCTGCGCCGAGAGGTACGACAGCACGATGCCGATCAGAAACGCGACGAGCGCCGTAATCGGCAGCGCGCGCGCACCGGCGTTGTAGATGTTTGCCGAAATCTCGATCCATGGCGTGACCTTGGGCTTGCGCACCACGAGCAGCAGATCGAGGATCACGCGCCCGAACATGGCGATGCCGCCGTACAGGTGGTCGAAGAACGAGAAGATCGCGAGGCCGAGCTGCGTGACCGGATCGATGCGCACGATGCGCTCCGCCGGCTCGCGCACGGAGTCGAGCAGGGCGATGCGCTCGAAGATATCGCGCTGCGTTTGCGTGAGGTCGACGAGGTCGGCCGGCAGCTTGTGGCCCCAGACGCGCCAGAGCGCCTGGCCGCCGACGTGATCCATGCGCTCGACGCCCGAGAGGTCCCAAGCGCCCACGCGCTCTTCGGCGAGCGCACGCAGACGGCGCGCGGCGCCGCCCTGATCGCGGTCGCGCGCGAGCGCGAGCGCCGTCCACTGGCCAGACAGGCGCACGGTCTTTCCGTGGGTGCCGGCCGAGACTTCAAGGCCGGGCGGCGTGTCTTGATTCAAGGGTAAGCACTCGACGGACGGGGTGAGCAAACATTGTAGCGAACGCGCCCCGTTTCGTCGGTCCGAAAGCGCACGGTTGGCTTTCAGACGCGAGGCGAACTGTGGGCAACTCTCTGGATAACTTGTGGACTGCCTGTGGGCGGCCTGTGAATTGCCTAAAGATTGGGCAAATTGCGGGGAATCGACGGGGCGATTGCCACCTTCGCGCCTGTGGACGATTCCGTGGATAACCTGTGAGCTGCCTGTGGGTGGCATGTGGATTGCCCACCTTTCGGGTCGAAACCAGCGTTGCGGGCTGTTCCCGCGCCCCAGCCACTACAATATGAGACATGAATGCGACGCCCCCCACCCCCGAGACTCCGAGCGCCGGCGACTGGCGCATCGACCGCGACCGCGCGATCACGCTGTTCGGCCCGGCCGCACACGACTGGCCCATCGAGATCGTCGAGGAAACCGGCTCGACCAACGCCGACCTCATGGCGCGCCTGAAGGCGCTGCCGCAAAAGCGCGACGCCCTCGCACGTCCGATCGTGCGCGTGGCCTATCTGCAGACGGCCGGCCGGGGCCGGCGCGGCCGCACCTGGGTCGCGCAGCCCGGCGACGCACTGCTGTTCTCGATCGGCTGCGTGCTGCCGCGCCCGATCGAAGGGCTTGCGGGCTTGAGCCTCGCCGTCGGCTCGGCGTTGGTGGACGGCCTGCGCACGCTGCCCGTCACGGCGCCCGGACAAATCGCGCTCAAGTGGCCCAATGACGTGCTGCTCGAAGGCGACAAGCTGGTGGGCATCCTCGTGGAAACCGCCTGGACCACCGCCGACGCCACAGCGGTCGTGATCGGCATCGGCACGAACGTGCGCGGCGAAGATGCGCTCGCCGCCAGCGTCGAGGCGCTCAACGCCGCGGGCGGCAGCGCGGCAGTCGTGCCCGGCACAATGCCCACGGCGCTTTCGCGCGCGTGGCCGAACGCCAATCTCACCGACACGCTCGCCGCCGAACTCAACGCACTCGAAGCCGCGCTGCAACGCTTCGGCGCGGCGGGCTTTGCGCCCTTCCAGGCGCGCTGGAACGCGTGCCACGCGTACGCGGGCCGCGAGGTCGCCATCTACGAGCAGGGCAAGGAACTGCTGCGCGGCACCGCGACCGGTGTGGACGAGCGCGGCCAGTTGCTCCTCGATACGCCGAACGGGCGCGAGACCGTCACGGCCGGCGACGTGTCGCTGCGGCTCGCGGACAGCGGCGCATGAGCCGCGGCCCCTTCCTCCTCATCGATGCAGGCAACAGCCGGATCAAATGGGCGCTCGTCGCGCAGGATGGGTCGCGCCTGCACGCGGGAACGATGGATCATGTGCGCGACGACGGCGCGCAATCCGCGCCCATCGCTCATGAAGCTGGTAGCAGCGAAGAATGGGCGACGCTGCCCCGGCCCGCCGGCGCGTGGATATCGAACGTCGCGGGCGCGGCGGTGGGCGATCGCCTCGGCGCGCTGGTCGAGGCGCACTGGCCCGGTCTCCCGCGCACTGTCGTGCGGGCCTGCGCGCAGCAGTGCGGCGTGACGAACGGCTATGCCACGCCCGACGCGCTCGGCAGCGACCGCTGGGCCGGCATGATCGGCGCGCACGCCGCCTATCCGGACGAGCCGCTCCTGATCGCAACATTCGGCACGGCCACCACGCTCGAAGCGCTGCGCGCCGACGGCACCTTCGTGGGCGGCATGATCGCGCCGGGCTTCACGCTCATGATGCGCTCGCTCGGCGAGCACACCGCGCAGCTGCCCGTGGTCGCCGGCGGCATGGCGAATGCTGCCCAGCCAGGCATCGTTTTCGCCACCGACACGCGAAGCTCGATTGCGGCGGGCTGTGCGCTCGCGCAGGCCGCGCTCATCGAGCGCGCCTGGGCGGATCTACAGGATGCGTGGAGAATGCCAGTGCGGCTCGTGGTGAGCGGCGGCGCAGCGGCCGAAATGACAGCGGCGCTCAAGGTGCCGCATACTCGCCACGACGCACTGGTGCTGTCGGGCCTGGCGCTCATCGCGGCGCAGTCCTGAGACGCGCGTCACCCGCGCGCCGCTTATATCCGGCCCTGAAACTGAACGAACGTTTTCGAAGGAGCTTCACACGATGCTGCGCTGGCTGATCGCCATTCTGATTCTCGCCAACGGCCTGGCCTTTGCGGCCATTGGCGGCGTGTTCGGCCCGACGCCCTCGTCGGGTTCGCGCGAAACCCAGCACCTGAACCGGCAGATCCACCCCGAGCGGCTCGTGGTGAAGCCGATCCGGCCGTCCGAATCGGCCGACGTGCCGACCGTCGGCGGCCCGGTGACGGAACCGTCGGTGCAGGCGTCGACCCTCACGCAGTAAGCGACAGCTCAAACGCAACCGGCCGGGGGTCGGGCGCGCCCATGCGTTGGGCGGGCCGGCCTGCGGCCGGTTTTGCATCGTCCGCCACATCGTGCGGACGTACGTCGCGACTTACTTCGATCCTTCCTGCGCGCGCACTTTCTGCAGCAGCTTCGTCGTGGAGCGGTCGTGCTCGAAGGCGATCGCGAGCGCCCGACCGCCCCAGCCGCGCACCAGCGCCGACTCGGGCAGCGCGTCCATGTCGTAGTCGCCGCCCTTCACGAGAATGTCCGGGCGCAAGGCTCCGATCAGCTCGACGGGCGTCTGCTCACCGAACTGCACGACCCAGTCCACACTCTCCAGCGCCGCCAGCAGCGCCATGCGGTCGTTCTCGTTGTTGATGGGGCGGTCGTCGCCCTTGCCGAGCATCTTCACCGACGCGTCGCTGTTCACGCCGACGATCAGCGTGGCGCCCAGCGCCTTCGCATCGGCGAGATAGGTGACGTGTCCGCGGTGCAGGATGTCGAAGACGCCATTGGTGAACACCACAGGGCCGGGCAGCGAGGCGCGCAGTTGCGCGAGCGCCTCGCGGGTCGTGATCTTGCGTTCGAAGGAAGCGGGCATGGAATGAGGCTCGGATAAAAAATAGGCGCGGATCGATTTGGGCTAGCCGCATTGAGCAAGCCAGTGAGACGCGCGCCAACGAAAACGGCCCGTCACGCGAGAAGCGCTTCGGGCCGTCCCGGTCGCGGCGCGCCACGAAAGCACGCACGCGAGATGTCCCGGCGCGTCAGGCCGGCTGTTGCGTGCCTTGCTCGGCCTGCAGGCGCTGCACCACTTCCTTGCGATAGCGGTTCAGTTCCTGCGCCGTGGTGAACGTGCGCTCGAACAGGATCGAGAGGTTGTGCAGAATGCGCTCGATCACCTTCTTTTCCCAGCCGTCGTCGAAACGGATCTGCTCGTCGAGCCAGCGCTCGAGCCATTCCGGGTCGGGCAGGCGCGACTGCACGGTGTCGCGCGGGAACAGCGCCTGGTTCACGTGCAGATTCGTCGGGTGCAGCGGCTTTTCGGTGCGGCGCGCCGAAGCCATCAGCACGCCGATCTTCGCGAACGCCGCGCGCGCGACGTCGCCGAAATTGTTGAGCGCCTTCTTCATGTAGCGCAGATAGGCGCCGCCGTGGCGCGCTTCGTCGCGCGAAATCGTTTCGTAGATGGCCTTGATGACCGGTTCCGTGTGCCATTCGGCGGCACGGCGATACCAGTGGTTCAGGCGGATTTCGCCGCAGAAGTGCAGCATGAGCGTTTCGAGCGGCGGCGCCGGATCGAACTCGAAGCGCACGGCGTGCAACTCTTCTTCCGTCGGCACCATTTCCGGCTTGAAGCGGCGCAGGTATTCCATGAGCACGAGCGAATGCTTTTGCTCCTCGAAGAACCACACGCTCATGAACGCCGAAAAGTCGCTGTCGTGATGGTTGTCGCGCAGGAACATTTCCGTGGCCGGCAGCGCCGACCATTCGGTGATCGCGTTCATCTTGATGGTCGCGGCCTGCTCATCGGTAAGGAGCGACGCATCGAACTTGTCCCAGGGAATGTCCTTTTCCATGTCCCATCGGACCGATTCGAGCGATTTGTAAAGTTCCGGATAAAGCATCGTGTTCATAGTCCCGCCCCTGATCTGCGCAAAACGCGCGCATGACGAATTCGTAGCGTGCCGCGTGCCCGCATACAACGCGGCCGCGCAGGCAAAAAGCATTTAATTTTACGCGGTATCCGGCCCTCTGGACGCAATCGCAGACCGGCGAACGCAACACGCGTTGCCCCACGACAATCCAGCCAACCGGAATGAAGGCGCCGTCGTGGATTCTGGGTAGCTGCTCCGTTCCTCGAACCCGGCCGCCTGATACCGCTGATCACTACCGATACCGGCAAGGCATGCAAGCCATCGCCGCGCGGCTATGCGACACAATGCCGCATTCTCGCACCTCACGTCGACGTCTTTTTGACACACCTGCTGGCTGATTTTCCAATGGGCCGACATCCCGCCCGTCAAGGCCGTGGAACCTGCGCGGCGGAGCGTCGCAACGCCGTCCGCAACTCCCACAAATGACCGGAAAAACCTTACACAATAATAGCATGCCGATGTTTCAGTTCCGCCGCGCCCCGAAATCCATGATCGCGCCGTCTGTCGGAGCTTTGAGCCAAGTCAAAAGAACGTCGCATTGAGCGAGCGTGTCGTGGTCACCCAGCTCGATCAATTCAGCCGTCGCCGAAATATTCGTGGCGGCCGTCGAGTTCGAGACGCACGGCCGGGAACACGAATGGAATCGCCGCCGAAGCGAGCAGATGCGCGAGCGTGAGCGCGACCATGCGCGCGGTGCGTTGCACGCGCCGCCACGACAATCGGCTTGCACCTGGTAGAACGTGACGTGCCGCCCCGACGAATAGCTGCGCCGTGACGGCGACCGCCGCGGCGCGCCTTATTCGGGCTGCGCCGGCGCCTTCTTCGCGCCGCGCGGCGCGCTGCGGCCTGCGCCGCCGCTGTTGCCATTGCCGTTGCCATTGCCGTTGCCGTTGCCGGTGTTGCTGCTCCGCTTGGCGGTGCTGCTGCGTTTGGCCGTGGCGGCTTCGGTCTTCGCCTGCGCCTCGCTCACCGCTTGCGCCGCCGCTTGCGCGGCCTGCGCCGCGGCGGCGGGCTGCGCCATCGCGAATTGCGCAAGTTGGTTGAACTGCGCCTGGACGAGATTCCACCACGAACCCGCGTCGAAGCCCGGCGGCGCGGCTGCCGCACCTTCGGACGCAGCGCCTGCGTTCGCGGCCTCGGGCTCGGTAGCCCGCTCGCGCGCGGCGCCCGCTCTCGGCGCTTCGGATTCGGCGTGCGTCGGAGTCATCTGCGCCTGCGCGAACGCGCCGAACGCACGCAGCGTGGTGAGCGTGGCGCGCTGTACCTCGAGCGCCTGGATGGCGGACTGCAATATACCGAGATTGAGCTTGAGCCACTGCTCGACGGCGCGCAGATCGGTGATCCGCTTGTCGAGTTCCTCGATGTTGGTGAGCGGCGTCATCATGTCGGTCATCATCGAAAGCGGCGGGCCAAAGGCTTGCGCCACGCCCGGTTCGCCGCCTGGAAACGCGCCGCCGAACGGCGTGAGGCGCATCATCCCCCACATCTGGTCGAGCATTTCGGCGGGCGGAAAGCCCGGAAAACCCGGGAACGGCGGCATGGTGCCTGCTGAGTCGGTCATGCGGTACTCCCTCGCATAGATAGGTGGTCAAATGCGCGCGCGCGGGCGGCACGAAACGATCTCTTCGATGATAGCGCGCGTAAAACCAGAAATCGGCAGAAAGCGCGAATCAGAATGGATCGCCGCCCGGAAACTCCGGCGCGCGCCGCTCGCGCAGCGACTTCACGCCTTCGCGCACATCGGGTCCCGCGAAGCCCATGAATTCGAGCGCGAGCGACGTGTCGAAGTTCGGCCCCGCCATGCGCAGCCAGTTGTTGAGCGCGTACTTGGTCCAGCGCAACGCGGTTTGCGAACCGTTGGCGAGGCGCTTCGCCACTTCGAACGCTTTCGGCAGCAAGTCGTTCTCGTCCACGGCGAGCGAGACGAGGCCGATGCGCTCCGCCTCCTCGCCGCTCACCGGCTCGCACAGCAGCAGGTAATACTTCGCCTTCGCCATGCCGCACAACAGCGGCCACACGATCGCCGCGTGGTCGCCCGCCGCGACGCCCAGGCGCGTATGGCCATCGATGATGCGCGCCGTTTTGGTGGCGATGGAAATGTCGGCCAGCAGTCCCGCGACGAGCCCCGCGCCCACCGCCGGACCGTGCATGGCCGAGACGATCGGCTTGCCGCAGTTGATCACGTTGTAGACGAGGTCGCGCGCCTCGCGCCACACACGCGCGCGCACGTCGAAATGCGTGGCCATGTCCTCGACGAGCTGCAAGTCGCCGCCCGCCGAAAAGCCCTTGCCCTCGCCGCGAATCACGGCGACGCGCGCGTCGGGATCGCGATCCACGTCGCGCCAGATCTCGGCGAGTTCGCGGTGCATGTTGGCGTCGGCGGTCGCGAGGCCGCTCTTGTTCGTGCCCTCGCCGCTCATCACGATCTCGACGATGCCGTGCTCGTGCCGCCGCACGCGCAAAGCGTGATAGTGGGCGTAAAAAGGATCGTTCATGGGCGGACCTCCTTTGCTTCGGATTACTGATTACGTGAAAGCGATGGCACTGCCGCTCATCAATGCGGCTGATACATCCACTTGCCATCGTGGATCTCGACCATCACGCGCGCTCGCGCGTCGAGGCCGAGGTGATCGGTGGCGCTCATGTTGACGACGCCATTGGTGTCATGCAGCCCGTGCGTCGCTTCGAGCGCGTCGCGCAGCGCGCGGCGAAACGCGGGCGTGCCGGGCGCTGCCGACTTGAGCGCGACGGGTATCGCGTTCTGCAGCAGGAGCCCCGCGTCCCACGTGTAGGCGCCGAATGCCGACACGGTGCCCGCGCCGTTACGGGCCTCGTAACGCGAAATATAGTCGAGCGCGAGGCGCCGGCCGGGCTGGTCCTCGGGCAGTTGCGCCGCCACCAGCACCTGGCTTGCGGGCAGGAACGTGCCGTTGCAGTCGGCGCCGCACACGCGCAGGAAGTCGCGGTTGCCCACGCCGTGGTTGTGATAGATGACGCCCTTGTAACCGCGCTCCTTGAGCGCCTTGGGCGGCAGCGCGGCGGGCGTACCGGCCGCGCCGACCACGACGGCATCCGGGTGCGCCGCGACGATCTTGAGGACTTGCCCCGTCACGCTCGGATCGGTGCGATTGAAGCGCTCGTTCGCGACCAGCTTGATGTCGTGCTGCTGCGCGGCCTTCGCAATCTCGGCGTAGAACGTCTCGCCGAGCGCGTCGGCCTGGCCGATATAGGCGAGCGTCTTCACGTTGTGCGCGGCTGCGTGCTCCATGATCGCGCCGGCCATCATCGCGTCGGTTTGCGGCGTCTTGAACATCCAGTGGCGCTTGTCGTCGACGGGCTCGATGATCTTCGCCGACGATGCGAGCGAGATCGTGGGCGTCTCGCCTTGCGCGATCACGTCGAGCATCGCGAGCGAGTTGGGTGTGATCGACGAGCCGATGATCGCATCGACATGCTGCTCGTCGATGAGCTTCTTCGTGTCCTGCACGGCCTGGGTCGTGTCGGAGGCGTCGTCGAGCACGATGTACTGAACTTTCTGACCCGCGATCTCGGTGGGGAACATCGCGGCGGTCTCGCGCGCGGGAATGCCGAGCGAGGCGGCCGGACCCGTGAGCGAAAGCACGAGACCGATCTTGACCTGCGCGAGCGCGATCGTGGGCGCACAGACAGAAAAAAGCAGGGCGATGCGTACAGCAAGACGGCTGGGGCGAGAAGCGTTCACGGTGTCTCCTTGTCGTTTTACGTTCGGATGCTGCGTGCTTCTACGGCTCGTACCTTGACTGCTCTGCCCGATGCGCTCGAAGAAAAAGGGCGTTCGCCAGTGTAGCCGCACGCGTGGCGCGCGGCATCCGGCGAAACCCTTCAGCGTTTGCGTGTCAATGCTCGCCGTGGAGCGACGCCACGGCCTGATCGATCGCGCCGAAAATCGACTTGCCCGCTTCGTCGAGCATCTCGATCTTCACGCTGTCGCCGAATTTCATGAACTCGGTGCTCGCCTGTCCGCTTTCGATCGTTTCGAGGCAGCGTTTCTCGGCAATGCAACAGTAGCCGCGCTTTGTGTCCTTGTTCGAGACCGTGCCCGAACCGACGATGGCGCCCGCGCGCAGATTGCGCGTTTTCGCAGCGTGCGCGATCAGCTGGCCGAAGTGGAACACCATGTCCGTGCCGGCATCGGGCTGACCCACCTTCTTGCCGTTCCAGTGCACGATGAGCGGCAGGTGCACGCGCCCTTCGCGCCAGTGCTCGCCGAGCTCGTCGGGCGTGACCATCACCGGCGCGAATGCGCTGGCCGGCTTGCTCTGGAAAAAGCCGAAGCCCTTCGCGAGTTCCGCGGGAATGAGATTGCGCAGCGAGACGTCGTTGACGAGCGCAACGAGCCGCACGGCCCGCAGCGCTTCGTCGGGGCTCGCGCCCATCGGCACGTCGCCGGTCACGACGGCGACTTCGGCCTCGAAGTCGATGCCGAACGCCTCGGACGCGCACACGATGTCGTCGCACGGCCCGATGAAGTCGTCGCTGCCGCCCTGGTACATGAGCGGGTCGGTCCAGAATTCGGCGGGCATCTCGGCGCCGCGCGCGCGACGCACGAGTTCGACGTGATTCACGTACGACGAGCCATCCGCCCATTGGTACGCACGCGGTAGCGGCGCCATGCAATTGCGCGCGTCGAAGCTGAACGCGTTGCGCGCGCGCCCGTAGTTGAGCGCGTCGTACAGCTCGGCGAGCTGCGGCGCGTAAAAGCGCCAGTCGTCGAGCACGCGCTGCAGCGTGGGTGCGATCGCGTCGGCAATGGCGGCGCTGCGCAGGTCGCGGGAAACGACGATCAGCTGGCCGTCGCGGGTGCCGTCCTTCAGCGTGGCAAGTTTCATGGAATCAGACGTGAGTGACGATAAGGGAAATGTATTCTACGATGGTGAATCGGCGGGCCCCAAGCGGGCGTGCCGTACGCCCCCAGTCGCCGTACGTTCGAACACCACAACGCATCCCATGCCGCCAACCGTCCGATCCGCCTCGCCGCGCGCGAGCGCCCCAGACGCCACGAACGCCGAAGATCTCGCCGATCCCCTCGACACCGCCGAAGCTGCGGAAGGCGCCGAAGCCGGCGAAGAAAAACTGCGCTCGGGCATCCAGTCGATCGAAGTGGGGTTTCGCCTGCTCGAAGTGCTCACGAACGAACCGCGCGCGATGATGCTGCGCGACCTCGCGCAGCGCGCGGGCATGAGCCCGGCGAAGGCGCACCGCTATCTCGTGAGCTTCATGCGCCTTGGCGTGGTCGCGCAGGACCCGCTCTCGGGGCGCTACGAACTGGGCGGCTTCGCGTTGCAGCTCGGACTCGCGCGCCTCGCGCGCGTGGACGGCGTCAAGCTCGCGCGCCTCGCGCTCACCGAATTGCGCGACGCGCTCGACATCACCGTGGGCATCGCCGTGTGGGGCAACCAGGGGCCGACCGTCGTGCACTGGCTGGAGTCGAGCCACCCCGCGAAAGCGTCGCTCAAGCTCGGCGATGTGATGCCGATGCTCAGTTCCGCCACGGGCCTGCTGTTCGCCGCCTACCTGCCGCGCAGCAAGACGGTCCCCATGATCGAGCGCGAACTCGCGGGCGCGCAGCAGTACTCATACGGCTCGACGCCGCGCACGGCCGATGCGCTCGAACAGGCGCTCGCGGAAGTGCGCGAGCATGGCGCAGCGCGTGTGGAAGGCATGTTGCTGCCGACCATCCACGCGTTCTGCACGCCCGTGTTCGACGCGAGCGGCGAACTCGCGCTCGGGCTCATCGCGCTCGGTCACGAAGGCGCGTTCGATATCGCCTGGAACGGCGCCGTGGACACCGCGCTGCGCGCGTGCGCCGAAAAACTGTCGTACGAATTGGGGTACAGTCCAACGCCGCGCTGAGGGCTGTGTCCCCGGGGCCGGCACATGTGACCCTGCTCGCGCGCGTCTGCGTTTCTGCAAGCACCCGGCGGGTTGTGTCACATTAACGTACGACCGATACCGACTCACGAACCGCCGATGTCCACGCCAGCCGCCCCGCGCGAGGCACGCCGCCTCGACACCGACTCACGCACGCCGCAGCACATGCGCGCGTGGCGCTGGGTCGGTGTGTTCGTCGCGGTCACGGCGCTGCATTGGCTCGCGGCCGAATGGTTCGAGCGGCATCACGGCGCGCCGCCGCCTGTCGCGCACGTGCGCGTGCCCGTGCAAGTGGCGCTCCTCAAACCCGAACGCATCGAGCGCGAGGCCAAGCCCGCGGGCCCCGCGGCAGCGCCCGCGCATGCCGCGCCCAAACCCGCACCGAAGCCTGCCGAGCCGCACACGCTGCACGCGGTGACGCCGCCCAAACCGCACCCCAAAGCGCCGGCTGCGCCGCCGGATACGCAGGCGGCGTCCGCGCCCGCAGCCGCGTCGCCAGCCAGCGCGAGCGCCGCCGGCACCAGCGGGACCGCTGGCACGGCGCCCGGCAACGGCAAGCAGCCTTCGGCGCAAGCCACGCAGGCCTCGCACGGACTGAAGTTTTCGGTGCCCCCATCGGGCGAACTGCAGTACGACACGTTCTATAACGGCGTGCGCAATCAGCCCGGCACGATCCACTGGTCGAGCGACGGGCAGCGCTACGAGATGGTCGTGCGTGTGCCCCTGCCCTTCGTCGGCGAGTTCAGCTGGACGAGCAAGGGCCGTGTAGACGCCTTCGGCCTCGCACCCGATCAGTACATCGAAAAGCGCGGCCATCGCCCTTCGGATGTGACGGTTTTCAATCGCACCGACAAGCAGATCGTGTTCACGCGCACGCCGAACTCGCTCGCGCTGCCCGATGGCGCGCAGGACCGCTTCAGCATGGTGATGCAGCTTGCGAGCCTCGTGCGCGGCGACCCCGACGCGTACAAGCCCGGCGTCACGCGCGAGTTCTATGTCGCGGACAACGACAGCGGCGAGACCTGGCCCATCACCACGATCGGCGACGAAACCGTGAGCACGGATCATGGCTACGTCACCGCGCGCCACTTCATGCGTCTGCCCCGTCGCGAGGGCGACAAGCGGCGCATCGACGTGTGGCTCGCGCAGTCGCTCGGCTGGTTGCCCGTGCGCCTCGTGCAAACCGAACCGAATGGCAACCAGTTCGAACTGGTGTGGCGTGGCGCACTCACGGTGCCGAGCGCATCGAACGCGCCCGCGCCAGCGCCCGATTCTGCGGCGGCCGCAACCGCCCCGGCGCCCAGCGCGGCAACCGACACAACATCGGCACAATCGGCAACACCGGAGGCGGCGCCGGCTTCTGCGCCTGCTGCATCACAAGCGCAACCGCAACCGTCTGCGCAGCCGGCGCCACCCGCCAATTTGCAGACAGAACAGCCAACAGAATCACCGCCTCAACCGTCTACTGGCGATGCGCAACCCTCATCCGCTTCGCCAGGCCCGGCGGCCGAGCATCCCTGAGCGCGCAAGCGCACGCACCACTTGATCCGGACGGCCCGCTTCACAACACAAATTCGCGAAATAGCGCATACTGGAATCGAGCCATGCGTCAAGGATCGCAAGGCATCGCGCGCATCACGAAGGGCCAAAGAACAAGCAGACGAAACACGGCAGCACGACGCCGCGCGCAAACAACGGACCAGTGAACGGACCGACAAACTGACCAGCAAACGGACCAACAAACGGACCAGCACGAACAAACCGATACACCGCTGCACAAGACGGACAAAATCGGCACGACACAATAAACAGCGCAGCAAACAGGGACGCGACACACAAGCTAACGAACATCGCATCGCGCATCGTCTGCGCGCGCCAGGCGCGCGGATTGCTCCACCAGCATCGCGTGCATGCAGTACCTCGCAAACGGCTTGACTCCCAGCCTGGAAGGCGAAGGAGGAACCCATGCAAGTGACTGTCAATGGCATCGATACGCACTATGTCTTCGACGACAGGAGCGGTGGGCCCGCGCTGGCGTTCATTCACCAACTGGGCGGCGACCTTGGCGTGTGGGACACGCTCGCCGGACATTTCCGCCACCGCCACAGCGTACTGCGCTATGACGTGCGCGGCCACGGCGCGAGCGCCGTCGCGAGCGAGCCTTTCGGCTTCACAGAACTCGCCGCCGACCTCGATGCGCTTTTCGACGCCACTGGCATCGAGCATGCGCATCTCGTGGGCATGTCGATGGGCGGCATGATCGCGCAGCAGTTTGCGCTCGATTTCCCGGAACGCGTGACAACGCTCACGCTTTGCGACACGGCGAGTCATACGCCGCCACAAGCGCGCGAAACATGGAACGAGCGCGCCGCCACAGTACGCAGCGAAGGCCTCGGGGCGCTCGTCGACGCAACGATGGCACGCTGGTTCACCGCCGACTTCCGGCATGCGCATGCGCCGACTGTCGAGCGCATTTGTGACGTTTTATTACGGACCCCTTCAGAAGGTTATGCGATGGCATGCGAGGCGCTACGCGATTTCGACGTGCAAAAGAGGCTCGCGCAACTGCGCGTGCCGACGCTCGCAGTCGCGGGTCGCCACGACAGCGGCACGCCAGTGGCCATGACGCAGGCCCTTGCAAGCGCGATAGAAGGGTCGCATTTCGTGGTGCTCGATGCCGCGCATCTGGCCCCGGTAGAGGAGTCGCACCGTTTCACTGCTTTGCTAGAAACGTTTCTCAAGCAGTTGGTCTAAGCAGTTCGAAGTAAAAGCATCATGGCAGTGGCAGCAGACACAGTTGTGAATTGAAGTAAAAAGGGAGAGCAGTCCACATAAGAGGTGATGCGGGACCCACCCCTTGAATTCCAGAACGAACGCTCCATGTATTGACCGAGAAGGTCAGGGGAGCACAGGAAAAAGGAGTGTCGCCATGCAAATGATCTACAACAGTCCCAACTATTGCGTCGTCGAGTTCCCACCGCAGGACGGCCACAGCGCGATGCGCGCAGGAGGCTACGAGATCGTCGACAAAAACGCACGCCGCGAGATCTTCATCGACGGCGTGATGGCGGCACGTTTTCGCGAAGACGTGCAAAAGCTGATGGATGAAGACCAGTCGCTCGACGAAGTCGACGAATTCCTCGGACAGTTCGACAGCCTCATGCAGCAACCCGTCGTGCTTCACTGACGCTAGCGCACCCCGCGGCACTCAACGCGCAGCGTCCTTCACACGAAACCCCGTCCGGCTTGCCCGGCCGGGGTTTTCTTTTGGCCGTCCGGCGCGAGCCACAGCGGTTGCCTGCGCGCGACGCCGCCCGCAGCGGCGCGTTGCCGCAGCGGCTACAATGTGGGGTTTCCCAGTTCAACCGGCACCACGCCCGCCCGCGATCCATGAACCAGCCCGCAGCCCTTGCCCCGCGCCCCGCCGGGGACGCCAAATACACGCGCGGCGCAGCGCTTCCCGCGCTGCTCGCCTCGCGTATCGTGATCCTCGACGGCGCGATGGGCACGATGATCCAGCGCTACAAGCTCGACGAAGCCGCCTATCGAGGTAAAGGCGGCGTCGAACGCTTCAAGGACTACCCGCGCGATATCAAGGGCAACAACGAACTGCTCTCACTCACGCAGCCGCAGATCATCAGCGAGATTCACGAGCAGTATCTCGCGGCGGGCGCGGACATCATCGAGACCAACACGTTCGGCGCGACCACGGTGGCCCAGGACGACTACGGCATGGGCGATCTCGCCATCGAGATGAACGTCGAGTCGGCGAAGCTCGCGCGCGCCGCGTGCGCAAAGTATTCGACGCCGGACAAGCCGCGCTTCGCCGCGGGCGCGATTGGGCCGACGCCGAAAACGGCAAGCATCTCGCCCGACGTGAACGATCCGGGCGCGCGCAACGTCACGTTCGAAGAACTGCGCAATGCGTACTACGAGCAGGCGAAGGCGCTCATGGACGGCGGCTGCGACCTCTTCCTCGTCGAGACGATCTTCGACACGCTCAACGCCAAGGCCGCGCTGTTCGCGCTCGACCAGCTCTTCGAAGACACGGGCGAGAATCTGCCGATCATGATCTCGGGCACCGTCACCGATGCCTCGGGCCGCATTCTCTCGGGCCAGACCGTCGAAGCGTTCTGGAATTCGCTGCGCCACGCGAGACCGCTCACGTTCGGCCTGAACTGCGCGCTGGGCGCGGCGCTCATGCGCCCGTACATCGCCGAGCTTGCGAAGCTCTGCGACACCTACGTCTCGTGCTATCCGAACGCGGGCCTGCCCAACCCGATGAGCGACACGGGCTTCGACGAAACGCCCGCCGATACCTCGGCACTGCTCAAGGAATTCGCGAGCGCCGGTCTCGTGAACGTGGCGGGCGGCTGCTGCGGCACGACGCCCGAGCACATCGCGGCCATTGCCAAAGCGCTCGCCGAGGTCAAGCCGCGCCGCTGGCCCGGCCAGTATCGCGACGCCGCCTGAAGGCAATTTCGACCGCTGCTTCCGAGTCCCGCTCCAACACCCTACGATCCGGTCCCACGCCATGACTGACCATACCCTGCGCCTTTCCGGCCTCGAACCCTTCAACGTGACCGAAGGCACGCTGTTCATCAACGTGGGCGAGCGCACCAACGTGACCGGCTCGAAGGCTTTCGCGCGGATGATTCTCAACGGCCAGTTCGACGAGGCGCTCGCGGTTGCGCGCCAGCAGGTCGAAAACGGCGCACAGGTCATCGACGTCAACATGGACGAAGCCATGCTCGACTCGAAGGCGGCCATGGTGCGCTTCATGAACCTCATTGCCTCCGAGCCCGACATTGCGCGCGTGCCGATCATGATCGACTCGTCGAAGTGGGACGTGATCGAGGCGGGCCTGCAATGCGTGCAGGGCAAGGCCATCGTCAACTCGATCTCGCTCAAGGAAGGCAAGGAGCAGTTCGTGCATCACGCGAAGCTGATTCGCCGCTATGGCGCGGCGAGCGTGGTGATGGCGTTCGACGAGCAGGGCCAGGCCGATACATTCGCGCGCAAGACCGAGATCTGCAAGCGCTCCTACGACATCCTCGTGAACGAAGTGGGCTTCCCGCCCGAGGACATCATCTTCGACCCGAACATCTTCGCGGTGGCCACGGGCATCGAGGAGCACAACAACTACGCGGTGGACTTCATCGAAGCCACGCGCTGGATCAAGCAGAACCTGCCCTACGCGAAGATCAGCGGCGGCGTGTCGAACGTGTCGTTCTCGTTCCGCGGCAACGACCCCGTGCGCGAGGCGATCCACACCGTGTTCCTCTACCACGCCATTCAGGCCGGCATGGACATGGGCATCGTGAACGCGGGCCAGCTCGGCGTGTACGCCGACCTCGACGCCGAGTTGCGCGAGCGCGTGGAAGACGTGGTGCTCAACCGCCGCGCCGACGGCACCGACCGTCTGCTCGAGATCGCCGACAAGTTCAAGACCGGCGCCGCGAAGAAGGAAGAGAACCTCGAGTGGCGCAACCAGGCGGTCGAAAAGCGTCTTGCGCACGCACTCGTGCACGGCATCACGAACTTCATTGTCGAGGACACCGAAGAAGCGCGCGAAAAGATCATGGGCGGCGGCGGCCGCCCGATCAACGTGATCGAAGGCCCGCTCATGGACGGCATGAACATCGTCGGCGACCTGTTCGGCCAGGGCAAGATGTTCCTGCCGCAGGTCGTGAAGTCGGCGCGCGTGATGAAGCAGGCCGTGGCCCACCTCATTCCGTTCATCGAGGAAGAAAAGCGCCTGCTCGCCGAGTCGGGCGCCGACGTGCGCGCGAAGGGCAAGATCGTCATCGCGACCGTGAAGGGCGACGTGCACGACATCGGCAAGAACATCGTGTCAGTGGTGCTCCAGTGCAATAACTTCGAAGTGGTCAACATGGGCGTGATGGTCCCGTGCAACGAGATCCTCGCGAAGGCCAAGGTCGAAGGCGCGGATATCGTCGGCCTCTCGGGGCTCATTACGCCCTCGCTCGAGGAAATGGCTTACGTTGCGAGCGAAATGCAGCGCGACGACTACTTCCGCATCAAGAAGATTCCGCTGCTCATTGGTGGCGCGACCACCTCGCGCGTGCATACGGCCGTGAAGATCGCGCCGCACTACGAAGGTCCGGTCGTGTACGTGCCGGACGCGTCGCGTTCGGTTTCGGTGGCGTCGAGCCTGCTGTCGGACGAAGGCGCGGCGAAGTACCTCGACGAGCTCAAGGCCGACTACGAGCGCATTCGCGACCAGCACGCCAACCGGAAGGCGACGCCGCTCGTGACGCTCGAAGAAGCGCGCGCGAACAAGACGAAGATCGACTGGGCGAACTTCCAGCCCGTGAAGCCGAAGTTCATCGGCCGCCGCGTGTTCAAGAATTTCGACCTGAACGAACTCGCGAATTACATCGACTGGGGTCCGTTCTTCCAGACGTGGGATCTCGCCGGCCCCTATCCGCAGATCCTCAACGACGAGATCGTGGGCGAGTCGGCACGCCGCGTGTTTTCCGACGCGAAGTCGATGCTTTCGCGCCTGATTCAGGGCCGCTGGCTGCAGGCCAACGGCGTGATCGCGCTGTTGCCCGCGAACACGGTGAACGACGACGACATCGAGATCTACACCGACGAGTCGCGCAGCGAAGTCGCGCTCACGTGGCGCAACCTGCGCCAGCAGTCGGTGCGCCCGGTGGTGGACGGCGTGATGCGGCCGAACCGGTCGCTTGCCGACTTCATCGCGCCGAAGGACTCGGGCGTGGCGGACTACATCGGCATGTTCGCGGTGACGGCGGGCATTGGCGTGGACGTGAAGGAAGCGCAGTTCGAGAAGGACCACGACGACTACAGCGCGATCATGCTCAAGGCGCTCGCGGACCGCTTCGCGGAAGCGTTCGCCGAAGCGCTGCACGCACGCGTGCGCCGCGACCTGTGGGGCTATGCGGCGAGCGAAACGCTCGACAACGACGCCCTGATCGCCGAAAAGTACGCGGGCATTCGCCCGGCGCCCGGCTACCCGGCCTGCCCGGATCACCTCGTGAAGCGCGACATGTTCGACTTCCTGCAGGCGGGCGAGATTGGCATGAGCGTGACGGAATCGCTCGCCATGCTGCCGGCCGCGAGCGTTTCGGGCTTCTATCTCGCGCACCCGGACAGCACGTATTTCTCGGTGGGCAAGATCGGCCAGGACCAGCTCGCCGACTATGCAAAGCGTATGTCGCTCTCCGACCAGGACGCCCGCCGCGCGCTCGCGCCGCAACTCTAGGCCGCACGGCGCGCCGCCCCGCGCGGCGCGCTTTTCCCCCGTTGCGCTACCCCCTGTTGTCGCCGCCCGACATACGCCATCCGGCAAGGTGAAGATTACGCGCGCGCGATTTTTCGGCTTTGTAAGATGGCCCGGCAAGACCCGGTATCACCTGCATGACACCCGGCCACATGCGGCAAGGCCGCGCCGGCTCGCTCATCAGCAAATCCTTAAAACGCAAAATCGAAGCAACCTCGACGGAGAAATCGTATGAAGAAGCTGATGTTGATGTTGACTGCCTTCGGCGTCGCGGCGCTTGCGCAGCCGTCGTTCGCCCAGCCGGCCGCGCCGGAGCAGGCGAGCCCGGCGACGTCGTATTCGGCGCCCACCGAAAAGCACGTGAAGAAGCCGAAGAAAAAGAAAATGATGAAGTCGGAGGCTTCTGCTGCCGAACCGGCGGCCGCCAGCCAGTAAGGTGAGCCGAAGGTGAACATAAGCAAAGAGCCCGCGAGATTGCGGGCTCTTTGCTTTTGGAACGTTGAATTGGGCGGGTCAACCAGGCGCAATGGCGCGCTCGCCCCCAGTCATGTCACGCAAGGACGTCAAGCACGGACCTCAAATGCCCCACAAAACGTCGTTGTCTTCCTTCTTCGCGGCGCGCAGCATATCGAGGAACGGAAAGGCGCGTTGCGCGAGGCCGACCGGCAGTTCGTGATGCACGTGGTCATCCTCGCCTTCGTGAAAGTGGCCTTCCTGCTCGTGGCGCTCTTTCTTGTCAGTGGCGATGGCTGCTTCGAGCTTGGTGATGGCGGTATCGAGTTCGTCGTGGGTGATCACGCCGCGCGGGCCGAGCCGCTTGCCGATGATGCCGAGAAGGTACTGTGCGAGGTTCTCCAGCATCGTGACGTCGGGCGCCGCGTGACATTTAAAAGTAACCAGCATGTCTGTTCCCTTTATGATTTTTTGGATCTGCGCGTGACGTTCCGGCCTGCGAAGCCAGACGGGCCAAGGCGACCCATGTCGCGCTACCTCATTTCACATATTAGCACCTGCTAAAATCCGTCAGGACGGAATTACCCGCAGGGCGCGGCGCCCGGACGTTCTGGCGTCAGGTACGCCGCCACGCCGCCTGCCGCAACGAGGCCCGCCGCGCATTGGCGCATGGCAATCGGGCCACCGCGAGGCTGGCGCGCCCTCACCCGTATCAGGCGGTCAGCGCCGGAAAGCCAGAGGCCATGCATGCCCCTGGACGCCCCGGCCCCGCATCCCATTACCCGCACAGGACTTGCAACCAGCATGCTGCCCGCACAGAAACACACCCTGGAGACCCTGCTCGCGCAAGCCGTAGCCCAGGTGGCGAAGGCCACCGAAGGCGCGAGCGAAGGCGCATTCGTCGTGCCCGTGATCACGCTCGAGCGCCCGAAGGTCGCCGCCCACGGCGATGTCGCCTGCAACGTCGCGATGCAGCTCGCCAAGCCCATGCGCGCGAATCCGCGCCAGCTCGCCCAGCAGATTGTCGACGCCGTGCTCGCCCAGCCCGAGGCCGCCGGCCTCGTCGAGGCGGCCGAAGTGGCCGGCCCCGGCTTCATCAACCTGCGTCTCACCGCCAACGCGAAGCGCGCCGTGATCGGCGCCGTGTTCGAGCAGGGCGAGGCATTCGGCCGCTCGCAGCGCGAAGCCGGCAAACGCGTACTCGTCGAGTTCGTTTCCGCCAACCCCACGGGCCCGCTGCACGTGGGCCACGGCCGCCAGGCCGCGCTCGGCGACGCCATCTCGAACGTGCTCGCCTCCCAGGGCTATGACGTGCACCGCGAGTTCTACTACAACGACGCGGGCGTGCAGATCGGCAACCTCGCCGTCTCCACCCAGGCGCGCGCGCGCGGCTTCAAGCCCGGCGACGCCGAATGGCCCGAGGCGGCCTACAACGGCGAATACATCGCCGACATCGCGCGCGACTACCTCGCGGGCGAAACGGTCGCGGCCAAGGACGGCGAGCCCGTCACGGGCGAGAAGGACCCGGAGAACCTCGAAGCGATCCGCCGCTTTGCCGTCGCCTATCTGCGCCACGAGCAGGATCTCGACCTGCAGGCGTTCGGCGTGAAGTTCGACCGCTACTACCTCGAGTCGTCGCTGTACACGGAAGGCCGCGTCGAGAAGACCGTCGAGGCGCTGGTCGCTTCGGGCCAGACCTACGAGCAGGAAGGCGCGCTGTGGCTCAAGACCACCGACTACGGCGACGACAAGGACCGCGTGATGCGCAAGTCCGACGGCACCTACACCTACTTCCTGCCCGATGTGGCCTACCACGTCACCAAGTGGGAGCGCGGCTTCACGAAGGTCATCAACATCCAGGGCTCCGATCACCACGGCACCATCGCGCGCGTGCGCGCGGGACTGCAGGCGCTCGGCATCGGCATTCCGAAGGGCTATCCCGACTACGTGCTGCACAAGATGGTCACGGTGATGCGCGACGGCCAGGAGGTGAAGATCTCCAAGCGCGCGGGCAGCTACGTGACGGTGCGCGACCTGATCGAATGGTCGGGCGGCGCGAACCCGGGCAGCGAAGTCTCGCCCGACCTGCTCGACGAGGCGACCATCCGCCGCGGCCGCGACGCCGTGCGCTTTTTCCTCATCTCGCGCAAGGCCGACACCGAATTCGTGTTCGACATCGACCTCGCGCTGAAGGAAAACGACGAAAACCCGGTGTACTACGTGCAGTACGCGCATGCGCGCATCTCGTCGATTCTCGGCGACTGGCAGGGCAAGTTCGGCGGCGATCCGGCCGCGCTGCCCAAGGTCGATCTCGCGCCGCTTGCCAGCGAGCGCGCGCTCGCGCTCATCGCGAAACTCGGCGAATTCCCCGACATGCTCACGCATGCCGCCAGCGAACTCGCGCCGCACGCGGTGGCGTTCTACCTGCGCGAACTCGCCGCTGAGTTTCACTCGTTCTACAATGCCGAACGCGTTCTCGTCGATGACGCCGCCGAACGCGACGCCCGCGTCGCCCTGCTCGCGGCCACGCGCCGGGTGCTCGCGAACGGCCTGGCCGTGATCGGCGTGTCCGCGCCGGAGCGCATGTAACGAGACGCGCGAGACCCGCGCGCAGCAGCTTGTTTGGGGCCGCCGCCTCGCGCGGACGGCCATTCCAGGATTCTCTTGTTTGCAGGTGATTCAGACGATGGCAAAACCGCGCCGCACTACAAAACAGCAGTCGAAGCAGTCCGGGGGAACCTTTCTCGGCATCGTGCTGGGCCTGATCGTCGGCCTTGCGATCGCGGTGGTGGTGGCGCTCTACATCACGCGCGCGCCCACGCCGTTCGTCTCGAAGGTCGCGCCGCCGGCCGCTTCCGACGTCGGCCAGAACAACGAGCAGGTCGATCCGAACCGCGCGCTGCAGGGCAAGTCGCCGGGCCAGCCGGTGCCGCAGGCCGCCCAAAGCACGCCGCCCAACACGGCCCCGGGGCAGACCACGAACCAGTCGCAGTCCTCGGGCATGCTCGAGGAGCCGCAGATCGTGGAAGTGCCGCCCTCGGGTTCGAACAGCAACGCCGCCAATAACAACGGCGTGGCCGTCGCGCCGCAACCGTCGACGGGTGAAAACGTCACGAGCGGCACGGCGATCGCGAAGAAGCCGCAGTCGGCCAGCAACTCGACGAGCAACCCGGCGCAGATCCTCGCGAACAACCCGCCGCAGAAGCCCGCCAACGCCGTGCCGACGCCCCCGGGCGCCAAGCCCGGCAGCGCCGCGCCCGCACCGGGCGACGCCAACACCGGCTACTTCCTGCAGGTGGGCGCGTACAAGACGTCGGGCGACGCCGAGCAGCAGCGCGCGCGCCTCGCGTTCCAGGGGTTCGAGTCGAAGGTCACGCAGCGCGACGCCGGCGGTGTGACGTACTATCGCGTGCGCATCGGTCCGTTCACGAAGTTCGACGACATGAACTCGACGCGTCAGCGCCTGTCCGACGCCGGTATCGATACGGCCGTCATCCGCTTCACGAAGCAGTAATCGCCGTCCGCGCCGCGCACCGCGCGCCCGCCCACCGAAGCCGCAGCCATTCAGCGGCATTCGCGTGAGGCCCGGCCACGGTGCGCGGCGCGAAGTCCGTCAACAAGCAACACCCGCGCAGCACCCGCATGCGTCTGGTTCGCGCCAACGGCGTCCTGCGGCAGACAACCGGCCGCCGCCGGTCCAAGAACAGTGGATTCCTACGCCATGAAACGACTTCTCGGTACGCTTTTTCTCTCGCTTTCGCTGATCGCCGGCGTGGCCCACGCCTCGGCCGCGGCACCCGTGGCCGGCAAGGACTACACGGTCCTGAAGGCACCCCAGGCGCTCGACGTGCCCGCGGGCAAGATCGAAGTGATCGAGTTCTTCTGGTACGGCTGCCCGCACTGCAACGCGTTCGACCCGTATCTCGAAGCGTGGATCAAGAAGCAGGGCCCGGACGTCGTGTTCAAGCGCGTGCCGGTGGCATTCCGTGACGACTTCATCCCGCACTCGAAGATGTACTACGCGCTCGACGCGCTCGGCCTCGCCCAGAAGCTCACGCCGGTCGTGTTCCACGAAATCCACGTGAACAAGAACTACCTGCTCACACCGGAAGAGCAGGCGAAGTTCCTCGCGACGCAAGGCGTGGATGCGAAGAAGTACATGGAAGCGTACAACTCGTTCTCGACGCAGAGCGCGCTGCAGCGCGACAAGGCCCTGCTCGACGCCTACAAGATCGACGGCGTGCCGACCATCGCCATCCAGGGCAAATACGAGACCGGCCCGGCCATGGTCCAGGGTCCGGAAGACAAGGCGCTGCCGGGCACGGCCCAGGTGATGGACTTCATCATCTCGCAGATCCGCGCGAAGAAGATGTGAGGTTAGCGCCATGCAAGACGCGCCACTGAAGGTCTTCATCACCGGCGCGTCGAGCGGCATTGGCGCCGCGCTCGCCGCCGTTTACGCGCGGCAGGGCGCCGTCCTCGGGCTCGTCGCGCGCCGCGGCGAGGCCCTTGCCGGCTTCCGGCAGTCCCACCCCGATCACCCCATCTCCATCTATCCCGCCGACGTGCGCGACGCCGATGCGCTCGCTGCCGCCGCGCGCGACTTCATCGCCCAGCACGGCATGCCCGACATCGTGATCGCCAATGCGGGCGTGAGCCGCGGCGTGCTGACGGGCGAAGGCGATCTCGCCACGTTCCGCGACGTGATGGACACCAACTACTTCGGCATGGTCGCCACCTTCGAGCCGTTCGCGTCGGCCATGGCGAAGGCAAGACGCGGCACGCTCGTGGGCATCGCGAGCGTGGCCGGCGTGCGCGGGCTGCCGGGCTCGGGTGCCTACAGCGCCTCGAAGGCCGCGGCGCTCGCCTATCTCGAAGCGCTGCGCGTGGAAATGCGTCCGTTCGGCGTGCCCGTCGTCACCATCGCGCCCGGCTACATCCGCACGCCGATGACGGCGAAGAACCCCTACCGCATGCCCTTCCTGATGGACGCGGACCAGTTCGCCGCGAAGGCCGCGCAAGCGATCGCGCGCGGCACGTCGTTCGCGGTGTTCCCCTGGCCGATGCGCGTGGCCGCCACGATGCTGCGCGCGCTGCCCCGCTGGGTCTACGACCGCGTGTTCGAAAAGGCGCCGCGCAAGCCGCGCGCGGCGAGCCACTAAGCCGCTTCGGCTTGCCGCACGGCGCCCCCATGCCATATGGGTATGTCGATTAAATTGTTGTCTCGGCAATTTCCCTTCGATAAGCTTGGCTCGTCCGGGCGCCCTTCCGAGCCTTCTCGCCTCTCCTGAATCGAACAAAACGGGGCGCCGCCCGCCACCGAAGAACCACGGAGATCCCATGCGCTTCACCTCGCCCTCCGCGCGCACGCTTGCGCCTGCTCTCGTGCTCGCGACCGCGCTTGGCACCGCGTTCGCGGCCACGCCCGCGCTCGCCAAACCGCTGACGGTCTGCACCGAGTCGAGCCCCGACGGCTTCGACGTCGTGCAGTTCAACTCGCTCGTCACGACCAACGCGTCCGCCGACGTCATCTTCAATTCGCTCGTGGCCTATGACGAAGCGCAGAAGAAGGTCGTGCCCGCACTCGCGGACAAGTGGGAAGTAAGCGCCGACGGCCTGACCTACACGTTCCATCTGCGGCCCGACGTGGCGTTCCAGACGACCGAGTGGTTCAAGCCCACGCGTACGCTCGACGCCGACGACGTGGTCTTCACGTTCGAGCGCATGCTCGACGCCAACAACCCGTGGCACAAGGTGGCCGGCGCGAGCGGCTTCCCGCACGCGCAGTCGATGGGCCTCGTGAAGCTCGTCAAGGCGGTCACGAAGGTCGACGCGAACACGGTCAAGTTCGAGCTCAACGAGCCGAATGCAACGTTCCTCTCGATCCTCACGATGGGCTTCGCGTCGATCTATTCCGCCGAGTACGCCGACCAGTTGCTCAAGGGCGGCAAGCAGGTCGACCTCAACGCGAAGCCGGTGGGCACGGGCCCGTTCGTGCTCAAGAGCTACACGAAGGACGCGGTGATCCGCTACGACGTGAACCCGACCTACTGGGGGCCGAAACCGAAGGTGGACCGCCTGATCTACGCGATCACGCCCGACGCCGCCGTGCGCGCGCAGAAGGTGAAGGCCGGCGAATGCCAGATCGCGCTCTCGCCCAAGCCCCAGGACGTGGCCGCGGCGAAGGACGACAAGTCGCTCAAGGTGGTGGAGACGCCAGCGTTCATGACGGCGTTCGTCGCGCTCAACACGCAGAAGAAGCCGCTCGACAACCAGAAGGTGCGCCAGGCGCTGAACATGGCGTTCGACCGCACGACGTACCTGAAGGCGATTTTCGACAACACCGCCACGCCCGCGACCAACCCCTGGCCGCCCATCACCTGGGGCTACGACCGGTCGATCCAGCCGTATCCGTATGACCCGGCGAAGGCGAAGCAGCTGCTCGCCGACGCGGGCTTCCCCAACGGCTTCGCGACGACGATCTGGGTGCGTCCGAACGGCAGCGTGCTGAACCCGAACCCGCGCGCGGGCGCGGAGCTGTTGCAGGCCGACTTCGCGAAGATCGGCGTGAAGGCCGAGATCAAGGTGATCGAGTGGGGCGAGCTGATCAAGCAGGCGAAGCAAGGCCAGCACGACACGCTCTTCATGGGCTGGGCCGGCGACAACGGCGACCCCGACAACTATCTCTCGCCGCTCTTTAGCTGCAATGCGGTGCAGTCGGGCATCAACTTCGCGCGCTTTTGCGATCCGCAGCTCGACAAGCTGATCGCCGAAGGCAAGGCCACCGCCGACCAGGCCAAGCGCGTGAAGCTGTATGAAGCCGCCCAGCAGATCATCCACGACCAGGCGCTGTGGATTCCGCTTGGCTACCCGACCGCCTCCGCCATCACGCGCACGAACGTGAGCGGCTATCAGGTGAGCCCGTTCGGACGCCAGAACTTCGCGAGCGTCGCGGTGCAGTGACGGCTCTCGCCGCGCCGGGCGTTCGCGCCCGGCGCGCCATTACAGAGCTGCCCTGACGATCACGAATTGAAACACGCCCGCTTGCGCCAGACATGCGGGAAGCGCGCCACAGGCGGGCGAGCGCCCTTTCCTCCCACTACCGCCGGTAAGATTCGCGCGCAGTTTGTTGCAGTTTGGTAACTCAAGCCGGCGAGCGCCCGGCTACATTGAAGCCATCGAATCTTCAACCGAAGGGGCTCAAAATGAAAACCAAACTCTTTGCCGCGCTGGGTGCTGGAGCGCTCGTCCTGGCCGCCTCGCAAACCGCCATGGCCGGTGTGGTAGTCGGCCTGAACGTCGGCGTGCCCGCACCGGTTTATGTTGCACCCGCACCGGTTTATGTTGCACCCGCACCGGTGTATGTCGCGCCGCAGCCCGTTTATGTCGCGCCGCGGCCCGTCTACGTCGCGCCGCCCGTGCGCGTGGCCTACGCGCCGGCTGTCGTGATCGGCTGGCACGGCGACCGCTACTGGGACGGCCGCCGCTGGTACGGCCGCAACGAATGGCATGGCCGTCGCGGCTGGTACTAAATCCGTCGCATGAAAGGCAACGCGCCTCGCCAATCGCGAGGCGCTTGTGTTTACGCGCTGTCCTGACGTGCCGCCCGGACTACTTACGGTCCGCGACGATCTGATCGAACGTGCCGCCATCGGCGAAATGCGTCGCCTGCGCGTTTTGCCAGCTGCCGAACACCTGCTCGACCGTGAAGGTCTTGATCGGCTTGAACTCGCTTGCGTGCTTCGCGAGCACTGCGGCATCGCGCGGACGCAGATGATGCTGCGCGATGATCTCCTGCGCGGCGGGCGAATACAGATAGTCGAGATACGCCTGTGCGCTCTTGCGCGTGCCGCGCTTGTCCACCACCTTGTCGACGATCGTCACCGGCGGCTCCGCCAGCAGACTCACCGAGGGATAGACCGCTTCGAAGTCCTTCGCACCGACGCCCGTATCGATGAGCGCCACTTCGTTTTCGAAGGTCACGAGCACGTCGCCGATGCCGCGCTGCGTGAAGGTCGTCGTCGCGCCCCGGCCGCCCGCGTCCAGCACCGGCACGTTCTTCAGCAGTGCGCGCTCGAAGTCGAGCGCCTGGGCGTCGCTCGCGCCCTGCTGCTTGCGATAGCCCCATGCGGCCAGATACGCGTAGCGTCCATTGCCTGAAGTCTTCGGATTGGCGATCACGACCTGCACGCCGGGTTTGGCGAGATCGTCCCAGTCCTTGATGTGCTTGGGGTTGCCCTTGCGCACGAGGAACACCATCGTCGTCGTGTAGGGCGCGCTCGCGTCGGGCAAGCGCGTGCGCCAGTTGGCGGGCACGAGATGACCCTGCTGCGCGAGCAGGTCGATGTCGTTGGGCTGGTTCATCGTCACGACGTCGGCTTGCAGGCCTTGCAGCACCGAGAGCGCCTGCGCGCTCGACGCGCCGTGCGACTGCTTGATCGACAGGGTCTGGCCGGTCTTCTTCTGATAGTCGGCGATGAAGCTCGCGTTGATGTCCTTGTACAACTCGCGCGTCACGTCGTACGAGACGTTCAGCAGCGACGTTTCGGCATGCGCCGCCGCTGCGCTCAATGCGATGATGCCCGCGCCGAGCCAGCGCGCCGTGCGTCCCAAACCTGCCATGGTGATCCCCGTCTGTCGTTGAAAAGCGTTTCGGCCTGCCTGCATGATTTTCGTAAGCAGGCCGAACGCCCGATTCTAGCGAGCCGGGGCGCACGGCTTATACCAATGCGAGCTTTGCTTTGCGGCTTTCGTGCTAAGCCATGATGTGCGCGCCGCCGTCGATATACACGGTGTTGCCGCTCATGCGCCGGGCGTAGCGCGTGGCGAGATACGCGGTGGCGTAACCCACGTCCATGATGTCGACGAGTTCGCCGAGTGGCGCGCGCTCCACGGCCTCGGCGAGCATGCGGTCGAAGTCGGGCAGCCCCGAGGCTGCGCGCGTCTTGAGCGGCCCGGGCGAGATTGCGTGCACGCGGATGCCGATCGGCCCGAGTTCGTACGCGAGATAACGGCACGACGCTTCGAGCGCCGCCTTCACCGGGCCCATCAGGTTGTAGCTGGGCACGACGCGGTTCGCGCCGTCGTAGCTCATCGCGAACAGCGTGCCGCCGTGCGGCATGAGCGGCACGGCGCGCTTCGCCATGCGGATGAACGAGTGGCACGACACGTCCATCGCATACGCGAAACCCTGCGCCGACGAATCGAGCAGGCCGCCTTGCAGATCCTCTTTCGGCGCATAGGCGATGGAGTGCAGCACGATGTCGAGCGATCCCCACGTTTCGCGCACGGCGTCGAACACGGCGTCGAGCTGGCCGTCTTCCTCGACGTTCAATGGCAGCAGCAATTGCGCGCCCAGTTCGTTGGCGAGCGGTTCGACGTAGGGCTTGGCCTTGTCGTTGAGATAGGTGATGGCGAGTTGCGCACCGAGATCGGCGAACGCGCGGGCGCAGCCGTAAGCGATCGAATCGGCGTTCGCCACGCCGGTGACGAGCGCGCGCATGCCGGCAAGCGGCCGTTGGGATGGATTATGCATGGCTGACCTCGCAGTGGAAGACGGCCGGTGATGGCCGCGGATGCAGTTGCCGACCTGGCTGCCGGTGTGTCGAGCTCAAAACGACGCGCCGCATCGGTGGGGATGCGGCGCGTGCAGGGTGAAACGAGAACGGGCTTCGTTACTCGCCTGCGTTGCGCGTCGCGCGGCGGCGCGTGGCCGTCGTGCCCGCAGCCCGCGTGGCGGTGGGCGTCGATGCCGCGCGCGAGCGGCGCGCCGCCGTCTTGGCGGCAGCCGGCGCCTTCTTCGCTTCGGCCGGTTCCGCGGCCTTTACCTTCACGCCGGCGCGCGCCGCACGCATGGGTTTCGTGGGCGTGGCGTGTTCGCCCGCAAGAGCGGCCTTCGCGCGGGAGGACTTTGCGGAAGCTGCCGGGGCTTCAGTTGCAGGCTCAGGTCCCTCAGCCTGCGCGGCGGAGGATGCCTGGACACCCTGTTCGGCGCCGCCGTCGCCAGCCGTGCCGCCGCCTGGGCCCGAAACACCGCCGCCCTCCGACGACGACCCGCCGCCATCGAGCGGCGGCAGTCCCGTCTTCTCGCTGCCCGGCTCGACGCCCAGCGCGCGCTGCACGTGGCGATAGCGCTCGCGCCGCTCGCCTTCGAGCGGCCCGGATACGGTCGCGATGCGGTACACGGCTGCGAGCAGCGCGCGGCGCGTCTTCATGTCGGGCACGATCTCGGGCAACGCGTCGATCGCGGCCTGCGGATCGAGCTGCACGATCGCGCCCTGGCGGCGCGCCGATTCCTTCAGCTCGGCGATGCTCGGCTGGCGATCGCCGAGATACTCCCGCGCGAGTTCGCGCATGCGCTGGAACGGCCGGTACTGCACGGCATGCATTTCATCGACGATATACGCGGCGATGCGCATGAAGGCGTCGACGAGCGAGCCCTTCGCGAGATGCGCGCGCGCCGCACGCAGGCGGTACTGCGCAAGCTCCTTGCGCAGCGCCATGAGCGGCGGCGCGATGGGCTCGAGCGGCTGGTTGGGCGCCACGCCCACACAGGCCTGCACCCACGGCGCGGTGTACACGTTGTAGAACGTGCTCTCGACCCACGCGTCGCGCGCGTCGCGATACGCATCGAGGGTTGCCTCGATGGTCGCCGACGCCTGCTTTTCGAGAAGCGTGAACGGATTGTCGGGCGCGGCCGGCTTGCGATGCGCGCGCACCGCTTCCGCCATGGCGGGCAGCACGCCCAGCGTAGGATTCGCGTCGCTCAGCACGCTGCGCTCCACGCGCGACGGATGCGACTCGCGCAGCGCATGCGCGCTGAACGCGTTGCTCGACGCACGCACGAACGGCGAGACGAACAGGTCATACAGGCGCTGGTTGTTTTCCGCGAGACGGCGCACCACCTCGAAGGGCTGCTCGTCGTCGCGGCCGTCGTCGAGCGCGAGAATGTCTTCGATCGTGCGCAGCTCGAAGCGGATCTCGTAGCGCCCTTCGAGCGCTTCGAGGCGCCCGGCTTCCGGCGTCGAGTCGGTGATTTTCGCTTCGTAGAGGCCCGGCGGCAGCACGTCGATCAGATCGAGCGCCGAGAATAGTTCGGTGTGCTCCTTATTGGCCACGCTCGCCGAAACGAAGATGCCGAGGTGCCCCACCTTGTCGTGCAGGCAGTACACGATCACCTGCTCGTTGGCGACGATCTCGTCGACGCTCGCGTAGAGATCGGGAATCCAGTTGAGCGCCTGCTGCGGCGGCGTGATGTTGTCGCCCCAGGAGGCGAGCACGATGATCGGCGTGCGGATGTTGCGCAGGTCCACCGGCGAGCGAGCGTTCTTCGCGAACACTTCATTGCGCGTGAGGTGGTTGCCCACGAAGAGGTTCTGCACGATCCAGTCGATCTCGGCGCGGTTCAGCTGGAAATGGCCGCCCCACCAGCGCTCGAATTCGAGGAAGCGCTCGCGCTCGGAATCGACCTTCGAATAGAGGTTGTAGAGCTTGCCCCAGTACGTGTTGGCCGGATTGAGGTACTCGAAGTTCTGCACGAGATACGCGCCGTCGAAGCGGCCGTCGCCCAGGTCCGCCGCGAGCGAGGACATCCACGAGCCGCCCAGCATGCCGCCCGAATAGCGCATGGGGTTCTTGCCGCGCACGCCGGCCCAGTAGGACAGCGGCGAGCCCGCGAGCATGAGCGGGCCGACCAGTGCGGGCGCGGAGGCCGCGAGCAGCGCCGCGGCCCAGCCGCCCTGGCAGTTGCCGATGATGAACGGCAGGCCGTCCGCGTCGGGATGCAGCTCGCGCACACGTTGAATGAAAACGGCTTCGGCCTGCGCGACCGACTGGATCGTCTGCGTTTCGCAGGGCAGCGGGAAGAACGTCACGAAATAGCACGGGTGGCCTTTGCGCAACGCGATGCCGACTTCGCTGTCCATCTTGAAGCCGGCAATGCCGGGGCCGTGGCCCGCACGCGGGTCGATCACGACGAAGGGGCGCATGCGCGGATCGGTCGGCACGCCCTCTTCGGGCTTGATGCGCAGCAGCGCGTAATTGCACGGATCGTCGAGTTCGCGGCCATCGACGATCACTTCATAGTCGAACGCGAGTACCGGCGGCATGCCCGCCTGCTCGTGCACATAAGTCTGGTTGCCGCGCTCGCGCAGCGCGTCGAGGAACAGCACGCTGCGCTGCCAGGCGTCGTAGACGTAGTCATAGAGCGGCTGCGCAACCGTGGGTGCGGATTGCGCCGTTTCGATTGCCTGGTTTACGGCCGAGGACACGGCCGAAGCCGCTTCGGTCAGCGGCGTCTGGGGCGATGACTCCTCGTCGGATGCGCCCGCGAGGGGCCAGAAAGGCGCGAAGGGCCAGAAAGACGTGCCCGATGCGAGCGTGGGCAGAAACGAAAACGGCGACGAAACGAGCGGCGAGGAGGCGGGAACTGCCACGAGACGAATCTCCTTTAAGGGAGCGCCGGCTCGCCTCGCGGCAAGCAAGCGCCAGGCCGACGCGGGCCGTGGACGCGTGCCGTCACGACGAACGACGCGCGAGGCCTGGCCGCTGCCCCTGTTCTGCCGCCCTCGGAGCGGCGGCATTGCGGGCAACGGGGCCGGCAAAAGGTATTCGCGGCCGCGTGCGCGTTTCGTACGCCACGCGACCGCGACGTGAAAAGAGCCAGATCATGTTGCACTGCGGCATCTAAAAACTTAGGCGGCGGCCCTGTGAAAGTCAAGGTTCGCGGCGGGCTCTAGTGCCTCTTCCATGATCGCAACGCCTTGTGAACGAAGCATGACAGGCGCGACTGCCGGACCCCGCCGCGACGCGTCACGATGCCGCGCCGGCCCGGCGTGCATCCAGCCGACCGCCTCGTTCGCGCTGGTCTACACTGTTACGGCTTTGCGCGCCGCAGCATGGTCCAGATGCAAATCCTGGAGGAGACCGTCATGCCTTCATCGCCTGACAAGTATTCGGTTCTGCTCGCCCGTTGTGGCGGCCTTGCGCCCGTGCCCACCGCCGTGGCGCACCCGTGCGACGTGTCCTCGCTCACCGGGGCGCTCGACGCCGCGAACCTCGGCTTGATCGTGCCGATTCTGGTCGGCCCCGAAGCGAAGATCCGCGCGGTGGCCGAGGAAGCCGACCTGCGCCTCGACGGCATCACCATCATCGACGCGCCGCACAGCCACGCCGCCGCCGAATTCGCCGTGCGCGCCGTGCGAGAGGGCCAGGCCGAACTGCTCATGAAGGGCAGCCTGCACAGCGACGAGCTGCTCCACGAAGTCGCGCTCGGCGCCAATGGCCTGCGCACCGAGCGACGCCTCTCGCACGTGTTCGCGATGGACGTGCCCTCGTACCACAAGCCGCTTTTCATCACCGATGCGGCCGTCAACATCTTCCCCAAGCTCGCCGACAAGGCCGACATCGTGCGCAACGCGATCGACCTCGTGCAGTCGCTGGGCGTGGGCACGCCGAAGGTCGCCATCCTCGGCGCCGTGGAAACGGTGTCCGAAAAGATGCCCTCCACCATCGACGCCGCCGCCCTGTGCAAGATGGCCGACCGCGGCCAGATCACGGGTGGCCTGCTCGACGGCCCGCTCGCCTTCGACAACGCGATCAGCGCCGAAGCCGCGCGCATCAAAGGCATTACGTCGCCCGTTGCAGGCGACCCCGACATCCTGCTCGTGCCTGACCTCGAAGCGGGCAACATGCTCGCCAAACAGCTCACCTTCCTCGCCGGCGCGGAAGCGGCCGGCATCGTCCTCGGCGCGCGCGTGCCGATCATCCTCACGAGCCGCGCCGACAGCGTGCGCTCGCGCATCGGCAGTTGCGCGATCGCCGTCCTGCTCGCGCATGCGCGACGTGCGCGCAAAGCAACGGAGATTCTGTGAGCAGCGTCCAAGCCCAGCCGGCCGTGGAAGGCCATGTCGTGCTCGTCGTGAATGCGGGGTCGTCGAGCATCAAGTGTTCGGTGTTTCGCGTGATCGAAGACGACCACGTGGAAGGCGGTGCGCGCGCGCTGCATGGCGCGGGCGGGCAGATCGAGGGCATCGGCGTCGCGCCGCGCGTGGTCGCGCATATGGCCGACGGGCGCCTGATCGTCGACGAGAAGTTTCCGGTTGCCCAGGTCGCCGATCACGACGCCGCGTTTCGCCTCCTGCGCCTCGTGCTCGCCGTTGGCCTGCGCGACACGCCGCCCGCCGCGATCGGCCACCGCGTGGTGCACGGCGGCGCGCGCTACGCCGACGCCGTGCTCATCGACGACGAAGTGATCCAGGAGCTCGACGCGCTCACCCCGCTCGCGCCGCTGCATCAGCCGCACAATCTCGCCGCGATTCGTGCGGTGCGTCAGGCCGCGCCGGAGCTGCCGCAGGTGGCGTGCTTCGACACCGCGTTCCATGCGGGCAACGACATCATGGCGCAGCTCTTCGCGCTGCCGTACAGCTACTACGGCGAGGGCGTCCGGCGCTACGGCTTTCACGGTCTCTCGTATGAATACATTGCCAGGCACCTCCATCAGGTCGCGCCCGACATTGCGCGCGGGCGCGTCGTCGTTGCGCACCTGGGCAACGGCGCGAGCCTGTGCGCGATGAAGGACGAGAAGAGCATCGAGACCACCATGGGCCTCACCGCGCTCGACGGCCTGCCCATGGGCACGCGCTGCGGCGCGCTCGACGCAGGCGCCGTGCTCTGGATGATGGCGAAGGGCATGGACTACCACGCCATCGAGAAGGTGCTGTATCAGGAGTCGGGCCTGAAGGGCCTGTCGGGCCTGAGCAGCGACATGCGCGAGCTGCTCGCGAGCGGCAGCGACCGGGCGAGGCTCGCGATCGACTTCTATACGTATCGCATCGCGCAGGACGTCGGCAAGCTCGCCGTGGTGCTAGGCGGGCTGGACGCGCTCGTGTTCACGGCGGGCATCGGCGAGCATGCCGCGCCCATTCGCGCGCAGGTGTGCGAGCGGCTCGCGCCGGTGTTCGGCACCGTGCTCGACGCGCAAGTCAACGAGGTGGGCAGCAGCAACGGCAACGAGCGCGTGAGCACGCGCGAAAGCCGCGTTCCCGTTTTCGCGATCCGCACCGACGAAGAGGGGATGATTGCGCTCCATACGGCGCGGCTGTTGCGGGCGGCGCTCAGGCACTGAGCGGGCACGGCGCCGCGGTTCGCTACGCCTGACTTCAGGCGTACGCCGGACCGCCCCGGTCGAATGCCGCGTCGCGCAAGCGCCCCGGCGCCGCGCCGTGAACGAGCGTATCGACGAAATACTTCGCGCGCGGCCACGGCCCAAAGCCTGCCGCCGTGTTGATATGACCCGCATCGCCGAGATTCACGAACGTGCTGCCCAGTTGCTGCGCGAGCGCGCGGGCGCCTTCGAGCGGCATCCACGGATCGGTTTCGCTGCCGATGAGGATGGACGGCACGGGCAGCTGCCGCGCCTCGAACGCGCCGGCAAAGCGGAACTTCTCGGGACTCGCGGGCGCGACGAACAACACGCCGGCAATGTCGGCGCCGCTTTCCCCCAGCATGCCAGTGTGCAGCGCATGCGCAGCCACGAGGCAGCCGAAGCTGTGCGCGGCCAGCAGGAACGGCCCGCGCTCGCCCGCCAGCCGCCGCGCGAGCCCCGCGCCCCACACCGCCAGATCGGGCGCGTCCCAGTCGTCCTGTTCCGCGCGCAGCGAACGCGCGAACTGGCGTTCGAGCCAGCTCTGCCAGTGAGCGCCGTCGCTGCCGTGCAGGCCCGGCACGGTGACGAGGCGGGGCGGCCAACGCATTTGCGCGCACGAAAGCATGATTTTTTCCTCGCTGGAACACGGCGTGAATCGATTGTGGCCTGCGAGCCGCGCACCCCGAACCAATTTTTTTTGCTTAGCTTTTCGGCGCCCCCGGCCTGGTCCTGTCCGAGACAGGCCGCGGGCAGGCGCGCCGCGATTTGCGCGGCGGGCGCGGGCCTGAAAAAGTAGAATGGTGCCGGTGCACGCGGCTCTCGCGGCCCTCGCGGGCTGCAGGCAACGCAACAGCGCGCGTAGGCTCGAGCCGCACAGCCGTTACCAGGGACAGGTTCACCCATCATGAAGATCATTTTCTGGTTCCCGCAGACCGACGCCTCCACGTGGCTCCACGGCCTCGCGCGCGCGCTGCCCGATGCCGAGTTGCGAGAGTGGCAGCCCGGCGACACCGATCCCGCCGACTATGCTGTCGTCTGGCACCCGCCGCGCGAACTCTTCGGCGTGCCGGGGCTTCGCGCTATCTTCAATCTGGGCGCGGGCGTCGACGCGATCCTCGCCCACGAACGCGAGCGGCCGGGCACGCTGCCCGGCACCGCCATGCTCGTGCGGCTCGAAGACTCGGGCATGGGCCGGCAAATGAGCGAGTACGTGCAGCACGCTGTACTGCGCTACCTGCGCCGTTTCGACGAATACGCGCTCGCGCAGACGCGCCGCGAATGGCACGTGCTCGCGCCGCATCCGCACGAGACCTTCACGGTGGGCGTGCTCGGCCTCGGCGTACTGGGCGCGCAGGTCGCGCACGCGGTCGCCTCGCTCGGCGTGCCGGTGCGCGGTTTTTCGCGCGGCATGAAGACGATCGAGGGCATCGAAACGTATTCGGGCGAGTTGCACGGCGAGCAGTTCGACGCCTTCCTCGACGGCGTCAAACTGCTCGTGAACCTGCTGCCCGCCACGCCCGACACCGAAAGCGTGCTCAACGCGCGCACCTTCGGCAAGCTCTCGCGCGGCGCGTATCTCGTGAACGTGGCGCGCGGCACGCATCTGAACGAACAGGATCTGCTCGACGCACTCGCCAACGGCACGCTTGCGGCGGCGACACTCGACGTGTTCCGCGAAGAGCCGCTGCCGCCCGATCATCTCTTCTGGCGCGAGCCGCGCATCACGATCACGCCGCACAGTTCGGCGCTCACGTTGCGCGACGAAGCGATCTCGCAGGTCGCCGACAAGATCGGCGCGCTGGCTCGCGGCGAGACCGTGAGCGGCGTGGTGCATGTCGGGCGCGGTTACTGAACATCGCGGCGGCACATCGAAGCCTTTTCAAAAAATTGTTGGAGACACGGCAATGGCATTACCCACCGCAGTCAAGATCGTCGAAGTCGGCCCGCGCGACGGCCTGCAGAACGAGAAGGAATTCGTTCCCACCGCAACCAAGATCGAACTGATCAACCGGCTCTCGGCCGCGGGCTTTCCGAACATCGAGGCCGCCTCGTTCGTCTCGCCCAAATGGGTGCCGCAGATGGCCGACGGCGCCGAAGTCATGGCCGGCATCGAGCGGCGCAGCGGCGCGATCTACTCGGTCCTCACGCCGAATCTGCGCGGCTTCGAAGGCGCGCTCGCCGCGCGCGCGGACGAGATCGTGATCTTCGGCGCGGCGAGCGAGGCGTTCTCGCAGAAGAACATCAACTGCTCGATCGCAGAAAGCATCGAGCGCTTCGCACCGGTGGCGCAAGCCGCGAAGGAGCGCGGCGTGCGCATTCGCGGCAGCGTGTCGTGCGCGCTCGGCTGCCCGTATCAGGGCGAAGTGCCGGTCGCTTCGGTCGTCGATGTCGTGGAGCGCTTCGCCGCGCTCGGCTGCGACGAGATCGACATTGCCGACACCATCGGCGTGGGTACGGCGAAGCGCGTGCACGAAGTGTTCGAGGCGGTGACGAAGGTGTTCCCGCGCGAGCGCCTGTCGGGCCATTTCCACGACACCTACGGCCAGGCGCTCGCCAACATCTATGCGGCGCTCGAAGAAGGCATCGCCATTTTCCACGCCTCGGTGGCGGGCCTGGGCGGCTGTCCGTATGCGAAGGGCGCCACGGGCAACGTCGCGACCGAAGACGTGCTGTACCTCATGAACGGCCTGGGCATTCATACCGGCATCGATCTGAATCAGGTCGTCGCGGCGGGCGACTTCATTTCGACCGCCATCGGCCGGGCGAACGTCTCGCGCGCGGGTAAGGCCCTGCTCGCGAAGGCCCGCAGCGAAGCCGCATGCTCGTGACACGCGACCCATCGAATCGCAGTACGAAGGAAATCAATCTATGACGGAAACCCTCGATAACCTCGACGCCCTGCCCGAGTCCGCGCGCCGTGTCGCCCTGATGCTGCGCGAGCGCGGCCACGCCAGACCCGTCGTGATGCTGCCCGAGACCGGCAAGACTTCCGCCGAAGCCGCCGCGGGTCTGGGCTGCGAAGTCGCGCAGATCGCCAAGTCGATCCTGTTCCGCCGCCGTGAAGACGACGCGCCCGTGCTCGTGATCGCGAGCGGCGCAAACCGCGTGGACGAAAAGAAAGTGGCCGCGCACGTGGGCGAGATCGGCCGCGCCGACGCGAAGTTCGTGCGCGAGAAGACCGGTTACGCCATTGGCGGCGTGTGCCCGATCGGCCACGCCACGACGCCCGTCACGCTGATCGACGCCGATCTGTTCGAGCTCGAAAGCCTCTGGGCCGCTGCCGGCCATCCGCATGCGGTGTTCAACCTCTCGCCACAGGAGCTCGAAGCGCTGACCGGCGCGCCCGTGGTGGACGTCGCGCTGCGCGACGCGTGAGCATGACCGCGATACACGACACCGTCACGCCGCCGCCCTCGCCTTGCATCAACATCTGCCGTATGGATGAGCGCAGCGGCTTGTGCGAGGGCTGCCTGCGCACCATCGACGAAATTGCGAACTGGTCCACGCTCGACGACGAGGCCAAGCGCGCCGTCTGGGACGCGATCGAGACGCGGCACGCCGAATGGGTCGCGAAGCGCTTCGCGTCGCAAGGAGAACAACAATGAACGCGCCCGCCCGCGTCGTCACGGTCGGCGAGACGTTCCGCTCGACGCTTCAGCTCACACCCGAATCGGTGAAATCATTCGGACTGCTCGTGAACGACCTGAACCCGCTGCATCACGACGAAGCCTACGCGGCGCAAAGCCGCTTTGGCGGCCTGATCGCATCGGGCACGCAACCCACGGCGCATTTCATGGCGCTGCTCGCCACGCACTACTCGCAGTACGCGCAACCGCTCGGGCTCGAATTCGACATGAAGCTCAAGCGCGCCGCACACGCGAACGACACGATCACGTTCGAGTGGCGCGTGGACGAAGCGTGGTGGAAGCCGAGCCTGAACGGCGATCTCGTGAAGCTCGTGGGCGAGGCCGTGAACCAGAAGGGCGAAACGCTCGTGGTGGGGCGCGCGACGATCCTCGTCATGCCCAAGGCCGAGCACGCACCGGCATGAGCGCCGCGCCCGCCCTCCCTGAATCGATCCGCGTCTTCGAGCGCGGCTGGCTGTCGTCGAACAACGTGCTGCTCGTCGACGAGGCGCGCGCCGCACTCGTCGATACCGGCTACGCCACGCACGCCGAACAGACGCTCGCGCTCGTGCGCCAGGCGCTCGGCCCGCGCGCGCTCGACCTTATCGTCAACACGCATCTGCACTCCGACCATTGCGGCGGCAACGCGCGACTGCAGGCGCAATGGCCCTGCGCGACGCTGATCCCCGCGCCGAGCGCGACGATTGTGCGCGACTGGGACGAAGCGCGTTTGAGCTTTCTCGCCACCGGGCAGACCTGCGACCGATTCGCGTTCACAGGCACGCTCGCGGCAGGCGAACGGCTCGCGCTAGGCGGCTTCGACTGGGAAGTGATCGGTGCGCCGGGGCACGACCCCGACTCGGTGATGCTCTATGCAGCCGGACCGCGCCTGCTCATCAGCGCTGATGCGCTCTGGGAGAATGGCTTCGGCGTGATTTTTCCCGAGCTCGAAGGCGAAAGCGGGTTCGCCGAGCAGCACGCGGTGCTCGAAGCCATCGCGAAGCTCGACGTGCGCGTGGTGATTCCGGGCCATGGCAAGCCGTTCACAAACGTCGAGGCGGCGCTGGAGCGCGCGTTCTCGCGCCTCGCCTGGCTGCGCGCCGACCCTGCCCGCAACGCGAAGAACGCGCTCAAGGTGCTGATCGTCTTCAAGCTGCTGGAAGTGCGCGCGATGACCTTCGACGCGCTACTGGCGATGCTGGAAAACGCCGCCTCGCTGCGCGCCGCGGCGCAACAACTCGCCCCGCGCAGCGCGTGGCCCGGGCTGCTGCGCGAGCTGGCCGGGGAGCTGGCGAAGAGCGGCGCCCTGGTCATAAACGGCGAACGCTTCGAAGCACCGGCGGCAGCGGTCTAGCCGCGCCGCAGGACAAACGCTGGGAAAGCGCAAAAAAAAACGCTCGTCCGTTTTCCGGACGAGCGTTGGAATTAGCTCTGACGTGATCAAACTGTCGAGGTCATCATACTCGCGCCGGAATTTCCGAAGCATCGGTGATTTCCCTACAGATGACCTACGAGCGCAGGCCTGGCGCATCTTCGCACAAACTATTCATCTGGAATCCGAATCAATCTCACTG
Organism: Paraburkholderia sp. BR14312; assembly: GCF_040948675.1. NCBI lineage: Bacteria > Pseudomonadati > Pseudomonadota > Betaproteobacteria > Burkholderiales > Burkholderiaceae > Paraburkholderia > Paraburkholderia sp. BR14312. Next base: position 226,651 of record NZ_JBFPKI010000014.1, read on the forward strand.
CCCGAGCTTGAGCCGCACGAGTTCGAACAGATGCGAACACAGGTAGAGTCCGAGCCCGATCGCGCCGCCGATCACCGTGCCGTTCACGCGGATTTTCTGCAGATCCTTGCCGATTTTCAACTCGATGAGCCGGGCGGTCTCGCGCGTGTCCCAATTCTTCACGGTGTCGCGAATGTGGTGCGTAAGGTAGCGAGCAAAGTCGGGCGCCATGGCGCGCGCGGCGTCTTCGAGATGGCCGTTGAGCGAGGCGCGCAGGTCGGCGTCGGCGGCGAGCGTCTCGCCTAGCCACTGGCCAGTGGCGGCGACCTTCGCGTGCAGCGCCGAATCTTCGCGCTCCAGATCGTCGCGCAGCCACGCACGCAGGCTGTCCCACAGCGCGCGCGTGTAATCGTTGAGCGCGCCGCCCTCGCTCAAGCTCGCCTTCAGCTCCTCGCCCTTGCGCAGGAACGCCGGATCGCTCTTGAGCTTCACAATCAGCTTTTCCACGACTTCGTCGAACTTCTGGCGCAGACGATGTTCGCGATCCTCGCTCACCTGCAGCAGCAGCCGGTTCACGGCGCTTTCCACCACGCGCGCGCCGCTCTCGCCGATCCACTCGCTCGGCAGAAACTTCTCGGTCGTCGGATAGTCGCTCTTGAGCCAGTCGACGATGGCCGACGCGACGAACGCGCGCGTGCCCTCGTCGCGCAACAGGGTGGCGAACTGCTCGAGCATCTGGTCGAGCAGCTCCTGGTGGCGGCCATCCCGGGTAAGGGTGTCGAGAATCGCGCCCGCCGACTTCGAGAAGTCGACGCGCGCGAGCGCCGCGTGCAGGCTGTCGCGGATGAAGCTCTGGATGCGCGCGTCATCGGTTAGGCCGAGCACGCCCGACATCATGCGTACCGCGTAGTCGCCCAGGCGCTGCGCATTCTGCGGCGCGGTGAGCCAGCTGGAGAGCCGCGCCACGGGATCGTGACGCCGGATCAGCCCGACGAGCGAACCCACGTCGAGAAACTTGTCGCGCACGAAGGCGGCGAGTTCGTCGGCGATGCGCTCCTTGTTGCGCGGAATCACGCCCGTATGCGCCGAAACGAACGGAATCGGGACGCGCCGGAACAGCGCGACCACCGCGAACCAGTCGGCGAGGCCGCCGACCATGGCCGCTTCGCTCACGGACTTGACGCCATCCGTCACGACGCCTGGCGGGAAAAAGAGTGCCGTGCCGGCGAACACGAGCGCCGCAACCAGCAGAAAGGCCAGCGCCTGGCGCTTGGCGCGCGTGAGTTCGGCTTCGTCCCGTGGGGCGTGCGAAGGCGTCATGAGGAGCAGGGAGTCGCGGGTTCGAATCGCAACATTATGCTGCCCGCGCGCCAACCGCCGCATGCCGAAGCGCCGCGCCAGCGCGGCGCGCTCGCGACGCCTCAGGCGGAACGCGCGCTGCGCCGCTGCGGCACGATCCGCCAGCCGAGGTTCACGCCCGCCGCCGCGACGAGGATGAGCGCGGCGCCCACCACCTGGATCCACGCGAGACGCTGGCCGAACGCGAACCAGTCGACGAGGATCGCGACCACCGGGTAGATGAACGAGAGCGCGCCCGTCATCGCCGTAGGCAGCTTCTGGATCGCGCCGTAGAGCAGCACGTACATGATGCCCGTGTGCACGATGCCGAGCGTGACGAGCTGCGCCCAGTGCAGCGGCGTAGCCGGCAGCGTGCCGTAGTGGATGAACGGCGCGAGCGCGAGCGCGCCGAATGCGAGCTGCACGAGCGCGATGAGGTGCGGCGGCGTGCCCTTGAGATGGCGCGTGATGATCGACGAGATCGCGTAGAGAAACGCCGCGCCCGCCGCGCAGGCCACGCCCTGCAGATACTCGCCGGGCACGGCGAGCACGGCAGGCTGCACCTCGACCACGCACACGAGGCCGAGGAAGGCCACCGCCAGCCACGCCACCGTCGAAGCGCTCACGCGCTCGCGCAGAATGACCACGCCGAGACCGACGAGCATGAACGGCTGCGTGTTGTAGACGGCCGTGGCCATGGAGATCGAAGCACGCGAATAGGCGGCGAACAGCAGCACCCAGTTCGCAACGATGGCTGCGCCTCCCAGGACGGCAAGCGCGAGCGTGCGTGGCGGCAGGTGCTTGCGGCGCAACAGGCCGAGCGCGGCGCACACGAGCGTGAGCGTCGCGCCGCCCAGCACGCAGCGCAAAAAGGCGATGTTGATCGGAGCCTGGCGCGAGGCGACCACGAGCCAGCCGATGGTGCCGGACATCAGCATCGCGACGACCATCTCGGCGGCGCCGCGGCGAATTTCAGGGGTGGTGGAAGACATGAGCTTGCATCCTCGTTGTAGCGGACGAAGGGCGCGCGGCCCTTCGCATCTGCAAGTCAGTTTATCGGCTGCAGGGCGAGGAATACATGGCTAAACTTAGGCGATAGGCAACCCTTGCCTTCGATTGAAAGGCCAACCTGGCGGAGCACCCGCGCAATCATGAACCGACGCCCGAACCCAACGCCCACCGCCGCCCCGCTCGACGACATCGACCGCATGCTGCTCGCGGCGCTGGCCGAGGACGCCCGCGCGAGCGTCGCCGAACTGGCCAAGCACGTGGGGCTGTCGGCGCCTAGCACGTCCGAGCGGCTGCGCCGGCTCGAAGCGCAAGGCGTGATTGGCGGCTATACGGTGCAGATCGATCCGCGCGCGCTCGGCTACACCTTACAGGCCATCGTGCGCGTGAAGCCGCTGCCCGGACAATTGCATCTGGTGGAAGAGGTGCTGCGGCGCATTCCCGAATTCGTCGAGTGCGACAAGGTCACGGGCGACGACTGCTTCATCGCCCGGCTGTATCTGCATTCGATCGAACAGCTCGACGAGATTCTCGCGAAAGTCACCGAGCGCGCCGAGACCAGCACGGCCATCGTCAAGTCCACCCCGGTGCCGCGCCGCCTGCCGCCGCTGCGTTGAAGCGGCATATCATCAGATTGACTTGCTTTGGGCAACGCCGGGAGTTGGTGGAAAGCTGAGCCAATCAATAGTCGACGGTGTCTCCCTCAAATACGGCCACCCAAATACAGCCCATTAGCGGCGGGAGGCTTTCACGCTACCAGCGATGCCGGCAATGAGGACCATCCCAAGCCATAGAAGAAAGAACCGATTGGCAGCGTCAGGATTTGCGTCGAACAAACTACCGGGCCCCCGAATCATTCCGAATAAAAACAGGCCGCTCCACGCAAGCACCGTCGCTCCGACGGCGCCCAACATTGCTCCGAGGACAACGCGTAACAGCTTCATTTGATCGGGAAGAACAGAATCGTCCTCGAACTTCGGAAGTCCGACCATATTCCTGGGATAACAATGTTCCAGCTGACTCGTACTCCAGTCCCGAACCCTGTCAATTTTTCGCCGTTCCACAAATCGATGTGGCCGCCGCTTGCATTGCCTTGCGATTCGCCATCACGCGTCCAGTAGCCGTCAAACATGATGACCCCAGCACGATCTTTGACCTTGGATACCCAATTGGCGCCAGTGATATTTTCCGCCTTGCCGAGACCGGCGAACGGTTGGAGCTTGAGCCACTCCCCGAGTTCGTTCGCACGAGTCGCGGTCACTTCTCCATCCAGAAGAATGCGTCCGATCGAAGGCTGCCCAGACAGCGGTTTAACGAGCTTCGAGGAGAACGATTTCATGTCGACTCCTACACGATGAAATGCGACACTCATACGAATTGCGCACTGATCTGGGTACGCTGGATTGTCATAGGGATTACCATCAGGATAGTTGTCCCACAATTCCTGAAAGGTCACGGCCTTAAGTTGCACAGCTTTGAGCGAATTCGATGTCGAATTGGTGCGCACGACGGTAGGTCTATTTGGCATGATTAACCCGCATTCGCCTTTATGAGGGCGTCTTCGCCCCAATAAACGATGTAGTCGTCGCGACTTGTCCCTGTCGACATTCGGGGCAACACACCGCCTGAATCGACGCGACCAAAGAACGATTGACCGTCCACCATTTCGATGAAATATGGGTATCCGTCGAGCACACCAGAATTCGCCCAAACCCGAACTTGCTCATCGAATATTTTGGCTCCTCTTAGCGGCTTGTCGCGGATCGGGTCTGCGTCCTCCTGATTCGCCCGATCTTTGCAGCTTCGGACAGTAAGCCAAACACCGGGACTACCGCCAACGATTACCCGGTTTCTGCCACAGGGGCACAAGACCCTGTCGTCGTCCACAATGGCGTAGCGCCCAGCGTTGAATATTTTTTGGCCAGTGCCATGGACCGGAAAAACGCCTTCGCAATTTCCGCAGCTCGCTTCACTCCCATCGAAGGCAATTGATCGACCTTTGTCCTTGATTGGCGATGCACAAGCGAATACACGGCCACCTGTGGTTGTCAAATCACCATCTCGAGCGGCTGCCTTACGCATCGGAACACTCCTCCGATACCGCGGGCCTCATAAAGTCGACGAGATCCACCGCTTTCCTACACCTTTTTTGCATACACCCTCCCTTCGCTGGCGAATCGCACAGTAGTGGAATACCAGACTAAAGGAGCCTCATAACCTCGAATCGAATATGCGTCAGGAAATTGCCGAGTTCGACAAAATTTGACATCTTTGGCGATGTTGCTCGTCGGCGCTTGCGTCGCATTCGGCAATGTCCATTGATTCGTGGCGCGGCAGCCCGTCAGCGCTCCGTGGTCTCGAAGAAGGCCAGCATCTCCTCGACCAGCGCCTCGCTCGCCTCCTCGGGAATGTAATGGCCGCACGGCAGCGAGCGCCCGCTCACGTCGCGCGCCACCTTGCGCCATTCGGCGAGCGGGTCGAAACAACGCTCGATCACGCCTTCCGCGCCCCACAGCACGCGTAGCGGGCACGCCACCTTGTTGCCGCGCTCGAGGTCGGCGCGGTCGTGCTCGAGGTCGATGGTGGCCGAGGCGCGGTAGTCCTCGCACATCGCATGCACGGCGCCCGGCTGGCGCAGCGCAGCGCGGTAGGCGCCCAGAGCCTTCGGCGCGAAGGGCGCGAGACCCGCGTGACGGCTGCCCATGACGCGCTCGATATAGACGTCGGGGTTCGCTTCGATCAATGTTTCCGGCAGCGGCGCGGGCTGGATCAGGAAGAACCAGTGGAAGTAGAGCGTGGCGAACTCGCGGTCGGTCTGCTCGTACATGGCGAGCGTGGGCGCGATGTCGAGCAGCATGAGCCGCTCGACGGCGTCGGCGTGGTCGAGCGCCATGCGGTGCGCCACGCGCGCGCCGCGGTCGTGCGCGCATACGAGAAAACGCTCGTGGCCGAAGTGGCGCATGGCTTCGACCTGATCGGCCGCCATCGCGCGTTTCGAATAGGCGGCGTGCGTGTCGTCGCTGGCCGGTTTCGAGGAGGCGCCATAGCCGCGCAGATCCGTCGCGATGACGGTGAAGTGCTGCGCGAGCGCGGAAGCGCACCGGTGCCAGATCATGTGCGTCTGCGGATGGCCGTGCAGCAGCAATAGCGGCGGTCCATCGCCGCCCTTCACGCCGCAGATGTCTACGCCGCCCGCAGTGCGAACGGTGAAAGGCTGGAATCCGTCGAAAGGCATGGGGCTAGTCTCTTGTGTTTGTTGGTCTGCGGTCATTGTATGAGGCGAGCGCGGCTCGAAAATGTGCTTTTGAGCCCATTGCGGTAGAAACCGAACACTCCCTCGAATACCGCACGAGGGATCCGCACGCGCGATGCCCGAACGACCCCACGCCTATAATCGAACGGCCGATTTCGCGCCCCGCCGTCTATCGAAGCGCCGCAAGGAGACCTCTCCATGGCACTGCCTGCCGTCCTGCAAAACCTCTCGCTGCCCGTCGTGGGCTCGCCGATGTTCATCGTCAGCTATCCGGAGCTGGTGCTCGCGCAGTGCAAGGCGGGCATCGTCGGCTCCTTTCCGGCGCTCAACGCGCGCCCCGCCGAAGAGCTGGGTGTCTGGCTCACGCAGATCCGGGAGGAACTCACCGCTTACAAGAACGCGAACCCCGAGGCCGTCATCGGGCCGATCGCCGTCAACCAGATCGTGCATCAGTCGAATGCGCGGCTCGAGCACGACGTGCGCGTCTGCGTCGAGCACCACGTGCCGATCTTCATCACGAGTCTGCGCGCGCCGCCGCGCGAGCTGCTCGACGCCGTGCACAGCTACGGCGGCATCGTGCTGCACGACGTCATCAACCTGCGCCACGCCGCCAAGGCGCTCGAAGCGGGCGTAGACGGCCTGATCCTCGTGGCCGCGGGCGCGGGCGGCCATGCGGGTACGACCTCGCCGTTCGCGCTCGTGGGCGAAGTACGGCGCATCTTCGACGGCCCGATCGTGCTGTCGGGCGCGATCGCCAACGGCGGCTCGATCCTCGCCGCCCAGGCCATGGGCGCGGACCTCGCCTACATGGGCACGCGCTTCATCGCGACCAAAGAAGCGCACGCCGTGGACGACTACAAGCACGCCATTCTCGAAGCAAAGGCCGCGGACATCGTCTACACGAACCTCTTCACGGGCGTGCATGGCAACTACATCCGCGAGAGCATCGTGAACGCCGGGCTCGATCCGGATGCGCTGCCCGAGTCGGACAAGTCGAAGATGGATTTCGGCGCGGGCACCTCGAAGGCAAAGGCCTGGAAAGACGTGTGGGGTGCGGGCCAGGCGGTGGGCCTGATGGACGACGTGCCCTCGGTGGCGGATCTCGTGGCGCGCCTGAAGCACGAGTACGAGGCGACGAAGGCGCGGCTGGGCGTGGGCCGCTGAGCGCGAGGCGCGCCCGGTTTCAGCGCCGGGCAGACATAACGCGCGCGGCGTCGGCACTGAGCGCCGCCGCGCGGATCGCCTCGACGCCCGGCCACAGCTCGCGCTCCGAAAAGCGCGCGGCCAGGAAATCGACGAACGAGCGCACCTTCGCCGACAGATGGCGGCGGCTCGCGTACACGGCGTAGATCGGCAGCTCGCGCGGCGGCAGTGCGTCGACGAGCAGCGGCACGAGGCACCCTTCGGCGATATCGTCGCCCACCACCTCGGTGCCGAGCATCGACAGCCCGCCGCCTTGCAGCACCACCACACGCAGCGCTTCCAGGTGATTGACGATGAGGTTGCCGCCCGGCTTGGGCTTCACGCCGCCCGCGCCCTCCGCGAACGGCGCGAGTTCCTGGGCCGAAGCCCCCGCGTACTGGACGAAGTTGTGCCGCGCGAGATCGGCCACGCTTTTCGGCGCGCCGTGGCGGCGCAGATACTCGGGCGAGGCGCACAGCACGATGTGCGCGGTGGCGAGCGGCCGCGCGATCAGCGAAGAAGACTTGAGCCCCGACGGCGCGGCGCGGATCGCCACGTCGAAGCCCTCGTCGATCAGCTCTACCACGCGGTCGGACAGCGTGATGTCGACCGTCACCTGAGGAAATCCGGCGGCGTAGTCGGCGACCGCGCCCATCACATGACGCAGCCCGAATGCCGTGAGCGACGACACGCGCAGCCGCCCCTGCGGCACCACGCTCGCCGCGCCCACGGCCTGGCCGGCCTCGTCGAGTTCGGTTAGCGCCTGGGCCACGCGCTCGTAGTATTCGCGCCCCGCCTCGGTGGGCGCGACGCGGCGCGTGGTGCGGTTCAACAGCCGCGCGCCGAGCTGCTGCTCCAGATGCATCACATGCTTGCTCGCCATCGCGGCGGACATGTTCAAGCGCTCGGCCGCCGCGACGAAGCTGCCCGCCTCCACCACCTGGCGGAACACTTTCATGCTGACGAGGGTATCCATTGCGCGGCCTTCAACTCGAACATCAAAGAATGGGAATCAATCGGCGATATTTTCCTCGTTTTATCAAATGCGGGTGTTCAAACGCGCAGGCGCGCTTCCTATGTGAGGCGGCCCAGAAAGCAAAAAACCCCGCGCTGCAAATAGCGCGGGGTTTTCGCGTCGAACTTCGAACTGACAGGCTGCGCCGCTTAGAACTTCGCGCGCATGCCCACGCCGTAGGTCTGGCCGCTCGACATGTTGTCGAAGTGGTCGTACATGTACGCGGCGTAGACGTCGGTGCGCTTGGAAAGCGGGTAGTCGTAGCCGATCGCCGCCGTCTGGCGCGTCTGGTTCAGGCCGCCGCCGTCGCGCGAGTACGCATACGACGCCATCACCGTGCCCGGGCCGGCCGGGACCGTCACGCCACCCTGGGCGGTGTTGACGTGCCAGCTGCCCACCTGCTGCCAGTTCGCCGTGTACATGTACTGGCCGAAGAACTTCACGTACTTGAGGTCGTAAGAAAGACCGACCTGCGCCACGCCCTGGCTCTTCAGGCCGATGATGGTCGTGTCGCCGCTCACGATGCTGCCGATGTCGCCCGGCGTGTTGTTGAAGTTCACGTACTGGTAGACCGCCGTAGCCGCGAACGGGCCGTGGAAGTACAGACCCTGCACGCTCCACTTCTTCGAGCCGTTCTGGCCGGCCTGGTTGCCGAACGCATACATGGCCGAACCCGAAAGGCCGTTGAAGTTAGGCGTCGAGTACTGCACGGCGTTGTTCCAGCCCGAGTCGCCCACCACGCCCTGATCGGTCGTGTAGGTCGGGAACGTCGAGAGGCCGAGGTACACGTGGTACACCATCGGCGAGAAGGTGTACGAATCGATGAACGGGTTGAAGAGAATCGTCGAGACGAACAGCTGCGTCGTCAGGCGCCCCGCCGTGACCGTGCCGTACGGCGACTCGAGGCCGACGTACGCATTGCGCGCGAAGAACGTGTCGCCCGCGAAGCGGCCGTACTGACCGTTCTGCGCGCGGAAGAAACTTTCCAGTGTGAAGATCGCCTTGAAGCCGCCGCCCAGATCTTCCGATCCCTTCATGCCCCAGTACGACGTGGACATGCCCCCGCCGCTCACGTTCCAGGCGGTCTGGCCGCCCGGAAATTTCGTCGCCCCGACCCACTCGTCGACCTGGCCGTAGAGCTGGACGCTCGACTGCGCAAACGCCGACGACGACGCGGCGGCAAGAACAGCGGCGAGCGCGCTCGCCTTCAGGGTAGTGCGCAGCGCGCGGCTGACCGTTGTATTCATGGGTTCTCCAGTCTTTGTCAAAAAAGGGTGTCGGGCGGCTGAGGCGCTCGCGCAATGCCTGGTTTTTTCGTCGTTCGCAGGCGTGGCCGTTCTGGGCGGATCCATCTTTGCGGACCATTTTTATGGTCAAAAATAACCGGTGTTATTGCCGGTATATCGGGCGGATTAGTTTGCCGCCGATAGCACCCGGTTTGCCGCTGTCGACTTTGCTTTGCGCTGCGCTGCGTCACGGTTAGTCGCAGGCTGCCGCGCCGCGCCCAGTGGGGCGCTGCCGCACGCGCGTAGCTGCGAATGACGCGCCGCCAAAACGAAAGCGAGATTTGAGACGAAAGGGTTCTGCATGACGAGGGATTTCCAAAAAAGTGTGGTATCCGCGCGTCAGTTTTCGCGGCGTGGACGAACGCAACTTGTTTTGGACGTGTTTCGGCGGCGCTAACAGGTCAATGCCTGAAGCGAATCCTGAGGAGAGTCAAACGAAGACAGCGGGATAAAGCGTGCGGAGGGAAGAAAGCGAAAGCGCGCGGCGTGGCACCGCTCAATTACGGTAGGGCGAAGGCATGGGCGGACGCGGGACCTCGCCGCCGTTGCGCGTGAAGGGCCGGTAGGTACCGCCGCGCTCCTCGTTGTAGCGCGCGACGTCTTCGCGGATCGAGCCCGCGCGCACCGGCGACTCGGGCGGCGGATGCGGCACCTGGCGCGATTCCGCGCTCACGGGCGTGATGGGATTGCCGCGATAGCCACCGTAGCCGCCGAACGGCGTGCCGTAGCTGTAATCGCGATGCGGGGCCGGCTGCTGAACCTGGCCTTGCCACTGGTTCGGCGAGCGGTTACCGCCGCGCTCGTACCGGCCGCCCTGGTCGGCCACGCGCATGGGCGAAGCGGCACCGGTGTAAGCGGCGGGGCCACGGCCGCGTTCAGGGGCGCCGTGGTAGCCGCTGCCCCACGCCATGCCGCCGCCGCGTGGCGCGGGCATCGATTGCATGGCGGGCCTCGTGGGCATGGAAGGGGCGCGCGCGAAGCCGCCGCCCCCGCCGTGCCCTGGAATACCGGGCTGAGCATGGGCGAGCGCAACAAAGGCCGCAAATCCGGCCCCCAAGACCCACTGTCCGAGTTTTGACAACCCTGCCTGCATTGTGACGTTTCACCTGCCCGACGTTCGCGCCTGGCACCCGCCGCTCGGGCCATGGCGGGCCAGTCCCGGGACGCTCGCCGCGCTGGCGCGTAACGATTGCCGCCACAACGGTCGCGGCGTCCCATTGACGGTAATTTATGGGCGTGCTGTATGGGTGTCGAGCCAAAAGATGTTATGCCGCCCGAAGGGTTGTAACACCATGTTACTGCTGGGTTTTCTGCCTTCGGGCAAGCCCTGGGAAGGCCGCCAGGCACGCCTCTCCGCGCAGGTCTGGGAACGGTTCGTTTTATGGTTGATAGACGTCTGAAGATCTGAAGAATGCGCGGAGTCCTGACGGCTTTTGCGGCCCGGGAATGCCCCTCGCACGTCGATAAGGAATCCGGCATAAAGGTGAGATCGATGCCGGCGATACATGCGCATCCGTCATTAATCGATGCTTCAAATGAATTTGCTTTTTCAATCGGCTTGCGCCGACAATAGACGATCCGATTCACCCGTTGCACGCACATCGATCTGCGCGCAGCCAGGCGCCCAGGCGCGCACTTGAGATTGTCCGATGGCACGTCCGAAATTCCTGCCCGATAACTTCACCCTTTGCCTCGTCGGCACGGTGATTCTCGCGAGCCTGTTCCCCGTGCACGGCCAGGCCGCCACCGGTTTCAACTGGCTGACCAATGTGGCGGTCGGCCTGTTGTTCTTCCTGCACGGCGCCAAGCTCTCACGTGAGGCGATCATCGCCGGCGCGACGCACTGGCGGCTGCACATCGTCGTGCTGCTCAGCACCTTCGTGCTCTTTCCGGCGCTGGGCCTGGCTCTCAAGCCCGTGCTTTCGCCGCTCGTCACCCCGGCGCTCTACGCGGGCGTGCTGTTCCTCTGCACGCTGCCCTCGACGGTGCAGTCGTCCATCGCGTTCACCTCGATCGCGCGCGGCAACGTGCCCGCCGCCGTGTGCAGCGCTTCGGCGTCGAGCCTGATCGGCATCTTCGTCACGCCCGCGCTCGTGAGCCTGATCGTCACGAACCAGAGCGCGAGCGGCGGCTCGGCCTGGCACACCGTGTGGAACATCGTGCTGCAACTGCTCGTGCCGTTCGTGGCGGGCCAACTGCTGCGCCCGGTGATCGGCCGCTGGATCGAACGCAACAAGGGCGTGCTCAAGTTCGTCGATCAGGGCTCGATCCTGCTCGTGGTGTTCGGCGCGTTTTCCGAGGCCGTGAACGAAGGGCTCTGGCATCACCTTCCGCTCACCGCGCTCGGCGGCCTGCTCGTGGTGAACGCCGTGCTGCTCGCGCTCGCGCTCGGCATCACGATGTTCACGAGCAAGAAGCTCGGCTTCTCGCGCGCGGACCAGATCACCATCATTTTCTGCGGCTCGAAGAAGAGCCTCGCGGCCGGCGTACCGATGGCGAAGGTCATCTTCGCCTCGAACGCCGTGGGCGCGGTCGTGCTGCCTCTGATGCTGTTCCACCAGATCCAGCTCATGGTGTGCGCGGCGCTCGCCCAGCGCTGGGGCGCCCGCGACATGAGCGCCGAGCGCGCCGCCAGCGCGGGCGACGAATCGCGCGCCGGCGCGAACGAGCGCACGGCTACTGCTGCGCGCCGTTAAGCGGCATCAAGTACGTCACCCGGGGCGGCGAGAGGCCGCCGCCCCGCAGCAGCAAACGCCGTGGCGAGCGCCCGGCATTTCACCCTCCCCCGCCAGCCTCCCCTCCCCGCGTCACATGCCCAAAGATTGGGCTTCGCGGCGCTGTCACCAAAATTTCATTTAATTCATCCGATCATATGCCGTTAAGTTCATCGTCTTCGCCCGTTCCGGCCTGTCCATGTCTGCTCCCGCGCCACTCCTGCACGCGGCGCCCGGCGTCGGGGCGCTGATCGCCCAGCGCCAGCTGCGCGCCGTCTTCCAGCCCATCGTCGATTTCGAGGGTGGCGCGATCCTCGGCTATGAAGGCCTCATTCGCGGGCCGACCGGCTCGCCGCTCGAAACGCCCGCCGCCCTCTTCGCGCGCGCCGGCGACGAACAGTGCACCGCCTCGCTCGAACGCGCCGCCGCCCGCACCTGCATCGAAACGTTCGCGAAACTCGACTGCCCCGGCAAGCTGTTCCTCAATTTCAGCGCCGACGCGCTGCGCCAGCTGACCGCCGACGGCGACGCCGCACTCGCCCTCTTCGACGGCCCGATCGACCCCACGCGCGTCGTGATCGAGCTCACCGAGCAAAGCGCCATCCACGACCTGCGCAACTTTTCGGCCGTCGTCGAGACGCTGCGCGCGGCCGGCGCCCAGTTCGCGCTCGACGACTACGGCACGGCCAACGCCAGCCTCAACCTCTGGGTGCAGCTGCAGCCCGATGTCGTGAAGATCGACCGCTTCTTCATCCACGACATCGCCAACGACGCGCTCAAGTTCGAAGCCGTGCGCGCCGTGCAGCATTTCGCGCAGGCGAGCGGCACGCGGCTCGTGGCGGAAGGCATCGAGAACGCGGCCGATCTGATCGTGCTGCGCGACATGGGCATCGACTGCGGCCAGGGCTTTTTCTTCGGCCGCCCCAACGTGGAGCCGCTGCGCGTGCTCGCCCGCGAAGCGCGCGAGGCGATTCGCGCGGATCATATCGCCGTGTTCCCCGAGGCCACGCGCAGCGCCGCCACGCAGCCCGCGGGTGGCGGCGCGCCGGCCAGCAAGATGCTCGTGCGCGCGCCCGCGCTGCCGCGCGAGGCGACCAACAACGACGTGCTCGAACTGTTCAACGGTCAACCCGACCTGCACGCAGTGGCCGTGGTGGAAGACGAGGCGCCCGTCGCGCTCATCAACCGGCGCGCGTTCATGGACCGCTATGCGCTGCCGTATCACCGCGAGCTGTTCGGCAAGAAGGCCTGCCTGCAATTCGCCAACGCGCAGCCGGTGGTGATCGAGCAGTCGATGACGGTCGAGCAGATGGCGACGCTGCTCGTCAGCGACGACCAGCGCTATCTCGCCGATGGTTTCGTCATCACCGATAACGGCCGGTACGCCGGGCTCGGCACCGGCGAGAGCCTCGTGCGAGCCGTGACGGAGGTGCGCATCCAGGCGGCGCGCTACGCCAATCCGCTCACCTTCCTGCCGGGCAATATTCCCATCAGTTCGCATATCGAGCGGCTGCTGTCGCACGACGCGGGCTTTCACGCGTGCTACGTCGACCTGAACCAGTTCAAGCCCTTCAACGATCAGTACGGCTACTGGCAGGGCGACGAGGTGCTGAAGTTCGCGGCGACGGTGCTCGCCGACGCCTGCGACCCCACGCGCGACTTCCTCGGCCACGTGGGCGGCGACGACTTCCTGATCCTGTTCCAGAGCGAGACGTGGCGCGAGCGAGCGCGCCAGGCGATCGAAACGTTCAACGAGGGCGCGCAGCGCTTCTACGCGCCGGGCGACCGCCTCGCGGGCGGCATTCACGGCGAGGATCGCCACGGCAACGCCACCTTCTTCACCTTCGTGACGATGGCGATCGGCTGCGTGCACGTGGCACCGGGCGAAGGTGCACAGCACAGCAGCGACGCCATCGCCTCGCTCGCGGCGCTCGCCAAGCGCCGCGCGAAACAGGAAGCGAGCGGCCTCGTCGTGATCGACGGCAACGCGAGCGCCAACCTCGTGCCCACGCTCAGTTCGGCATCAGGCGAAACGGCCGGTACAGCATAGCGACCTGAGCCTCCCCTGCGGCAGCCCGCAACATCAACGGGCCGACCGCGCGGCTCGTGCCGCGCGCCGGCCCGTTTTGCTTGCGTTGCTTGACTGCTGCGCAGTCGCTAGATCGTCCCCATCAAGACCAGCACGACCACCACGACGACGATGATGCCGAGCGTGCCCGAAGGCGCATAGCCCCACGAGCGGCTATACGGCCACGCCGGGAACGCGCCAATGAGCAGCAGGATCAGAATGACCAGAAGCAGGGTGCCGAGCATGAGGCCTCCGAAAGTCGAATGTTGGCATCCGCCTTTCCGCAACCGTCGTGCCCGCACGTGTTTAGCTAATTTTACTAAACACTAATGTTTGCGTTTATTTCATTGTTTACTGGTATTTACCTGGAATTCGAGACGTCGATTCGGGTTTTTCGAACAGATTTTTACTATACAATCGCCGCACACCTGACCACACCCGGAACGCTCACCGCGCCACCGCTAGCCAGGAATCATGGGGACAACCATTCGCGACGTCGCGCAGGCCGCCAACGTGTCGATCGGCACGGTGTCGCGCGCGTTGAAAAATCAGCCGGGCCTCTCCGAGGCCACGCGCGAGCGCATCGTCGAGATCGCGCGCACGCTCGGCTATGACTGCGCGCAACTGCGTCCGCGCATTCGCCGGCTCACCTTCCTGCTCCACCGCCAGCACAACAACTTCGCGGCGAGCCCGTTCTTCTCGCACGTGCTGCACGGCGTGGAAGACGCGTGCCGCGAACACGGCATCGTGCCCGCGCTGCTCACCGCCGGCCCCGCCGACGACACCGTCCAGCAGTTGCGCCTGCACGCGCCCGACGCCATCGCCGTGGCGGGCTTCGTCGAACCGGAAATGCTCGCCGCGCTCGTCGCGCTGCAACGCCCGCTCGTGCTAATCGATCTGTGGGCGGCGGGTCTGCGCTCGGTGAACATCGACAACGCGGCGGGCGCCGCGCTCGCCATGCAGCATCTGTTCGAGCTGGGACGGCGGCGCATTGCGTTCATCGGCGGCTCGCTCGCGCACTACAGCATCGCGCAGCGCGCGCTCGGCTACCGGCGCGCGTTCTTCGAGGCGGGCCTGTTGTTCGACCCGTCGCTCGAAACGACGATCGACGGCGGCCTCGATCCCGACACGGGCGCGTCGCTCGCCATGCAACGCTTGATCGACACGGCGCGCGCCGCATCGCGCCCGCCGCCCGACGCGCTTTTCGCCTACAACGACGCCGCCGCGCTCGCTGCCATGCGCGTGTGCCTCGCCAATGGCCTGCGCGTGCCCGAGGACATCGCCATCATCGGTTTCGACGATATCGCGGGCGCCACGCACGCCACGCCGCCGCTTTCGACGATCGCCGTCGACAAGGAAGCACTCGGGCGGCGCGGCGTCGAACTGCTGCTCGAAGAAACGCCTGCCGCGAACGAAATCCGTTTGCCGGTGCAGCTCGTCGCGCGTGCGAGCACGCTGGGTGCGGCGTCATCGAATCTCGTTGCCGCGCAGGCCGTCCACCACGCTGCAGGCGCGCCGCAAAGCGCCTGACGCGCGCCGTCGAAAACACGCTGAACACACACGAAATACGCTGAAGCCACGTCCAGGACAGAAGAGAAAGCCATGACGATGACCGCCGACACCGCCACTCCCGCCACCGCAAACCCCGTCGCCGTACCGGGCGTCGCGAGCTTTCGCGACCGCGGCTTCCTGCTCGGCCACGTGCAGGACACGCTGCGCTTTTACGCGCCGAACGTGCTCGATCCCTCGGGCGGCTTCTTCCACTACTTCCGCGACGACGGCTCGATCTACAACGCGCACTCGCGGCACCTCGTGAGCAGCTGCCGGTACGTCTTCAACTACGCGATGGCGTATCGCGAGTTCGGCGATCCGCAGCACCTGGAATATGCGCGCCACGGGCTGCAGTTCCTGCGCGAGGGCCACTGGGACCCGCAACTGCAGGGCTACGACTGGGAGATCGACTGGCGCGACGGCAAGAAGCGCGTGCTCGACGCCACGCGCCACTGCTACGGCCTCGCGTTCGTACTGCTCGCTTACGCGCATGCGGCGATGGCCGGCATCGAGGAAGCGCGGCCGATGATCGGCGCGACCTTCGATCTGATGGAACACCGCTTCTGGGACGGCGCGGCGGGCCTCTACGCCGACGAGGCGAGCGCCGACTGGATCGTCTCGGGCTATCGCGGCCAGAACGCCAACATGCACACGACCGAGGCGCTGCTCGCGGCCTACGAAGCGACGGGCCATCTCGTCTATCTCGACCGCGCCGAGCGCGTCGCCTCGAACATCACGCTGCGCCAGGCGAAGCTCTCGCAAGGGCTCGTGTGGGAGCACTTTCACGCGGACTGGTCGGTGGACTGGCACTACAACGAGGAAGACAGCTCGAACATCTTCCGCCCGTGGGGCTTCCAGCCGGGCCATCAAACGGAGTGGGCGAAGCTGCTCTTGCTGCTCGAACGGCACCGGCCGCTGCCCTGGCTGCTGCCGCGCGCGATCGAACTGTTCGACGCCGCCATGGCGCACGCCTGGGACAACGATCACGGCGGCCTCTACTACGGCTTCGGCCCGGACGGCACCGTGTGCGATCACGACAAGTACTTCTGGGTGCAGGCGGAAACCTTCGCCACGGCGGCGCTGCTCGGCAAGCGCACCGGCAACGAGCGCTTCTGGGACTGGTACGACGAAATCTGGCGCTACAGCTGGGCGAATTTCGTCGATCATCGTTACGGTGCGTGGTATCGCATCCTCACCTGCGACAACCGTAAGTACAGTGACGAGAAGAGTCCCGCCGGCAAGACCGACTATCACACGATGGGCGCGTGCTACGAAGCGCTGAACGCGCTGCCCGGACGCGGCATGGCGCCGGTCATCGGCCGCGAGGAAGCGACCGCCGCCGACGCCGGTGGCGCGAACGCATGACGGGCACGAGCGGCCAGAACTAGAGAGAGGAACACGACGATGAGCACCTGCAGCACCGGCCCGGACTTTTCGTCCGGCTTCCCGGCCTTCATCTCGGCCGGCGACATTCTCACCGATCTCGTGCGCACTCCCGCGCCCGAGGGCACGCCGCACACGTCGCAACCCGGCGCACCGGGCATGGACTCGCACTGGCGCGCGCATCCTGGCGGCGCGGGCTGGAACGTCGCGCGCGCGGTCGCGCGCCTCGGGCTGCCCACGGCGAGCGTGGGGGCGCTCGGCGTCGACAACTTCTCGGACGAGCTCTGGAACGCAAGCGTGGCCGCCGGTCTCGACATGCGTTTCATGCAGCGCGTGGAGCGCGCACCGCTGCTCGCGATCGTGCATCAGACGCATCCGCCCGCGTACTACTTCATCGGCGAGCACAGCGCCGACCTCGCCTTCGATCCCGCGAAGCTGCCCGAAGGCTGGCGCGCGCATGCGAAGTGGGCGCACTTCGGCTGCATCAGCCTCGTGCGCCAGCCGCTCGGCGAAACGCTCGCCACGCTCGCCGCCGAGCTGCGCGCAGCCGGCGTGAAGATCAGCTTCGATCCGAACTACCGCAACCTCATGGCGCACGGCTACGAGCCGATCCTTCGCCGCATGGCCGCGCTCGCCGATCTCATCAAGGTCTCCGACGAAGACCTGCGCATGCTGTTCGCCGGCAAGAGCGAGGCCGACGCCATCGACGCCGTGCGCGCGCTCAATCCGGCCGCCACGCTGCTCGTCACGCGCGGCGCGCAGGCGGCCACGCTCTATGTGGGCACCGAGGTGATCGAGGCGGCGCCGCCGCGCGTCGAAGTGGCCGATACGGTGGGTGCCGGCGACGCGTCCATCGGCGGACTGCTGTTCAGCCTCATGAGCGCGCCGCAGCGCAACTGGCGCCAGCATCTCGCCTTCGCGCTCGCCGCGGGCGCGGCCGCGTGCCGCCGGCCCGGCGCGCATTCGCCGACGCTCGACGAAGTCGTCGCGCTGCTCGCCGACTGAAGGCGCCCGCGGCGCGCAGTCTGGCGCGCCGCCCGGACACGGCGCGGGGCTGACACGAAAGCGCCGCGCCGTCGTCATATGGGTGTCCCGCAGCCGCGCGGGCAACGTGCTAGCATGGAATCTCCCTCTTGTTGCGGGTCAGGCGCGACGCTTGCGCGCCTTCATCCACTGTGACCCGTCGAGGGGAGTTTCCTTCCACGAGGAGCACGTTATGGAAGACGTCAGCTACACCAAGGGGATCTACACGGCCGTCGCCACAGTGCGGCCCATGAACGCCGGCCAGTACCAGGGCCTGGTCTCCCTGGCGCGCGACGACGGCGAGGAACTCGAAAACGCGGTGTATGAAGTCGAAGCCGCATCGGGCACGCCGGAAGAAGCTCTCGAAGAAGCCAAGGCGCTGGCGCATCGCATTCTCGGCGAGCTCGAGCTGTAAGTCGCCCGGTGAGCCCAGGGCCCGCTCGGGGACTGCCGGCAGCGCTGCAAGAGACGGGGGCTCTGCATGGGGCCAGAGTAATGGCGTTGCATGGGCCCGGAGTAAGTGCTGAAGCACTAACTCCGGCCGACAGCTAAAGCGCCAACTCTGGTCGACAGCTGTGCATGGGACCAGAGTAAGTGCGTTGCATGGGCCCGGAGTAAGTGCTGAAGCACTAACTCCGGCCGACAGCTCAAGCGCTAACTCTGGTCGACAGGAGGTTAGCCATGTCCGAACAGCTCTTTCTATACGGCGTTTACGCCATCCACGTGCATCCGCTCGAACTGCAGGGCGCTCGCTGGGACGCCGAGTATCAGATCACGCATCGCGACAAGGCCGTGCAGCCGTGGGTCACGGTCGGCGGCAACTCGGGATTCGACGCGGCGACGCTCGCCGTGGACGCCGCGCGCCGCCAGGCCATCGCCGATATCGAACATGGCGCGGGCATTCCGAAGCCGCATGGGTTTCCGTAAGCCTTTCGTTCGACGCCGCTCCTGCCGCGTCTCGCTGCTGCTCTCGTCGCGCTAGCCCTGCGCCCTGCCAGCGCCCGTCGGCGCGTGCCCGCTTGTCCTGTCCCTGCGGCATTGCTACGCTCTTCTCCTTACTTCAGATCCGCAGGGACCATCATGACGTCCGAGACGCCGGAGCGCTTCGCCAACCAGGAAGCAGCCCAGCAAGCCGATTCGGCATCCGGGGCTTCGCCCGGCGTGGATATGGACGCCTGCAAGGCCGAAACGCCCGCGGGGCCCAGGAAAAGAGCCAGACGCGGCACGCCGCGCAAGCTGATGATCGGCACGCGCGAGGTGCTCGTCTACGGCATGCCGCAGTCCTGGGGCGACTTCTATCACACGGCGCTCACCATGCGCTGGCCCACCTTCTTTGCGTCGCTCGCGGCCCTCTTCCTGCTCATGAACGGCGTGTTCGCGTGCCTCTACCAGCTCGGCGCCGCACCCATCGCCAACCAGTATCCAAAGGGCTTTCTCGGCGCGTTCTTCTTCAGCGTGGAGACGCTCGCCACCGTCGGCTACGGCGACATGCATCCGCAAACGCTCTACGCGCATATCGTCGCCACGTTCGAGATCTTCGTCGGCATGTCGGGGATCGCGTTGGCGACCGGCCTCGTGTTCGCGCGCTTCTCGCGCCCGCGCGCCAAGATCATGTTCGCGAGCCAGGTGGTGGTGCACCCCATCGAAGGCCGCATGACGCTGATGGCGCGCGCGGCCAACGCCCGCCAGAACGTGATCGCCGAAGCGGGCGCGAAGCTGCGGCTCATCCGCATCGAAACCTCGTCGGACGGCTTTCGCGCGCGGCGCATCCACGACCTCAAGCTCGTGCGCGACCAGCATCCGCTCTTCACGCTGGGCTGGAATCTCATGCACGTGATCGACGAGTCGAGCCCGCTCTACGGCGTCACACCCGAGATGCTGGCCGAGCAGCACGGTACGCTGCATGTCGTGATCGAGGGCTCCGACGAATCGACCGCGCAGACCATGCAGGCGCGCTTTAACTGGTCGGACCGCCAGATCCGCTGGGACTACCGCTACGTCGACCTGATGAGCGACGCGGACGGCGTGAGCACGATGGACTACACGCACTTTCACGATGTCGTGCCATTCGATCGCGCGAAGCCCTACGCACCGCGGACGATCTGACGGATTGTCCCGAAGGCCGATCCGGGCGGGATCGCGGCCGCGCAGGGAAAATCTCTCTCCAAATTCGCCCGGCGCGGGCAGGCTCTCGCGCGAATAGGCGGCAGCGCCGGAGAGTTAGCAAAAAATTTCCGTCATTGGCGAGAAAAAATAGAGTCTCTTTCGCCGCTCTCCTCGGAGGGCGTACGACAGCAAAGCTAAGCATGAGATCGCAGCAAGTGCTCTGCATGGGCCCGGAGTAAGTGCTGAAGCACTAACTCCGGGCGACAGCTGAAGCGCTCACTGCGGTCGATATATGGAGACTCCCCCAATGACCGCGCGCCCCGCGTTCGGCGACACGTCCTCGCCGCTTGATACGCCGCCCCTCGCTGATTACAAGCTCACCGACAACCTCACCGCCACGCGCGGCCGCATCTTCCTGACCGGCACCCAGGCGCTGATCCGCCTCGCGCTCATGCAGCGCGCACTCGACCGCGCGCATGGCCTGAACACCGCGGGCTTCATCAGCGGCTATCGCGGCTCGCCGCTCGGCATGGTCGATCAGCAGGCGTGGAAGGCGAAGAAACTGCTCGAAGCCGCCGACGTGCGCTTCCTGCCCGCCATCAACGAGGAGTTGGGCGGCACCGCCGTGCTCGGCACGCAGCGCGTGGAAGCGGACCCGGAGCGCACCGTCGAAGGCGTGTTCGCGATGTGGTACGGCAAGGGCCCGGGCGTCGATCGCGCCGGCGACGCGCTCAAGCACGGCAACGCCTACGGCTCGTCGCCGCACGGCGGCGTGCTCGTGGTGGCCGGCGACGACCACGGCTGCGTGTCGTCGTCCATGCCGCATCAGAGCGACTTCGCGCTGATGGCGTGGCACATGCCTGTCGTGAATCCGTCGAACATCGCGGACATGCTCGAATTCGGCCTGTATGGCTGGGCGCTCTCGCGCTACTCGGGCGCGTGGGTGGGCTACAAGGCGATTTCGGAGACGGTGGAGTCGGGCTCGACCGTCGATCTCGATGCCATCAAAACCGACTGGCAAGCGCCCGATTTGGCCACTGCGGGCTTCACGCCGCCGCCGGGCGGCCTGCACAACCGCTGGCCCGATCTGCCGAGTCTCGCCATCGAGCAGCGCCTCGCCGCCAAGCTCGACGCCGTGCGCCACTTCGCGCGCATGAACAGCATCGACAAGTGGATCGCGCCGAGCCCGCACGCGAACGTGGGGATCGTCACCTGCGGCAAGGCGCACCTGGATCTGATGGAAACGCTGCGCCGTCTCGATCTCACCGTCGACGACCTCGATCGCGCGGGCGTGCGCATCTACAAGGTGGGCCTGTCGTTCCCGCTGGAGATGTCGCGGATCGACGCGTTCGTCTCGGGCCTCACCGACGTGCTCGTGATCGAGGAGAAGGGCCCGGTGATCGAGCAGCAGATCAAGGACTACCTCTACAACCGCAAGGAAGGCGCGCGCCCCACCGTGATCGGCAAGCACGCCGAAGACGGCACGCTGCTGCTCTCCGAGCTGGGCGAGCTACGTCCCTCGCGCATCCTGCCCGTGTTCGCCGCGTGGCTCGCGAAGCACCGTCCGGCGCTCGACCGCCGCGAGCGCGTGGTCGATCTCGTCGCGCCGCAAATCCTCTCGAACGCCGCCGACGCCGTGCGCCGCACGCCCTACTTCTGCTCGGGCTGCCCGCACAACACGTCGACGAAGGTGCCCGAAGGCTCGATCGCGCAGGCCGGCATTGGCTGCCACTTCATGGCTTCGTGGATGGAGCGCGACACCACGGGCCTGATCCAGATGGGCGGCGAAGGCGTGGACTGGGCCGCGCACTCGATGTTCACGAAGATGCCGCACGTGTTCCAGAATCTCGGCGACGGCACCTACTTTCACTCAGGCATCCTTGCGATTCGCCAGGCAGTCGCGGCGAAGACCAACATCACCTACAAGATCCTCTACAACGACGCCGTGGCGATGACGGGCGGCCAGCCCGTGGACGGCAGCATTTCCGTGCCGCAGATCGCACGCCAGGTGGAAGCCGAAGGCGTCTCGCGCTTCGTGGTGGTGAGCGACGAGCCCGAGAAGTACGACGGCCATCACGGTCTGTTCCCGAAGGGCACGACGTTCCATCACCGCAGCGAACTGGACACGGTGCAGCGCGAACTGCGCGAAACGCCGGGCGTGACCGTGCTGATCTACGACCAGACCTGCGCCGCCGAAAAGCGCCGCCGCCGCAAGAAGGGCGAATTCCCCGACCCGGACAAGCGTCTCTTCATCAACGAGGAAGTGTGCGAAGGCTGCGGCGACTGCGGTGTGCAGTCGAATTGTCTTTCGGTCGAACCCGTGGAAACGGAGCTGGGCCGCAAGCGCCGCATCGACCAGTCGTCGTGCAACAAGGACTATTCGTGCGTGAACGGCTTCTGCCCGAGCTTCGTGACCGTCGAGGGCGGCAAGCTCAAGAAGGCCGCGGGCGCCGCGTTCGATCCGCAGGCGCTCACCGCGCGCGTGAATGCGCTGCCCATGCCGGCCACGCATCTCGACAACGCGCCCTACGACATCCTCGTGACGGGCGTGGGAGGCACCGGCGTCGTGACCGTGGGCGCGCTCATCAGCATGGCCGCGCATCTGGAAGGCAAGAGCGCTTCGGTGCTCGACTTCATGGGCTTCGCACAGAAGGGCGGCTCGGTCCTCTCGTTCGTGCGCTTCGCGGCCACCGACGCGCTGCTCAACCAGGTGCGCATCGACACGCAGCAGGCCGACCTGCTGCTCGCCTGCGACATGGTGGTGGGCGCGAGCGCCGATGCGCTGCAAACCGTGCGGCACGACCGCACGCGCATCGTCGTGAACACGCATGAGATTCCGAACGCGTCGTTCGTGCAGAATCCCGAAGCGAACCTGCACGCCGACGCGCTGCTCGCGAAGATGCGGCATGCGGCGACCGGCGGCGCATCGAACGCGCAGGATCCGCTCTCCGCATGCGACGCGCAGGCACTCGCGCAGCGTTATCTCGGCGACACGATCGGCGCCAACATCGTGATGCTCGGCTTCGCCTGGCAACTTGGCCTCGTGCCGGTTTCGCTCGCGGCGCTCACGCGCGCCATCGAACTGAACAACGTGGCCGTGCAGGCGAACCTGTTCGCGTTCTCCATCGGCCGCATGGCCGCCGCCGATCCCGCTGCGCTCGAAGCGCTCGACACGCAACGTGCGGCCGCCGCGAAAGCCACGGCGCGCAAGCTCACGCAAACGCTCGACGAACTGATCGCCGACCGCGAAGCGCGTCTGCTCGCGTATGGCGGCGCGAGCTACGTGAAGCGCTATCGCGCGCTGGTCGATGCCGCACGCAGCGCCGACAAGAGTGCGGAGAAAACGCTCGCGCGCGCCGTCGCGACCACGTTCTATCGGCTGCTTGCCGTGAAGGACGAATACGAAGTCGCGCGCCTGCACGCCGACCCGGCGTTGCGCGCCGCGCTCGAGGCGCAGTTCGAGGGCACGGCGGGCAGCGACTTCACCGTGAAGTTCAACCTCGCGCCGCCGCTCATCGCGCGTGAAAAGAACGGCCAGCCTCCGCGCAAGATGCAGTTCGGCCAGTGGATGTGGAGTGCGTTCGGGCTGCTCAAGAAGGGCCGCAGCGTGCGCGGCACGTGGCTCGATCCGTTCGGCAAGACACTGGAGCGCCGCATGGAGCGCGCCCTCGCCGGCGACTACGAGGCGACGCTGCGCGGTGCGTTCGCGAGCCTCACCGCCGAAAACGCCGACGACATCGCCAAGCTCGCGAATCTGCATCAACGTGTGCGCGGCTATGGGCACGTCAAGCTGGCGAACCTCGCGGCGGTCAAACGCAGCGAGCGCGAACTGGCGGCGCGCCTTGCCATCGACGTGAAGACGAGCGCCGCGGTCCAGGAAGCCCTCGCGTCGTTCAAGGGCGCCGGCGCGTTGCGCGGCATTCCGGTGGTCGTGGCGAAATAAGGTGAAGTGAGCCGGCAGGCGCGCGCCGTTCATCTGAATGGCGCGCGCTTTTTTATGGGTCAGGCGTCGAGCAGGTTCCGCGCGCGCCGCACCTTGTTTTCGTCGACGGGAGCGAGTCCCTTGCCGTCGATGCGCACGCCCGAGCCGAAGTGAACCGCGCGCACGCGCGTCGAACTTACGAATTGCGCCACGCGGTCGAGCGTGAGTCCCGCGCCCGCCAGCACCGTGCAATGCGTGTGCGCCGCGCGCTGCACGAGCGTTGCGATCTGCGCCTGCGCGTCAAGCACCGAAGGCTTGCCGCCCGAGGTGAGGACGTTCGTCACCGCGTCGAAACCGAGCAGCACGTCGAACGCCTCCTGCAGATCGCGCGCTTCGTCGAACGCGCGATGAAACGTGAGCGACATGCCGTCGGCGGCGTCGATCGCGCGCTGCAGTCCTTCGCAATCGACTTCATGCGAAGGCGTGAGCATGCCGATCACGGCCGCATGCGCGCCCGCGAGCTTCGCGGCGCGCACGTCGCGCAGCATCACCGCGTAATCGTTCGAATCGTAAATAAACGAGCGGCTGTGCGGCCGCACGATCACGTTCACGGGAATCGCCACCGCCGCGACCACGGCTTCGATCATGCCGATGCTGGGCGTGAGGCCGCCCTCGCCAATTGCGGTCACGAGTTCGAGCCGATCCGCGCCGCCGCGCTCGGCGGCTTGCGCATCGGCGACGGTGGTCGCGATGACCTCCAGCAGGACCCGTTCATGTGGCATGTTTGCGCGCCATGTCGTGAGAAACACGACATGATCGCAGATGCACGCCTACTCGAACCAGTCGATGTCGCCGCACAGCACGCACAGGCGCTCGCCCACCTGCACGGCCATCGAAAGCGTCAGGCACGGCAGCGCCTCGTTGATCGACAGATACGGTCCGGTCACGTGCACGCGCCCCGGCGTGACGAGCGCCGTGCGGAAGTACGGCCTGCGCAGCCAGCTCGCGCCTTGTGCGTCCTCAAGCGGCAAAAAGCGCGCATCGCGCTCCGCGCGGTCGACGCGCAGCACCACGTTGCGGCCCGCCTGCCGGCCGTTCGAATCGAGCAGATAGCAGCGCGCCGCATGATCGAGCGCGAGGAAGTTCCAGCACACCTCCTCCATCGATTCGCCGGCCGAAAGCCGTTCGGCCGCGCGCTCGAACGCACGCAGATAAGGCACGAGGCGATTCGTCTCGCCGCGCTCGCGCGTTTCGGTCTGCTGACGAAAACGCTCGGTCGCCTCGGCGATCACGGCTTGCGCCTGGGCGGCGTCGGCGAGTCCGGGCGCGGGCCGCGCGAAGAAGAAGCCCTGCACGAAGTCGGCGTTGCACGCGAGCGCGAGCTGCGCCTCGTGTTCCGTCTCCACGCCTTCGATCAGCACGAGCTTGCCCGCGTCGTGCAACAGCGCCACGAGCGCGGGCAGCGTCGCGGCCATGTCGGCGCGATGCTGCGCGTGCATGAGCATGATGCGGTCGAGCTTCACGATGTCGGGATTGAGCTGCCACACGCGGCCGATATCGACGTTGCCCGCGCCGAAGTCGTCGAGCGCCACGAGAAAGCCGCGCTCGCGAAACGTCGCCACGGCCTGCGCGAGGGCGTCGAGATCGGTCGCGTCGTCTTCCAGCACCTCGAGCACGACGCGCCGCGGCGCGATGTTCAGCCGCCGCAGGTTCGCGAGCAGCGCCGCCGAGTGATACGGCTCGATCAGCGTGCCCGGATGCACGTTGAGAAAGAGCCACTCGCGCTCCGCGCCGAGCAGCGCGAAGTTCTCCAGATGCAGCCCCTGGGCGAGCCGGTCCACCAGCAGCGCTTCGCCCACGCGCGCGGCGTCGCCGAACACGTCGAGCGGCGAAACCGGGCGGTCGAGCGGATCGTGCGCGCGCAGCAGCCCTTCGTAGCCCACCGCACGCATGTGCGAGAGGCTGAACACCGGCTGGAACACACTCGTGAGCGTGAGGTCGCCATGGTGTGCGCTGTAGCGCTGCAGCCCCGAAGTGACGCTGAGATCGAAGCCGTGAGGGGTCACGGCTGTTTTGTCCTGTTGCTCTGTGATCATGCCATCCTCTAGCGCGTAGGAAGGACGCTGCAGTCCGCACAGCCTCTGCACGGCCCGCGCTCGTCCTCCATAGCCTGATTTTCGTTGCGTCACAGGAGGGGTTAAGCAAGGTCCGTGCTCGCTCGCACCGCGATCTGGCACGCATCGCGAAATGCGTTCGCGCCCATCGCGTGCGCCGCGAAGGGGCACGCCGTGCACCGCGCGAGACCTCGCACGGCGCACCGATATCGTGCGCCTTTCCACGCGCCTTTGCTTCGGTGGTGGCGCACACAGGGCGGACAAATTGCCGCATTTTCGGCACATATCGGGCTTGCCACGCGCTCGCCCTGCGCGCTTCGCGGCAGCTTACAGACGCGTCAGGCTACACTGTCCCTCGACCGGCGCGCCCTCCTCTAATGCGCGCCAGAACGCCGTGCCGCACCGCGCGTGAAAAGAGGCGTCGTCCCCTCTTCCACGCTTCCCCCTGGTCCCGTTTGGCCTCGTTTGGCCTCGTTTGGCCTCGTTGGGTCCCGTTTGGCCCCCGCTACGTTTTTCGATGGACATTCTCTTCACCGTTCTCATTCTGCTGCTCGCCGTTGCCGTGTCCGGCATCCTCGCGCGCACCGTGCCACTCAAGCTTCCGCTGCCGCTCGTGCAGATCGGTATCGGCGCGTTGCTCACGTTTCCGCTCGTGAATCCGCACGTCACGTTCGATCCCGACATCTTCATGGCGCTGTTCATTCCGCCGCTGCTGTTCGCGGACGGCTGGCGCATGCCCAAACGCGAGTTCTTCTTGCAGCGCCGCGCGATCCTCATGCTCGCGCTCGGGCTCGTGCTGCTGACGGTCGTCGCCGTGGGCTATTTCGTGCACTGGCTCGTGCCGCAGATCTCGCTGCCCGTGGCGTTCGCGCTCGCCGCCGTGCTTTCGCCCACCGACGCCGTCGCGCTCGCGGGCATCGCCGGCAAGGACCGCATTCCCGCGCAGCTCATGCACATCCTCGAAGGCGAAGCGCTGATGAACGACGCCTCGGGCCTCGTCGCGCTCAAGTTCGCCGTGGCGGCCGCGCTCACCGGCTACTTTTCGCTGCGCGCGGCGGCGCTCAGCTTCGTCGTGATCGCGGCGGGCGGTCTGGCGCTTGGGGCGGCGATCGGCTGGCTCTTCAGCTTCGTGTCGGCGCGCTTTCTCAACACGACCGAAGAGGGCGACCCCGCGCCCGGCGTCGTGCTCACCTTGCTGATTCCGTTCGCGGCGTATCTGTTCGCCGAGCACCTCGAAGTGTCGGGCGTGCTCGCGGCCGTTTCCGCCGGCATGACGATGAACTTCACGAGCGTCGCGCACAAAGGACCGGTATCGACACGCGTGCGCGCCACGAGCACCTGGTCGATGATCGAATTCGTCTTCAACGGCATGGTGTTCACGCTGCTCGGCCTGCAGTTCCCGGGCATTCTCGGCAAGGCGCTGCTCGAC
Source organism: Paraburkholderia sp. BR14312 (assembly GCF_040948675.1). NCBI lineage: Bacteria > Pseudomonadati > Pseudomonadota > Betaproteobacteria > Burkholderiales > Burkholderiaceae > Paraburkholderia > Paraburkholderia sp. BR14312. The sequence continues at coordinate 254,022 of NZ_JBFPKI010000014.1, forward strand.
GCGCACCACACGAGCAACGTGCAGATGCTGCGCCTGATCGGCTATATCGCCGCCGTGCTTGCGGCGCTCTACGCCATGCGCTTCGGCTGGGTGTGGCTGCTGCGCTGGGTGGCGAGCCGCGGCGCCGCGCGTCACGGCGTGGCGAATGCGGTGCCGGGCCTGCGCACCGTGGCGATCACCACGGTCGCGGGCGTGCGCGGCGCGGTGACGCTCGCGGGCGTGCTCTCGCTGCCCGTGGCGCTCGCCAACGGCAGCCCGCTGCCCGGTCGCGACAGCGCCATTTTCATCGCGACGGGGGTGATCCTCGCCTCGCTGCTGGTGGCGATCGTCGGCCTGCCGCTCCTGCTGCGCGGCGTGCGGCGCGGCGCGCAGGGACCGCACGCGGCCGAGGAGCGCGCGGCGCGCATCCAGGCGGCGCAGGCGGCCATCCGCGCCGTGGATGCGGTGCACGAAAAGGTCAGCGAGGATCTCGACGAATCGCAGGCCGCCTACGCCGCCGACACGACCGCACGCGTGATGGACGCCTATCGCCGCCGCCTCGCCTCGCTCGACGCCGACCGCGACCGCAGCGCGAACGCGCGCCGCTCGGACGCGCTGGAAATGGAAATGCGCCTCGCCGGCATGCGCGCCGAACGCGCGACGCTGCTCAAGCTGCGCAACCAGATGCAGATCAACGACGAGACGCTCGCGAAGCTGATGCGCGAAGTCGATCTTTCGGAAACGGCGATGACGACACGTGGGCGCAATCGCAACTGAGGGGGCGCCTCGCGCAGAGCGGGAAAAAACGGGAGAGAGAAAAACGCGGCGCCGAGGACCGGCGCCGCATGTCACGGTGAGGCTTAAACCGCCGCTTCCTGCGCCGGCTTGCGACGCAGCAACGCGTAGAGAATGATCGCGCCGAACGTGGCGGTGCCGATGCCGCCCAGCCCGAAGCCGCCGAGCTTGAGGGAGAAGTCGCCCGCGCCGAGCACGAGCGTGACCGCGGCGACGATGAGATTGCGATTGTCCGAGAAGTCCACCTTGTTGACGACCCAGATACGCGCGCCCGTCACGGCGATCAGACCGAACACGACGATCGAGACGCCGCCCAGCACCGGGCCGGGAATCGTCTGAATGACGGCGCCGAACTTCGGCGAGAAGCCGAGCACGAGCGCGATGAGCGCAGCGATCACGAACACGAGCGTCGAGTAGATTTTCGTCACGGCCATCACGCCGATGTTTTCCGCGTAGGTCGTGACACCTGTGCCGCCCGCAAAGCCCGAGACGATCGTGGCGAGCCCGTCGCCAATGAACGCGCGGCCCACATAGCGGTCGAGGTTGTAGCCCGTCATCGCGGAAACCGCCTTGATGTGGCCGAGGTTCTCCGCCACCAGAATCACGGCGATCGGCACGAGCAGCGCCATGGCGTGCGGGTCGAACACCGGCGCGGTGAACTTCGGCATACCGAACCAGGCGGCGTTCGCGACAATCGAGAAGTCGATCGGCTTGCCCAGGCCCATGCCGTTCGTGACGATCGCGTAGATCACATAGGCGATCAACAGGCCGACGAGAATCAGCAGACGCTGCAGCATGCCGCGCGTGAACACGGCCACGCCGCCCACGCAGAGCACGGTGACGATCGCCATCCACGAGTCGAAGATCGAACCGCTCACGCCCTTCACTGCGATGGGCGCGAGATTCAGCCCGATCACGCAGACGATCGCACCGGTCACCACCGGCGGCATGAGCGTTTCGATCCATTTGGTGCCGACGGCCGAGACGAGCAGGCCGATCAGCGTATAAGCCACGCCGCACGCGATGATGCCGCCGAGCGCGACCGGGATGTTGGGATTGGGTCCCTGCCCGCCGTAGCCCGTGACAGCGATCACGAGACCGATGAACGCGAAGCTCGAACCGAGATAGCTCGGCACGCGCCCCCCCACCACCACGAAGAACAGCAGTGTGCCGACACCCGACATGAAAATGCACAGGTTCGGATCGAAGCCCATGAGCAGCGGCGCAAGCACGGTCGAGCCGAACATCGCGACGACGTGCTGCACGCCCATGGCGAACATCTGCGGCCAGGGCAGGCGCTCGTCGGGAGCCACGACGCTGCGGGCGTCACCCGTCTGCGCGCGCCAGCGGGGGAAATAGGAGTCGGACATGGGTTCCTCTTGTCGGCGTGATTTGCGGTCTGGTTGTGGTTTTGATTGTTGGCGCGCACGCATCGAAGCAACGGCCGCCCTTGATGCAGGTCAGGCGGGAGTGTACGGAGCCGCAATCAGCGTGGCAAGCCGGATGTCGGGCATCCGAAACACTCCCGGCGGCCGTCGACCCGAGCCGTGAAGTCAGCACCGAATGGAGTTTCAGACTCATCCTATATTAGGGGTGGGATGCCGGATCTAGACTGTCCTTGCTGCGTGACCCTCACGAGAGTTCATGCAGTGTTGGCAAGCAGCAAACTCTCCGACTTCCCCGCTCCAGTTCCCCGCTGGAGCGGCTTTTTTTGCCCACACGATTGGAGCCCTTCGCGCGTTCAGGCGAATGCGGATTCCGCGAGTTCCCGCGCGTAATCGCGCACGTCTTCTGGCCAGGGTGCATTCGCCGCTTCGAAGCGGCTACGCTCGCCCGCGTACAGCGCGCGCAACGCCTCCTCGTAATTCGGCATATCGCCGGCCAGTGCAGTCATGAAGCGATGCGCGGCTTCCTGGGCCGCGCGCACGCGTTCGCGTGCCTCGCTCGCATGGCGCGCGGCATCCACGAGCCGGCGCAACACCACCGAGGCCCCGCCGGGCTGCGCGCCGAGCCAGTCCCAGTGGCGCGGCAACAGCGTCACCTCGCGCGCCACCACGCCGAGCTTCGGGCGGCCGCGGCCACGCGGGGCGTCGTCTGGGGCGGCTTCGTCCATGACGTCCGGCGCGGTTGCGCCTTGCTCGCGACTGGCCTGTGCGACGATGCGCGCCTCGATGTCCTTATCCGTGCCGCGCAGATCGAATTCGACCGGACGCGCGTCGCGGTCGTCGAAGACCAGCACCGTTGCGCCGTTTTCGTTTCCGTTTTCGTTCCCTTCACGTTCGAGCTCCGCCTTGACCGCCAGCGCCACCTGAAGCGGTGCGCCGCGCGCGATCAGGCGCGTGCCCGCAAAAGCCGTACAGCCGTTCGCCACCACCATGGTGTTCTCCTTGGTATCCAATGATGGGCGAATATTACCCGGGTAAATTGGGTGGTGCAATATCATCCGGGTAAAATTTGATGACGGTCAGCCGGAGCGGCCTCTTAGATCCGCGCCGCGCGCGTCGTCGGTCGCGGCGGGCAGCCATGCCGCCACGCGGTTGCGGCCCGAGCGCTTGGCGGTGTAAAGCGCCGCGTCGGCGGCATCGGTCAGCGCGCGCCAGTCGGCAAACGCACTTTGCGTCGTGCAGGCCACGCCCACGCTCACCGTGAGCACGCCGTTCGGGCTGTCGGCATGCGGCAGCGCCAGCGCCTCGATCGCGGCGCGCACCTTCTCGGCCAGTGCGAGCGCCTGGGCCTCGCCCGTGTCGGGCAGCACCAGCACGAATTCTTCGCCGCCGTAGCGCGCCGCACAGTCCGCCGCGCGGCGTGCGTGTGCGCCGATCGCGTGGGCGACGGCCGCGAGCGCGTCGTCGCCCGCGAGGTGACCGTAGCGGTCGTTGTAGAGCTTGAAGCGGTCCACATCGAGCAGCACGAGCGCGAGCGGGCTGCCCGAGCGGCGCGCGCGCGCCCATTCGTGGTCCGCGCGGGTTTCGAAGGCGCGCCGGTTCGCGAGCGACGTGAGCGCGTCCGTGCCCGCCTGCGCGCGCAACTCCGCCTCCACTGCGCCGCGCTGGCGCAACTGGCGCGTGAACATCAACGCGAGCGCGATCAGCGAGACGTCGAGCACCGCCGTGAGCGTGCCGATGATCCAGGCGCGCACGCGCCATTCGCGATAGATGTCGTCCGCCGCGACCGCGACGCTGAACACAAGTGGATAACCCTCCACGCGCCGCAGCGCGAACCAGCGCCGCACGCGGTCGACCGGACCGAGCGAGAAGAAACCGCTAGCCTGGGATCGCTGGAACCGCTGGAAGAGCGCGGATTCCGCAACGCTCTTGCCGATCAGATCGGGAACGTACGGGCGGCGCATGAGCAGCGTGCCATCGGCGAGCGTGAGCGCCAGCGCGCCGTTCGTGCCGATGTCCACGCCGCTGAACAATTGCCGGAAATAATCGAGCCGCATCGTGCCCACCACCACGCCCGCGAACGAGCCGTCGGGGTTCGAGAGACGGCGGCTCAATCCGATGGTCGCGTTGGCCGGTCCGTCGCGTGGAATGAACGGGTGGCTCAGAAAGAGGCCCACGTGCGGCGAGTCGCGCTGCGCGATGAAGTAGTCGCGGTCGGCCACATTGAGCGCGCGCGGCGGCACCGCGCGCGAATCGAACACCACGTCGCCCACTGCGTTGGTCACGAAGATCGCGCCGAGATTCTTCGCCGTGGCCGAGCGGTCGAACAGCACATTCTGGCGAATGTCGGGGGGCAGCGAGGCGAGACGCGGATCGTCGATGGCGTCGATGACGGCCTGCAGCGAAAGGTTGTAGACGTCGAAATTGCGCGCCGTGTCGCGCTCGAAGAGCAGCGCCATATTGGAGGCGGAAGCGCGGGCGCTCGCGAGCGCGTCGTGCCGCATCTGCGCCATGACCCACGCGGCGATCAGCGTCAGCACTGCGGCCAGCGCGATGCCGATGGCAAGCACGGCGTTCGGTCGGCGGATCATCATCTCGGGCCTTCGGGGACTGGCCTTGCAGCAGCGCCGGTTGCCGGGCGCTTGCTGTGCGTATGCATTCATCCTCGCATGCCATGTGAGTCGTGGCTATGCGGGCAAGTCCGGTCGAGCGCCCCATTCTCCTGAATAAAGTGCGCTTCGAGTGCCGTGCGTTTTGTTAGTTTGGATTCCTCTGCTTTATCGTGTGAGTCCGTTTGCGCTTGTCATGCTGCAGGGTCAGTCGTCGCGCACGCCGACGATTGCGCGCGCCTCGATCCATGCTCGCCACTGGCCGCCGAAGTCGAAAGCCGGGTCGATGTCGAAGGCTTGTGCAAGCGCATCGTCGAGCGTGGCGCCGTCGCGCAGCGCCACAAAGGCCGCGTGGGCGGCATGCGTGTGCACGAGCGGCGTGGGCCGCCATTGCGGCCGGACCACGAGCGTCCACGACGGCATGTCCACACGCTCGGGCCAGACGCCGCCCGGCTGGTGCGCCCGCCAGATCGCCACGGCATCGAAGCGTAACGCGAGCGCGGCGCAGGCGGGATGCACCGCGAGACGCGCCTGCGCCAGACGCTCCGCGCCGAGCGCTTGCCATTGCTGCGCGTTAAGTGACGTGGCGTTCGCTGCGTAACTGGCGGCGTGCAGCGCCCATTCGAGCCGCGCGACGTCGCCGAAATACGCATAACGTATGTCGGTCTCGTAGCGCTCGACGAATTCGGGCAGTCGCGCGCCGAAGCGGTTCAGATCGGCATCGCGAGAAGGATGCGCGCGCGCGTAGGCTAGCGCGAGTGCATCGAACCAGGCCTCGCCAGACAGGGCCGCGAGCACCGGATACGCGTTCGCAAGCGCAAGCTGCCGCGCCGCCCGCCCATTGCCGCGATACAGGCCCATGCGCTCGTGCAGCAGCGCGGCATCGGCGGGAAGCAGTTCGTGGACGAGCGCCGCATCGGCGGCGGCATCGTCCAGCGCGGCGGCGAAGGCTTGTTGCGTCGCTTCCAGTGTGTTGCGCGCAGTCACGAGCGCAGCTCCGATGCTTGACGCGCATGTTTCGCGAAGCGTTCGCGCGCGAGACGCGCCTCGTCGAGCAGCACCTCGAGCGCCGGCACCGCCGTGTCCCACTCGATGAGCGTGGGCGTCGCGCCGAATCGCTCGAGCGCGGCCTCGTACAGCGCCCAGACCGCCGGCGCGACGCGCGAACCGTGATCGTCGATCACGGCGGCGGGCGTCGCGCGATGCCCTGCCAGATGGATTTCGCCGACGATCTGCGGCGGCAGTGCGGCCATGGCCGCCAGTGCATTTTCACCGTGGTTGCATTGATTCACGTACAGATTGTTCACGTCGAGCAGCACGCCACACCCCGTGCGCTGCGCGAGCGTCGCGAGGAATTCCGCCTCGCTCCAGGTATCGCCGCGAAATCGTACGTAGGTCGAAACATTTTCGATCAACACGGTGCGGCGCAGCGCGTCCTGCATCTGCGAGACGCGCGCGCTCATGTGATCGAGCGAGGCTTGCGTGAGCGGCATCGGCAGCAGATCGTGCAGCGCGCCTTGTGCGCTCGCGCCCCAGCATAAATGCTCGGAAACCACAGCGGGGTCGATGCGCTCCACGAGCCGCGCGAGCCTCGCGAGATGCGCTGCATCGAGCGGCGCGGCAGAGCCGAGCCCGAGCCCCACGCCGTGCAGGCTCACCGGCAAATCGCGGCGCACGGTTTCGAGCACGTGCAAATCGTAGCCGCCTTCGCCGAAGTAGTTTTCGCTGTGGACCTCGATCCAGTCGACCGCAGGGGGCTCGGCCATGAAGGCCTCGTAGTGCGCGTGACGCAGGCCGATGCCCACGCCACTGAGTGCGCCTGGCGCGCTCATCTTGCGCGTCCCGCGTTGCGCGCCGCCTCAGCCGCGAGGCTCATTGTTCCGGCGTGCCGCCAAGCTTCTCGCACGTGCCCTTCGGCATGGTCTTGAAGTCGCCCTTGTCGTGATCGACCTTGGCCTGGCCCGCGCAGTCGTGCACACCGGTCTTGCTCGAACAATCGTTCTGGCCGGCCTTGGCGACGCCGTAGCAATTCACGGTGTCGTCCGCGCGGGCCACGCCCGCGCCGGCCGTCGCCAGACCCGCGAGCGCGGCGGCGATCAGCGCCTGGCGGCCGAGAGAGTTCTTCATAGCGTTTCTCCTTGAACTTCGAAATGGGTTTCGCAGCAAGCGATCGGCTGCGCAGCCGTCGCAACGCGCGGCCCTGGGTGCCCTATTTTGCCTCACCAGAGCGCGACCAGCCCGGTCGAAGCGCCGCTGATCGGCGGAATTATTGCAATCTCGGTAATGAAGTTTGCTGGACTGCGGTATTTTTCTTTGAAGTGCGCTGCAATAAACTGTCATCAACGGTTCGAACAGCACGATTGTTACGGATCGACAACATAATTTTCGGAGGTTGTTACCATGAAGAATCTGTTTGCTGCTGCACTCGCCGCTACCGTCCTCGCCGCTCCGGCCCTGTCGTTCGCACAAGCCGAGCAAGCGCCCGTGACGCGCGCTCAAGTTCGCGCCGAACTGGTCCAGCTGGAAAAGGCCGGCTACCGCCCGAATCTGTCGAGCCCGTACTATCCGGAAGACCTGCAGGCTGCCCAGGCGCGCGTCGCCCAGCAGAACGGCGCTGCAGAAGCCACGGCCTACGGCGCATCGACGAACGGCAGCGCCCAAACCGGCACCCGCGCACCGAACATCAAGCCGACCTACTTCGGCCAGTAATCGCGGCTCACACGTAGTGCCGGCGCACTACGCGAGCAACGCCTGGCGGGCCCGCTCTCCCGATTGGGAGAGAGCGGGCCCGCCGTTCATTTCTGCGCCGCCCGTGCAATGCGCGCGGCGGAAATAAGCGGCACGCCCACGAAAACCTCCGCCGCCGGAAATCCGGCGGCTTTGCCCGGACTGCGGTCCGGGCCTTTTTCCTCTTCCCTCTCGCGACGCATGCGGCCCGCTTTATTAGCGCGGGCCGCGCACGAAGGCGGCTCACTCGCGGGGCCTAGAAGCCGTGGGTCACGAGCGAGAGCACGGAAAGATCGGGGTGCGTGCCGTCGATTATGCTGCGGCCGACGTGCACCGCCTCTTCGATGGCATCCTGCTCGCTGCGCCAAGTTTCGTCGCCATCCGCGTGATACGTGACCGTATGGCCCGGCTTCGCGGGATTCGCGCCGGGATGGCAAACGTAGGCCGTGTAGGTGTAGCGGTTCGCGCCTTCCTCGGCTGGCGTGGCGCTGACGTGAATCTCGAAGCCTTCGTAGTCGACCTCATGCATCGCAAGCGGTTGAGCGCTCATGGTGACCTCCGGGTGCCGCGGGTTGGCGGCTACGGGCTAACCGGCCGATGGGTATGCGGCCAGGTGTTCGGTATTGATTCGGTATTGGGAAGTTTAGGCGATGGGTCCCGGGCAGGTGGCCTACTATTGCAGGGCGATCCACCACCCTTGGAGCTTAGACATGGCATCGAACACCGTCCGCCTGCATCGTGTGCTGCGCGCGCCGCCCGAGCGCATCTATCGCGCCTTTCTCGACGCGAGCGCAGTCGTGAAATGGCTGCCGCCCAACGGCTTCACCTGCACGGTTCATGAACTCGACGCGAAAGTCGGCGGCCGCTACCGGATGTCGTTCAAGAATTTCACGGCCGGCCACGGTCATTCGTTCGGCGGCGAATATCTCGAGCTCGTGCCGAACGAGCGTTTGCGCTACACCGGTGTGTTCGAGGATCAGCACCTGTCCGGCACCATGCAGACGACCGTGGAGCTGCGCGCCGTGTTCTTCGGCGCGGAAATGACCGTCGTGCAGGAAGGCATACCGGAGATCATTCCGGTCGAGGCGTGTTATCTGGGCTGGCAGGAGTCGCTGGCGTTGCTCGCGAAGCTGGTCGAAGCCGAAATCCAGCAGTAAAGAAAAAGGGGCGCTCGCGCCCCTTCTTTCCGACCGTGTGCTGCCTCAATACCCGAGCGCGCAGCCGTCCTTGCGATGATCGGACGCGCCGGTCAACACGCCCCGCTCCCAGTCGATGCGGATCGCCTGCGAACCGCCAATCGGCCCGGCAGCGGGCACGAGCTTGAAGCCGCGATCCGCGAGCACGGCGCGCGCGGTGGCGGGCAAGGTCGATTCGATTTCCACGGTGCCCGTGCCCGGGCGCGGAAAGACGCGCGGCAGATCCATCGCCGCCTGCATGTCGAGGCCGTAATGCAGCACCTTCGAGAGAAAGTGCGCGTGCCCCATGGCCTGATAGTGGCCGCCCATCACGCCGAAACTCATCTGCACGCGGCCGTCACGCGCGACCATCCCGGGAATGATGGTGTGCATCGGACGCTTGTGCGGCGCAATCGCGTTGGGGTGTCCTGGCGCGACCGAGAAACTCATGCCGCGGTTGTGCAGCATCACGCCGGATTCCTTGCCCATCAGCCCGCTGCCAAATGGATAGAACAACGAATTGATGAAGCTCACGCAGTTGCGGTCGCGATCGACGACGGTGATGTAGACCGTGTCGCGGTGCTCGACCTGGGTAAGCGCGGCGGCCGGGTCCACAACGCTTTCGAGGTCGATGCGGCTGCGGAGTTTGTCCACGTAGTCGTCGGATAGCAGGCGCTCGACATCGACGCCGCCATGGCGCGGGTCGCCCAGCACGGCGTCGCGTACGGCGTAGGCGAGCTTCGCCGCCTCGATCTCGCGATGTAGACGATCGGCGTCGAGCGGGCTGCCTTCGGCGTCGTATTTGTCGAGCAGACGCAACAACAGCAGCGCGATGACGCCCTGCCCCGCCGGCGGGCATTCGATCACGTCGTAGCCGCGGAATTTCGCGCGAATCGGCGTGACGTATTCGCCGCGGAATTCGGCGAAATCGTCCAGCGTGTGCAAGCCGCCGTGCGCTTGAAGCTGCGCGACGAGATCGGCCGCGATGGCGCCGCGGTAGAACGCGTCCCGGCCCGATTCGGCGATGGCGCGCAGCGTGTTCGCGAGGCGCGGTTGACGGTGCGTCGAGCCGGCTCGCGGCGCAGCGCCATCCACGAGCATGGTGGTGCGCGCTACGGCGTCGCGCGAGAGCGTTTCCACTTCTGCCGCCCAGTCGTGCGCGGTGCGCGGCGCGACGGCGTAGCCTTCTTCAGCGAAACGGATGGCCGGAGCCAATACGTCGCGCAGCGGCAAATGGCCGTGATCGCGATGGAGCGTGGTCCATGCATCCACCGCGCCCGGCACCGTGACCGCGTGCGGCGAATGACGCGCGATGGTTTCCACGCCCATGGCGCGCAGACGCTCGGCGCTCGCGGCCGCGGGGGCCCAGCCGGAGCCGTCGTAGGCGATCACGCCATCGGTGCCGCCGCGCGAATAGAGCGCGAAACAGTCGCCGCCTACGCCCGTCGAGCCGGGTTCGACCACACACTGCACCGCGCACGCGGCAATCGCGGCATCCATGGCGTTGCCGCCGGCGGCGAGAATCTGGACGGCGGCGAGCGTCGCGCTCGGGTGCGAAGTCGCCGCCATGCCGTTGCGTGCCATGACGAGCGAGCGGCCCGGCGTTTCGAAGTTACGCATCGAAGCGTTCTCCTCTTTGGTGTCCTGATGATGTTTTATTTCAGCTGATGCAGCATTGCGGCTATTGCCTATGCAGAAGCAGGCATGGCAGTTCGCAACGTGCGCTTCAAGAACGTCTGCGTACGCGGATGCGAAGGCGCGGTGAAAATGCGCTCGGGCGGCCCCTCTTCGATCAACTCGCCCTGGTCGAGCACGACCACGCGATCGGCCACCTCGCGCGCGAAGCCCATTTCGTGCGTGACGACGACCATCGTCATGCCGTCTTCCGCAAGCTCCTTCATGACCTGCAGCACTTCGCCGACGGTTTCCGGATCGAGCGCGCTGGTGGGCTCGTCGAAGAGCAGCACCTTCGGCTGCATGGCAAGCGCGCGGGCGATGGCGATGCGCTGCTGCTGGCCGCCGGAAAGCTGCGACGGATAGTGGTCGGCGCGATCGGCAAGACCCACGCGGGCGATCAGCGCCTTTGCCTGCTTGATCGCCTCTTCGCGCGGCATCTTCAGCACATGGATAGGCGCCTCGATCACGTTCTCCAGCGCCGTCATGTGCGGAAACAGATTGAAGCGCTGGAACACCATGCCGATATCGCGGCGCTGCCGTGCGAGCTGACGCGCCGAATCGCGCACCAGCGTGCCGTTCGGGCGTTCGACAAAGCCGAGCAGATGGCCGTTCACGCGCACCCGCCCGCTGTCGTACGACTCGAGCAGATTGAGGCAGCGGATGAACGTGGTCTTGCCCGACCCCGACGAGCCGATCAGCACCACCACTTCCCCCTTCGCGACGCTCAACGAAATGCCGTTGAGCACCTTGGTCGGGCCGAACGACTTGTGAATGTCCGACGCCTCGATGACGATTTCGCGTGCTTCGTTCATGTCAACGCCCCCGCAGCAGTTTCATCGTTTGCGCGCCGAACAGACGCGTATTCGCAGCCGGCTTCGCCTCGCCGCGGCCGAAGTGCGCTTCGAGCCGCCGCTGCACGAAACCCCAGAGCGTGGTGAGCGCAAGGAAGTAGATGCCGAGCACGAGATACAGCTCGAACACGCGGAAGTTCACCGACGTAATCATCTGCGTGCTGAGCAGCAGTTCCGGCACGCCGATCACGCTCACGAGCGTGGTGTTCTTGAGCATGACGTTAAACTCGTTGCCGAGCGGCGGCACGATCACGCGGAACGCTTGCGGCAGCACGACCCGGCGCATGAGCAGCACCGAAGTCATGCCAAGCGAGCGCGACGCTTCATACTGCCCACGATCCACCGAACTCAAACCCGCGCGAATGATCTCCGCCTGATAGGCCGCCGAATTCATGCCGAGCGCAAGCACGGCTGCCTGAATATTGCCGGGAAGCGAGACGATGCCGAAGTCGAGATCGTGAAAGTGAAAGATGTTCGCCGCGGCAAACGCGGTGTACAGGAACACGATCTGCATGAGCAACGGCGTGCCGCGCATGACCCAGATATAGCCGCGCGCGAGATACTGCACGGGCAGACTCGACGAAAGCCGCATGAGCGCGACAATCAGGCCGAGCGAGGCGCCGAACGCGATCGCGCAGGCGCTGATCGAGAACGTGAGCCACAAGCCGTGCAGATACGCCGGGCTTGGGTCCAGCAGGAATTTCCGGAAGATTTCCCAACTGAAATTCATGGCGTCACTCCACGCTCACAGGCGATCGTTTTCGAGCTTCCAGGTGGCGAGCATCTTGCCGTAGCGATCGCTCTTCACGAGATCGGCGACGGCCTTCGCCACGGCCGGCGAAAGCGGCTCGCCCTTGCGCGCGCCAATGCCGGTCGCGATGCGATTGAAACCGGGCACCGCCTCCTCGAACATGTCGCCCGAGACCTGCTGGAAGTGCGCGGCACTTTCCGAGGTGGTGCCGTAGGCATCGACCTGATTCAGACGGAAGGCCTGAAATGCATCGGCATCCGAACTATAGACAACGATGTTCATGGGCGACTTGCCCGCAGCCTTGAGCTTCTCGTTTTCCTTGTCGAGCAGCGTGCTGATGGTCGTGCCGTTGAGCACCGCGACCTTCATGCCCGAAAGGTCGTCGAGCGAGCGCACGTGATGCGGATTGCCGCGCGGCACCATGATCGACTGGCTCGAATACATGTAGTCGACGATGTCGATGATCTGGCGACGCTCGGGCTTGTCGAAGAGCTGGCCGATCACGAGATCGCATTGCTTCGCCTGCAGCGCCGGAATCTGCCCGCTGAAGGACATGACCTTCCACTCGACCTTGAGATTGCCGAGCTGCTTCGCGACGTCATGCGCCACGTCGACGGAGAAGCCACGCGGCTGTTGGTTCTCGTCGTAGGATGCGAGCGGCGGCGCGTCCATGCTCGAACAGTAGGTGAGCGTGCCGCCTTTCACGAGACCCAGATCGGCGGCCTGCGCCGCGGAAGTTCCAGCAACCTGCGCGAGGAGCGCAAAGCCTGCGCAGGCGGCGAGACGGAGACGCTTGAACTGTTTTGCTGACATCGAGAGGCTCCTGGTGTGAGCTGCGTGAGGTACGACGACAGTTAGGACGCCGACGCGTTACGCTCGTGACGCGGGCGATTCGAGGAACTTGATGATCTGGGGAACGGTTGATTCGAGGTGCTCGCGCAGCGCTTGCTCGGCTTGCGCGGGGTCGCGGGTGCGCAGCGCGTCGATGAGGATCTGGTGGGCGTCGCGCGCGCGTTTGCGTCTGAAGGTGGCTTGCTCGATCCACAAGCGCATGGGGCCTTCGATCAGCGTGTAGAGCGAGTGAACTTGCTGGTAGAGGCGCGTGCGGCCGCTGATTTCGCACAGGTATTCGTGGAACGCGCAGTGGCGTTGGACCCAGGTGTCGGTATCGCCTACGCAGGCGTCCATGTCTTCCAGCAGGCGTTGGAGCTTCGTGAGATGTGCTTCGGTGCAGCGCGGGGCGGCGACGCGCATGGCCAGGCATTCGAGCGCGATGCGCATGTCGAAGATGTCCTGGACTTCTTCTACTGTGAGGCCGCGGACGATGGCGCCGCGGTTGGGGCGCTGGATGATCAGACCTTCGGTTTGAAGTCTTTTTAGTGCCGCGCGGATAGGCATGCGGCTCATTGAAAGCTCTTCTGCAACCGTCTCGGCGACGATGCGCTGGCCTGCGGCGTAGCGGCCTTCGATGATGGCCTCCAGCAGGAAGCGGTAGGCCTCTTCCTCGGCGGTTAAGGCCAGACCGGCGGTGTTGCGGACGTTGGTGGCAGGCATTTTTGTGCGCTTGATCCGTTTTGTGCGGTGCGGGAGGATGCCATTGCGGTTGCTGAGTCGTTGGGGCAGATTACTCCAAGTGGATTTGTGGATCCAGTCTTTCAAAAAAGATTTGGTGATGGCTGCAGATGGCGTGAAGGCCACGAACCTTGTGGGTTCGTGGCCTTCTTTGTGGGGCTTTGGTCTGACGGGTGGGCTAGTCTGGGGTGATCACAAGCCTTTTGTCTTCTACCGTGATTCGGACGCGCTGGCCTGGTTCAAAGCCTGCGACTTCGAGCCATCGGCCAGAAAGCTTGAGCCAGGGGTAAAGCGGCGGGTCATTTCTTGCCCGTGAACTGGACCTGCGGTACCGCCAGGACTGCTGGATGGTTACGCGGCGCTCGGGATGTGCGTGCGATGCATTAAGATTGGCGTCAGCCATGGTCAACTCCTCAGTTGAGTTGGTTTTGGTTAGCGGGCCGTGAGTGCTGGTAACACTCATGGCCCGCGCTTCGTTTACTGCATTGAGACTTCTACTACTTCCGAGCTTGGGCGAGCACGGTGTCCAACATTTCTGAGACAAACTGCTGTTTGGGCTTGGGTAGTTGTTCGATTGCGGCGATTTGCAGTTGTAGGCGCGATATCGAACTTCCTTTGCCTGGCTGTCGCGCGACTGGCCTGCACAGCAACTCTTCGAAAGAGGACATCAACCGGTCCACTAAAGCTGGCAACAGCGATGCCGGCACGCGCGAGCGCCCGACTTCATAGTGGGCTAGCGTTTGCTGTGCGATTCCGAGCGCTTCGGCTAATTCTTGTTGCGTCATGCCGCGCGCTCTTCGCGCCCTGGCAATGCGTTCGCCAAGTTCAATAAAATATTCTCGATCTATTGCGTTCATGGTTAAATCCTGCGCTGATCATACACAGGTCTAAATAATCCGCTCAATTCCTGAGTCATGGCTAATTGTAGCGAATCCACTATCGCTAAAATCTAGAGTTGCTTTTACTCGGATCATTATTTAAGGTTTATTAATCGCGATCAAATTGCAGATGCGCACCTCGCAGGGAAGAGATAGATACATCACCGGCAATCGCGCGCTGGAACCGACGGGTTTGCCGCATTTTTCGCTGCATGGCCTGCGCCGCTCATTCGGCACATTGTCAGAGTCGGTGGAGGTCCCGGTCGGCGTTGTCGCACAAATCCAAGGGTACAAGCCGTCGGCAATTGCCAAAAAACACTATCGCCGACGCCCTCTCGATCTGTCGCGCATGTGGCACGACAAGATCAAGGCTTAGAGTGCGGAGGAGGATCGAACTCACGACCTTCGCATTGCGAATCAGAAGCTCACATCAATAAAATAAAGGGCGATTGACCATATTTCGAATAATTGGGACAATTCTGAGACACCGACGTCCCACAAACGAATGCTAGCGAGCAATTGGCCTATGGCGACCTTTACCAAACGCGGCGACCTGCAGTGGCAAGCCAAAATTCGCAGAAAGGGCTATCCCCAACAATCAAAGACCTTCGACACCAAAGCAGACGCTGAAAGGTGGGCAAGGTCGGTCGAAGGAGAGATGGATCGGGGGCGCTTCGTTAGCAGCGCGGAAGCGGAGAGCACTACCTTTACAGAAGCGTTGGATCGCTACGAGCGCGAAATTGCATCGAACAAACGAGGCGCGACGCAGGAGAAGTCGATCATCCGACAACTGCGCGACTCATGGCTCGCAATGCGCCCACTCGCCGGGATTCGGCGGGCTGACATTGCGAAGCTGCGCGACGAATGGTGTGCTACTCATAGCCCAGCGACGGTCGTGCGCCGGCTTGCCGTAATCTCGCATCTTTTCACAATTGCGCGCAAAGAATGGGGCTTGGAGAGCCTCTCCAACCCAGTCGAGCTGGTTCGAAAGCCTACAATCAAAAACGAACGCACTCGACGCATTTCTAGCATCGAACGTGACGACGAGAGAGGCGCCACGACCGACGAGCTCACTTACGTAAAGGCGGCGACCGCTTCTGCTTTCCTGCCAGCCCTCATCGACATTGCAGTCGAAACAGCAATGCGTCGAGGCGAGTTGATCTCACTCGGCCCAAGCCAGGTGGACCTAACAAAGCGCGTTGCACGGCTTTCAATGACCAAAAATGGCAGTTCCCGCGACGTGCCCCTTTCGAGCAAAGCGATTGCCGTCTTTAAAGAACTCGCTAACGACGACCGGCAATTATTTTTCCCACTCCGAGCCGATGCGGTAACACGAGCGTTCGAAAGAGCGGTCGCAAGGGCAAGGCAAACATACGAAGAAGATTGTGCAAGTAAGGGCGTGGGACCCGACCCAAAATTTCTAGTTGACCTGTGTTTTCACGACTTGCGACACGAGGCAACATCACGCCTTGCCGAGAAATTTCCACTCCACGAGCTGGCGAAAATTACGGGTCACCGAGACACGAAGATGCTTATGCGGTACTACCATCCGAGGGCGGAGGATCTTGCAAAGAAGCTAGACTAGTGCCGCGGCTTGAGGTCCCCGGCGCTAGCCAACAAGGTGCTCAACTTGACCTGAAAACGCACAACCGCCCCATCGCCGCAATTGCAGTAGTCGCCGTGAACAGTAGGCCCTGAAAGACGCGAATTCCGATTCCACCGCCGTGTTACATCTCGTCGTCGGGCGCACATGTACTGAAGTCGATACTGACGATTAAAGCCGAACGGTAAAATGGCACCGTGAATGCAACGAAGCACCACGCCACGCGCCCCGACGCGGAGAGCGTTAACAAGCGTTGAAATTCGCCCTCCGTCATATCAACCACGCCCTGCAACTCTGGCTTTACCGATATAAACGCCCCAACGTTTGGCACGACGGCATTCCCCATCTCCGGCTTTTCTGTTGGAGAAACCTGGATCAAGAACCGTCCAACACCGCGCACCGCCTCGGTGAACTCTCCTTCAAACCGAATTGAAGCGCGACTCTCTCGTCCCGGCGGATGTCCACGAGGCCTGTCTGCCCGGACTGATACGCTCGCGTGCCAACTAGTGATGCGCCCATAGCGACTCAGCAATTCGCGCCGCGGGCGCTGGTCCCTTGCCTTGGTCATAGCGTCCCTCCCAAACTTAGCGATCCCGTTCACACGAACAAGCGCGCCGTACCGGCACTGAGCGCCGCCGGCACCGCGCTGCAGGCAAAAAAACTCCGAGCGATCCAATCTTGGGGAGCCCCCGCGTCCCCATGGACAGAGTGGGACAACTCTACGAGTTGCCCCACTCTGCCCACAGGTCCCCTCGCGGCGTGGAGCCTACGGCGTGACTCGCTTCGCTCGCCCAATGCGAGGATACGCACCTTCAACATTTACCCCTGTACGCTTAGGAGAAGTCCCCGGCCTCGATTAAAGAAATAGGCTACTCAGGGAAGTGCAAGAGGTAATTATTGTTCGGCTGTATGCGCTGGTCTTGTCCACAGCCCGACAGCCTGTGTGCAACCGGCCGGGCGGCCATGCCGCACGCAAGAGGCCGGTTGTGCACAAGTCGTGGCCGTAAGGCCACGAGGCTGTGGGCAAGGGGGAACGGAGCATTGAGCGATGCTTACGCCGGTGGTCTCGGCAAGCAGCTCCGCATCAAATCAGTTTTCTGATTGCACATTGACCGCTGCTGCGAAAGCTATCACTTCGTTGATATCATTTTTTGGCATGCAAGGCAGATTGCACGGACACCCGACAAAGAACGCGATACAACCGCGGCTTCCAGGTTGGCAGTCAGCCGACGCGTACCAACGATTTTTGGGGGCCGCCGAACGGCGGGCGTAGGGCCAGGCGGCCCGGAGCTCCGCGCGTCTTCGCGCGGGCCGGGGGGGAGCCGTTCGACGCTGGGCGCCCCAGCGCCCAGAGGCCGCCCTAGCGGCCGGCAGTCGAATGGGGGGGCGAAGCCCCAGAGCGCCGAGTGAAGCGCGGCCCCCTGCTTGGCGAGTGGCCCGAACCAGGGCCACGTGGTCGGCGTTCAGCCGAGTCCGAAGGACCGAACGAAGCGCATCGCGCGTAGTGAAGCCCGCGAAGCAGGGGGCCGCGCTTCGCGCGGCGCTCCCCCGAGGGTCGGCAACGCTGACCCGCTGGAGACCCGGCCAACGAGCCGGGTCGTGAAGGCAACTGGAGACGATCGAGACGGGCGTCCAGCCCGTCAGGCAAGGGAATCCGGGCATCCAGCCCGGACGGCGAAGCCGCCTTGCCGGTCGTTCGACGGAAGGCGCAGGGGCCGCATTGCGGCACCGCAGCTCGTAAAATAATTAATCCACGAATCTTGTTGCGAATACTGTAGGTGGTGGCACAACACCCACTACAGGATGACACGGTTGATGGAACAACAGGATCGGGCAAGCAAGGCACGCGCACGTATCGCTGAAGCGCTTGGAGAGAAAAGCGCAAGGCAGCGGGGTGAAGAGAAAACACTGCTCGCCCTCGACTGGATATATCGATGGGGATGCTCCTCGCCGTCGATTGTCGACATGCTGAGCGGAGCCGCGGCGGCAGGCTTGGCAGCACGCCTCGTTCGGCGCGGACTGCTCGTCAAAACGAAGACCGAATCCGGCGGTGGCCGGAAAGACGTGCCCAACTTTATCCTGACGCTCTCTTTGAGCGGACTCGAAGAAGTCGAACGGGTCCGGGATGCGCTGCTTCCCTACGAGTTGGATCCGTTCAAGATCAGGCAGGACCAACTACGACACACCATCATTGCGCAGGCCGCCACGGCAAGGAACGTACTCAGTGGTGCGATCAACGGGTTTCAGTCCGAAGCCGAGATGGCGCAGAAATCAAAGCGGGGAACCAAGCAGCCGGACATATGCTGGCTGATGCCCGACGGCCGACGGGTTGGGGTAGAGGTCGAACTGACAGCGAAATGGGGAAGAGACCTGGATGACTTTGTCGGCGCATGTCTCGTTGCAACCCGCCGACGTGAGGGAAGCAACCCGCGATTCGACGAGATCTGGGTTGTGACCGACAGCCCTGCGATCGAGAGACGATACAAGGCCGCGTTCAGCCCAGGTGCGCCCATCAACATCTGGAAAAAAAACGAACAGAGACGGTGGATCGTCGAAAAGCCCGCCACGGTCCCCGACTGGGCAAAGGATAGAATCACATGCCATCTACTCAAGTGATCGAGCTGTTGATTGTCGCCGTTGGAACCGTGGCCGGCGTACATTCTCTTTGGCCCAGAAAGCCTGCTGCATCACGCAAACCTCTCGCCTGCCAGCCGGAGGAAGAAGCGTTAATTCGGCGACTGGAGCACCTGCGTGGGCAGATAAATGCAGCCGAAACCGAGTTCGCAGCCCTGCTCGAGGACAACGACGCGCTGGCTTTGGCGAATCACGAGCTGCAGGTAGATCACGCCCAGTTGCAGACCGACATTGAGCGACTGAAAGCGGATCGGCGCGCGCTAGACGGGTTTTCCTGAAACGATACGCCAGACCAATCGCGCAATTCGCCTTTGGTCCTCCACTGACTGGCGGCAACCGGCGAGGAAACTGGCAAGCACGTCGCGGATCATAACTATCTCCAAATAAGCGAGGCGACGATGCCGCCAAAGCCGACGAAGGCGGCGCCGACCCCAAGGCACGTCATAAGGAACATTTGCACGGCCTCCCGACCGTGGTAATTCGGGAGCTCTGCATGTGCCGGACCCGGCGTCGCGCGGCCCTGCACGGCGGGTCCACCAATGAAAAGCGCATAGTAACCGAGGCCGTAAGCGGTCAGCAGACCGAACGGTACGACCTGCGTGTACATCATTGCCCCCCCCGACGTTTGAACAGATCCATCACGACCGGAGCGCACAGTGCGCCCAGAATGGCGCCCACCGCGAGTCCCATCAGGAACACCGCTGCCCAAGTGCCGTGCGTGCCACCAGCGGACAGCCAAGTTTCGGTCTGCTCGCTTCGCATATCCTCAAACCACTTGAGCAGGATGTATCCCACCACCACCATGCTCGCTGCCCGTGCGCTCCGCGAGCGCCACAAGTGACCGGTCGAATTTCTCATACCACCGCGCTGCCGTCTTCACGCGCTCCTGAATTTCTCGACATATGGGCGATCCGCACCTGACCGATCCGCATAATCGCGTCCGTGGCGTCACCAATGTGCGAGTGATATTGCTTGACCATCTGCTCGGTGTCGCCTCGTTCCTCGCGCAGCCGTACAGCATGGCGCATGACCGTCACATTTTCGCTTGCACAACTGTGTAATTCTTCGATACGGTCCGCCTTGGCTTTGGGTGATTGCTCGCCCGGACTGCGCGACGAAAAAGCGATTGTTTCCGCGTCCTCTGCC
Source organism: Paraburkholderia sp. BR14312 (assembly GCF_040948675.1). Lineage (NCBI taxonomy): Bacteria > Pseudomonadati > Pseudomonadota > Betaproteobacteria > Burkholderiales > Burkholderiaceae > Paraburkholderia > Paraburkholderia sp. BR14312. The sequence continues at coordinate 273,804 of NZ_JBFPKI010000014.1, forward strand.
AGCCTTTGAGTATCAACAGCCATGAGCTTGAACCAGTTCTCTGCGAGGTCTTGCCTGTTGTCCAGTATCCATCTGGCGCTGATCCTGTCTGCTGGGGACATACATTCTCCAAGGTGAGCATGGTCGACACGCCGACGAAGCGATTGGGTTCTGGCAATATTAGTACCGGATTCGCTTGACCTTATCAAGCTTGATATTGTCGCTCCGACCGCCTTGCAGCTGGTATCAGCTAGATGATCGGGCGGAAATTTGTCCAGAACAATTACAGAAAGGCCGCTTTAAATGAAGACGGACGTTACGCAGGTGCTCCTTCAGTTTGTCGCTGGTCCTGCGGTTTTCGCAGTGTTTATCAAGTATTTGCTCGACCGATTCGACGGTGCCCTCAAAGAACGACACGGTGCAAAGAGTCTCGCTTTCGTATGTTGGTACGGGCCGCATCGACGTCCGCGACGTTTCCCACACTGGGTGACTTCATTGGCCTCGGTAATACGGCGCTCCTTTCGACGGGAGCGCAAGCCTATCGATGAGCACGCGCCCTCGAGCAGAAAGACAATCGCATTTATTTTCAACAATGGACGGGTTCCACTGACCACCGACGATCTCTTCACGGCAGCCCCACTAAAGCTCGTGCTCCAAGGAGATGGAGAACTAACGAACGTCAAAGTCGCCTTTGAAACCGATCAGACGGCGGCCATTAAACTGGGTCAACGGGCGTTCTTGCGGCGACCGAAAAACTATGCGACGGAGCGATCGCTAATGTTTTCGTACATGGCTCCGGGCCACGGAGTGGCAATCGAAGTCGAATATCGCGCTTCGAAGACTCTCGGATTGAGTTTGCAAGGACCAGTGAAGGGAATGAGGAACTCCGTTCAACAGCAGATTCTTTTCGAGGTCGACATCGAGAATGACGAGCGTCGGCGCCGCCGTCGCCGAGTCGATACTTGGAAGCTTTGGGTCGGCGGCCTCATGATGGCCGGTGCGGCGGTGACTATGTTGCTCAACGCGCGCGCTAATAGCGGACGTAGCGCCGTAGATCACAGTTGGCAATACTGGTCTGCCATGCTGCTTATGACGATAGGGGAATGGACGGCGCTATCGGCTTGGTACAGGTTGAAGCAGCGTAAGAAAGTGCCATCGCGGCTTCGGTACTGGGAGCCTCAAGAGAACGTGCCTGCTATTCCCGTTGGTGACCAAGTTAGCTCCTAGTCTAGAGATGTAAAAAATCTCTTGAAGATCAAGGATCTTTAGCTTCTGAAGCGACTAGATGCGTATCCGCTCGATTTCGTCGAGGCTAACGTCGTCGCGCCGTCGGTCATAGAGCTGCGTGGTGCGCGTCGAGGCGTGATTGGCCATTGCCGCGGCGTTCTCGAGCGTGCCACCGTTTTTTAGGTAAGCGGTGATACCGGTCGCGCGGAACGTGTGATTACCGATCTTCGTGGCGATGCCGGCCGCGAGCGCACGCCGCCTCACCATCGCGTACGCGTTCGCCTGTGGCAGGGGCGTGGCGCTCAGCTGCCCGGTGCCACGCGCGATCGTGCGGAAGAGCGGCTCCTTCGGCTCGGCCGCGATCCCCGTTCCATCGATGTAGGCGTGTAACCAAGCTTCGAGCGTGTGATGACAGGGCATCGCGTGCGCCTCGCCGCCTTTTTCGCGCAGTCGTATCCACAGACGCCGGTTCTGCACATAGACGTCGTCGACGCGCATCGCGAGCGCAGCACCGATCCGCGCGAACGAAAACACCATCAGCGCAATCAGCGCGCGGTCGCGCAGGCCGATCGGTGTGCTCACATCGATGCTGTCGAGCAGCTGCCGCGCCTCGGCGGGATCGAGCACCGGCGTTTTGCCTTTTTTCATGATGTGACTGGGCCCGCGCACCGAGGCGGCCGGGTTCACCGGCACGACCTGACCCGTGAAAAGCCAGTCGAACAGATGGCGGATCGCCGCGAGGCGCTGCTTGACGGTCGGCGCCGCGTGCGTAACCGCCTGCAGCTCGATCCACGCGGCCACATGCAGCGGCTGCACCGCCGTGATCGAGGTCACGCCGGCGCCCGCGCACCAGACGAGGAAGTCGGCTGCCGCGCGCGCATAGGCGCGGCGCGTGTGCGGATTGCGGATCGCCGAGGCGAAGAACTCAAGGAAGCGCACGCCAGCCCGTTCGCCCGCCGCGAGGACGAGCGCCGGAGTTGAAATGGCGTCAACCCGAGCGAGCTGGCTCATGCCTGCATGGCCTTCTTCCAGTCGATTTCATGCCCAGCTGCGTCGAGCTCCCTGCACAAGGCGCTCTTCCAGTTACCGCCGGCATCCATCGCCTCCCACACAACGCCAAGATAGTCACTTGGAATCTCGGGGTCACCACGCTTGAGCGCACATACCCTGTTGCGACCAAGACGCCCGATGAAATAACCCAGCTCGAGCAGCACGTTCTGCCGCGCACGGGGCTTGGGTTGGCCGCCCTTCACACACCCCTCGTCATCGGGTGTGAGTAGCACTATCGCGAAATCAACGTCCCCGTGCGCTTCGATCTTTTCAATAACGGTACGCCCCTGATTCGCCTGTTCGTGCAGGATAATTGGTTTGAAGTCGACCTTTTCGAGGAACCGGGCAACAGTCTCCCGAGCCCCCTCATCGTGACCATGAACGACAAACACGCGCCGATTGCTAGGCTTATGTTCTGTGACCGTAGGCGCAGGCAAGGCTGCTGCCTCGTGCTGCGCGTCCGCCAGATCCTCTCTTAGCGCACGCTGCGCCTCCTGTAGAAGCAAGATCGCCTGTGCGATGTTTTCACGAGCGCCGTCCTGATAGTGATGCCGTTGGGGATAGTCGCCGCCGAAGACCACCGGGCGAAGTTGCAGGTTCGCCGCCGGCTGGAAGCGCCTGTATGCAGACGTGTTCTCGCCAAAGCAGCGCTCGAGCGTGTCCTTGATGCTCGCTGACAATGCCGTGAGTTCCGGGGAATTCCCACTCGGAACGCTTGCGACGTTGAACGCGTTCAGTTCGTCAATCCGCTCGCCTAGCCGCGCAATGCCACGCTCGATCGCGGCGGGAGTGAGCTGCAGCTTCGGTGCAACAGATTGTTCAGCGGCGGTACGGCGGGTGACCATGGGGCTCTCCTATTTGTGTGATAAAGGACATTATCACATATATGACTCCAAAGTCAGAATTCGCAAAACCTCCTTGACTTACTCTAAAAACACTCCTAGATTACTCATTAAAGGATTTATCCCCGCTGTCTCAGCACTCACCATCCCAAGGAAACAATCATGAGCCTCGACCCGATTATTCGATCCAACCCTCCTCCATGGAGAACCAGACATGGATTCCCTCGATCCAAAACCTCTTCCTCCGTTCCGGGAGCCTGCAGAAACGCTGGTTATCAAGGAATTTATCTTGGATGCCATGGAGGGCAGCGCGCCTGAGATACCGCCTGGTTGCGACGCTCCGGTCGAGCCAGCTTGAGATTTAGGAGGGTTCTATTGCCTGCCAGGATAGAGCCCTACGCTACTGGAGGCGCCAGATTTATTGGCGAATCAGAGAGATGAATGCAAAACTGCAACGCGTGCAATTCGACGTCCCCGAGGACAGACTTGCCGAATTGCAACAGTTAATGAAAACTTGTGGGATCGAAACTCGGAAAGATCTTTTCAACAACGCACTCACGCTGCTGGAGTGGGCGGTGAGGGAAAGCACTCGCGGTAGAACTATTGCTTCTGTGAGCGATGACGAGAAGTCCTACCGGGAACTTCAGATGCCGGCTCTTCTTCATGCAAGTAAATACGCTTCCCAGTAATTAAGTTACTGATACCAAACCCCGCTCGCGGGGTTTTTTTTAATGGCACGGCGATGATGCGGAAAAGGTCTTTATCTCAGGAGTCGCTCAGGGCTGGCTGCTCCAGGCCCAGCAAGCGTTCGCTCGTCATTACTCACACGCTCGCCGAGCCGTTGGTCCGCGAAAAACCGGAGACACTGTCACCAAATATATATGTGGAGAATGTTACCGTGATTAATGTAAATGTAGAAGGCAGCCAGATCGGCGTACTTAACGCAGGCGGGGTGGTTGATAGCATATCTAAAATATCCGTCAACGTTAATACCATGAAAAGCAAAGGCGATGTGGAATTGGCAGAAGCGTGCTCGACGCTATCCCGCGCACTTTCTTCATGCGACGCAAACGATAAGGAAAAAACCGATCTACTTCATAACCTTAAACTTCTGACAGAAGAAACGAGCAAACCGGTAGAGGAGAGAAACACATCACTGGTTGGTTTCGTTATAAGTCATTTCGACAAGATTCTTCCAACAATAGAAAGCGCAAAAGGCGTTTGGGATGGCTGCAAGGATATTTTCCAGGGCCTCATTTAATCGTGCTCTTGCAATTTCTAATAGAGATTGCATACACCGGTCCTGCCGAACGCCTACCTGCCCCATGTCGGGGGCTGTACGGGACGCATGGCATGTGGTGCAAACATAAAAGCACCGCAGCACGGCTCGACTCCGCCAATCGCACTATCCGAGCAGATACGGTCCGCCGACCTTAAGGCGATCAACAAGACGACCCAATCCGGTGATGAGCCGCCGCCGGGTTCGGAGGCGTCGGGTGAGAAACAGTCGTGGTGGAAGCGGAAATAGACCGGATTCTCAAACGCCCCGTTCCGAGTTCAAGCTCTTAAAGCCGCTCCGAGCCCATCCAATAATCCGCGTCGCGCAAGCGACACGAATGAGGACTAGACCTGCCCCGGTCGCGGATGACCAGGGGAGTCAGCAGGACGCTACGTGTTGCGGGTTCATCCACGGCAGCGCACGTGGTGCCAGCAACATGCCAGCGAAGCTGGAATCAGTCTTTTCGAGTTCGTACACGTGCCACTTGAGCACGAAGCCAAATCTCGCCCGGCGCTTATTCACAAGATTGGCTGAAGAGGTAACCGATGGAAATTGAACGTCGGTCGCACCCAAGGAAGCGCCCCCCGGGGCGCGTACGACACGTGGTTCCGCGAACAAGTGCAGGAGGCACTGGACGATCCGCGCCCGAATGTGCCGCACGCGCAGGTGCAGCGGGAGATGAGCGGAAAAAAGGCTGAGCAGCGCAATCAGCTCGCGCGTCGGCGCTAAACCATGGTCCTCGAGATCGCGTCGTCCAGCAACGTCTGTATCGCAAGCGACGGGCTGGGTACGGCGGCCTGATAGTTCGAGCAGTCCCGCAAGCGCATAGTGTCGTTCCCCGCCGACGGATGGGATTTCGCTACCACTGCACACAGCGGTTGATGCTTTATGAGTAGCTCACAGACGTCCGCGGATGCATGGGCGACCAATCAGCAGGGCCAGGTCCTTCGCGCGATGCAATGGAGCGACCCAGTATCATGCGCGGCATTGATACAATTCTGTGCGCGTCCGCCGGAATTAGCTTATTAGGTGGCGTATGACCACCCGGGGGAAACAATGGCAGTCGATCTTCAGGACCTTTCTCGGCGCCTGTTCGCCACAGCGAACCAGCTCTGGACCAATACCGAGCTGCGGCCGGATCAGTATGCGCAGCCAGTATTGGCACTGATTGCTCTGCGGCAGATGGAGGCGCGGTTCGATTTCGTCGATGCCAAGCTCCCGCGCGGCGGCCGCCTCGGCAATCCCACGCCGCCGGATTACCATGCGAAAGGCGCGATCTTCCTGCCACCGCATGCACGCTTTTCCTATCTGCTTGGCCTGCCGGAGTCAGAGAATTTGGCCGAGGCGTTGAACGAGGCGATGAAGGCCATCGCCGAGCACAATCCCGATCTCTCGGGTGTGCTGCCGCAGGGCTACGGCTCTCTGCCCAATTCTGTGCTGCGCGAACTGCTGCGGCTGCTGCAACCGCTCGCGATTGACGGTGACGCCTACGGCCTGATCTTCGAATATTTCATGGGTGAGTTCGCCTCCGCCTTCATGCAGAAGGGTGGCGAGTATTTCACGCCCGCTAGCATAGTGAAGCTGATCGTCGAGGTGATCGAGCCTTTTCATGGCCGCATCCTCGATCCCGCCTGCGGCTCCGGCGGCATGTTCGTCCATTCCGCCGAATTCGTGAAGCGGCACAATGAAAACCCCGCGCGTGCCATCAGCATCTATGGCGTGGAGAAGATGGCCGATACGCAGAATGCGTATTTCGGGGAAGCTGAACGCCCGTTTCGGTGAAGTCGAACAGGCCAGGAGGGAGGTGCTGCGTAGTGCTTAGATTGTACTGCGGGTGTTCGACATCAGGCCACTTTTTGATCAGGTGCGTTC